>JAUNBC010000004.1:76185-98353 GCA_030527285.1 Bacillota bacterium | reverse complement strand
TGCGCCGTCTGTGCGGCTTGGCGCTGCTGGCGTTTGAGCTTGATTTGATAGACCAGACCCAATATCTGTATCGTGATCAGCGGCGTCATCGCCACCATCGCCACCATGCCGAAAGCGTCGACGGCGATATTGCCGCCCACCGCCGCGCATAATCCCATGGCCAGCGGCAGCAGGAAGGTAGCGGTCATCGGGCCGGAGGCCACGCCGCCGGAATCGAAAGCGATGGCGGTAAAGATGCGCGGCACGAAGAAGCTCAGCGCCAGCGCGAGCGTATAGCCCGGTATCAGCAGCCACATCAGCGGCAGGCCGGCAAGTATGCGCAGCATCGCCAGTCCTACGGATATAGCCACGCCGCTGGACAGGCTGAGACTCATCGCCTTTTTCGGTATCGCGCCGGCCGTCATTTCCTCGACCTGCTTGTTCAGCACATGCACCGCCGGTTCGGCCTGCACGATAAAATAGCCGATCAGCATACCGATGGGAATGCTGACCCAGCGATAATCCAGCTCGCCGATCAACTGTCCGAGATAATTGCCTACCGGCATGAAGCCGACGTTAGCGCCGGTCAGAAACAATGTCAGCCCGAGGAATACGTATAACAGTCCCACGCCCAGCTTGAGCAATTCCTGCTTGTTCAGGCGCAGGCGCACCACCTGGAACAGGCCGAAAAACAGCACTATCGGCAGCAGCGCCACCGCTACCTCGCTAAGATAATGCGGCAGCTGCGCCGAGAATAATTGCCACAGCTCGCGCGAATCGGCGATCTCGGGTATCACCAGCGGCGTATAATCCTGCCCCTCGGTCTGAAAGATCAGCCCCAGCAGCAGCACGGCGAATATCGGCCCCACCGAAGCCAGCGCCACCAGGCCAAAGCTGTCCTCCTCGGCGCTGCGGTCATTACGCGTCAGCGCAATGCCCGCGCCCAGCGCCATGATGAAGGGCACCGTCATCGGGCCGGTGGTCACGCCGCCCGCGTCAAAGGCCACCGACAGATAATCCACCGGCACAAATTGCGCCAGCACGAACACGACCACATAAAAGCCGATCAATAAAAAGCGCAGCGGTACCTGCAAAAAAATGCGCAGCACCGCCAGCAGCAGAAACAAGCCGACGCCCGCGGCTACCGCGAAGATCAGCGTATATTTAGGGATATTCGGCACCTGCTGCGCTAAAACTTGCAGGTCAGGCTCGGAGATGGTGATGATCACGCCGACCACCAGCGCCACCGCTAATATCAGCCACAGCTTGCGTGTGCGGATGGTCGCGGAGCCGATATGCACGCCCATCGGCATCATCGCGCGGTCGCTGCCCAGCGTGAACAGACCCATGCCGACGATCAGCATGATCGTGCCGACGACAAAGGCCATGAGGATGCTATTAGGCACCGGCACGATGCTGAAGCACAGCACAAACACTACGCCCGCCACCGGCAATACCGAGGACAGGGATTCGCGCAGCTTCTCGATCAGTATCGTATTGTTGGTTGTTGAATTCATGCGCTCGCGGCTCCTTGATATCGTCATATGCTATGCAGACCGCGGCATGACCGCTGATAATCAGTATAGCATATCCGCCGCGCAAACACAAGGCGCGAGCCGTCGTTTACAGCAGGCTGCGCTGTATTTTGCCGCTGCTGGTCTTGGGCAGCGCCTCGCTGAAAACGACGATACGCGGATACTTATACGGCGCGGTGCGCTGCTTGACGTAGGTCTGTATCTCATTAGCCAGCTTATCGGAGGGCTCTACCCCCTTGGTCAGCACCACCGTGGCCTTGACCACCTGCCCGCGCACCTCGTCCGGCGCGCCCGATACGCCGCATTCCAGCACATACGGCAGCTCCATGATCACGCTCTCGATCTCGAAGGGGCCGATGCGGTAGCCGGAGGACTTGATCAGATCGTCGACGCGCCCCACGTACCAGTAATAGCCGTCCTCGTCGCGCCAGGCGGTATCGCCGGTATGATAATAGCCGTCATGCCAGGCGGCGTCAGTCAGCGCCTGGTCGCGGTAATAGTTGACCGCCAGCCCGCACGGCAGGCCGTTGTCGATGCCGATGACGATCTCGCCGGTCTCGCCGACGGCGGTCGGCTTGCCCTCGCGGTTAAGCAGCTCCACCTCATACAACGGGCTGGGCTTGCCCATCGAGCCGACCTTGGGCGTCATGCCGACGAAATTGCCGATCACCACCGTGGTCTCGCTCTGGCCGAAGCCGTCCATCACCGACAGGCCGGTGGCCTTCTTGAACTGATGAAAGACCTCGGGATTGAGCGCCTCGCCGGCGGTGGTGGCATGCTGTATCGAGGACAGATCGTATTTGCTCAGATCCTCCTTGATCAGGAAGCGGTACATGGTCGGCGGCGCGCAAAAGGTGGTGATCTGATACTTGGCGAACATCGGCAGTATATCATGCGCGTCAAAGCGCTCGAAATCATAGACGAAGATCGCCGCCTCGCACAGCCATTGGCCGTACAGCTTGCCCCACATCGACTTGGCCCAGCCGGTATCGGAAATGGTGAAATGCAGCCCCTCGGTATTCACGCAATGCCAGTATTTGGCGGTGATGAAATGCCCGAGCGCATATTTATGCGTATGCGTGGCGATCTTCGGGTAGCCGGTGGTGCCGGAGGTGAAGTACATCAGCATCATATCGTCGCCGGACGGGCTGTCGGCCTGACGGCGGAAGGTCTTGGAAAACATCGTATACTCGTCGTCAAAGCTGTGCCAGCCCTCGCGTTGACCGTTGACGATGATCTTGACCGCGAGCTCGCGATACTTGTCCGCCGCCAGTTCTATTTGATGCGGCGCGTCGCAATCGGCGCTGGCGATCACCGCCGTCACTCCGGCCGCCTCGAAGCGGTACTCGTAATCATGCGCCAGCAACTGGTCGGGGGCAAGGATAGCGACCGCGCCCAGCTTGTTCAAACCGAGCATCGCAAACCAGAACTGATAATTGCGGCGCAGCACCAGCAGCACCTTATCGCCTTTCTTAACGCCCAGCGACTTGAAATAATTGGCGGCGCGCGAGCTGGCATAGCTGATATCGGCAAAACTGAACCGCCGCTCCTGCTTATCGCGGGAAATATGCAGCATCGCCAGCTTATCCGGCTTGATCCGTGCCAATTCGTCGATAACGTCAAAGGCAAAATTGAAGCTATCGGCGTTTTTGAAGCTGATCGAGCGCAGCGCTCCGTTCATATCCTCTTCGGCGTCGATGAATTTCTGATACAGGCGCGCCTCGCCGCTGACCGCGGCTGCGCCGGTCTGCTTGATCTCGGCAGGTATGTAATTGGCAACCAGGCCGCTGCCCAGCTCGGGTATCGGCTCGCCGCTCGGATTGAGCACGATCGCATAGAACAGGCAATCCTCGCCGCCTACGGCGATCATGCCATGCAGCGTCGAGCTGTCATAATAGATGCTGTCGCCGGCGTTCAATATCTCGGTATGCTCGCCCACCTGCACCTTGAGCTGGCCGCTGATCACGATATCGCATTCCTGCCCGCTATGCGAGGTCAGCTCTATCGGACGCAGCTGCGCCTGCTCGTTATACACGGCCTTGACCCACAGCGGCTCGGCGATGCGGTTCTTGAAGCGCGGGGCGAGGCTGTAATAGACCATGCCATGCGCTTGTTCGATGCGCTGGCCCGCGCCGTTGCGCGTCACCGTGTACGAGGACAGACGCGGCGACGCGCCCTCGATGATCTCGGTAACGTCAACGGACAATATCTGCGCGCAGCGATAGAGGAAGGCAAAATTCAGATCGGACAGGCCGGCCTCGCAATCGCGGTATTCCTCGACGCTGACGCCGGTTTGCCGCGCCATCTCCTCCACCGGCATATTGACCACCTCGCGCAGATAATGGATGCGGCCGGCGATCTCCTGAATTTTCGTTTCCAAGCCCATGTTCTGATCCATGCTGTTCTCCTCCCCTGAATAAAAAAACCGTCTCAAAGAATAATCTTTGAGACGGATATGCTCCGCGGTACCACTCAAATTGCGCATTGCTGCGCCACCTCAAGGGCTCTAACAAGCCCGTCGCATTAACGCAGCTTCACGGGAGGCTCTACTCATCTTTTATCGCTAAAATCAGCTGCGCCATACTTCGTTGTGCTTGCGCGTGTCGTGCTCACGTATGTTTTAATACGCTCCGCGCGCCCCGCTTACCACGCCTTGTCTGGCTTGTTGCTTTCAGCTCCGCCAAGGTTTGCTTTCCTTATCGCTGAAATCAACTGCGCCATACTGCGCTGCGCTTGCGCGGCACGTTGCTTTCAGCTCCTGCGTCGTTGGCGCTGATAAAACGCCGACGCTTCTGCGGATAGACTTTCTGCGCTCCGGCTCGGAAGTGACAAGTCATTGGGGGCTTTTCGCTATCGGCTCGCACCAAACGCCGACTCTCTGAAGCTATTGGCTCCCGACCCTCTTCGTCATCGCCTTTAACATATTCAATATGGCAGCAATTATAGCACAGCCGCCGCCGAATGTCAACAAATTACTTTTGCCTCTATAACAGGTTGCGTTGGATCTTGCCGGATATGGTCTTGGGCAGCGCCTCGCTGAAGACGACGATACGCGGATACTTATATGGCGCGGTGCGTTGCTTGACGTAGGTCTGTATTTCATTAGCCAGCTTATCGGAGGGCTCTACCCCCTTGGTCAGCACCACCGTGGCCTTGACCACCTGCCCGCGCACCTCGTCCGGCGCGCCCGATACGCCGCATTCCAGCACATACGGCAGCTCCATGATCACGCTCTCGATCTCGAAGGGGCCGATGCGGTAGCCGGAGGACTTGATCAGATCGTCGACGCGCCCCACGTACCAGTAATAGCCGTCCTCGTCGCGCCAGGCGGTATCGCCGGTATGATAATAGCCGTCATGCCAGGCCTCGTTGGTGCGCTGCTCGTCGAGATAATAGCCCTTGGCCAAGCCGCAGGGATAAGCGCCGTCCAGCTTGACCGCGATCTCGCCGGTCTCGCCGACGGCGGTCGGCTTGCCCTCGCGATCCAGCAGCTCGATATTATACAGCGGGCTGGGCTTGCCCATCGAGCCGACCTTGGGCGTCATGCCGACAAAATTGCCGATACTCAGCGTGGTCTCGGTCTGGCCGAAGCCCTCCATGATCGTCAGTCCGGTATTCTTCTTGAACTGATGAAAGACCTCGGGATTGAGCGCCTCGCCGGCGGTAGACGCATGCCGTATCGAGGACAGGTCGTATTTGCTCAGATCCTCCTTGATCAGGAAACGGTACATGGTCGGCGGCGCGCAGAATGAGGTGATCTTGTATTTGGCGAACATCGGCAGTATATCATGCGCGTCAAAGCGCTCGAAGTCATAGACAAAGACCGCGCATTCACTCAGCCATTGGCCGTACAGCTTGCCCCACAGCGCCTTACCCCAGCCGGTTTCGGCGATGGTGAAATGCAGGCCGTCCGGGTCGACGCAATGCCAGTATTTGCCGGTGAGGAAATGCCCGAGCGCGTATTTGTAGCTGTGCTCGGCGATCTTCGGATAGCCGGTGGTGCCGGAGGTGAAGAACATCAGCATCGTATCGTCGCCGCAGGCCGCGTCCTTGCCGCGCCGGTAAGTCTCGGAGAACAGCACGTACTCGGCGTCAAAGTCATGCCAGCCCTCGCGGCAGCCGTTGACGATAATGCGCGTTATCTGCTGCGGGCATTTATCCATCGCCAGCTCCGCCTGCTCGGCGACGCTGCCGTGACCGGTACAGATGATCGCCGAAATGTCGGCGGCCTTGAAGCGGTACTCGAAATCATGCTCCATCAGCTGATCGGTGGCGGGGATAGCGATCGCGCCGAGCTTATGCAGGCCGAGTATCGCGAACCAGAACTGATAATTGCGGCGCAGCACCAGCAGCACCTTATCGCCGCGCTTGATACCCAGCGACTTGAAATAATTGGCGGCGCGCGACGAATTATGGCTCATATCGGTAAAATTGAAGTAGCGCTCCTGATGGTATTTGTCCACGTGCAGCATCGCCAGCTTATCCGGGTATTGCCTGGCCAGCGCGTCCACCACGTCGAAGGCGAAATTGAACGTATCTTCCTTGATGAAACGCACGGCCTTGGGCGCGCCCAGCTCGTCCTCCTCAACGTGCACAAAATTCTCATACAGCAGCGGCTCGGTGCGCTTGGCCGCCTTGATCGTCTCGGTGATGCGCTGCTCCTCGACTTCCTCGCCGGGGAGAATGATGGCGCAGAACAGGCAATCCTCGCCATCGACGGCGATCATGCCATGCGGCGTGGAGCTGTCATAATAGATGCTGTCGCCTTCTCCAAGGATCTCGATATTATCGCCGATCTGCACCTTGAGCTTGCCGCGCAGGATAAAGTCGAATTCCTGCCCGCTATGCGTGGACAGATGTATGGGCTTGGTCTGCTGCTCGGCATTGTATTCATAATGCACCCAGTACGGCTCGGCGATCTTTTTGCGGAAGCGCGGCGCCAGATTGCGGATCTCGATGCCGGCCTCGCGCGCGGTGATCTGCCCGCCGCCGCTGCGCGTAACCGTATAGGACGACAGCTTGGCGCTGCGGCCTTCCATCAGGTCGGTGATCTCAACATCGAACAGCAACGCGCATTTATGGATGAAAGAGAAAGGCAGATCGGCCTCGCCCGCCTCGTAAATGCTGTATTGCTCGGGCGTGATATCGGTGTTCTCCGCCATGTACTCCACGCTGTAACCGGTGATCTCGCGCAGCTCGCGGATACGCGCCGCCATATCATGCAGCCGGTTGCTCATGTCGATCATGCTCTGATTCATAGTCTACCTCCCTCGAATAATAAAAAAACCGTCTCAAAGAATAATCTTTGAGACGGATATACTCCGCGGTACCACTCAAATTGCGCATTGCTGCGCCACCTCAAGGGCTCTAACAAGCCCGTCGCATTAACGCAGCTTCACGGGGAACCTTACTTGCCGCCGCAAAAACCTTTCGCGCCCCAACGGGCGGCGGTTCAGCAAAACAGCTTTCACATTCCCAGCTCGGAAGTGATAGGTACTTGAACGATTCAGTTACCGGCTTACACCAACCGCCGGCTCTCTGCAAACGTCGCCGTTCGACCGTCTTCGTCATAGCTTTTAGGTCTTATGTAATTAAAACGCATTTTATCACTTATAGCGAAACTTGTCAACCATTATTATCGCGGCCGCCGCTCCCTATCATCCGGCCGAAGCCGCGGAGGGCTCCGACGCGGCGCGTCCTAACGCACCGCCGCCGCGCCGCGCGCCAGCGCCTGCTCGTTGATCGGTATCAAATGCGCCTTTTTCTTGCCCAGCTTATGCGCCAGCGACTCGATCAGACTGGCGGTGCTCACACATTGGCTGATCTGTAAAAACGCGCCCAGCATCACGATATTCGAGACGCGCGCCTCGCCCAATTCCAGCGCTATCTCATTGCACGGCACGTAATAGACCTGTACGTCCTGGCGAAGCGCCTTGCGGTCGATGATCGAGCTGTTGATCAGCAGCCGTCCGCCGGCGGCCAGCTTATCCTCAAACTTGTCCAGCGAGGGACGGTTCATCGCCACCACCGAATTGGGATGGTCGATGATCGGCGAGGCCACCGGCTTATCGGAGATGGTGACCGAGCAGTTGGCGGTGCCGCCGCGCATTTCCGGCCCGTAGGAGGGCAGCCATGATACCTGCGCGTCCTCGATCATCGCCGCATAAGCCAGCAATTGACCCATCAATAATACTCCCTGCCCGCCAAAGCCGGCAAAGGTGATCTTCTCTAACATCGCTATACCTCCTTGAACAAGCCAAGCGGATAATAAGGTATCATCTCGTCCTCCAGCCATTGCATCGCCTCCACCGGCGATTTGCCCCAGTTGGTCGGGCAGGTGGACAGCACTTCTACCAGCGAGAAGCCCTTGCGCTCCATCTGCGCGGTAAAGGCGTTTTTGATCGCCTTCTTGGTACGGATGATATTGGCGTTATTGTTCAAAGCCACGCGCTCGATATAGGCCGAGCCCTCGATAGTAGCCAGCATCTCCGCCACGCGAATCGGCTTGCCGCTATGCTCCACGGTACGGCCCAACGGCGTGGTAGTGGTCTTTTGCCCTATCAGAGTCGTAGGAGCCATCTGTCCGCCGGTCATGCCGTAAATGGCGTTATTGATAAAAATAGTGGTGATCTTCTCGCCGCGATGCGCCGCGTGTACGATCTCCGCGGTACCGATCGAAGCCAGGTCGCCGTCGCCCTGATAGGTGAACACGCAATGATCGGGGTGTACGCGCTTGATGCCGGTGGCTACCGCCGGCGCGCGGCCATGCGCCGCCTCGTACATATCGCAGTTGAAGTAATTATAGGCGAATACCGCGCAGCCTACCGGAGAAACGCCGGCCGTTACCTTGAGCAGCTCCATCTCCTCCAGCACCTCGGCCACCAATCTATGCACGATGCCATGACCGCAGCCCGGGCAATAATGCATCTCGGCTTCGGTCAGCCCCTTTGTCCGCTCAAATACCCTGGTCATCGCTTATCCCTCCCTCATCTGCGCGATCTTGGCGCTGATCTCCTCAACGGTGGCGATACGGCTGCCCGGCCAGCCGAGGAATTCCACCGGCTTGACGCCGTTGACCGCCAGCCGCACGTCCTCGACCATTTGTCCGGCGGATATCTCCACCGTCAGCACCTTTTTTACCGACGGCGCGGCTACCGCCTGATACACCGCCTGCGAGGGGAAGGGCCACAGCGATATCGGCCGCAGCAGGCCGACCTTCCAGCCGCGCTCGCGCAGCTCGTCGATGGCGGCGCGGCAGACGCGGGAAATGGTGCCGTAAGCGACGAGGATTATCTCCGCGTCGTCGCAAAGATAGCGCTCATAGCGCACTTCATTCTTCTCGATCTGACGGTAACGGCTCTGCAAGCGTTCATGCAGCGCTTCCAACTCGTCGTCCTCGATATACAGCGAATTGATCACCGCGCGCGGTTTTCCGCAGCCCTCGTACCAGCCGGTAGCCGCCCATGGCTTATCGTATTTGCTGATCTCGGCCGCGGATTTGAATTCCGGCATCGTCACCGGCTCCATCATTTGCCCGATCAGGCCGTCGGCCAGCATCAGCACCGGCGTGCGATACCTGTCGGCAATATCAAAGGCCTCGTACATGATATCTATGGCTTCCTGCACCGAATCGGGGCCGAAACAGATCAGCCGGTAGTCGCCGTGTCCGCCGCCCTTGGTCGATTGAAAATAGTCGCCCTGCGAGGCCTGTATACCGCCCACGCCGGGGCCGCCGCGCATCACGTTGACGATCACGCAGGGCAATTCGGCGGCGGCGATCGTCGATATGCCCTCCTGCTTGAGGCTGATGCCGGGCGAGGAGGACGAGGTCATCACCCGCGCGCCGGCGCCGGCCGCGCCGTAGACCATATTTGAGGCGGCTACCTCGGACTCGGCCTGCACGAATACGCCGCCCACCTCGGGCAAGCGCGCCGACATATATTCGGGAATATCATTCTGCGGGGTGATAGGATAGCCGAAGAAATAGCGGCAGCCGCCGCGTATCGCCGCCTCCGAAATAGCCTCGCAGCCTTTCATCAGTTGTCTGCTCATCTATATATCCTCCCCTATTTTTCGATCTCGATGGCAATATCCGGACAACTGCGCGCACAGGCGGCGCAAGCGATACAGGCCTGCATATCGCTGATCTCCGCCGGCTGATAGCCGCGCGAATTGAGCGTGGTTTTGGATAGCCGCATCAATCCCTTGGGACAGGCGCGCACGCACAGGCCGCAGCCCTTACATTGCTCGATCTTTACCTTCAAAACTGCCATGCTATGACCTCCCAGCTTGATCTATGCAAAAACTATAATCCCAGTTTGATAAAGCGCTGCCAGTCGCGGTGCATCTGCGTGGCGAGCGGCAGCAGCTCGCCGATATAACGCTCGTCCAGCCCGCGCGCGGCGGCCAGCGCCGCAAATTCGGCCAGGGGCGCGGCCTCGCCGCTGGTATAGGCTACCGGCAAGCCGCAATCCGCAGCTACCTCGCTCAACACCTGATAACCGGCTAACAGATCGTCGCCGCTGGCGGCGGTGGAGAGATTGCTGTTATTGATCAGCGCCCGTATGCTCTGCCGCGACGAAGCCTCGATCTGCCGCAGCAGCGCCGCGACCTTATCCGCGCTCGAGGACAATGGCCGCATCACATTGACCACCAGATAGGTCTCCAGCGCTCCGGCCTCGATGCGCTCAAAATAGGCCTTGTACTGACCGGCGGCAACAGCGCCGTTGGCGTCGCCGCCGATATCGAATACCACCAGACCCTCGCGGACGTTGAAGGCGGAATAGATCTCCGGATTCATGGTGATGATCTCAACGTTGGACACGGCAAAACGCGGCGCGATCAGCCTGATACCGGCGGCGGACAGCTCCCTGACCCGGTCGCTGACGCGGAAATAGGGGTTGATCATATCCAGATCGACCAGCGTCACCGGCTGACCCGCAGCGGCGGCCCGCAAAGCAAAATGCAAAGCTAACTCGCTTTTACCCGAGCCGAAATTGCCGAAAAAGAGCATGAACTTGACCGCGTTAGCGCTGGCGATACCCTTCACTCCCTCGTAAAAACGAATACGATTGAATTATCATATCACAAATGGCCTGCGTTGTCATCAGTAAATTGACAATTAACAAAAAAATCCGTCACATAGACGGATTTTTTGCTATCAATAAAACGGTAACCTGTTAGACCGTCTAGAAACAAGCGAGACAAGGCACGCTCAAGGCGGCGACGCAAGCGTATTAGAAACATACGCTGAGGAGACGGCGCAGAGCGTAACGCAGTATAGCGCCGTTTATAGGCGGTCTGCTCATTATGCCAGTTTCTTCTCTACATACTCCACCAGATCGCCTATCGTCTCCAAACCATCCGCCTCGTCGATGGTGATCTCAAACTCTTCCTCGATCGACAGCATGATCTCGACCATATACAGCGAGTCTATCTGCATATCGTCAAAGCGGCTGCTGATCTCCACCAGACTGGCGTCCACGTCAAGCTTCTCGGCGATGATCGCCTTGATCTTCTCGAATACCATATCATACACTCCTTATTCTTTGATAATCATATCCGCATAAATGCGGTTTACCGCATTGATATAGGCGAGCATCGACGACTTTATCACGTCGGTAGCCACGCCCTTGCCCAGATATACCGAGCCGTTATACTTGACTCTGACCGTCACCTCGCCCAGCGCGTCCGCGCCCTCGGTGACCGCCTTGATCGCATAGGATTCCAGCGACAGCTCCAAGCCCAGCATCTCGGTGATCGCTTTATAGGCCGCGTCGATGGGGCCGCCGGCGATAGCCGCCATTTGCAGCCGCTCGCCGCCGCGGTCAAGACAGACGGTAGCGGTGGAATTGACGTTATTGGCGCTGAGTATCTGATAATTCTCCAGCTCCACCACCGGCTTGACGTCGCCCATTTTGCCCTCGACGATAGCGATGATATCCTTGGCCGTGACCTCCTTCTTGCGGTCGGCCAGCAGCTTGAAGCGCTCAAACAGGCTCTTGATCTCGTTCTCCGGCAAATGGAAGCCCAGCTCCGCCAGCTTATCGCCAAAGGCGTGCCAGCCCGAGAGCTTACCCAGCACGAATTGCTCGCCGCTGTAACGGCCTATGGATTCCGGAGTCATGATCTGATAGGTCTCGCGGTCGGTCAGCACCCCATGCTGATGGATGCCGCTCTGATGGCGAAAGGCGTTATCGCCGATGATCGCCTTTCCGGCGGCGATCTCCAAACCGCTGTACTTGGATACCAGACGGCAGACGCGGTTGATGTGCGTGGTGTTGATATTATGCTCGCAATCATAGAAATCGGCGCGCGTATTCAGCGCCATCGCCACTTCCTCCAGCGCGGCGTTGCCGGCGCGCTCACCGATGCCGTTGATAGTCACCTCGACCTGCTCCGCGCCCGCGCTGACCGCCGCCAGCGTATTGGCCGTAGCCATGCCCAGATCATTATGGCAATGCGCGGCGATACGCGCCTTGTCGATATTATCTACGTGCTCGCGCACATAGGCGATCAGCGCCGCGTATTCGGCGGGCGTGGCATAGCCGACGGTATCGGGGATATTGACCACGGTAGCGCCGGCGGCGACGGCCTTGTACAGAATACGGCAGAGGAAGGCCGGATCGCTGCGCGAAGCATCCTCGGCGGAAAACTGCACGCTGCTGCAATAACTCTTAGCCGTCTTGATCGCCTTGATCGCCGCCTCGGTGACCTCTTCCTCGCTCATGCGCAGCTTATACAGCATATGCCGCTCCGAGGTGGCGATGACTATATGTATGCGGGGCGCGTCGGCATAGCGCAGCGCTTCCCAGGCGCGCTGCACGTCGCCGGCCACAGCGCGGCATAAGCCGGCAACCTGTACGCCCTTGATCTCCTTGGCGACCTCCAGCACGGCGTTGAAGCTGCCCTGCGAGGACGCGGGAAAACCGGCCTCAATGGTATCTACGCCCATCAAAGCCAGCTCACGCGCGATCTCAACCTTCTCGCGTAAATTCAAATTCACGCCCGGGGTCTGCTCGCCGTCGCGCAAAGTCGTATCAAAAAAGCTGATCTTTCTCATTATCTACCTCAAAAAGCCCAATTCCAAACAGCTTGATTGATAGTATAACACTATTTGCCGTCCGGTACAATAGTTTATTCATCGCCCAGCAACGCGCAGATACGCGCGGCCACGGTCTCGATATCCGCGTCATTATCGACCGCGTGATGCGCCGTCCCTTGATACAGCGGCAGCCGCTGCTGATACAGACGGTCCCATTCAGCGCCGTTTTGCGTCAGCGGACGCGGATGGCGCAGTATATCGTCCAGACTGGCCTCACGCTCACGCCGCAGCCACAGCACCCGCCCGCTGCCGCGCAACAGGTCGCGGTTCAGCTCGCGCTTGATCACGCCGCCGCCGCAGGCGATCACCATACCGTCGCGGCGACTGAGCAAAGCCAGCAGCTCGCTTTCCCAACGGCGGAACGTATCCTCGCCTTCTATGGCAAATATCCCGTCGATGCCGCGCCCGGCCAGCAGCGCGATCACCGTATCCATATCGCAGAAGGGGCGTTCGGCCAGCCGCGCCGCGGCTGCGCCGACGCTGCTCTTGCCCGCCGACGGCATACCGATGATATAGAGGTTGGCCACGCCGTGCCGCTGCTCCTGCCGCGCCGTGCCGGTCAGCTCGAGGAACAGCCGCGCCGCCGCCGCGCCGCCGTCCCGCTCGCGCCACAGCTGCCATAGCTGCCGCTCGCGCTCGGGGTCGGCGGGCGGCAGGCCGCCCTCCCTTTTCAGCGCGCCGAGCTGCGCGACCACGGACTGCCGCCGCGCCGCTATCTCCAACAGCTGTGCGTCGCAAGCCGCGATCTTGTCGCGCAATTCGGCTAATCGTTGCTGCATAATAGCATCTCCATCAAGGCCAGCGCCAGCACCGCCTCCACCGCTACCAGACCGCGCACCGCGATACACGGATCATGGCGGTCGCCGCCGGTCGGCTCGAGCTGCTGTCCGCTGCCAATATTGTAAAGCGGAGTCACGCCGGACAAAGTCGACGTGGGTTTGAACACGGCGCGCACGATCAGCGGCGCGCCGCTGGTCAGGCCGCCGAGTATGCCGCCGTTATGATTATCGCGTATGCCGACGCCGCCATCCTCGCGCCGGTAAAACTCGTCGGCGGCGGCGGAGCCGTTCAATGAGGCAAAACCGAAGCCGCTGCCGAATTCCACGCCCTTGATCCCCGGTATCGCAAACAACAGCGAGGAGATAATGCTCTCCGCCGAGTCGAAAAACGGCTCGCCCAGCCCCACCGGCAGATTGATCGCCGCCGCCTCCACTACCGCGCCCAGCGAATCATGGGTCTTGGCGGCCACGTCCAACAGTCGTTCCGCTACCGTCAGCAGCGTCTTTTCGCGCAGCGGCAGCCGTTCGCCCTTCAGCCGCCGCAATTCGTCGGCGCTGATATCGTCAGCCGGCCACGGCTCGTCATGCAGACCGCCCAGCTCGACAAAATGACAGCCGATATGAATGTCGCGCTGCTCCAGCCACGAGGCGGCGATGCTGCCGGCCGCTACCAGCGGCGCGGTCAACCGTCCGCCGAGATGTCCGCCGCCGCGATAATCATTGTAGCCGTGGTATTTGACATAGGCCGGATAATCGCCATGCCCGGGACGAAGGCAGCCAAACTGATAATCGTTGGACTCCACGTCCTCATTATGGAAAACGATGGTCAGCGGCGCGCCGTTGCTTTTGCCCTCAAAGCAGCCGCTGATCAAATGCGGGATATCGCGCTCGCGCCGCGCCGATACCAAAACGCCGCCCGGCGCGCGCCTGGCCAATGCCGCCGTCATCGCCGCCATATCGATCTCGATACCCGGCGGCAAGCCGTCGATGACGATACCGCAGCCCATGCCATAGCTCTCGCCAAATATGCTCAGGCGCAGCTTACTTCCCCATTGATTGCCCATATACTATCCTCCCGCCTAATTGCTGATAATCCTGCCAGAATTCCGGCGCCGATTTATGCACCGCCGCCGCGTCGCTGAGCGTAAGCGCCCGCATGCAGGCCGCCGCCGCTATCGCCGCCGCCATTACCACGCGATGGTCGCCGCAGCCGTCGACGCTGCCGCCGCTGAGACCGCCGCCGGCGATCAGCAGGCTGTCGCCCTCTACCGCCGCACGCCCGCCCAGCGCGTTTATCGCCGCCGCCGTCGCGCTCAGACGGTCGCTTTCCTTATCGCGCAAGCGCCCCGCCTGATGGAAGCGGCTCGGCCCCTGAGCCGCCGCCGCCGCTATCGCCAAGGGCGGCAGCAGATCGGGTGTATGCCGCATATCCACGTCGATACCGCGCAGCTCACGCCCGCCGCGCACCCGCAGCAGCCCGTCCCGATAGGCGCAATCCGCGCCCATTTCCCGCAGCAGCAGGGTGATCACGCGGTCGCCCTGCAAGCTCCGCTCGTCTAATCCGGCGATGCTGATATCGCCGCCCAAAGCCGCCGCGACGATAAAATTCGCCGCGTGGCTATGATCTCCCTCCGCCCGCGCCGCAAAACCATGCGCCTGCGCCCCGCCGGCCATGGCGATACTGCGCTCGTCAAAGCTGACGTCCGTGATACCGGCCAGCCGCAGCGCCGCTATCGTCATCTCGATATAGGGACGCGATTGCGGCGGCGCGGCGAATTCAATGCGCGACGGCTGCTCGACAAAGGGCAAGGCCAGCAGCAGCGCCGAAGCAAATTGCGAGCTGCCGGAGCCGCTCAATCTGTAACAGCCGCCGCTAAGCTCGCCGCTGACGCTCAACGACCGCTCGCCGGTTTTATACTCCGCTCCCCCGCCGCGCAACGCCTCCAGCAGCTCCAGATGCGGGCGCCGCAACAGCTCCGGCGCGCAGACGAACTCCGCGCCGCCGCAAAAATGTAGCACCAGCGGCAGCAGCAGCCGCAGCACCGCCGCGCCCTGCCCGCAATCGAGCCGCGGCCGCCAGGCCGGACGCTTATGCCTGCCGTCGATATGCAGCTGCTCGCCGCGGATGGCATAGGCGCATAAGCCCATCTCGCCGAGCGCGGACAGCAGCAGTTGATTGTCGCGGTTGAGCGGACGCGCGCCGATATGGATGCTCGACTCGCCGCCGGCGCAGGCGGCCAGCAGCATCAGCCGGTGCAGCTGGCTTTTGCTGGGCCGCGCCGTCCACGCGCCGCTGAAACGCGCCGGTAACAGTATCAGTTTGTCCTGAATTATCGGTCTCATAGCCCTATTATAGCAAAAAAAGGGAGGACTGTCGCCCTCCCAAAGATGCTGATGCTGACAACTGCCGGCGCGCGCTATTTTTTCTCATTGACGCGATAGAGGAAATCGCGGGTGCGCTGCTCCTTGGGGTGGCTGAATACCTCGTCGGGCGAGCCCTGCTCGAGTATCACGCCGCCATCCATGAACCACACGCGCTGCGCCACGTCGCGGGCAAAGGCCATCTCGTGGCTGACGATGACCATGGTCATGCCCTCGGCGGCCAGATCGGCCATCACCTTCAGCACCTCGCCGACCATTTCCGGGTCGAGCGCCGAGGTCGGCTCATCGAACAGCATGATCTTGGGATTCATCGCCAGCGCGCGCGCGATCGCCACGCGCTGCTTCTGTCCGCCGGACAGCTGCGCCGGAAACACGTGCACCTTATCGGTGAGGCCGACTTTTTCCAAAAGCCGCATGCCCAGCTCCTCGGCCTCGGCCTTGGGCATTTTCAGCAGCTTCATCGGCGCTAAGATGATATTGCCCAGCGTGTCGTAATGCGGGAACAGATTGAACTGCTGGAACACCATGCCCATTTTCTGCCGCAGCTTATTCACGTCATGCTTGGGGTCGGTGATCTCCTCGCCCTCGATATAGATATGACCGGCGGTCGGCTGCTCCAGTAGATTGAGGCAGCGCAGGAACGTCGATTTGCCGGAGCCGGAAGCGCCGATGATCACCACCTGCTCGCCGGGATGGATATGCTCGGTCACGCCCTTTAACACTTCCAGCTGGCCGAAGGATTTATGCAGGTCGTTAACGTTGATCACTGGCGCGCAACCTCCTTTCCAGCTTGCCGAACAACCAGGAAAGCAGCATCACGAAGGCCAAATAGATCAGCGCCGCCGCGAACAGCGGCATGAAGGCCACGAAGGTGCGCCCCTGAATGATATAGGCGCCCTTGGTCAAATCGGTGACGGCGACATAACCGGCGACCGCCGTTTCCTTGAGCAGCACTATGCACTCATTGCACAGCGTCGGCAGTACGTTTTTGAAGGCTTGCGGCAAGATGATATAGCGCATGGTCTGCATATAATTAAAGCCCAGCGACCGTCCGGCCTCGTTTTGCCCCGCGTCCACGCTCATGATGCCGGCGCGCATGATCTCCGCCGTATAAGCGGCGGAATTGATGCCGAAGGCGACTATCGCCACGTTGACGCCGTTACGCGCCGAAGCTAAGATGACGAAATACCAGATCAGCAGCTGCACCACTACCGGCACGCCGCGGAATACCGTCAAAAACAGCTTGGCTAACCAGTTGAATATGCCGAGCAGCCTGCGCCCCAGCCCCTTGCGCATCGACAGCGCGTTCTTGTCGTAGGTAACGCGTACCAGCGCCACGACCACGCCCAGAGTGATGCCGATGATCAGCGCAAAAAAGGTGATCTTCAGCGTCGCGCCCAGACCGGACAAAATATAGCGCGTAAAACGGTCGTCAGCGACAAAACAAAGGTAAAATTGAGCCTCAGTTTTTGCAAACCATACCGAGAACGCGTCTAACAAAGATGCAAACAATAGCTTCACCTCGCCTCATATTATACAACAGGCAGGAGCGGATCGCGCCGCCCCTGCCCATAGCGAGCTGCAAATACCTCGCCAGCCCGTCCATAAACGGCGACTGAGGATCGGCGAGTTACCGAACAGCCTCTCGCCTGCTTTCGCCTTATTCGGCGCTGATGTATTTATCCAATATTGCCTGTACCGAACCGTCGGCGATCAATTCTTCCAAAGCGATGTTGACCTGAGCCAGAAGCTCGATGTTTTCTTTGGCGATAGCGATGGCATATTCCTCCAGCGCGTACTCGGTATCGAGTATCGACAGGCCGCCGTCGGGATTAGCGGCGACGAAGGATTTGGCGGGCTCATTGTCGATAACCACGCAATCGACCTTATCGGTGAGCAGCGCCTGTACCGCATCGGCGCCCTTATTAAAGCGCTGCACGGTGCCCAGACCCTCGTCCTCGATATCCCAGGTGCAGTAGAGGTCGCCGGTGGTGGCTTCCTGCGCGCCGATGATCACATCGCCCAGCTCGAACATATCATCCACGCTGGCAACACGGCCGCCCTCTTTAACGATGACGACCTGCACGCCGGTGGCGTAGCTGGTGCTGAAATTGACGCTTTGCAGACGTTCCTCGGTGACCGTCATACCGGCCATCGCCATATCGGCTTTGCCGGTCTGTACCGCGCCGATGATCGAGTTGAACTCGATATCCATGATCTCCAGCTCCATGCCGAGCTTCTCGGCGATCAGGCCGGCGATCTCAGCGTCGATGCCTACGATCTCGCCGCCCTCATAATATTCATAGGGCGAGAAAGCGGCGTTGGTCGCCATGACCAAAACATTGTCCGCCGGGTCGTTCTCGGCCGCGGTATCGCCCTCGGCAGCGGGTTCCTCCGCGGCGCAGGCGGCAAAGGCCAGTACCATTGCGAGCATCAATACCATAATCAACAGCTTTTTCATTTTGTTTCCCCCTTAATATATTTGTTAAATGCTCCGGCCGCTCCGTTATTCTTCTGCAAAACCGCGGGCGGCCGATGTAAAACATTATACACCCGTGTTGTAAAAATGCAATACTTTTTATATTTATACACAAAACTTTCTCGCGCGGCTCTTGAAATTTACGCCGCGAGACGATAAAATCAATGTAAAGAGCGCGTATAATTGTATAAACATTATACACCCCGGAGGTAAAAATGGCAAGCTATTCTTCAATAATAGACATGATCGGCGCAACGCCGCTGCTGGAGCTGCGCAGCTTCCGCGCCGCCCGCAAGCTGCCCGCCGCCGTGTACGGCAAATGCGAGGGCTTCAACCCCGGCGGCTCGATCAAGGACCGCGCCGCGCTGGCGATGCTCGAGCAGGCCGAGCGCGACGGCTTGCTGCGCGCGGACACGGTGATCATCGAGCCCACCTCCGGCAATACCGGCATCGGGCTGGCGTGGCTTACGGCGCTGGCCGGCCGGCGGCTGATACTGACGATGCCGGAGACGATGAGCGTGGAGCGGCGCAAGCTGCTGGCCGCCTATGGCGCGGAGTTAGTGCTGACCCCCGCCGAGGCCGGTATGCAGGGCGCGGTGCGGCGCGCGCAGCAGTTAGCGGCGGAGCTGCCCTCGGCCTTTATCCCCGACCAATTCGCCAATCCCGCCAATGCCGCCGCCCATTATCGCGGTACAGCGCCGGAAATACTCGCCGATTGCCCGCAGATCGACGTGCTGCTCGCCGCCATCGGCACCGGCGGCACGATCAGCGGCTGCGGCAAATTCTTCCGCGAGCAGCGCCCCGATGTGCGGATCATCGGCGTGGAGCCGGCCTCCTCGCCGCTGCTCAGCAAGGGTTACAGCGGCAAGCATAATTTGCAGGGTATCGGCGCCAATTTCGTGCCCGCGCTGCTGGATCGCACGGTGATCGACGATATCGTCACCGTCGCCGACGACGAGGCCTATGCCGCCGGCCGGCTGCTGGCGCAAAGCGAGGGTCTGCTATGCGGCATCAGCTCCGGCGCGGCGCTGGCCGCCGCCTGCGCTATCGCCGAGCAGCCCCGCTATCAGGGCGCGCATATCGTCGCCATCCTCCCCGACGGCGGGGATAAGTATCTGTCCACGCCGCTGTTTGAATAACCTCCGGCGCGGCGATTATCATACACCCTCCCCTCGCACATTTGCGGACAAAAAGAAACAGCCCCAAATGGGCTGTTTCTTTTTACCTATGGGAAACACGTAGTTATTTGTCTAAAACAGTTTTTCTGATCATCGCGAATCCGACGGCGGCGGCGGCCATCAGAGCCATCCACAGCATCGGCATTCCGGCGTCGCCGGTTTGCGGCGCGTCAGCCAGCGGGATATCTTCCTCGATGATGGTCTCCTCAACTATCGGAGCCTCGGCCAGCGGGCTCTCAACGTCTTCGATATCCGTCAGCGGAACAAGATCGTTCGGGATCAGAACAGTAGTCGGACGGGGGCCGGAGGGGATGATCTCTTCTTCTTCGGGAGCATTGGTTACGATGATAACGCCATCGCCGATCTCGTAAGCCATATGATAGCCTTCGACGTTATTCTCGGTAATGGTGAACTCAACCACGCTGAATACGCTCTCGGCGCCTTCGCCGGTCACGCTCCAGGCGTCATAACCAACGCCATCCGCACCGTTAAAGTCAAACAGCCACTCGCCATCTGCATTAGCGGAAACATCCACCGTATCGACTACTTCGCCGTCAGCCAGCAGATTAATGGTAATGCTCTCGATACCGCGCTCTTCATTGGTCAGCTCGTCCTGCCAAATCTTCAGGCCGGCAAATTTGACTTTGTTCGGAATGAAGATATTGGTGACGGTGAACTGACCATTTTCATTTTCAACGATCTCGCCGAATTGCACGTAAGGAGCGCCGTCGGGCATTACTTCCGCGACCGTGTATTCGATCTCGTCAGCGGTGCCTGCAACGTACTGCGGCAGCTGCTTGGAAGCAAACTTCCACTCATTCTCAGCGCTGACCGTCTGCGTATCGACTATTGCGCCGCCGGCAAGGATATTGATCGTGATAGACTCGGGACGGTAAGCGCCGTTGGTACCCTCGTCGATCCACTGCTTCTCGCCGGAGATGATTACCATACCCTCGGGAACGATAACGTTGGTAATGACCAGATTGCCGTCGACGTCAACTGTGCTGTCCTCAGCCGGCAGATAACCGGCAACCAAGCCATTTTCCTCAGCGGTATAGGTGATCTCCGCAAAGCTCTCATTGAATGCGGGTAAATCGTTGAAGGTGATGCTGTCATTGCCGTCAACATAGTCAATGGTATGCCACTCACCGGCAATTCCGTCGCCGTCATAATCGATGATCGCGCCGTCAGCCAGCAGTCGGACTTCTACGTCGTCGCGCTTGGTAGCGTCTCCGCCGTCATCCCAAACCTTCTTAACGGTGACGTCGATCAGCTCAACGTTGTGCAGGGTGATAATATTGTCGCCTGCGGGGTCAGCGGTGATCAAAGTGGAGCTCGCCACATAACCTGCGGCGTCATCAGTAGCGGAATACTCATAAGCATAGCCTTGGCCGTCATATGCCGGAACGTTTTCGAATACTACCGAGGTTTCGTCGGCCGCTAAGGTCGCGGTGGCAATTCCCACGCCGTTTTGCAGTAAGGTAACTTCGACGTCTGTACTGGCAGCTTCGCCATGCCAGACCTTGTTGACGGTAACGTCGATATCAGCCGCGCGGGTATTGATCGCGGTCAGGCCATCCTCGGAGTAAGTGGTCGCATAACCCGAAATCTCAGTAAGCTCGGCAACCCTGTACTCGATGCGCTGATACCGGCCATTCACGATCTCGAACTTCGCCAGACCGGTGAAGGTACGGCTCCAGTCGTTGCCGGCGTCCAAAGTGACCGCTTGGCCAACATTAGCCCACGAACCATTGACCTTTGCTTGCAGCTGCACGCTAACACCGTCATGAGCGATAACTGCGTCGCCGTCCTGCCATACTTTTGCAACTGTAACACTAACGCTGTTGTTGACATGACCGTCGATATGATAACCGTAAGTCTGGAAATCATTAAGGTCATGGCTCTTGACCACATGCCAGACGATATCGTCCAACGTCAGACCGGCCGGCAAATCAGTAATATCTTCCTCAGTGATATAGCTGCTGTTAACTCCCGCCATATCGTAAGCCAAAATCTGATTGGTTCTGATCGGGTCAGGAGCATTGGCCAACAAACCGCCGCCAACGTCAACGTAATTCGCCGCAAGATTACCAGCGGCTTCCTGATCTTCGGTGGGTATGGCTATACCCGGCAACAGCAAATAATAGTTGCAGACAGGAGCGATGTCAAAGTACAGCTTCAAGGTCAGCGTGCCGTTCTTAGGAAGCTCTCCGGAAATCTTGGTACCTGCGGTCACAGCATACTGATAACCGTCATAGGACAGAGCGTTGATATACTCATCGCTCAAGCTCACGATGTTATTATCGCCAACCTGCGCCAAATATTGTAATGTTTCTTTTTTAGCATATTCGCCGCTGGCTATGTAGCTGCCGTTATCGCTTTCCCATTTTTCCAGATAGATCTCGACGTTTACATTGGCACGGCCGCTCCAGCTTCCGAGCTGAACGATCATCGTACCGTTCATATTACCATCTTCCGGAGTTTTGTACTCATCCGAATTGAGAGCTACTCCGTCAACGGTAACACCGATAATGCGATCATCGTCATAGATGCCCTCTGCTACTTTGCGTTCCCAGGACACCTTTCCATTTTTTCCAGTAACAGGAAATTCAAGATCATCGGCGTTTTCAAAATCCAGGATCACGCTGTCGCCGCTAATATTGCCCTTGAACTGGATCTTGACGGTGTTCTGCTGATTGCCGCCGCCGTTCCCACCACCGCCATTACCGCCA
>JAUNBC010000004.1:0-76175 GCA_030527285.1 Bacillota bacterium | reverse complement strand
GGGGCCGGCATAAGCATAGGTACCGGTCAGGCATATTACCAACAACGCTACTACAAAAGCTACTAAAACTCTATTACTGCGAATCATTGCCAACATTTCAACTACCCCTTTCTAAGTAGTGAAATACTTGGCAGCCGGCTGCCCTGCCGCAAATTTCTCACGGTTTAGGCCCTTGGCTTTGCGTCGCGGCGTTTCCGCCGTTTTGCCTTTTCATCATTTCGCGCGCGCCAGATAGATTTGACGCGACTTGATACTGCTTGTTCAATTCCTTTTTGTGTTTCCCATTAACACTATTAACCATACATGAAACATTTTATGTTACCTTACAATTTCATTATACGCCGCAAGAGTTACAATATTGGTTACATTTTAGTTTTTTCGCGTCTAATTATTAAATTTTTTAACTTTTGCCGCCCGTCCGCCGTCGTCCCGCGCCGGCATAGGCAAAAACGCCAAGAAAAACCGACCCCCCTTGACATTGGCGCGCGATTATTGTACTATGTGTTTTGTAGCGGGTGCGTAGCTCAGGGGGAGAGCGCCTGACTCACATTCAGGAGGCCGCTGGTTCGAAACCAGCCGCGCCCACCACGATAAAAGACGAAAAGTTAAACGCTTTTCGTCTTTTATTATGCCTGCTACACAGTATGATTTTAGCAAAAATCCCGTCCGGCTGCCGAGTGTTATTTTCGGTTTTTTCTCCGTCCGCCGGCAATTTAATATAGCCGTTTTAGGCTATTTTTTGCCCCTTTAGACAGACATCAGACAGACATTAGACAGACCACTCGCAGACCACCGCTACTTATAAGGATTATTCTTTTCACTCCAGCCTGCGTTTTTGTATTGCCGTGGCCAGCCGCGCCCACCACCACAAAAAAAAACCGTAAAGCATTTCTGCTTTACGGTCTTTTTACCGTCAATTATCCCGGCTCATGGACGATCGTTATCGGCCGTCATCAGCTCCAGCAATTTCAAGTCCTCCGGCGTATCGACGTCAAAATTGACCGCGCGGTCGCCGATATCGACAAAACATACCTCGTCGATATGCGCCGCCATCACCTGACGCGCGCCGATATCGCCCTCGATATCGTTGATCTCGGCAAACAGCGACGGCGCGAAGATGGTCGGATTGCCGCGCATACCGCTGCCGCCCTTGGGCACGACGATCGGCGCGTCGGACGACTGATAAGCCTCGAGCAGCTGCCGTATCACCTCGGGCGGCACCAGCGGCTGATCGCCGAGCAAAAACATCGCCGCCGTATCGGGCGGCAGGGCGGCGATACCCGCCTGCAGCGAGCCGGATTGCCCGGCCGCATAATCGGGATTATACACCGCGCGCACGCCGCGCGCCGCGGCCTCGGCCTCCACTTCCTCCCGATACGCGCCGCTGATCAGCAGCAGCGGCGATAGCTGCGCCGCCAGCGCATTATCCAATACATGACCGATGATCGTCTTTTGTCCATAGCGATACAACAGCTTGGGCTGTCCCATACGCACCGACGCACCCGCCGCCAAAATTATACCGCCAACCGCTTTTTGCCCGCTCATAGCCGCTCTCCTTTCACCGGCTTGCGCCGTATGTAGCAAGTAAAGCGCCTGGAGCGCGAACCGATACGCCTATTCGCCGAGCATCTGCCGCCATTGCTTGAGGAATACCTCCTTGGAATCGTTCATATGCTCAAAGGTGCGGCGTTCGGCCAGTTTGCCGTCGCGCATCTCGATGGCGCGTACCATCGCGTCATGCTCCTCCCAGGATTTAAGCATCCGCCCCGGCTCCTGCATCGTGTAGGCGCGGAACAAAAGGATATAGGAAGAATACGTCTTGAGAATTTCCTCGATACGGCGATTGCGGCAGGATTCATATATCGTCAGATGGAAGCGCTTATGCAGCTCCTGCTCCTGCTCGCTGTTGCCTTCGTCGATAGCGGACTTCATCTTGCGCAGCAGCGTTTGCAGCTTATCCAAGGCATCGGCGCTGCCGCTCTCCGCCACCAGACGCGCGGCGTAGGCTTCCAGCACCATCGCCACCTCGTAAATATCGGTAACATCGTCCAAAGACAGCTGGCGCACCTCGACGCCGCGGCGGCGATGATGCTTGACCAGACCTTCGCTTTCTAACTTACGCAAGGCCTCGCGCACCGGCGTGCGGGAGGCGTTGAGATTCTCGGCCAGCTCGTCCTCGACCAGATGCGCGCCCGCCGGTATGCGAAAGTCGATGATCGTATCGCGCAGATACTGATAGATCAGCTCGCGCATCGGCACAAATTCATTCTGCGCGGCATATTCGGCAAAGCCGGCGAATATTTCGTTGTTATTATAAGCGTTTTCTCGTCCCATTATTCTCTGACCTGTACTATTCCCGCCGTATTACGGCGTCACCTGACGGCTGCCCGGTTTGACCAAGGGCAGCTTGCCAGCCTTGCAGATCGGGCAGTCCTCCGCCTCGAAGCTCTCGATCTCCAACGGCAGCAGCGATCTCAGCGGCACGCCGAAATCCGTCTTGCCCGCCGAACGGTCGACCAATACGCCCACGCCGACCACGGTAGCTCCGGCCTGCCTGACCAGCTCGATAACCTCTTTGACGCTGCCGCCCGTAGTGACAACGTCCTCGACCACCAGCACGCGATCCTCGGGACGGATCTCGAAGCCGCGCCGTATCGCCATCACGCCATTTTCGCGCTCGGCAAATATCGACTTGAGGCCCAGCTCGCGCGCCGCCTCATAGGCGATAATGATCGCGCCGGTAGCCGGACCGATCACCAGCGTCACGCCGCTGTCACGGAAATAACCGGCTAATTGGGCGCAAAACGGCCCCGCGACTTCCGGATACTGCAATATCTTGGCGCATTGCATATAAAAACCGGCATGACGGCCCGAGGTAAGGCGAAAATGACCGGTCAGCAGCACTTCTTTTTCTTTGAATATCTCTAATATCTGTTCCTCAGTATACAAATATCATCCCTCCCTCATTGATTATTGTACTTTTGCATTCTTGTATACATAAATACATTCGCTGTCAGCATAGCCATACCTTTATTTACGCAGAAATAATTTCTGCCATAAAAGGCAGCCGATAAGGAAGGAGCCCAAGGCGGCCGGCCTCAGGCTCCTTCTGCATGCTCTCCTAAGCGTTTGCCGCGCAGAAATCGAGCAGCAGCTGATTTATCTGCCGCGGATTATCCAAATTGGCCATATGCGAAGCGCCCTCGATATAGCCGATACGCGCGTTATCGTAATAACGCAGATAATCTGGCAGATGCTTTTTCACCGTGCCGACGCCGTCCCTGTCGCCGCAGCAGGCGAACAGCGGCGCGTCAAAGCGCATCTGCCGCTCCGTCAGGCAGCGCGCCACGCCGGCGTCCCAGTTATTGATGAATTCGTCCCTGGTATAGCGGTTGAACATACGCCGCAATTCATCATGCCAGGATTTGTCAAGCGCGCTGGCGCTGATCATCCAGTTGACGAGCAGTTTCCAGCCGAAGGGTCTGAACATCGCCGCCGAATGCCTGAGCGCCGCCCGCTCCCAGCGCGGATAGGGCGTGAATATCGGCCCCGCGCCGATGGTGAAATAACCGGCAGCGCCGCCAAAATCGGCCGCGTACTGCTGGACGACATAGCCGCCCAGCGACAAGCCGGCCAGCAGCGGCCGCCGCACGCCCTCGGCGCGCAATATCGCGTCTACGTCGGCGGCGGCCTGCGCCACGGTGAAGCCCTGCGCCGGACGGCTGTCGCCATGAGCGCGGATATCGACGTTGATCATACCGTATCCGGCCTCCAGCAGCGGCTCTATCTGCGGCTGCCACATCGAGCCGTCCAAGCCAAAGCCGTGCAGCAGCACCACCGTCAGCGCCGCCGTCTCGTTCTCGCGCCGGTAATGCAGCTCGCAGCCCTCGCGCAGCAGCGTCCTGATCATCGCCTACCCCTTTCTCCTCTATCGCGCGCCGGGACGATATAGCCCAGCTCCTGCAACAGACGCGCCAGCACCGCCAGCCGCTCCGACAGCAATTCGTCATCGGCAGCCAACGCCTGCATGAACAGCTTGATATCCTCGTCGATCAGCGGATTATCGACGCAGACCTCGACGGTCATCGCATCGCCCTGCAAGCCGATGCGATCCAGCCGCGGCTGCTGCTCGTTATAAAACTTGGGCCAGCGATAGGCCTCGGCAAAATGCTGCTTGGCGCGGCACAGCAGTATCGCCAGATCGAGCACGCGATGCAACGGCAGCTCCTCGGATTGGCGCGACCATTTGCTGCCGGTATAACGCCAGACCTTGGCCGAGGCTTCGACCTTGCCGCGATCATTCCATTGCGCCAAGCCCAGCGACAGACCCTGCGCATCGGTATCATAAGCCTTGCGCCCGTCGATATTGCCGTAATTCTCGCAGACGATCACCGGCTTATGCTTCAACTCGGTGGGAATTTTCATCATTAAAACCTTCTTTCCTGTTGCGCCGCCCTTTGCTCCGCGCGGCGCTGCATTTAGTAATTTACTAATATTAGTATATCACTAATTTCGCGCTTGTCAAGCCCCGCCGCAATTGGCCGTAAAAAAACCGGCGCAGCCGCAGCCGCGCCGGTTTCCGCTATTCCTTGATCGCGCGCGTCGCCCAGAAGGCGGGCGCGTACTCGCGCAATACGCCGCAATTGTCGTAGTCTTCATATACGTCGGTCAGGCGCAGTCCGGCCTTGAGCTGCCCGCCGATCTGCTCCTCCAGCGTATGCGAGAATTGCAGGCCGTAGTCGCGGGCGAGAAGATCCGCCAGCTGCCGCTCGTCATAGTCGCGCAGCGGATTGAAGGGCAGCTTGTTGACGATATGCAGTTCATCCTCCTCATCAACGAGAAAGCTCAGGCCATTATCCATGCCCGCCAGCAGCGCGCCGCCGGCCGCCAGCACGCGATAGCACTCGCGCCACAGGGGGTACACGTCCTCGATATAACAGTTGGACACCGGATGAAAGATCAGGTCGAAGCTGTTATCGGCAAAGGGCAGAGGCTGCGTCATATCGCCCTTGATAATCTCGATCTGATACCGCTCGCGCGCCGCTATCTCGCGCTCGGTTGCAAGCTGCGCCGCCGAATTGTCGAATACCGTGCAGATCGCGCCCTGCGCGGCGAATACCGGCATCTGCTGCCCGCCGCCCGAGGCCAAGCCCAGCACCCGCTTGCCTCGCAGCTCGCCGAACCATTCGCGCGGGACCGGACGGCAAGGCGTGAGCAGCATTTGCCAGTCGCCGTTTTGCGCCGCCACGAACTGCTGATGGCTGATCGGCTTCGTCCATTCATTGCCGTCGCTCACCCATTTATCCCAGGTCTGCGAATTGATCTCCGTATATTTATCGCGCATTTTTCCTCCTCCCGCGCTATTAAACGTAAAAGCGCGCTCCCTTTCCGTCGCCGCCCGCGTCCGCTGCCGCAGCGCGCGCCGGTGCGCGCGTGGTTCCGGCGGGCGAATAGCGGATGATAGAAACCACAGTCATAACGACGCCTCTTACTAATGTCATAGCATCATCATACCACAAATACCGCCGCGCGGCAAATGCCGCCGGCAGCGGCGCCGCAATAGTGGTATATATATAAGAACAGCTTGCGCTTTTGCTCGCGGGAAAGAAATTTCTTGCTATCGGGGAGGTATTACTATATAATATGTGTTTGTGGATAAAGCAAGATAATTCTGATCAGCGAGGCATATATGCAAGCTATACCGTTACGCAATATCGCGATCATCGCCCATGTCGATCATGGCAAAACCACTCTGGTCGACCAAATGCTCAAACAAGGAGGCGTGTATCGCGAAAATCAATCCGTGGTCGAGCGCGTCATGGACTCCAATGACCTGGAGCGCGAGCGCGGCATCACCATTCTCGCCAAAAACACCGCCGTCAGCTATGGCGGCGTCAAGATCAATATCGTCGATACCCCCGGGCACGCCGATTTCGGCGGCGAGGTCGAGCGCATACTGAAAATGGTCAACGGCGTGATACTGCTGGTAGACGCGGCCGAGGGGCCGATGCCGCAGACGCGCTTCGTGCTGTCCAAGGCGCTGGATCTCGGCCATCGCGTGATCGTGGTGATCAATAAGATCGACCGCCCCGACCAGCGCATCAAAGAGGTGGTGGACGAGGTGCTGGAGCTGCTGATGAATCTTGACGCTACCGATGAGCAGCTCGATTCGCCGATGCTCTTTTGCTCCTCGCGTCAGGGCGTGGCCTCGTTGTCCGCAGACATAGCGGGAACAGACCTCAAACCGCTGTTCGACACCATACTCGACTATATCCCCGCTCCCGACGCCGATAGCGGCGCGCCTTTCCAGATGCTGGTCAGCTCCATCGACTACAACGAATTCGTCGGGCGCATCGCCATCGGCCGTATCGAGCGCGGCACGGTCAAACAAAATCAGGAGCTCGCCGTTTGCGATTATCATAATGAGCGGCCGCATAAAAAAGCCAAGGCGGTCAGCCTCTATCAATTCGAGGGCCTGGAGCGCGCCGCCGTCGCTTCCGCCTCGGCCGGACATATCATCGCCATGAGCGGCATCGGCGATATCACCATCGGCGATACGCTGTGCGACCCGGCCGCGGTGGAGCCGCTGCCCTTCGTGCGCATTTCCGCGCCGACTATGGAGATGACCTTCTCGGTCAACGATTCCCCATTCGCCGGACGCGAAGGCAAATACGTTACCTCGCGCAATCTGCGCGAGCGCCTGCAACGCGAAACGCTCAAGGACGTATCGCTCAAGGTCAGCGACGGCGCCAGTACCGACGCTTTCAGCGTAGCCGGACGCGGCGAGATGCATTTGTCGATACTGATCGAGACGATGCGCCGCGAGGGCTACGAATTTCAGGTATCGCCGCCGCGCATGCTCAATCAGACCATCGACGGCGTGCTCTGCGAACCGATCGAACGAGTGATCATCGACGTGCCCGAATCCGCCGTGGGCGCGGTGATCGAGAAGCTGGGCGCGCGGCGCGGCGTGATGCTCAACATGACCCCGCTCGGCAACCGCATGAAGCTGGAATTCCTCGTTCCGGCGCGCGGCCTGTTCGGCTATCGCTCGGAATTCCTCACCGATACGCGCGGCGAGGGCATCATGGCCTCGGTATTCGACAGCTATGCGCCGTATAAAGGCGATATCAGCCGCCGCAGCACCGGCTCGCTGATCGCCTGGGAGACCGGCGAATCCGTCACCTACGGCCTGTATAACGCTCAGGAGCGCGGGCAGCTGTTCATCGGCGCCAATGTGCCGGTATATGCCGGCATGGTGGTCGGCGAAACGCCTAAATCCGACGACCTGACCGTCAACGTCTGCAAGAAGAAACAGCTGACCAATGTGCGCTCCTCCAGCTCCGACGAGGCGCTGCGCCTGATCCCGCCCAAGGTGTTATCGCTGGAGCAATGCCTGGAATTTCTTGCCGACGATGAATTGCTGGAGGTCACTCCCAAATCGCTGCGCCTGCGCAAGCAAATACTCGAACATTCACAGCGTATGCGCAATACGATGAAGAACAGATAGCTGCCACGCGGCATTATTCAGAGCACAGGAGCGGTATGAGCGCAAACTCATGCCGCTCCTGTGCGCCGCTTACACACCGGCGAACGACGGAGATTTCCTTTGAAATATACGGGCAGAAGTGATATAATAATCCATATTTTTAACGGAGCCGCAGCATGATACATCAGATCGCGCCGCATCAATTTGATAACAGCTTCTCCCTCGCGCGGCCGGCGGATACGGATATCGCGCTGCTTTATCGCGGCAATACGGTGCTGATGACCGGCGACAGGCTGCCTACCGTCGGCGAATTGCGGCAGGCCGCCGCTTTACCGCTCCATGAGTATCGCTATCTGTTCGCCATCGACGAGCAGCGTTTCTTCCTCTGCGCCGATAGCGGCGCCGGCCCGCCGCCCGCCGGCTGGTCTTTTCAAGACACGCTGCAATTCCGCACCTATCAGCCGCAGCATTTGGCTTTTGCCGGTATCACCGGCCTGCAATTATACCGCTGGTACAGCGCGCATCAGTATTGCGGGCGCTGCGGCAAGCCGATGAGCGACAGCCTCGCCGAGCGCGCCCGCGTCTGCGCTGACTGCGGGATGATCGAATACCCGAAGATCGCTCCGGCTATCATCGTCGCCGTCACCGACGGCGAGCGGCTGCTGATGGCCAAGAATAAACGCAGCACCTACAAACGGTTCGCGCTGATCGCCGGCTTTCTCGAGATCGGCGAGACCCTTGAGCAGGCGGTAGCGCGCGAGGTCTTTGAAGAAACCGGCCTGCATATACGCAATATCCGCTATTATCAAAGCCAGCCCTGGGCCTTTTCCGATACGATCATGATCGGCTTTTTCGCCGAGCTGGACGGCGATAGCAAACCGCAAATGCTGGACGGCGAATTGAGCGAACTGCGCTGGTTCAACCGCGATGAGATACCGGAAAACCCGACCATGGCCTCGATATCGCAGGAGCTGATCGAGCAGGTACGCGCCGGCCGTCACCGCCAATGGCTGGATAAATAACGCCGGCAAAATCACAAAGGAGCCGCTCATGTATAAGAAAAAACTGCTGACCATCGCCATAATAACAATACTGCTGCTGACGCTGCTTTGCGGCTGTACCGCGCCGCCGGAGCTGACCGTCCAGGTCGATACCGACAGCGCGCTCAATGACGAAGAGATAGCCGCCGCCGTCGAAATGATCGTCGAGGAATTCACCGCCATCTCCGCCATCCCGCGCAGCAGCGGCAATGAGCAGGCTATCGCCGACTATATATGTCAGCGGCTGCTCGATCTGGGCTATCAGCCGCAGCGCGACGCGCTGCATAATATCATCGTCGATATACCGGCCAGCGCCGAATATGCGGACAGCCCGCTCACCGTTATCCATACGCATCTGGATATGTTCTGCGTCGCTGCCGAGGGCGTGGAATACGACCCGCTGACCGACGCCGTCACCCTGCTCAATGACGGCGAGACCCTGAGCGCGGACAATACCAGCCTCGGCGCGGATAACGGCGTCGGCATGGCGATGGCTCTGTATTTACTACGCGCCGAGCTGCCGCATGGCCCGCTGCGCCTGATCTTCACCAGCAATGGCGAAGGCGATATGAGCGGCGCGGCCGCCATTTCTGCCGAACGCCTCAGCGACGTTACTTACGTGATCAACCTCGACGCCAAATCCGACGATACGCTGACCATCGGCGCATCGGCGGAGCAAACTCTGACCGCCACCGCCGCGCTCAACCCGACCGCGCCGAAGAAGAACACCGCCGTGCGTATCAGCGTCGGCGGCTTACAGGGCGGCTACGCCACCAGCGAGAGCAGCGAGAGCCGGCTCAACGCCGTACTGCTTCTGGCCAATATCCTCGCCGATCTGCAATCGCAGAATATACTGTTCGAGCTGGCTCAGCTGCAAGGCGGCAGCGAGCCTAACACCACGCCCCATACGGCCAGCGCGTTGATCGTCATCGACGCGGCCGAGGAATTGATACTCTCGCATCAGATCTCGCAGTATCAGGAGCAATTACCGCTGACCTACGCCGCCAGCGAGCCGGGTATCACCGTCAGCTATGAGAAGGTCGAGCTGCCGTCGCTGGTAATGAGCACCAGCGAGCGTAATAACCTGCTCAACTTCATCCTGCTGTCGCCCGAGGGGCAGCAAAGCGTTTCCGCCGCCGACGGGCTGGTAAATTCCGCCACCTTGTATAACGTACAGATCAGCGCCACGCAGGCCGGCTTTGACCGCAATCTGCGCAGCTCGCATACGCTGCTGCTCGGCCAAGCGCTGCTGCGCCAGCAGCGTCTGGCCGAGCAATGCCTGCTTACCGCCGTAAGCAGCGACGCGATACCGGTCTGGCCGGCCGCCGCCGATAATCAGCTGCAGTTGATCACCGCCGAGGTCTATGCCGACCTCTATGGCGAGCAGATGCAAACGCTGGTCGCCTATGGCGGCAGCGAGTTAGGCTTTTTTGCCGCCAAGAACAGCGCGCTGCAAATGATCAGCATCGGCCCGAGCATCAGCGGCACTCATTCGCCGCTGGAAAGCGTGACTCTGTCCTCGATCGGCAAAACCGTACAGCTGCTGCAAACCACGCTGAGCAATATCTGAAAACCAGCCGGTAAAAAAACTGCCCTTAGGCGTATCGCCTAAGGGCAGTTTTTTACTGTATTGATTGGCGTCGGGATAAACGGTTTTCAACCGTTTTTACTTGAGGAATACCCGCTTGCCGCCGTTATACTCGATCACCCGCCCGATACGCTGCGCCGACGGGACCGCGCCCGCTAATTCCGCTCCCATCGCGTCGGCGTCGCCCGCGTCCACGGCAATCAGCAGCCCGCCCGAGGTCTGCGGATCATAGAGCATGTCGCAAAGCAGCTGCCCCACGTCTCCGGCCTCGACCTGCGCCTCGGCAAAATCGCGGTTGCGGTACATACCGCCCGGCAGCAGCCCCGCCGCCGCGTGCTCCAGCGCCTCGGGGATGATATCCACCGCCGCCGTGTCGATCTCGATCGCCGCCTTGCTGCCGGCGGCCATCTCCAAAGCGTGACCGAGCAGCGAGAAGCCGGTAACGTCGGTGACGGCGTGGACGCGGTATTTGACCAGCACGTCACGCGCCGCCTTGTTCAGCGTCGCCATCTGCGTCATCGCCGTCTCCAGCCCCGCCGCCGACAGCAGGCCCGCCTTGTTGGCGGTAGTCATCACGCCGATGCCCAGCCGCTTGGTCAGATACAGCACGTCGCCTGCCTTGGCGCCGCTGTTGGTCAGCAGCTTTTGCGGATGCACGAAGCCGGTCACGCACAGACCGTATTTTGGCTCGGGGTCAAAGATGCTGTGCCCGCCGGTAATGATCACGCCGGCCTCATAGGCCTTGTCATAGCCGCCGCGCAAGATCTCATGCACGATATGCCGCGGCAAGTCCTCAGGGAAGCACAGCAGGTTCAGCGCCAGCTTGGGCTCGCCGCCCATCGCGTAAACGTCCGATAATGCGTTGGCCGCGGCGATCTGGCCGAACAGATAGGGATCGTCGGCGATCGGCGGGAAAAAGTCCACCGTCTGCACAATGGCTAATTCATCATTGAGCTTATACACCGAGGCGTCGTCGGACTTATCGAAGCCGACGAGCAGGTTTTCATCATAGCGTACCCTGATGCCCTCCAATAATTGCGCCAGCGCGCCTGCGCCGACTTTCGCTCCTCAGCCAGAGCAGGAGGCTAATGAAGTCAGCTTGATCTGCTCTCGGTGATCCTGGTCAACGGCCATGACGCATTCCCCCTTTCGTACAATCTCAATGCCAACAGGCAAGCTGTTTGATCATATTGCCTCGATAAATACGTCGATCGTCCCGCCGCATACCATCCCCTGCTCCACGGCCGAGGTATTGGTCATATCGCAATGGAACACGCCGCTGCCGCCCGCGTCCGCGATCTTGACCGCCGCGCGTATCGCCTCGGCCTCGGAGCTGCCGCCGCCCACAGTGCCGGCAATGCTGCCGTCGGCGCGCACCAGCATACGCGCGCCCACGCCGCGCGGCGAGGAGCCGCGCTGATCGACGATCACCACCAACGCCGCCGGCTTCTGCTGCGCTTGCAGCGCCTCGAGCAGCGCCGGCTCCCAGCCGACTCCGCCGATGCGCGATTTGACCTCGATGATCTCGGCGGCGATGCACACCGCTATCTCCGCCGGAGTTTCCGCGCCGATATTCAGGCCGATCGGCGAATGCACGGTATCTAACTGCGCCTGCGTAAAGCCCTGCGCCAGCATTTGCTCATATACCGCCTTGCGCTTGGGTCTGGAGCCGATCATCCCCACATAAGCATATTTACCGCGCAATATCTGCTCCAAACAGGCGCGGTCATGGAGATGGCCGGAGGTGATAATGACGAAATAATCATTGCTCCCGCCGCCGAAGGCTTGCAAGCCGCTGACGAAATCGCCGCAATACAGCTCCGCCTGCGGGAAGCGCCGCGCATTGGCGAATTCCTCGCGGTCGTCGAGCACCGTCACGGCAAAGCCGAGCATATCGGCGATCTGCGCCAGGGGCAGCGATACATGCCCGCCGCCGCAAATACATAAGCGCGGACGCGGTTGGATGCGCTCGCAAAAGACATGACCGGCGACGCTGTCGATCACGCCGTCCGGCTGCGGACGGCTTTGCCGCAGCTGTTCGAACAAAGGCAGCAGGTCGTCGTTATTGCATACCCGCGCAGCGCCGAAATAAGCTTTACTGCCGGCATACTCGCCGTCGATCAGCGTATATAGATACCCGGCTCCTCCGGCGCGCAATTCCGCCGCCACCGCCGCTAAAACCTTATCCTTCATTTTTACCGCTCCTTTGAAAATATAATATCGCCTCCAGCACGCCGCCGCCGATGGCGCGCGCCTTATCGGAAACGCTGCGACAGTATTCAACGCGGCCGCGCGGATCCACGTCGCCGCATTTCATGTTCGCCGTTACGCTGACGCCGCTGCGCAGCAGCCCGCGCAATACGCCGCCGATATTCGCCCGCACCGGCTGGCCGTCCACCTCCGCCACCACCGCGCCGGCCTCCACGATATCGCCGATACGCGCCAGCTCACGGAATACGCCGGACTGCGGCGTGCGCAGCAGGCGCTCGGCGGCATAGCCCGCGATCTCCCCGGGTACGCCGGTATTGGCGGCAGCCGCGCCGTCCCATATCACCCGCCCCAGATCATGGCCGCGCATCGTCTCGATCACCGCGTGGCAATCACGGCCCGCGTAAAAACCGGGGCCGAGGCCGATCACCAGCGGCGCGTCCTTGATCGAGGTGCCGAGATTATGTTTGGCTAATATCGCATCGACCACGACCTGCGGCGCAAGCCCGTCGACGCAGAGCGCCTCGGCGTCGGCCAGCACCGCTATCTCGCCGCGCGCGACGATAGCCCGCGCCTCGCCGCTGTCCGCCGCCAGCACGGCGCGTATGCCTTCCAGCTCGGCGCTGCCGTCGATAATCGCCTCGCAAAAGGCGACGCTGCGGCGTATCGCCGTCGGCCGCGGCAGATCGGTCATCACGATATCATAACCGGCGCGATGCAGCCGCACGGCTACGCCGCTGGCCAGATCGCCGGCTCCCTTGATCAAAACAAGCATTTACTATCCCTCCACAAGCTGATCAACCGCGGCTGCCCGGCCAATACCGTGACCGCTGCCGGCGCGTCCAGCCGCGCGGCGATCACGGCCGCCGCCGTCTGCCTTTGTTGATCATCGGCCTTGTTCAGCACGTAGGCCGCGGCGCATTTGACGTTTTTCATCTGTCCCTGAGGATGCATCAATACCGTGGCTATATCATCCGCGGTTATCACCGAGTCTATACTCTTACGCAGCAGGCTCGCGTACAGGGGCGCGCGAAAGGCCGCATCGGCGATGCGCCGCCCCAGCGCGTCCAGTCCGGCCACGGCGATCACCAGCCTGGTATCGGCCGGCAATACCGGCTCATGCGCGGCCGGCGCTTTGACCGGCAAACGCTTGGCTCCGTCAGCCTCGACCAGCACGTAATCGGCGAGCGAGCTCAGATGGCGCTCCAAAGGCGGGAAAGCGCCCAGCCGCCCGTCCGCACACTCCATGCCCGCCACTATCACCTGCTGTTGAGCAAAGGCCGCGCGTATATGCGCCGGCAGCGGCTCGATCATCGTCAAATGCTCGCGCGGACGCATGATATGCGTGGTGGTATAGATCAGCACCTTGCCCCGCGCGGATAACTCCCGCGCCAAAGCGTCGATCAGACTGGTTTTACCACCGCCGCCCACCACCGCCGTTATGCCGTTGGGTATTTGCAAAGCCTCGGACAGCAACATAGCGTACTCCCGTCTGTTCTCGTTTCAGTATAATAGTATGCCCGCCCCTTGTCAAGCGGCGAAGGCAATGATTATCCCGGCATAAGCGAGAAAAAAGGCCGCCAGCCACCACCGGTCGGCGCGGTCAAAACGCAGGCGGCGCAGGGCGGTGCGCTGCGGCAAAATGCGGAAGCAGCGCGCCTCCATGGCCAACGACATCTCTTCGCTGCGGCGTATCGCGCCCGCCACCACCGGCAGGCACATATTCAGGTACAGGCGCAGCTTTTGCCCAAGGCGCGCGCCCGCGATATCCACGCCGCGCATTTGCGTGGCCGCGTATATGTCCAGCGCCTCCTCGCGCAGCAGCGGCAGGAAGCGCAGCGCCGCCATCAACATGAACGCCAGCTCATACGGCATATGGCATTGGGTGAAGGCCAGCAGATAATCGTCGGTGCGGCCGTTCAGCACGATCAGCGCCGTCAGCACCACGATCAGCAAACGCAGGCTGACCACGGTGGACAGCCGCAAACCCTCGCTGGTGACGAGCGTGAGATCGCCGGCAGCCAGCAGCGGCTCGCCGCCGCGATTGAACAAACATTGCAGTATGAACAGCATCAGCAGCAGGCCGAGTATGCGGCGTGCCTGCCGCCATGTCTGCCGCGGATCGACGCGCCCGCATAGCAGTATCAGCAGCGTCAAGCCCAGCAGCGCCAGCAATTGCGGCGGACGGGCGACGAACATCGCCGTTCCCGATATCATCAGCAGCATCAGCAGCTTCAGCCGCGCATCGCGCCGGTAGAGGTTCATCCGAGCACCAGCTCTCTATCGCAGTAGCGGCGAATGAAGCTCCGCTCATGGCTGATCACGAGCAGCCCCCGCTGCCGGCGCGCGCAAAGGTCAAGCAGCAATTCGCCCAGCTGCCGCCGGCAACGCATATCCAAGCCGCAGGTCGGCTCGTCGAGCAGCAGATAATCGCTGTCCAAAGCCAGCACCGCGGCCAAAGCCACGCGCTGACGCTCGCCCAGCGATAATTGCAGCGGAAAAACGTCGCGATAAGCGGTGAGATAAAAATCCTCCAGCAGCTCGGCAACCCGCCGCTCGACAACGTCCGCGGCCAGCCCGCGATTACGCAGGCCGACGGCGATCTCCTCATAGACCGAGGTATTGAACAGCTGACGGTTGGGGTTTTGGAATAAATAGCCGGCGCGCTGCCCGATCTCAAACAAATTGAGCGGCGCGATATCCGTACCGTCGATGACGATACGCCCCGCCGAAGGGCGCAGCAAACCGACGATCAGCCGCGCCAATGTCGTTTTACCGCAGCCGTTCGGCCCGCTGAGCGCGGTCACGCCGCCCTTTTCCACGCATAATGAAAAAGCGGTGAAAACCGGCTGCTGGGCGCGCGGATAACTGAAATTGATATTATCTATCTCGATCATCGCAGCTCCCCGCCGTCGTCCTCGTCGTACCAAAGCTGCCATGCGCGCAGCCGCTCGCGCTGCTCCAGCAAGGCCGCCGGGCTATCCTCGGCCACGATACGCCCCTCATGCAATATCAGCCAGCTATCGGCATAATCTACCAGCGACAGATCATGCTCGATCAGCAGCAGTCCCCGCCCCTGCTCGCGCAAGGCCATCAGCGCCCGCTTGACCAGCTCCCGCCCCTGCTCGTCCAAATGCGCGAACGGCTCGTCGAAGATGATCACGCGCGGCTCCAAAATCAGCACCGCGCCCAGCGCCAGCAGCTTTTTCTGCCCGCCGGACAGGCTGTCGGGATGGCGCTCGGCCAAACCGGTAAAACCCAGACCGGCCAGCTGGCGGTCAACCCGCTCGCGTATCTCCGCCGGCGCGACGCAGAGGTTTTCCAGACCGAAGGCCAACTCGCCCTCAACGGTGGCGGCGATCAGCTGCGCGTCGCTGTCCTGAAACACCAGCGCGATCCGCTCGGCCAGCTGCGCCGGTTTTTTGCCGGCGATATCCTCGCCGCACACGCGCACGCTGCCGCTTGGCTCCCCGGCGATGCAGGCGGGAATGATGCCGGTCAGTATATGCGCTAAAGTGGTCTTGCCGCTGCCGGAAAGACCGGCCAGCACCAGCAGCTGCCCGCCTGACAGCTCAAAGCTGATATTATCCAGCAGCAGCCGTTCGGGCTGATAGGCAAAGCTCAGCCCTGCAACGGACAGCAGGCGCTCGCGTTCCGCCGTCATCGCTGCAGCTCCAACTGATACAGCCAGCGTGTGGAGCGCGTGCCGAAGATATCCTTGCTGATAACGATGCGCAGCGGCCCGTCGCCGCCATCCTCCTGGCCGCCTATATCATGGCCGTTGAAGCTGTAGGCGATGAAGATATTATCATCCGCCAACACCTCCTCGACGCTGAAGGCGGAAACAAAGCTATCGTCGGCGCGCGTCACCACCTGCTTATAGGAGCTAAGGTCGATACCGGCGTCGGCAAAGATCGTGCGCAGCGGCACGCCGCGCCACAAGCCTTCCTTGCTTTTGAAGCCGGCGGAGCGTATCTCCTTCTCCACCTCGACGCAGGGCAGCTCTTTCAGCTCGCCGTAGGTATAGACGCGCAGCACCTGTCCCTCCGCCACCAGCGACAGCACCTCGGCGTCGGTATCGACGGCAGGCCGGTTGAGCAGCGCCAGAACCGCGATCGCCGCCGCTAAGAATATCATTATCGCCCAGATACGCTTTGTTTTCACCGCAAACTCCCTTATATCAGACGCTATTCTTGCTTCGCGCCGCCATGAAAGCCGATATGATACTTTTTCAGCGCCTGCAGCAGCTCCCAAGCTAACAAACCGCCCAAGCCGCCGGAAAAAGCCGCCACCGCCAGCGATAGCAGCAGCGGTATCAGCGGCAGGCGGAAAAAGATCAGATTGACGCAGACCGCGCCGGCGATATTGGCTGCCATGCCGGCAATAAACGTGCAATAGCGGCAGCAGACGCGATGCCCGATCAGCAGCAGCAGCAAGTCCAGGATCACGCCGGGCAACGTATAGCTGAACAGGCTCATCAGCCCATGACTGCCGACAATGCCGGTGACGGTCACCAGCAGCGCCTGCACTAATCCGACCAGGGTAGCCGTACCGCGCTTCTGCGTCAGCCCCATCGCCACCACCAGCCACATCATATACAGACCGCCGGCCAAAGCGCCGCCCGGTATCAATAGCGGCGCGCTGACCAGATGCGCCAACGGCACGATGATCGGTTTCAAGGCCACGCCCAGCGCCGCCATCACCGCGATCAGCAATAGATCGCGCAGGCTGAAACGGTCAAGCGCATTATGCAATACGGCCATGCGTCGCTTCCCCTATCGTCAAAATTGCCGGAAATACGCGGAACATAACGGTATATTCGCTCTATCTGCGGCTATTCCTGCTAATGGGGCAATGGCCGCCGCCGCCCGCTCCCGCATACAAAAAAAAGACCTTGCTTTGCAAGGTCTTTGTATTGCGGCTCGATCAACCGTTTATTCCATTTGCTCGATGATCGCGTCGGCGATATCGTAATTGGCGTAGACCTCGCGCACGTCGTCGTTATCCTCTAATGCCGAGATCAGCTTGATCACCTTTTCCGCCGTTTCCAGATCGGTGATCTCGATAGTATTGGACGGCGACATCACTACCTGCGATTCGATCACCGTGAATCCGGCCTCGCTCAGCGCCTGCTGCACCGCCTCCACATCGCCGGGTGCGGTGACGATGGTAGCTCGCTCCTCATCGACGCTCATATCCTCGGCGCCCGCGTCAAGGGCGGCCATCATCAGCTCATCCTCATCCACACCGGCGGCGTCCACCGCGATCTCGCCCTTGCGCTCGAACATATACGATACGCAGCCGCTCTCGCCAAGATTGCCGTTATTGCGCGAGAACAGATAGCGTATTTCCGCCGCCGCGCGGGTGCGGTTATCGGTCATCATATCGCAGAGCACGGCTACGCCGCCCGCGCCGTAGCCCTCATAGAAGAACTCCTCGATCGCCGCGCCGTCCGTGCCTGCTCCGGCCGCTTTCTGTATGCAGCGGTTGATATTATCGGCCGGCATATTATTGGCTTTGGCCTTTTGTATGCACATCTTGAGCCGGAAGTTGCCGTCCGGGTCGGGGCCGCCGGCACGCACCGCCACCTGTATCTCCTTGGCGATCTTGGTAAAGATCTTGCCGCGCTCCGCGTCGTTCGCGCCCTTTTTTCTTTTGATATTCGCCCATTTGGAATGACCTGACATAAAAGCCCCTCGCTTTACTGTGTATTAGTCAAGCGTTATTACGCTATGCTACTAATATTTGCGCCCGCGCCGCCTGATTCCTCTTATACGCCGCCCAAACGGCAAATTCTTCAGGCGGTCTTGACCAATTCCAGCTCGCCGGCGATCGCCAGCTTGTCCTTGCAGATCACCACCGCGCCGTATACGCCCTCGATACCGAGCGCATAGTCAGCGGCGGCCTCCACGTCCCCGGGCTGATGCACAAGATTGGCGGCGGCGGTGGCTACCGCGTCGGCCAACGGCGCATCAGCGGCAAAGATCAAAGCCGCGTCGGCCACGCCATAGCTGAAAGAGCTGCCCACCGTGCCGGAGCTGGTACAAACGCCGCACGGCGTTTTTCCCGCCGGCACGACGACGCCGACGAGCCCGGAAAAAGGGCTGTCGCCGGCATATACGCCGACCGTACGCGGCCGGCTGCTCTTGAGGTAAATATCACCGCCGTTCTCGACGATCACATTGTCGCTGTAATAACTGAGCAGACGGCCGGCCAGCAGCGCAAAGGTACCCGCCACCGCCGCCATCGGTCCAACGCCGGCCTTGTTAGCGGCGACCATCATGATGCGCGCCACCGCCGGCGCGCCCTTATCCACGGGCAGCGGCGTATGGCTTGAGGCGAACTCGGGATGCCGCACTATGTACTCCTGCAATAAGCGCCGCTGATTGGTGATATAGTCGGCCGTCTTTTTGCCGCTATGCTCATGCCAAACGCCTTCCGGCACACAGATCGCCAGATCAGTCTCGCCGATGGTCAGACGATAGCTTTCAAGATCGCCGCCGTACCCGGCGCGATAAAATCTTTCCTCTTGCATACAAACCTCGGATAATAGCGGTATTGCCGCGCCTGTGCGCCGCTTATTTTTGTTATAAGTCTGGCAAAAAGAAGCAAGCAGAAGCAGGAACGGCGAGAGCGGCGAGCAAAGGCGTATCAAAACATACGCCGACGCAGCCGCCGGAAGCCGTGACGAACTTATGCGCCGCTTATTTTTGTCAGAACGCTAAAAATCTAAGTGTACGGCACTAACAGGACACGCCTCGATACACATATGACAAACAATACATTTCTCGCTGTCAAAATGCAGCTCCATTTCCGGCCGCCGCAAAGACAGCGCGCCGGCGGGACAAACGGCGGTGCAAGCGCCGCATTGGGTACAAATGTTGTCGTCCCAGCTGACACGGTCAGCCAACAGCTGCACCTCCATGCCGAGGCCTTGCATATAGAACACGCCGCGCTCAAAGTTATCCTCGGTGCCGGTCAGGCCGAGCACGATATAGCCCTCGCGCTCGGGATTGACCGAGGCCTTGATGATATTCGGTATCAGATGATACTCGGTAACCAGCTCATAGACTATCGGCCGGTCGACCACGTCGGGAGAAAAGCGCAGGATCACATTTTTGGTGACTTGTTGATTATTTATCATCGAAAACACCTCCCGGCTGATAATCGGCGGCGCTGCGCAAGGTACGCGAAGGCTGCCCGAGCAGGAATTTGCCGTCGCTGATCCAGCTCTTGAGCATAGCGGCGATCTCTCTGGCCTTGGCATAGCTGGACAGCGGTGCGGTGCGGATCTTTTTGCCCATGAAGTCGATCTCGCCGCTTTTCAGCTCGGCATAGCTGACATGACCGAGCACGCACGGCTCGCCGGTCGGATAACCGTCCGGACCGTAATCGCAGATCGGAGCCATGATGTCAGCGTCGGTCACGGTAGTGTAATAGAGCATTTCCTCATCGAGTATCGGTATCGGTACGCCGATGCCGGTCATCATCGATACGCCGTAACCGGTGATGCTGACGCCGCGCACAAAGCGCGCGTCCATCTGCTTCATATCGCCGATCACCGCGATGGTACCGGCGCCGCCCAGCGGCAGGCCGCGTTGATCGCGCGGGTCGTCGGGCGCATGCTGCGTGCCCTCCCAGGCGATGAAACCCTCGCCGCCGCCGAGAAAGATGCGGCTGCCAATGCCCAGCGTGCGATAATAGGGGTCGTTGAGCAGCGGCGATAGCTGTCCGGCGGAGGAATAATGGACGTTTGCCATATGCGGCTTGAGTATGCCCATATATGTATAAACAGTTTTATCCGAGCAGTTGACGCCGGCATTATAATTCTGATAGCTGTTGCGCGGCGAGAAGATATACGCCTGCCGCAGATCAGCCAGGGTGATCGTCTGCTCCAGGCTGCGGCGCGGATAGCAATCGGTGCCGTAGGCCGTAGCGCGCAATTCCACCGCGCGGCCGGCGATCAGATCCTCGATCACATGGCCGCCGCCATGACGGAAATGCCCCGGATGATGCGAGTTAGCCGGGTCGTTCTCGGGGATAGCGGTAGCGCCGATATAGCAATCGACCGCCGCCATGCCGCCGCCCGCCGGTACGCCGTCCAGATAAATATGCTGCATCTTCATCTTGGGCTTGGTATGCCAGAAATTAAGAAAAGCGCCGGAGGAGCACATGATGCCGAACGTCCCCGTTGTTACTACGTCAACTTTTCTCGCCGCTTCCTTTATGCCGATATCTTTAGCAATACCGATGACTTCCTCGGCGGTGACTACTACCGCTTTGCCTGCGCGGATCTTTTCGTTGATCTCTTCAAAGCTCTTTGTCATGCGCTAACCTCCTTTTTTGCTTTTTATCTATACGCCGCCCGCGCCATAGCGCGGCGGTTTATAGTTCGATAGAAACCGTATCCGACCAATCGCTGGTCACTTGCCACTCGGCGTTATAGGCATAGACGCGATAGCTGTAGCTGTGACCGGGCTCCATATTGGCGTCGGTATAGCTGAAGGCGCTGGTGGTAAAGCGCTGCCGCCCCTCCGTATCGCCGTCAACAACGCGCTCCACAACATAGACGGTGGTAGATATATCATTGGTAGCGCGCCACGTCACGGTGATATTGCCGCCGTCGGCGCTGATATTCATTCTATACGGCGTTTCCAGCTCCGGCGCTACCTGCGGCGTAAAGGTGATACCGCTTCCGTTGTCGCCGCTGCTGCTGCCGCTATTGACCTGCGTGCCGCCGGTGATCGCATGATCCTCAAGGTCGCAGTATTTGCTCGGCAGATAACTGCCGACATAATAGCGCGTCTGAATATATTCCTCGGGGCAGCCGCCTTCGCCGCTGGAGCTGATATTGGCTAAGAATACCTGCCCCTGGTGCCTGGGATCGGTGCAGACCTGTACGCCTTGACCGCCGCCGATAGAACCGCTGCTATGTATCGAGCAGGTACTGGCCGGCACATACCATTCATAATCCGCCACCTTGTCCGAGGGCGCTTCGCCTTCGGGGTAGGACATCAGCACCTTGAGCTCGCGAGCCGGACAATAGGCGCCGGCCAGCAGGCCGGTGGTGGAGCATATTTCCACCTCTACCCATAAATTCTCATCCCCGCTGGGGCCAAAAGCGGTATTATACAGCTCGCTGCCAATGAATTCCTCCGGCGTCAGCTCGGTAGGCAAAGCGCCGGATTTGAGGTCGATAGTAACGCCGCTCACACCCTCGGGACGAGTGAAGCTCTGCACCTCGTAATTCTCCAGAGCCAGCGTCATTACCTTATTGAACAGGCGCGCCGGATAGGTGCCGCCATAGAGATTGGTCAGATATTGCAAGGTGCCTTCTTCGTCTTTTTTATTGTCATAGCCCATCCATACCGCGCCGGCCAAAGCCTTGGTATAGCCGACGAACCACGCGTCCTTGGTGCCGGTGCGTCCGGCATAATCGGGGTCGTCGACGGCGCGCGGCAAGCCGTTGGTGCCGGTTTTACCGGCGGTCTGCCAACCGCTGATCCGCGCGGCGGTACCGGTACCGCCGCTGACCGCCGAGGTCAGCATATCGGTGACGATATAGGCGGTCTGCTCGGAAAATACCTGCTCCATCTCCGGAGTCGCCGTATAGATGACTTGTCCGTTCATATCGACGATACTGGTCACGGCATAGGGCTCGGTGTAGATGCCGTTATTAGCGAAAGAGGCAAAGGCCGCCGCCATTTGCAGCGGCGATACGCCGTAGGTCAAGCCGCCCAAAGCCATCGCCAGCTGCGCATCCTCCGGCACCAGGTCCAGCCCCAGCTTAACGCCGTAGCTCCAGCCGACCTCCGCGCCGATCGTTTGCAGCATCTTCACCGCGCAGACATTGCGCGAGCCCATGATCGCCGCGCGCATGGTGATGCGGCCCTGGTATTTGCCGTCGTCATTGTCAGGCGAATAACCGCCGGCGAAGCCGGTCGGAGCATCGTCGATCACCGTACCCGCGCCATAGCCGACGTCCACCGCCGGACCGTACACGACCAGCGGCTTGATCGTCGAGCCGGGAGAGCGTATCAGGTCGGTAGCGCGGTTGAAGCCGCGGCGCGCCTCATAGACGCGGCCGCCGATCAGACCCTTGATCTGGCCGGTAGACGGCTCCACGATGCACATGCCGCTTTCGATGATATCGCCGGAAGTGCTTTCGGGGAAGTTCTCGTCATCGGCGTAAACTGTTTCCAGCGCCGCTTGTACCGAGGTATCGAGCGAGGTGTAAATGTTCAGACCGCCGGAATAGACGTAGGACTCGCTCATGCCCATATCCATCAACACCTGCGCCGCCTCGGTGATCACGTAATCAACATACCACGGATAGTCGTAATCCGCGCCGTCATGGCCGCCCTCGATGACGATCAGCTCGTCCGCCTTGGCCAGCTCGGCGCGCTCGCCGTATTTATCGGGGAAGGTCAGCGCCATATTATTGAGCACGGTATTGCGCACGTTCAACGCGCGCTCCGGATAGGCGTAGGGCGAATAATAGCCGGCATTACGCAGCAGGCCGATGATCAGCGCGCATTCGGAAATGCTGCATTCGCCGATATTCTTGCCAAAATAATACTCAGCCGCCGCCTGCATACCGTAGGTATTGGGGCCGGTATAGATCTCGTTCAAATAATAGGTGAGTATCTCGTCCTTATCATAGTTCTTCTCAAATTGCAGCGCCAGCAGCGCCTCCTTGACCTTGCGCACCATCGTTTTTTCATTCTCGTCGATGACGTTGCGCATCAGCTGCATGGTAATGGTAGACGCGCCCTGAGTAAAGGTCAGCTCGCCGTTTTTGATCGTATCTATGGTATCGACGACGATAGCGCGCAGCACCGAGCGCACGTCCACGCCGTTATGCTCGTAGAAACGCCTGTCCTCGGTAGCGATGACCGCGTCGATCAGCTCCTCCGGCATCTCCGCCAAAGTCACGGAGACGCGGTTCTCCGCGCCGTGCAGAGCCGCTACCTCGACTCCGTTCTGATCATAGACGAAGCTGGTCTGCGCCGACACCAGGTCGTCGGAAGTGATCTCCGGCAGCTCGCGGGCGATCGACAATACCCAGCCGCCAACGAATAAACAAGCGACCAGGCCGAGCATCACCAGGGTCAAGAATATAGTCAAAAATACGCGCCGTTTTTTATGCGGCCGCTGGTTTTTTTGCGTATGCTTAGCGTCATGCCTGCTATTAGTTTTTCTGGTCATTTTATTCCTCCGCAAAAGCAAACATTACATTATATTATATCACAAAAAACCTTCAATGCAAACCTGCAAGATCAACAGTCCTCAAGCTTTGGGAAGCATATCACTTTCAGCCCGCTTCGTCAAGAATCGCCAGGCGGTACAGGTTATTTGTCTTGCGCAAGCGTAAATGACGATAATTAACAGTTTATGGCTGCTTGGGGGTCACAGATACGTAAGTATCCGGCACGATGCCGACGATTATCCCCTCCGCCAGCAGCACCGTTGTCGCCACGGCAAAGCTCTCGCGCTCAAAAGGCACGGTGACGCTGATCTCGGCGCTCAGATCAAGGTATATGCGATGCCGCGTCTGATTTATGCCCACCGCGACAAAGTCGTCGCGCAGCTCCAGCATCGGCGCGCCTACCGTGCGGAAGCCGACGTGCAATTCCGGCCCCAGATCGGCGAACAGCTTGCTGCCCAGCGCCGCGCCCAGCGGCAAGCTCAGCCGTCCGCCGCCCGCCGCGGCAAAGCGCCGCTCCGCGTCGAGCACGATATCGGCGATCAGCTGATTGAGCAGCATCGTATCCGGCGTCAGCATTGCTATTCTGCCCTGTTGATCATAGCCGATATGCATGATCTGCCGGTAATCGGCGCAAGCGCTGTTCTGCGCCAGCTGCGTTTCCACCGCGCCGGAGAGCATCGTCAACGCGGCGTTATGCGCCTGCGTGCGGGCTTGTCTGGCGATGATCGGCGACAGCTGCCATTCAGCCAGCAGCAGCAGCGCGGCCAGCATCATCAGCGCCAACAGCAAGCGCGTACGGCGGCGTTTTTTTTGCTTGCGCGGTCTTTTCATCATCTCACCGAATACAGTATATTCGGCACTCTGCCTATTTGACCATTGATACGGCAATATAGTTCCAAAAAGCAGGAAATAAACCGCGCAAAGCGAAAAATACTTTTTTAGAAAGGAAGTGTGCACATGACAGATCTGACCATGCCGCGCGCCAGAGAGATACTGGCCAAGCACGTGACCAAGGAGCATTTACTGACCCATTCGCTGGCGGTATCGGCGGCGATGGGCGCGCTGGCCGCGCATTTCAACGCCGACGTCGAGCATTGGCAGGCCATAGGCTATTTGCATGACGTCGATTATGAGAAATTCCCCGAGCAGCATTGCGGTCATGTGGCCGAGCTGCTGGCCGGCGAGGGCGTCGCCGACGCCGATATTCGCGCCATCATCTCGCATGGCTGGGGCATATGCAGCGACGTGGAGCCGCTAAGCGAGCTGGAGCGCTCGCTGTTCACCGTGGACGAGCTGACCGGCATCGTCAGCGCCTGCGCGCTGATGCGCCCCACCGGTATCTCCGATATGGAGGTCAAAAGCGTGAAGAAGAAATTCAGGGATCATCGCTTCGCCGCCGGCTGCAACCGCGACATTATCCAAAAAGGCTGCGATATGCTGGGCATGGAGCTGGGAGAAGTGATAGAGCTGACCATTGCCGGCATGCGTGAGCAAAGCGGCGCGCTCGGCCTCGGGCCTAAAGAGTAAACGCCGTCCCGACATAACAAAAGCCTCTTGTGCCAGGCACAAGAGGCTTTTTCTATCCAAACGCGGTTATCTGCTGACCGTTACCTGTTTGGTCTCGCCGTCCCAGTAAACGTCATAGCCGCAGCTGCGTAATACCGATACCGGAATGAAATTGGTATTGCTGCGCGTGATTAGCTCTAACTTGTTTTTGCCGTTGAGCACCTGCTTATTCTTGATATCAAGAATGATACGATGCACGCCGTCAAAGCAATACCAGCAATCATTGTAATAGAACAGCTCCCAGTTGAACTTTTGCAGCAGCTGCACCGGCACATAGGTGGCGCCATTATACAGGAAGGGCGCATAGCTGAAGCTATAAGCCTGAGCGTCCGCCGTAGCGTAGCGCGAGCCGATAGTCATGATGATCTGCCTGGGCGCCCACTGCGCCTTCTTCAGATAATCGAGCGCGGTATCCATTTGCGCCTCCGCACCGCTGACTAAAATATCCGGCACCACGCCGCCGCTCTCATTGACGTCCTGAAAGCCGCGCGTCACATATTTGCCGCCGGTAAATTTGAGCGCCGCGCCCGAGGGCAGGCTGAGAATATTCTGATACAAGCCCTTGCCGTAGGTAGTCTCGCCGATGATCGAGCCGCCGCCCACGTCCTGTATCGCCGCCGCCAGCATCTCCGCAGCCGAGGCGGTATTGCCGTCCACCAGCACCGCCAGCGGCACGCCCAGCGCATCCAGACCCAACGGGGTGGTGTAAAAATCAACGTAGCCGTTCTTGGTCACGATATAGCTGACCGGCCCCTCTACTCCCAAATAGCCGGCGGTCAAGGCCGCCGAATCCATGATACCGCCGGGGCAGCCGCGCAGATCAAGCACCAGCGAGGTCATGCCCTGCTCGCGCAGATACTCCAAACCGGCGCTGGTCTCCATATCCGTATAGGAGCCGAATTGCAGTATCTCCAGATATGCCACGCCGTCATCCATCATCCAGTAAGCAATGGAAGGATTGACCATTTCCTGCCGCTGCATCTGGAATTCGCGCGTATAATCGTCGCGGCCGATCACCACCGTTACCAGCAATTCCGTGCCGTCGCCCATTATCAGCTCTTTGACCTCGTCCAGCGTCTTGCCCTGCACCTCCGTGCCGTCGACGCTGACGATGATATCACCGACCTTGAAGCCGGCTCTGGCCGCCGTCGAGTCGGCATATACGGCCATGATCCTCACCGTGCCGTCCGCTAACTGTTCCATCAGCACGCCAATGCCGACGTAAGTGCCGCTGTAATCCTCGTTCAGCTGCGCGCGCTGCTCGGCGGTCATGTATTCGGCATAAGGGTCGATCTTTTGCAGCTCGGTGATCAAGGCCTCCATGCTGTTGATATACTTAAAACTATCCGGCAAGCCATAATAGGAATAGAATGACAAATAGGCCTTGCTGGCCTGCAGATCGGTGCTGAACGGCGAGGCCGCCAGCGCATTGGTACAATATACCAATACCATCGCTATTACCGCGAGCGCCGTCAACAGCAAGCGCCGTCCGTTTTGAAGTCTTTTCATTATCTACCTCCGTTTGTTCCGCTATATCTGCCGCGACGGGCAGTATTCAGCCAACGGGCAAGCCGCGCAAGCCGGCTTGCGCGCCGCGCACAGCCTGCGTCCATGCCAGATCAGCCAATGATGCGCCTCCGCCCATTTTTCGCGCGGGATCAGCGCGCATAGCTGCTGCTCCACCTGCTCCGGCGTTTTGCCGTCGGCCAGACCCAGCCGTCTGGACACGCGGTAAACGTGCGTATCCACGGCCAGCGCCGGTATGCCGAAACCCACCGCCAGCACGACATTGGCGGTTTTGCCGCCCACGCCGGGCAACGCGGTCAGCTGCTGCTTATCCGCCGGCACCACGCCCGCATACTGCTCGCAGAGGATACGCGAAGCGGCGACGATATTCCTGGCCTTGTTTTGGTACAGGCCTAAGGAGGCGATCATCGGCGCTAATTGCTCCGGCGAAAGCTGCGCGAATGCCGCCGCGTCGGGATACTCAGCAAACAGCTTCTCCGTGACGCGGTTGACCTGATTATCATTGGTCTGCGCCGACAGCATCACCGCTACCAGCAATTGAAACACGCTGCCATACTCAAGCGCGCTATGCCGCCCCTGATATGTATGCTCCAGTATGCTCAATATGCTCTGCACGCGGTCGATCGCCATCTGCCTCCTGATGAATATACCATTCATTTTATCCCATTTTCCCGTCAATAGCAACAAAAACAATTGTATACCGCTCCGGTTCACTTTTTTGCGCGCGCCGCATATGCTGTATAAACGCCGCAACCAAGGTGACGCTATGAATGACTTTTGGCGCAAATGCCGTAAATTTGCCGATTCCGCCGCCGACGGGCCGCTGCCCGATATCGTGCTGCTGGTCGTAGCGGCGCTGCTGCTGATCTCGCTGATGACCAATCCGGCGTTGTTGGTGGGGCTGGCGCTGTTCGGACTTTTTCTCTGGGCCATCCTTTACTGCTGAGCATAAAAATGCTATAATCATTTTATAGTCTGATAAACGATAAAAGCGCAAAGGAGGCGGTATCATGCGCATCACCTATCACGGACATGCCTGCTGCTCCCTGTTCACCGCAGGCGGCATGGAAATACTCATCGACCCCTTTATCACCGGCAATCCGCAATGCCGCCAAGCGGCGGCGGACTTTCACCCCGACGCGATACTGCTCACGCATGGGCATAACGACCACCTCGGCGACGCTTTGGCCATTGCCCGCGCTAATAACGCGGTGCTGATCGGTCAGGTAGACCTGCTCAATCAGCTCGATACGCAGGGTATCGACAATATCGCCTTCAATCTGGGCGGCAGCGTCAATGTGCGCGACGCGCAGATCCATATGGTCGCGGCCTGGCATGGCAGCAGCGTGGCTCGGGAGGACGGCAAGCATTACGGCGGCGTGGCCTGCGGCTATGTGGTAGAGGACGAGCCGCACAGCGTTTACCATGCCGGCGATACCGCGCTGTTCGGCGATATGGGTACGGTGATCTCGCGCTATGGGCTGGATTGCGCGCTGCTGCCGATCGGCGGCTTCTACACCATGGGCTCGGCGGACGCTATCACCGCCGCGCATTGGCTGAAGGCCAAACAGGTAATACCGATGCATTATAACACCTTCCCCGCCATCACGGTGGACGTGGCGGAATTTGCCCGTCAGCTTGAGGATAAGACCGAAAGCCGCGCCGCCGTACTCGCCCCCGGAGAAAGCATACAGCTATAACCGCGAATTAAATAAAACCGCTTATGACTGAGTCATAAGCGGTTTTTTTTGCGCTAAAGGCGCATACTACACCAATAAAGGAGGTGATACCATGTCCAAGATCAAATGCAAGGTCGAAGAATGCAAGCACAATAAAGACTGTCTGTGCGACGCCGCCGAGATCGAAGTACGCTCCTCCGGCACGCTCAAGGTCTGCCGCCCCGATGAGACGGCTTGTGAAACGTTTACCCAATGCGAATAGCGGGATATCAACGGAGGCGTTAACGCCTCCTACATACAGCAAATACGCTTTGCGGGCTGAAAAGCGGCTTCCTCACTCGACGCGGATATTACGCCGCAGATCGAGCATACAGATATAGGCCTCGCGCACCGGCCTGCCGCCGACCTGCTCCAAGGCGCGGCGATAATAGCCGAGCTGCGTGGCGTATTGGGCGAGCAGCTGCTCGTCGCTTTTCCCCCAGCCGCCGGTCTTATAATCGAGCAGCACCCAGCCGCCGTCCTCAGCGAAGGCCGCGTCAAATACGCCCTGCACCACGAAATGCTCCTGCCGCCGTTCGTCCAGCGGCTGATAGAGAGTGAACGGCTGCTCGCGTATCACCTCCGCCGCGCCGCGCAAACGCCGCCCCAGCTCGCCGTCCAGGAAGTCCGTCAAGGCCGCTATATCCGCCGAGCGCGCTTCCTCGGCGCTCAACCGCCCAGCCGCCACCAGCCGCGCCTGCAAGTCTTGCAGCGCCTCCTTATCGCAAGCGCCGGCCAATGGCAAACGTTCGAGCAGCAAATGGTTGACGCTGCCGCGCCGCGCCGCCGAAGCCGAATTATCAGCCGCGGCAAAGTCGAAGCCGAGCTGCGCCGGCTGCTCGTCCAGATAGCGGCTGTCCTCATCGTATTGCGGCGGATAGGCCAGCCGGTTGAGCGCCGACACCGACAGCTTGGCCGGCATATCGACGATATCCGCATGCGCGTAGCGATAATCTAACCGCGCCAGCATTTGCGGCGACGGCTGAGGCGGCTGGCGCAAAGCCTGCTCAAAAGCGTCGCCGTTCGCCGGAACCTGACTCCCGGGCGGCGGCAGCTCGCCGGAGGGCAGTATATGCAGCCGCCACGGTCCGCCGGCGAGCAGCCGCTGCCCGCCGCCCGCGCCCGCGCGGTCGCGCAATACCGCCGCGTCCGGATGCCGGATCAGCGCCATGCCCAGCCAATCGAGGGCGCTGCTCGCGCCGGCTATCCTGTCCTGATCGAGCTGCATGCGGCGCTCGCCCAGCAGCTGCGCCCAGGACTCGCATTTTTTGTCCAGCCTGCCGCTCGCGCAGCAGGCGGTCAGTATCAGCCGCTCGCGCGCCCGCGTAAACGCTACGTAGCAGATGCGCAATTCCTCGGCCACGGCCTTGTCATGCAGCCGCAGCGCTATCGCCGTATGCGCCAGCGACGGATATTTGATACGCTGCTGCCGGTCGCAGATACGCGGCCCCAGCCCCAGGTCCTTGTCCCAGATCATATCCTGCTGCTCGTCCTTAAAGTTGAATGGCGTATTAAGCCCGCCGACGATCACCACCGGGAATTCCAGCCCCTTGGCGCGGTGTATGCTCATCACCTGCACCACGTTTTGATTGCTGGCGAACAGCTTGGCGGCCGGAGCGCCCTTGCCCGCCTCGCGCCCCTCCTCGATGCCGCGGATGAAGCGGAACAGACCGGCGTATGCGCCCTGCTCATACTGATGCGCGCGTTGATAGAGGGCGCGCAGATTAGCCTGACGCAATTGCCCGCCGCTGATCGCTCCGGACAGATGATAGAAGCCGCTGTCCTGATATATGCGCCAGATCAGCTCGGCGATATGCCCGTCCGCCGCCTTGCGCCGCCATTCCTCGAATTGCTGCAAAAAGCGGCTGGCCTTGCGTCCGCAGGGATTGTCCTTTAGCGCATACAATGACGCGGCCTGATAATAACTGCTATGCGGCGCGGCGAAGCGCAGCTCCACCAGCTCGTCCGCGTCAAAACCGCCGACCGGCGAGCGCAGCACCGCGGCAAACGGTATGTCTTGCAGAGGATTGTCGATGATCTTCAGCACCGCCAGCATCATCTCTATCTCCGGCGCTTCGAGATAGCTTTTGCCCTTATCGGCGACCGCCGCGATACCGGCGGCATTGAGCGCGGCGGCAACGATATCCTCACGGCCGCTGGCATTGCGCAGCAGCACCGCAATATCGCGCGGTTGATAGCCCTGCCGTATCAATTCGCCCGCGCGCGCGGCGATCAATCGCGCTTCCATCTCCAGCGCCGTCGGCTCCTCGCCGCCGTCCGCCGCATCCGCTCCGTCCGCCGTATCCGCGCGGTCACGCTCGATCAGCCATAGCTCCGGCGGGCTCGGCTCGCCCCGATCCTCGCGCCCCGCCTTGAGCGCCGCCGCCTCGTCATAGTCCAGCTCGGCAGCCTCCTTGGTCATCAGCTGCGCGAACAGATAATTGACCGCGGCGATCACCGTGCTGTCGGAGCGGTAATTGCGATTGAGGTCGATGCGCAGGCCGTCGCCATCCCTTTCTCCGTAGCCGTGATACTTTTGCAGGAACAGGCGCGGCTCGGCTAAACGAAAACGGTAAATGCTCTGCTTGACGTCGCCTACGGCAAAGAAATTATCGCCGCGCGACAATAGCTGCAAGATCGCGTCCTGCACGTCGTTGATATCCTGATACTCGTCGATCAGTATTTCGTCATAGCGCTCACGCAGCGCCGTCCTAATATCCGGCTGCTGCAATAATTGCAGCGCCCAATGCTCCATATCGGTAAAATCAATGATGCGCCGCCGCCGCTTTTCCTCCGTCAGCGCCGCGTCATAGGCCTGCACTAACTCGCCCAAATAGGCGGTGAGCGGCGCGATAGCGCGAAGCTCCCCGGCGTACTGCTCGAGGCTGCGTTCGGCAAACAGCTTTTGCCAACGCTTCACCGTATCGCGGCAGCCGCCGCGATACGCGGCGATGCGGTCGCAGGCCGCGTCGTCCCATTTGCCCGCGCGGCCGCGATTTAAGGCGGCAAATTCTATCGGCCGCAAGGCGGCCAGCGCCGGCTGCCATTGGCGCGGCGCGTCCAGCAGTCTGTTCAGCGCGCCGATCTCGCCGCTGATCGCTTCCAGCCATTTGGGCGGCGTCTCGTGGTTTACAGCCTCGGCGCGCGCCTGATCCAGCGCATGACGCGCATAGGCGATATCCTGATACAGCTTATCCAGCAAATACTCAGACCACGGATAATCCTCGACGCTTGCGGCGCGGCTCATTTGCCCGCATATCTGCTCCAGCCATTCGGCGGGCTGCGGACGGCTGCGGCTGAATTCATATAAGCGCCGCACTATCTCCGCCAGCTCGCTGTCGTCGCGATTGCCGCCGTAAGCGTCGGCCAACTGCGGCAGCAGACTGCCCTCGCGCTGATACTCGCGCTCGAACAGCTCCTCTAACACTTCGGCGGTCATCGCCGCCGTCTCCGCCTCGCCGGCGATACGCAGCGCCGCGTCGATACCCAGCCGGTAATAATTGCCGCGCAGCAGGTCTAAGCAAAAGGAATGGATGGTCGAAATAGCGGCGCGCGGCAGCAGCGCCAGCTGACGGCGCAGATGGCGGTCGTCGGGCTGCTCGGCGATCAGCTGCGACAACGCCTCGTCGATCTTTTGCCGCATATCGGCGGCGGCGGCATTGGTAAAGGTCAGCGCCAGCACCCGCTCCAAGGAGCCGGGCTTGTCGGGGGCGGTCAAATAATGCAGCAGCCGCTGTACCAGAACCGTAGTCTTGCCGGAACCGGCTCCTGCCGCTACCAGCATATTCCGCCCGCGCTCACGGATCGCTTTTTTTTGCTCATCGGAGAATTCCAGCTTAGTCATGGCCATCCTCCTCTACCGCCTGCTTTTGCTGCTTATGCCGCAAACTGGCCAGCTCCGCGTCAAAGCCGCATAAAGGCCGGTAATCGCAATAGGCGCAGGCGGTGAAGCTGCCGTCGCCAAGCGGCGACACGCTGATCAGACCGTCCAGCATCGCGGTGGCGGTCTGCTTTAAGACCTGCTCCAGGGACATACGCATCTCAAACAATCGCGGCTGCTCCACGCCCGGCGAATTGGCGTAAAAGCCCTTCTCCCCCAGCGCTGCCGGTATATAGCGGGAATGGCCGCGAATATCGCGGTCGGCCAGCCTCACCGCGCTCTCGTCCAGCACGGTCAGCCCGCTGAAGCGCAGCCCCTCCGGCTTGAGCGGAGCATTCGGCTCGGGCACGCTTTGCAGCGTATCCAGCACCGGCGCATAATAAACGCCGGCCGCCGCCGCCTGCCCGGGAGCAAAAGCGCCGCTGTTTTGCAGCACCACCTGCAAATAGAGCATCAGCTGCATTTTCAAACCGCTGAATATATCCTCGGCGGACAAGCTGACCGCGCCGGTCTTATAATCGACGATACGGAACCAGTTGACGTTTTGCCCCGCCGCCATATCCACGCGGTCGATCACGCCGCAGATCTCCAGGCGTTTGCCGCCGCCCAGCTCGATCACCAGGGCCGGCAGGCCGTCGCCGCCCAAGCCGAAGGGCAGCTCCCAGGCCACGGTCACAAATTCGCCGGCGCGGTATTGCTCGGCTTGCAGCAGCAGCGTGGCGACAAGCGCCTCGCGGATGCGGCCGCTCAAATAGCGGTAACGCGCCGATGATTGCAGCACTCCGGCCAGCAGATGCGGCAAATAGCGCGCCAAAGCGCTATCGACCAACCGTTCAGCCTGCTCACGCTGCATAGTCTGCCAATCGGCGGCTCCTCCGGCCACCGCGCGCCCGATATCCGCCAGCACCTGATGGAACAGCTCGCCGCGCGCCGCCGCATCGAGCTTGTATTCCTCGCGCGGCTTGAGTTTTAAGCCATAACCGGCAAAATAGGAAAAGGGACAGAGACGGAACTTTTCCAGCCGCGAGGCCGAGCCGCGTATGCGCCCGCCATACAGCCGTTGGCGCGAGGCCGCGCTCAAGGGCTGGCTGAGCGGGCGATAGTAAAGCCCGTCCAGCACCGCCGCCAACTGCGGGCGATACCGCTCGTTCCGCTGATAATAGCCGTACACCGGCCACCAGAAACCGTCGATAGCCTGACCGGCGCGGGCGCGGCTCAACTGCACGGCGCAGGCCGCCAGATCGCTGACTCCGCCGATCAGCCGCCGCTCGTCCAGGGGCTCGCCGTACGCTTGCGGCTGTAATTGCGGCCACAGGCGGCGCAGCTGGCGGATCAGCGTCGAAGGAGCCAGAGACGCGCCATCGTCGTCGGCAAGCAGATAACTGAGCGCCAACTGCCCGCCGCTGCGCGTCAAGGCCACGTAAGCCAGATAATTCTCGCGGAACTGGCGGCTGACGCTGTCCGGCGCCAAAGACAGCCCCGCCTCGGCCAGAGTACGGCGCTCGGCATCGCTGAATACGCCGCCCTCGTTGACCCGCGCCGGCAACACGCCGTCATTGAGCGACAGCACGAAGGCCGCGCCGATCTCCGGATTGCGGCTGCGCTCCAAAGAGGCGACCAGCACCTGGTCGAGTCCGGGCGGTATCATCGACAGCGTCAAGGCGCGGAAGGCCGCGTCATACAGCTCGGCAAATTGCGCCGCCGTAAAGCGCGTCTCGCCCAATAGCTGCTCCGCCTCAGCGAAAAAGGCCAGCAGCTTGCTCCATACCTGCCGCTGCGTTTCGGCGGCCTCGCCGTCGCCGGTCAGCAGCGCCTCGCGCTCCCAGGCCGCCAGCTTGTCGTCCACGCCCAGCTCGCGCAGTAATTGCAGCAGCGCCGCGTTCAGCTCGGCGGCGGTAGCCGCATCGGGCAGCTTGTTCAGCGCGGCCAGCAGGCTGTCCGCGCCCAGATGGCGAATGCGCTCGATCTCCGTCAGATAGCCCTCCGGCTCCTTGGCGGAGACGCGCGTCCATGGCCGTCCGTCCGTCCATTGCCACGCTTTGACCCCATAGGCCAGCGCATAGTTCTCCAGCATATCGGCCTCGATACCGGCGATGGGCGAGAGCGGATTTTTCAGATAGCGGAAGATATTGCGGTATTGCGGGCGATAAGCGCGTATCTCCAAAAAGGCGCGCACCAGCTCGATCAACGGATGATAGAGCAGCGGCTTTTTGCTGTCGATAAAATACGGTATGCCCATATCGCCGAACACCGTGGGCAGCAGATGCCGGTAAGGCTCGCTGTCGCGGGTGATGACGCTGATATCGCGAAAGCGCAATCCCTGCTCGCGCACCAGCCGCATGATCTCGCGCCCCACGCCCTGCAATTCCTCGCGCCGGTCCAGCGCCGTATGCAGGCTGACGTTCTGCGGCGGCTGCTCGCTCGGCGCTTGCCGTATGCCGCGCAGCGATCGCTCCAGAGCCGCCAGCTCCGGCTGACGCGCAAACCGCCCCTGCGCGCGCCCGTCAAGGATCAGCGGCGGCTCCACCTCGACGCGCAAACGCCGCGCCGTCTCCGTCAACGCCGCATAGGCGGCGGCGCTGGCGGCAAATAACTGCTCGTCGCCGACCATGCCTTCGTCGTCGATATCCATGGGCAGCGCGATCTCCAGCCGTCCGGCGCGCTGCATCAGCGCCGCTAACACCGACATTTCCAAGGGCGTAAACTCGCTGTATCCGTCCACATACACGGCGGCTCCCGCCAAATAGCGGCCCTCGCCGATCGTCGCCGCCAATTCGCGCATCGCCGCCGCCTTGCTGCCATAGGCCTCGCTCATCTCGGCCATATAATGCTCATAGAGCAGCGCCACGTCGGCCAATTTACGGCTCCATGCCTGCTGCGGCTGATGCCGCGCCGTATGCGCCGCCAGCGCTGCCAGACGCGGCACGCCGACGTCATAGGCCTGCAGCTCCTCGAACAGCGACACCAGATCGGCAGCCAGCCCGCTGTTTGCCGCGCCCGCGCTAAACAGCATCAAGCGCTCGCGGTCGGCGCTCAGGATCTTGCTCATCATCAGCATTTTTCCGGCCTCGGACAAAAACGGCGCGCTCTCGCCGCCCAGCTGCCCGCGCATCCGGTATATCATGCGGTCAAAGCTCAGCGCCTCGGCGCGGCAAAAGCAGCCCAGCCGCTCGGCCAGCATCCGCTCATGGATAAAGGTAGCCTGCTCCGGCAACAAAAATATCAGCGGCGCGCCGAAGGGCTGCCGCCCGGCCGCCTCGCTTATCTGTTGCAGGCAATGATAGGTCTTGCCCGAGCCGGCCGGCCCGAGGATAAAGCGCACGCTCATATGCTGCCCTCCGCGCCAGCGCATCCATAAACGGCGCCGGCGGATTTGCGGGTTTTCGAACAACCTCTCATTTACTGATCCAGCTCGACGATAGTCACGCCGCGCCCGCCCTCATAGTTATCGCCGTCACGGTAGGAGCGCACCAAGCGATGCCCGCGCAAGTATTCGCGCACGAATCTGCGCAGCGCGCCGGTGCCGCGGCCATGATTGATCTGCACCTGCCGCAGGCCGGCAATGAAAGCGTCGTCGATATATTTATCGAGCAGCGGCAGCGCCTCCATCGTCTCCAGCCCGTGCAGGTCGAGAGAACTCTCCACCGCCGCCGCCTTGTTCACGGCGATCTTGCCGCCGCCATAACTCTTGCGCCCGCCCTGCTCCTCGCGCGGCTGGGCGGCGCGTATATCCTTGAGTTTGGCGCGCAGCTTGATCAGACCCACTTGCAGCAGCACCTCGCCATTATCCTCCCCGGCCAAGGCATAGCCGTATTTATCGAGCTTGGGCAGATAGAAATAATCTCCGGCCTCGACCTTCTTCGGCGCGTCTCCGGCGAATACCGGCTCCGGACGCTGCTTCTCCAATTGTTCGCGCCAGCTCTTGAGCTGCTTTTGCGTCTCCTGCCATACCCGCTCGGCCGACTTTTTTTCCGCTATTTGCTGTTGCTGCTGCTGATAGAGAGCGCGGCTTTTCTCCAGGGTCTCGTCGAGTATGCGCTGCGCCTCGTTGTTGGCCGCGGCGATAGCCTCGGCGTGCTGACGCGCCGCCAGCTGCCGCGCCGCCGTCAGCTGCTGCTCGCGCTGCCGCATATCCTGCTCGCGCTGCTGCAATTGCTGCTGCTGCTCGCTCAAGCTGCGACGCAGATCCTCCAGCTCCGCCAGCATCGCCGCCACCGCCACGTCCTCGGTAGAAAGGCTGGCCGCCGCCGCGTCGATGATGCTCTCGTCCAAGCCCAGACGGCGGCTGATCTCGAAGGCGTTGCTCTTGCCGGGTATGCCCATTTGCAGCCGGTAGGTCGGCGAAAGAGTGGCGATATCGAATTCCATCGAGGCGTTGATGAAGCCCTCGTTATTGTAAGCAAAAGCCTTGAGCTCGCTATAATGCGTGGTGGCGACGATCTTGGCGCCGCGCTCCTTGAGATAGCGCAGTATCGCCATCGCCAGCGCCGCGCCCTCGGTCGGATCGGTGCCTGCTCCCAGCTCGTCGAGCAGCACCAGGCAGTCCTCTTTGGCCTCGGCGGAGATCTCGACGATATTGCTCATATGCGAGGAGAAGGTAGACAGGCTCTGCTCGATGCTCTGCTCGTCGCCGATATCGGCGTAAATGCCGGCGAAGGCTGAAAGCTCCGAGCCGTATTCCGCGGGTATATGCAGGCCGGCCATCGCCATCGCCGTCAGCAGGCCGATCGTTTTCAGCGTCACCGTTTTGCCGCCGGTATTGGGGCCGGTGATCACCATAGCCTGAATATTGCGCTCCAGCAGCACGTCTATCGGCACCACGCGCTCGGCGGGGATCAGCGGATGACGCGCCTTGATCAGGCGTATCCGCCCCTGCCGGTTGATCTTGGGCATACAGCCGTCCAGCTCATAGCTGTACTGCCCCTTGGCCATGATGAAGTCGAGCCGCGCCAGCAAGGCCAGATCGGCGTTCAGCTCGTCGGCAAAGCCCGCCACCACCATGCTCAGGGCGCGCAGGATAGCGGCGATCTCCTCGTCCTCCTCACGGCGTATCGCCGCCAGCTCATTGTTCAGCTCCATCACCGCCAGCGGCTCGATAAACACCGTCGCGCCGGAAGCGCTGGTATCATGCGCGACCCCCGGCACCGCGCCGCGGTATTCCTGCCGCACCGGCACGACGAAGCGCCCCTCGCGTATCGTGACTATCGGCTCCTGCAAAAACTTGACCGTGGCCGGATTACGGATCATGCCGTCCAGCTTTTCCTTGATGCGTTCGCCTTTGTCGCGTCCCTTGCGCCGCAATCCCGCCAGCCGCTCCGAGGCGTTATCGTTGACCTGCATATCCGCGCCGATCGCCTTCTCCACCGCCGTCTCGATGGTCTTGATCACGATCAGCGATTTACCGAGCGCCGTCAGCAGCGGATAATTGCCCTTCAGCTCGGAGAAGAAGCTCTTGGCCTGCCGCGCCGCGCGGCAGAGGTCGCTGACGTTGACTAGCTGCTGCGGTTCAAGGACGCCGCCGATCTCGGCATGGCGCAGATGCGGGCGTATATCCCATAGCCCGCCCAGCGCGAAGGTGGGGAAATTGCGTATCAGCTGCCGCGCCTCCTCGGTCTCGGCCTGCAATTGCTCGGCCTCATATGCCGAAGCCGCGGGCGTCAGCCGTTCCGCCAATTCGCGCGACAGGCTAAAGCCGCAATAGGCGGCGACGCGGGCGGTTATTTTATCAAATTCGAGCTTTTGCAGCGATCTGTCATTCATCGTTCGCTCTCCATATCGGTTTTCATACTCCGCGGTACAGATGCCCTTTGGTATAGTCCTGCAATACCTGCGGCAGTTTGGCAACGGCCTCCGCCAGGCCAAAGCTGTCAAACAGCGCCATGCGGAACAGCTCCAGCAAACGCCGCGCCTGCTGCGGCTGATATAAGCGCAGATCGAGCAGCATACTGCCGATGCCCGCCGCCGTCAGCCGCTCCAGCTCCTCTAACAGGCACAGCTGCCGCGAATTGTAAACGTGCATCCGGCAATCCGCGTCCACACGAATGGGGAAGCTGTAATTCTTGTCGTCGCGCAGCGCGTAGCGCCGCGCCTCGCGGCAGGGCGCGGAGCATTTCTTGCCCGCGTCGCGCCCGCCCAGCAACGCGCCTAAAGCGCAGTATTCGCTGATCATCAGCTGCTGAGCGCCGAGCACCGCCAGCTCGCGCTGCACGCCGCCGGCGTCGATGCCGCGCAGCTGCTCCAAGGTCAGCTCCGGCGACAGGCATAGCCGCGTCAACCCTTGCTCGCGGTAGAACTCGCAGCTTGCGCTGTTATAGACGTTCAGCGCCGCGCCGCCGTATATGGCCTGCCGCCAGCCGCTGTCGAGCAGCAGCCGCGCCTGCCCGATATTGTTCGCCACCGCCGCCGCGAGCGGCTGCTCGCGCCATACGCCGATACGCCGCCGCCATGCGTCTAATTGCTGCTCGGCGATGATCTGCGGCAGATACACAGCCAGCGCCGCTCCCTGCGCCGTCAGCCGCCGCGCCAGCTCGCCCACATCGCCGCCGCCGCGCGCGCTGACGTCATAATAGATATCGGCGCAGCCGCAATCCACCGCCAGCAGCGCCTGCTCCGGCGTATCCACCAGCGCCGTCAAATGCACAGACGGAGCAGCCTTGCCGTCCGCCGCCGCGCCATAGGCGGCCAAGGCCGCCCTCAGCTGCCGCGGCGCGAGGCGCGGCCGCGTCCCGCCCGGCACACGCTGCTCTGTCAACTGCGCTATCAGCCGGCGGCGGCAATCGTTCAGCACCGAGGCCGGCAAAATGATATCCTTATCCAGCTGCCCGTCCAGCTCGCCCAGCTGATAACCGCTGCCGCCCAGCCGCGCTAATTGCGCCCGCGCCGCTCGCAGATCCGAGCATGAGGTCCTGGCCTGCTCCACGACATAATCGCTGTCCAGCCGCGCCTGATAGCCGTCCTCATCGACGGCGGATAAGCGCAAAGGCTGGCCGAGCCGCGCCGTGATCGTCATATCGACGCGCTTGGCCGGTAATTGCCGGTAACTGTCGCGCGCCCGCTGATTCAGCGGCGCGTCAAAGGTCTTGAACACACGGTCACCCGCATGGCCGAAAGCCGCGGGTATTTGCACCAGCTGACCGGCGGCGGCGCTGTCCGTCTCCGCGCCGTCGGCGATGATCTTGCTCACCGTCAACCCCTCGCGGCTGCCGCGCAGCCAGATCTCTATGCCGTCGCCCAAGGCCAGCGGCTGACTGAGCTTGATGCTCAGCATGCCCTGCCGCGCCTGTGTGACGCGACCCAGCAGCAGCCCGCGGTTATTGGGGCGGCTGTAACTCATCAGCGACGCTCCGGCATTGCCGAGCCAATAGCCGCTGCATTGATCGCGGTTGAACGCCTGCAACAGCTCGCGCATATCTTCATCCTGCGGATAAATGATCCGCCGCTCGTCCAGCAGGCGCAGCATTTTCGCATACACACGGCAGACGGTGGCCACGTACTCCGGCCTTTTCATCCGCCCCTCGATCTTCCACGCCGCCAGACCGAGCTGATGCAGCCGCTCCAGCTGCCGGTAGCCGAACAGGTCGCGCGGCGACAGCAGATAATTGCCGGAGGCGGCGGTCGGGACGACCTCGCCATGCTCATCGACTAACTTATAGGCCATGCGGCAGGGCTGCGCGCAACGGCCGCGATTGCCGCTGCGTCCGCCGATCAGCGAGGAAAACAGGCATTGGCCGGAATAGCAAACGCATAGCGCGCCATGCAGGAATACCTCCAGCGGTACTTGAGTGCGCGCGCGGAGCAGCTCGAGATCGGCGAAGGATAATTCGCGCGCCAATATCACCCGCCCGGCTCCCTGCTCCGCCGCCGCCTGCACGCCGCAGGAATTATGCACGCTCATCTGCGTCGAGGCATGCAGCGGCAGCGCGGGGAACAGGCGATGCAGCAGCATCAACAGACCCGCGTCCTGCACGATCACCGCGTCTACGCCCAGCGCTTGCAGCTGATCGACATATTCGAGCGCCGCCGCCAGTTCGCTATCCGCGATCAGGGTATTGACGGCGGCGTAAACGCGCACCCCATAGAAATGCGCGCAGCGTACAGCTTCCGCCAATTCCTCCAGCGAGAAATTCTCGGCCGAGGCGCGCGCGGAGAAAGCCTTGCCGCCCATATATACGGCGTTCGCGCCATTGGCGATCGCCGCCTTGAGACTGTCAAAACCGCCCGCCGGAGCCAAAAGTTCGGTCATCTTTTCCTCGTTTCTGTTTACGCCGCTCATAGCAAAAGCCGCCGTTCAGCGGCTTTTGCCAATATACTCGCTATTTGCGTTTAACGCGTATCAGGCCGCTGGCAGCGACGACCTCCACGCCGCGCGCCTCAAATTCATCCAGTATCTGATTTAAGCCCAGGCTGTCGGAAGCCATGTGGCCGGCAATGACGATAGAGAGCTTGCATTCCTTGGCCACGTCGATCATGCCCTGCGTGGCGTGCATGCAGACGATGGTCGAGATACCGGCCTCGCGCAGCTCGCGCACAAATTCCTTGGGGCCGGAGGTGCCGCCGGTGAAATCCACCAGCACCTTGCCCACGGAGGTATGACCGCTGCCGGTAACGATGCGCGGCGGTACGCCCTGCTTCGTCGATTCGGCGTATTCGGGCAGCTTGCGTATGCATTTGCACAGGTCGTTGAGCGTTTCTGGCTGCTCGGCGGCCAAATACTCCGTCATAAACTTGGTCGCAAAATTATCGGCCGGCGTATGCACGCAGATCATTTTCAATCCGGCCAATCTGGCCGCGTCCACGGCGCGCATCAGATTGCCCACGCCGACGCTGCGATCGACCTCGCGCACACGCTCGTCCATGTACTGCTCGGCGACGCTGCGCAATACGCCGTTATCGGCCAGTATCTGCTCCTGCATATGCATCAGATTGCCCAGTCCGGCCAGCCCCAGTCCCTCGGGATGATGCGCCATGATCAAATCGATGCCCGCGCCCTGCGCGTTGAGCATCGAGGTCAGCATCACCTCGCCGATCTCCATATCCACGCCGCAGATCAGCTTCTTGATCTCGGCGTCGTCGTCGCCCAGCAGCAGCCGCGTATCCGAATAGGGGTTGCGCAGCCGCTCGGCGTCATAGAACGGCTTATCCTCGTCGTCCAGCTTGTCATAAGCCTTTTGCGCCTTGGCCATCACCTTTTCCACCTCGGCGCGGTCGCGCGGATCGGCCTCTATGCCCAGCTTCACCGCTAAATCAAACAGTTCGCGTAGTTTCATATATCCTCCTTGTCATTATTTGATACCGGCCTCAGCCAGCAGTTGCAGATAATCCTCCTTGACTTGCAGCAGCTCCTCGGCTAATTGCAGAGCCGCCAGCATCGCCGTGCGCTGCGCCGTATAATTGGGGCAGGCGGCGCGTATCTGCGCGATGCGCGCCTGCGTCAGATCGGCGATGCGCTGCAATTGCAGCAGGCTCATATCGCCGCGCAGCGTGTACTCATTGCCGTCTAAGGTGACGGTCAGAACATTAGTGGCTGCCATACCCATAACCTCCCCGTAACTGATGCGTGCCCTGAGCGCATTGCCCTGCTATCAACGCAGCTTATACCCGTACCTGTCGCGCAAAGCCGCCACGATGGCGTTGAAGGCCTCGTCCACTTCCTTGTCGGTGAGCGTGCGCTCGGCATGACGGAAGCTCAACGCATAGGCCAGCGAGCGCTGATCGGGCGGTATCGGCAGACCCTGATAGACGTCAAACAGCTTGACGCTGCGCAGTATCTCGCCGCCCGCCTCATAGATCGCCGCCTCGATAGCCTCGGCCGCGATGTCGCTGTCGCCGATCACCGCGATGTCGCGGGTAGACGCCGGATAGCGCGGCAGATCATGCTGTAACGGCAAATTGGCGGCAGCATTGATGAATACCGCCGGCAAGGCCAGCTCCGCCACCAGCACCCGCCCCTCTAACTCATAGGCGGCCGCCGCCTGCGGATGCAGCTCGCCGATCACGCCGAGGCTGATACCGTCCAGGCTGAGCTCGGCGCTGCGTCCCGGATGCAGATACGGCTCGGTGACGCGCTGGAAGCAGAGATTGCATATGTTCATGCCGGCAAAAATGCTCTCGACCACGCCCTTGAGATAGAAATAATCATACTCCGCCGCCGCGCCCAGCCAGCCGCCCTCCGCGCTGCCGGCCAGCACGATGCCGAGCATCCGCACTTCCTCCGGCTGATTTTGCTCCGGCTGCTGCGCCGCCGGCTGGAAGACGCTGCCCACCTCGAACAAACGCAGATCAAGATTGCGCCGCGACCAATTGCGCGCCGCCGTATTCAGCAGACCCGGCAGCAGGCTTTGACGCATCACGCTGATATCCTCGGACAGCGGATTAGCGATCAGCAGATTGTCGCGCCACGGATGACCGGCGTCCAACTGCAATTTATCCGCCTCGCGCGGGCTGATGAAGCTGTAATTGACGGTCTCATACAAGCCGTGCGCCACGCATAGCTCGATCAGCCGCGCCGTCAGCAATTGCAGCTGACTGCGCCCGCCCTGCGACGCGCCCGCCGGCAGCGTTTGCGGTATATTGTCGAAGCCCTTGAGCCGCGCTACTTCCTCGATCAGGTCTTCCTCGATGCTGATATCCTGACGATACGCCGGTACCGTCACCGTCAGCAGCTCGCCCTGCTGTTCTATCGGGAAATTGAGCCGCTGCAGCACTTCCTTGACCTCGTCGGCGGTATAGGCGGTGCCGAGCAAACGGTTGACCCGCCCGGCGCTGATCGAAGCCTTGCGCGGGATGAACTCACCGGCGCTGACGTCGCAAACTCCCTGTACCGCCGTGCCGCCGCAATACTCGACCATCAGCTGCGCCGCCCGCCGCGCCGCCTTGTCGCAATCGGCGGCGGCCACGCCCTTTTCAAAGCGCTGCGAGGCCTCGGAGGGGATGCCCAGGCTGCGGGAAGTACGGCGTATCGAGGCCGGCTTGAAGCAGGCCGCCTCGATGAGGATATCGGTAGTCGCCGCTGTGACCTCGGTGGCAAAGCCGCCCATCACGCCGGCCACGCATACCGGACCGGAGCCGTCGCAGATCAAAAGCTCCGTACCGTCAAAGACGCGCTCCTTGCCGTCCAGGGTCTGCATGGTCTCGCCTTCTGTGGCCTGCCGCACCACGATACGGCGCTCGGCGATACGCTGATAATCGAAGGTATGCAGCGGTTGATCCATTTCCAGCATCACAAAATTGGAGATATCGACGACGTTATTGATCGGCCGCATTCCGGCGGCGCGCAAATAATTCTGCATCCACAGCGGCGAGGGGCCGATCTTCACCCCGCGCACCAGCCGCGCGCAATAACGCGGGCATAAGTCCGTATCCTCGACGCGGATCTCGATCAGCCGGCCGATCTGCTCATCCGACTCCGCATAATCGAGCTGCGGCTCGCGTACCTGTCCGCCCGTCAGCGCCGCCGTCTCGCGGGCAAAATTGAGCATACCCAGGCAATCAGCGCGATTGGGCGTCAGATCGACGAGCAGCACCTGATCGCGTATCCCCGCCGCCGTCAAGGCGTCCGCGCCTAATTCCAGCTCCTCCGGCAGCTCCCAGATACCGCTATGCTCGTCGGATATGCCTAATTCCTTCTCCGAGCACAGCATACCGTCCGACACCACGCCAAAGGTCTTTTTGCTGGTGATGATGAAGCCGCCCGGCAGTTTAGCGCCCACGGTAGCGCAAGCCACCGTCAGCCCCGCTCGCACATTGGGCGCGCCGCAGATGATGCTCAGCGGCTGCTCGCCGCCCACGTCCACCTGACAAATATGCAGATGATCGGAACCTTCGAGCGCGCGGCATTCCCTCACGCGGCCCACGACCACGCCTTCGACCTCCGCGCCGATCTCGACGACCTCGTCGATCTCCAGGCCGGCGTTGGTCATTTTCTCCGCCAGCTGCGCGGCGCTGATATCCAGATCTATGTAATCCTTGAGCCAATTATACGATATATTCATTTCTGACCTCCCCAAAAGCTGCTCAAGAAGCGCACGTCATTGTCGAACAGCAGCCGTAGATCATTGATGCCGTATTTGAGCATCGCAATGCGCTCGATACCCATGCCAAAGGCAAAGCCGCTGCAATGCTTCGGGTCGTAACCGGACATTTCCAGCACTCGCGGATGCACCATGCCCGAGCCGAGTATTTCTATCCAGCCGCTGCCCTTGCATAAACGGCAGCCCTCGCCGCCGCAGGCAAAGCAGGAAATATCGACCTCGGCGGAAGGCTCGGTGAAGGGGAAATAGGAAGGACGCATGCGTATCTGCCGCTCCTCGCCGAACATTTGCCGCGCGAAAGCCAGCAGCGTGCCGCTGAGATCGGCAAAAGTCACACGCTCGTCCACCAGCAGAGCCTCGACCTGATGGAACATCGGCGTATGCGTGGCGTCCTCGTCGCGGCGATACACCGCGCCGGGCGAGATGATCTTCACCGGCAGCTTGCCCTGCATCTTCTCCATAATACGCGCCTGCACCGGCGAGGTATGGGTGCGCAGCAGCATTTGCGGCGAGAAGTAGAAGCTGTCCTGCATATCGCGCGCCGGATGATCGCGCGGTATATTCATCGCCTCAAAATTATAGTAATCGGTCTCGACCTGCGGCCCCTCGACCACCTGATAGCCCAGCCCGATGAAAATGTCCTCGATCTGCTGCTGCACGCTGGTGATGATATGCCGCGCGCCGGTATTGACAGGCCGCCCCGGCAGCGTGATGTCGATACGCTCGGCGCGCAACCGCAATTGCTGCGCCTGCTGCTGCAAATACGCCATCTTTTCCTCGATCAGCGCCTCGGCCTGCTGCTTGACCTGATTGACCATTTGCCCCATCGCCGGTCTTTCCTCGGCGGAGAGGCTGCCCATCAGCCGCGATAGCTGCGTGATCTCGCCCTTCTTGCCGAGAAAGCCGATCTTCAGCTCGGCCAGCTTTTCCACAGCGTCAGCCTCCTCCACCGCCCGGCGGACTCGTTTTTCCAATGCTTCCAGTTGTTCTTTCATTTCCCGCTCCTTTAGACAATAAATTACAAATTGCCTTTTATCACAAGGACAAAAGGCAATTTACACGCTAATTAGACAGTAGATGCGGATACGCGCGGCAGACTATTGCAATATCATCCTGCGGTATATTATATAGGCGGCTATTGAACCGGTCTGCTCAAATATCTTCCATAAGGTCTCGGCTTTTGCTCCCATAAAAGATCATTCCCTTCGCTGAAAGTAATAGCGGATCATGCCAAGGCGCATTGCCTATACAAGTATTATAGCATAAGCCGCCGGCCGGAGCAATAGAGATAGCCGGACGCCGTTAAATTTTTTCCGCAGCGGGCGGCGCAAATCCGCCATACGCGCCTTGATACAGCAGCACCGCCGCGGCTGCCGCGACGTTCAGCGATTCGGCGTTGGCCGCCATCGGCAAGCTGATACGGCGGTCGGCGCGACTGAGCCAGAACTCGCTCACGCCCACGGCCTCCGCGCCCAGCACCCATAGCGGCGGCGCGGCGAACACGTTCTCGCCGCAGGCGGCGGCCACGCAGATCTCCAGCCCTTGCACGCGGCAGGCGGCGTAAACGTCCTCATCGGCGGCCTCGGCCCATAACGGCAGCTTGAACAGCGCGCCCATCGAGGCGCGCACCGTTTTGGGCGCGAACAGATCGGCGCAGCCGGCATTGGTGATGAAAGCCGCGGCGCCCGCCGCCTGCGCTGTACGCAGCATCGCGCCGAGATTGCCCGGGTCGGCGATACGGTCGCCGAGCAGCGCCTGTTTGCGCAAAACCGGCAGCGGCGCGGCCATCGGCAGCTCGACCACGAATAGTATGCCCTGCGTATGCTCGGCGGCGGACACGCCGTCAAGCAAGCGCTGCTCTACCATATACAGCTCGATACCGCGCGCGGCAGCCAGCGTCAGCAGCGCTTGCCCGCGCCCGTCGCCGCTGATGCGCTCGCTGCACAGGCCATAGCGCACGGCAAAGGACGAAGCCAGCAGCTCCTCGCTCAGACGCAGACCCTCGACGAGAAAGCAGCCGCGCTCGCGGCGCGCCTTCTTGCTCGCCAGGGAGCGCGCCAGCTTGAGATATTGATTGTCTTTGCCTGTAATGGTTCGCATGGCTCTCCAAAAAAACAGGATACCGCATACACGGTATCCTGATCGCGTCTTGGTTATTTCAACGCTTGCTTGGCTACGTCGGCAAATTTGCTGAACGCGGCGGCGTCGCTGACGGCCAGCTCGGCCAGCATCTTGCGGTTAACGTCAACGCCGGCATTCTTCAGGCCGTGTATCATCGTCGAATAGGACATGCCGTTCAAACGCGCGCCGGCATTGATGCGGCTGATCCACAGTTTGCGGAAATCGCCCTTCTTCTTGCGGCGATGCGCAAAGGAATAAGCCATCGAATGCAGCAGCTGCTCATTTGCTACCTTGAACAGCTTGGAATTGGAAGCGCGATAGCCTTTTGTCAGCTTTAATACTTTCTTATGACGCGCGTGGCGGGTCATACCTCTTTTAACTCTGGTCATTGTTTATCTCTCCTTAACAGTAATTAGAATCGCGGTTATGCGTACGGTATCAGTTTACGCAAGCTCTTGACGTCGGCGCTGGTGCCGATCGCGCCCTGACGCAGATGACGCTTGCGCTTGGCGGTCTTGCTGCCGAGCTTATGGCTGCAATAGGCATGATGGCGCTTGAATTTACCGGTACCGGTAACTTTCACTCTTTTCGCAGTACCGCGATGGGTCTTCATTTTAGGCATTATTTTCCCTCTTTCCTGTCGATAGTAGTCTCGTATTATTTATTCTGCTTGGGGGCAAAGATCACAGTCATGTTCTTGCCCTCGAGCTTGGGAGCCTTTTCCGCAACAGCGATCTCCGCCAGCCGCTCGGTGAGATTTTTCAGTATCTCCCGACCCAGCTCCGGGTGGGTGACCTCGCGCCCGCGGAACATTACCGTGGCCTTGACCTTATCCCCGTCGGCCAAAAAACGCTCGGCGTTCTTGACCTTGGTATTATAGTCGTTATCCTCGATATTGGGGCGGAACTTGACCTCTTTGAGCTGGACGGTGCGCTGGTTTTTGCGCGCTTCCTTTTCCCGCTTGGTCTGCTCGAAACGATATTTGCCGTAATTCATGATCCGGCATACCGGCGGCTTGGCATTTGGCGATATCTCGACCAGATCCAGACCCTTTTCGATAGCGCGCGCCTGAGCGTCGCGCAATTGCAGTATCTCCGTATCGTCGCCGTCGCCGACTAAGCGGATTTCCGGCGCTCTGATGGCGTCGTTGATTCTTAACTCCTTAATCCTATTCACCTCCGTAAAGCCTGTTGGCGATCTCCCGCGTACAAAAAAATCGCGGCCAAAATCACCGCGACACATAGCCACGCCCAGATACAGGCGCTTTGCTATATGACCCGAGCGCGCAGCCCTCAGGTGAGAAGCGGTAACTTCTGCTTGGTTAAAGCACTTGATGATTATAGCATGCCGCAAAAGCCCTGTCAAGGGTTATTTTGCCTTGCCGCGGCATATAATACGCCTATGATCCATATTAGCATCGACGATAGTTTTTTGCCATACTTTATTCTCCGCGCCAGCCGTCTGGGGGCTAATATCAGCATCCGCGGCGGCGTTATCCATTGCCCGCGCGCCGAGCTTACCGTCACCGCCGCCGCCCTGGCCGATTGCCTGCTCGACCGCTACGAGCCGCTGCTGCTGCGTCAACTGCTGGACCGGCGCTATGCCTGCTATGATGACGCGGAGCGGCGGCAATTGCTGGCGCGCCTTACGCTGCTGATCGCCGAGGACGCAGCGCACGGCTGCCCGTATATCGGCGGCGCGCGGCGCACGCTGCTTGCCGCCCGCATCGCGGCGCAGCTTGAGCAAACGCCGCGCTTCGATCTTGGCGGCTTCTGCCGTTTCGGCCTCAGCGGCTGGCGCGAGTATCTGCTGTCGCGGCTGGCGCTGGCCGCCGACGAATTGGTGGCCGAGCAGGAGGAAGCCGCCTGCTATCAGCAGCTCAAGAGACTATGCGCCGCGCGCGAGGGGCGCGATGAGCTGCATCTGTTCTTCAACGCCGCCGGCTATGATCTGTGCCGCCGCGATGAACAAGGGCTGCACAGTCTGGAAGGCGGGCGCGTCGCCTGCTATGAGGAGCTGCTGCTCGCCACGCTGCTGCAATTGGCGCCGGCGCGGCTGATCGTACACAGCGCCGAATACGCGGCGCAGCCGCTGCTCGCGCTGCTCGACTATTTGTTCGAGGGCAGGCTAATTATCGGTTGACAGCGGCGGCGGCAAATGGTACAATCAGTTGTAATTCAATAATAAAGCGATGATCCGGACATGGATAGCGTCTGATGCCTCAAAGAGAGCCGCCGGCAGCTGTGAAGGCGGCAGGATAAGCGTTATTTACCACCGGTGAGCGCGGGGGCGAACCCCCGCCGTGAAGCCGCGTCAGAGCATACGAGCGATACCGCAGGCGGTATAATTCGGGTGGAACCGTGGAGCCATGCTTCATCCCGTGTCGGGGTGAGGCTTATTTTTTTCCGCCGCTGGCGGGAGCAAGGAGGTCTATATGAATATCAGCATCAGCAAGCACGGACAGCAACAGGTCGAGGCGTTGCCGGCGGCCGCGTTGATCAAGGCGCTGGAGCCGGAGCAATACAAGCAGTATCTGGCGGTGCGCGTCAACGGCAAAATACGCGAGCTTACCTACATTCCCGCTGAAGGCGATGAGCTGGAGTTTATCGGCTTTGACGACGAGGACGGCGCGCATACTTTCCGCCACAGCTCCTCGCATATCATGGCGCAGGCGATACAGCATCTGTTCCCCGACACCAAGTTCGGCATCGGTCCGGCGATCAAGGACGGCTTCTACTATGACCTGGACAGCGAGCACATCTTCACCGACGAGGATATGGCCGCCATCGAAGCCGAGATGAAGAAGATCGTCAAGCAGAATCTCAAATTCGAGCGCCGTGAAGTCTCGCGCGAGGAAGCGCTGAAGCTATTCGGCGATAAGGGCGAGATCTACAAGGTCGATCTGATCGAAAATCTGCCCGCTGACGCGGTGATCTCGCTGTATACGCAGGGCGATTTCACCGATCTGTGCGCCGGCCCGCATCTGCCGGCCACCGGTATGGTCAAGGCTTTCAAGCTGATGAGCGTGGCCGGAGCCTATTGGCATGGCGACAGCTCTAAGAAAATGCTGCAGCGCATCTATGCCACCGCCTTCCCCACGCGCGAGCAGCTCGACGAATACCTGTTCAACCTCGAGGAAGCCAAGCGCCGCGACCATCGCAAGCTGGGGCGCGAGCTGTCGCTGTTCGCCTTCAGCGACGAAGCGCCGGGTATGCCCTTCTTCCTGCCCAAGGGTATGGTACTGCGCAATACGCTGATCGATTACTGGCGCGAGGTGCATAAAAAATGGGATTACGTGGAGATCTCCACGCCGCAGATCATGCGCCGCAGCCTTTGGGAAACCTCCGGCCACTGGGAGCATTACAAGGACAATATGTATACCACGCTGATCGACGGGGAGGATTTCGCGATCAAACCGATGAACTGCCCCGGCAGCATCCTTGTTTATGAGTTGGAGCCTCATTCCTACCGCGAATTGCCGCTGCGCTACGGCGAGCTGGGCTGCGTGCATCGGCATGAGCTGTCCGGCGCGCTGCATGGGATGTTCCGCGTGCGCTGCTTCACTCAGGACGACGCGCATATACTGTTAGCCAAGGAGCAGATCACCGGCGAAGTGGTGCGCATCGTCCAGCTGTTTGACGAGGTATATAACCTGTTCGGCCTGCCCTATACCATCGAGCTGTCTACGATGCCCGAAGATCATATCGGCTCGGTCGAAGACTGGGATATCGCCACCCGGGCGCTGTCCGACGCGATCGAGAGCGTGGGCAAAGAATATACCGTCAACCCCGGCGACGGCGCGTTCTATGGCCCCAAGCTCGATTTCCATATCCTCGACAGCCTTGGCCGCACCTGGCAATGCGGCACTATCCAGCTCGATTACCAGCTGCCCGGCCGCTTTGATTTGGAATTCACCGGCGCCGACGGCGACAAGCATTGCCCGGTGATGATACACCGCGTCGTTTTCGGCTCCGTCGAGCGCTTCATCGGCGTGATCACCGAGCATTTCGCCGGCGCTTTCCCGCTGTGGCTGTCGCCGGTGCAGGTCAAAATACTGACCATCACCGACCGGCAGGACGAATACGCCGGGCAGATAGCAGCGCAGCTCGCCGCCGCCGGCATCCGCTGCGAGATCGACAGCCGCAATGAGAAGATCGGCTACAAGATACGCGCCGCGCAGAATGAGAAAACGCCGTATATGCTGGTATTAGGCGATAAGGAGATGGAGAGCGGAACCGCCGCCGTACGCAAACGCGGCGAGGGCGATCTGGGAGCCAAACCGCTCGACGAGATCATCGCCCTGCTCAAGCAGGAGATCGCCGCCAAAGTCCGCTGATAATGAACGCAGCCAAACAAAAAACCGCCAAGGCGGCGCGCCTTAGGCAGGCGGCGGTTTTCCGCACCTTGATCAAAAAGCCCTGTGCAAACAGGGCTTTTTCTTTAGTATTATATCTTGCCTTGCGTTATATTCGCGATATTGTTCGCATGATCGCTGACTCGCTCCAGGTTGCTGATCACGTCAAGGAACAGCACGCCCGCCTCCGCTTGACAACTGCCCTCGACCAGCCGCCGCATATGTTGAGAACGCAGCCGGTGCTCCAGCTCGTCCACCTGCTGCTCCAATTCCTGCGCCTCAGCCGCCATTTGCAGATCGCGCTGCTCCAAAGCGGTCAGCGCCTCCTCGTAAACGCGCGCCGACAGCGCGTACATCTGCCGCAAATGCTCGCTGGCGACAGCGCTGTAATCAAGATGCTCGTCGATCATCCCCTGCGCCAGATCGGCGATATTATCGGCATGGTCGCTGATACGCTCGATATCATTGGCGGCGTGCAGAAGGCCGGTATGCTCCACCGACAGCATTTCGCTCATCGGCTTTTGCGCGACGGCGGCCAAATAGCGGCAGATCTCCTTTTCCACCCCGTCAACGATATCCTCCTGCTGCTTGACCCGCTCAAGCTTGTCCGCGTCCTTATCCAGCAGCCCTTCCACAGACAGGCGCAGATTATCCGCCGCCAGCTTGCCCATATGCAGCAGCTCCTTGCGCGCCAGCCCCACCGCCAGCTCCGGTATATTCGTGACCTGCCAATCGAGGTAGACCGTCATCTGGCTCTCGGCGCTCGGCTTATCATGTATCAGCCATGTCACCAGCGCCGTGTATTTGTTGATCAACGGCAGGAACAGCAGCGTGGCGATGACATTGAACAGCGTGTGCGCATTGGCGATCTGCCGCGCCACCTCGTCGGAGGCGCTGACGGCGATCACGATATCATAGAACCACGGCAGTATCGCCATAAAGATCAGCGAACCGGCCAGATTGAACAGCACATGCGCTAACGCCACACGCCGCGCCGGCACCGATGCGCCGATAGCCGCCAGCATCGCCGTGATACAGGTGCCGATATTAGCGCCCAGCAGCACCGGCAAGGCCGCGTCCAGCGGCACCACGCCGGTGGAGGCCATGGCGATCAGTAGGCCGATGGCGGCGGAACTGCTCTGCACGATGGCGGTAAAGACCATACCCGCCAGCAAGCCGAGTATCTTGTACTGGCTGAAGAAAGCGATCATATTAAAAAACGCTTCGGACTCGCGCAGCGGGTACATGGCCTGGCTCATCGTCACCATACCCAACAGCAGCAAGCCGAGCGAGAATATAATATAACCGCCGTTCTTCAACTTCTTACGGCGGCAAAAGAAATAAATGATAAACCCGATACCGAGCAGCGCCGCCCAGTATTTGGTGATTTGAAAAGCCACTAACTGCGCCGTTATCGTGGTACCGATATTCGCGCCCATGATGACCGCTATCGCCTGCTTGAGGCTCATCAGCGAGGCATTGACGAAGCTCACCGCCAAAACCGTGGTCAAGCTGGAGCTCTGCACCACCGCGGTCACGCCCGCGCCGAGCAATACGCCGATCACCGGCAGGCCGCTGATCATCGAAAACACCTTGCGCAGTTTATCGGCGGTCAATTTTTGCAGGCCCTCGCCCATACATTGAATGCCGTAAATAAACAACGCCAGTCCGCCGACTAAACCGAAAATCATTTCCGCCATATTTCTCTCCCTTCCGCCTCCCGTGAGACGAAACAATTGTTTTTTCTTCAATTTTTCCCAAATACATTATATGGCAAAATACGGCGGCTGTCAAGCCCCGCGCAAAAAAACAGCAGTACGGTTTAGGCGGCGCGCCTTAGCACTGCTGTTTCTTGCTTTCATTATCAGCAAAACGATGACGTCAGAGCGAACAATCCTTGATCGCCTCGGCGATGCTTTGCACCAGACGCTGCAGCTGCCGCTCGTCCTCGCCCTCGGCCATCACGCGGATCAGCGGCTCGGTGCCGGAGGGACGCATCAGCACGCGCCCGCTGCCGCTCAGCTCGGCCTCGGCCGCCGCCACGGCGCTGACTATCGGCTGATGCCGCTGCCAGCCATGCTTATCGCCGCAATGGACGTTTTGGATGACCTGCGGATAGCGGCGCATCACCTGACGCAGCTCATGCAGGCTTTTGCCGCTGCTGGCCATCACCTTGAGCAGCAGCAGCGCTGCCGCCGCCCCGTCGCCGGTGGAATTGTACTCGGCAAGGATGATATGCCCCGATTGCTCGCCGCCTAAGACCGCATCCAGCTCGCCCATCTTTTCCAGCACATAGCGGTCGCCGACCTGCGTCTGCGCAAATGCCACGCCCAACTCCTGCAACGCCAGCTTCAAGCCGAGATTGCTCATCAGCGTGCCCACGGCGACATTATTACGCAGCGCGCCCTCGGCCTGCAAATAGGCGGCGAATATCGCCAGCAGCTGATCGCCGTCCACCTGCTCGCCCTGATGATCGACGGCCAGCAGCCGGTCGGCGTCGCCGTCAAAGGCCAGCCCCAGATCGGCATGCTCGGCCAACACCCGCTGACACAGCGGCTCGATATGCGTGGAGCCGCAATGGTCGTTGATATTGAGGCCGTCCGGACGGTCGGCGATAGTCACCACCTCCGCGCCCAGCGCGGAAAACAGCGGCGCGGCGATCGGCGAGATCGCGCCGTTAGCGCAATCGACGACTATTTTCAAGCCGCGCGCATCCACCGCCTGCGTTTCCAGCAGCAGCTTCATATACAGCTCGGACGCGCCCACGTAATAGCGAATTTTGCCGATATGCCCGTCCATGGCGCGCTCGATATGCTCGATACCGGCCAGACGGCTCTCGATCTGCGCCTCCAATTCATCCGGCAGCTTGCGCCCGCCCTCGGAGAAGATCTTGATGCCGTTATCGTAGTAAGGATTATGCGAGGCGGAGATCACCACGCCGGCGGCGGCGTTCATTTGCCGCATCAGCGCCGCCACGCCGGGCGTCGGGATCACGCCCAGCAGCACCGCGTCCGCACCCACGGCGGTGATACCGGCGGCCAGAGCCGCCTCCAGCATATCGCCGGAAATACGCGTATCGCGGCCGATAACGATCAGCGGGCGCTGACCCTTGCCGCAGGCCAAGACCTGCGCCGCCGCCATACCGATATTCATGGCCAGCTCGGCGGTCAAGGTCAAATTGACGCGCCCGCGCACTCCGTCCGTACCAAAGAAATTGCCCATAGCTTACCTCCATGCGGCCGGTATGCTCATCCCCGCCGGCCTTATCCTAATGTATGCTGCCGTTTAGCTTCTATGACTGCCAGCGCCGTTTTCAAACCGTCCGCGGCCGAGCTGATGATGCCGCCGGCATAGCCCGCGCCCTCGCCCGCCGGATAAAGCCCGCGCAGGTTCAGCGCCTGCCGGTCGTCGCCGCGCAAGATACGCAGCGGCGCCGACGTACGGCTCTCTACCGCCGCCAGCACCGCCCCCTGGCAAAAACCGCGCAGCTGCTGCTGCCAATGACGCAAAGCGTCGGCAATACTGCCGCTGATATCCTCGCCCAGTATTTCCGCCAGCTCCGCCCGCCGCCACGCCGCCGTGCGCGGCTGAAAGCGTTCGCTGATCTCCTGCTCCGCCTCGCCGCAGAAGGCCGCCGCCGACTGCACCGGCAAGCCATGGCCGCCGCCGCCCGCGGCAAAGGCCGCGCGCTCCAGCCGCTGCTGATAGTCGAGGCCGTCCAGCGGTCCCGTACCGAATTCGCGCCCCGGGACGACCTGCGCCACCACCGCGGCATTGGCGCGCCCGCTGTCGCGCGCCGCCTCGGATACGCCGTTGACCAGTACGCCGTCCGGCGCGCTGGCGGCGTTAACGATATAACCTCCCGGACAATTGCAAAAGGTATAGCAGCCGCGCCGCCGCCTGTGATCCTGATAGCTGAGCTGATAATCAGCCGCGCCCAATAGCGGATGCCCGGCCTCGCTCCCGTATTGCGCCGCGTCGATCAACGCCTGCTCCTGCTCGATGCGCAATCCCACGGCAAAGGCCTTGGCCTGCATAGCCACTCCGCGCCGCGCCAGCATCCGGTAAACGCCGCGCGCGCCGTTGCCGGTGGCGAGTATCAGCGTCTGCGCCTCCAGCTGCCGTTCGCTTGCGCCGTCGCTGACGCTGATCGCGCATAGCCGCCCGCCGGCGCTCTCGATATCCGTAAGCCTGCTCTGATAGCGGAATTCGCCGCCTTGGGCGATGATCTGCCGCCGCAGATTGGCAACGATCAGCGGCAGGCGATCCGAGCCGAGATGCGGCTTATGCCAATAGGCGATGCTCGGATCCGCGCCGCAAGCGATGAAAACGTCAAATACGCGGGCGGTCAGCTTATCACGATTACGCGCCGTCAGCTTGCCGTCGGAGAAAGCGCCCGCGCCGCCCTCGCCGAATTGGATATTGCTGCTGGCGTCCAAAACGCCATCTCGCCAGAAGCGCTGCACGTCCTCCGCGCGGCGCTCCACGTCGCGCCCCTGCTCCAGCACGACCGGCCGCGCGCCGGCCAGCGCCAGCGCATAGGCGGCGAATAACCCCGCCGGCCCCGCGCCGACGATCAGCGGCTGCGGCCCGCGCCAGCTATTGCCCACGGCCAGCGCAAGCGGCTGAGCCGCCGCGCCCCAGCCGACATTATACACATAGCTCAAACGCCCATGTTCACGGGCGTCCAAGGACTTTCTCAATATCACAAAATCGCGGCCGCCGCCTTTTTTGCTCACCGCCTGCCGCAGCAGCTCACGCTCCTCCTCCGCGTTCTTGATCGCGGACAGCGGCAGCTTGACGCCATTGAGCCGGCCGCCGCGAGCGGCGCCCGCGCTCATTCCCCTGCCGGCTGCTGCTCGATCAGCAGCGTTACCTGCGCCGGTACCGCCAGTTGCAGTTCGATATTGCCGGACGTCGTCGCCTCCACGGTCAGCAGATGCTCGCCCTCGCCCAGACCGGCGACGTCAACGTAGACGCGAATATCGTCCTCATTCAGCGCCGCTATCTCCTCCGCCGGCCCGCTGACCGTGATCACGCATTGGCTGTCGCTGAGATTGTAGCTGAGCGTTTCATCGGCATTGAGCAATTCGATAACGCTGCTGTATTCCTGCGTAGCCGTAGCCTGCACCTGTACCACCACCGTCACCGTAGCGGTATCCACCTCGATACCGGCAGGCGGCAATACGCGCACCGTCACCGTATGATTAGCGCTAAGACCGCTGATATCCACCGGCTCTGTTTCCAGATAATAGAGGGCGTTCAAGGCCGCCACCGCGCCGAAAGCGCGCACCGTCGCCGGTTCCACCACCACGCGCGATACCTGATAGCCTTCCGCCGTCTCGCCGGTCAGCGGTACCGAAACAGCCAGCGCCTTCTCCGGCTGCGCGTAGATCACCGGTATCATAACCTGCACCGAGCTGGGACTGATGACGAAATGCTGCGTTATATCATTGCCTTCCGTATCCTCGATCTCCACCGCCAAATTCTGATTGTAATTGGTGGTGATACCGCCTATATCAGCATGCACGAATACCGAGCCGATGATCGACAGATACTCCTCCGCGCCGCCTACCGTGACCAGAGACGGCGTGATCACCGGGTCGAGTATCGTCGAATTCTCATCCGGCTGGCCGCTGATACGCGGCTCCACCGTATAATCACGGCTGGCCACTTCCTCCAGCGTCACGGTGATCGAGGTCGGCGATACCGATATCAGCTGCACGTTATCCGGCAGCGGCTCCAATTGCACTTCCAGCGTAGCCTCGCCGGCCATCACATCGGTAAAATCGACATAAGCCGCGATATAGCGCGAGGACAGCGCGGCAATACTGGCGGCGCTGCCGCTGACGCGCACCTGCGCCTGATAATTCGTCTCGGTCAGCGTCAGCTCGCTGTTGAGATTACGCATTTCGATAGGCACCGTATATAATTGCTCAGCCGAGGGCTGCGGCACGGTGACGAATATCCACAGCATAAGCGCCAACAGCACGGCGCTGATCTTGTAGCCGTAATACTTGGGCGGATCCCAGATCCGCTGCCGCCATCCTTTTTGCTCCGCCATTATTTAGCGCCCCCTTTCTTCCAAAAGGGCTTGGCCTTACCCAGCTCAAATAATTCCGCCGATAGTATCTCCCGCAGCTGTTTTTCATCCAAATGCCGCAGCAGCTTGCCGCCATTGGCCATGGATATGGTGCCGGTCTCCTCGGACACCACCAGCGCCAGCGAGTCGGAAACCTCGGTGACGCCGATCGCCGCGCGATGCCGCGTGCCCAGCGAGATGCTGATATAGGGATTATCGGATAACGGCAGGAAGCAGGCGGCGGAGATGACGCGCTCGCCGCGAATGATCGTCGCGCCGTCATGCAGCGGCGTATTCGGTACGAAAATATTCACCAGCAATTCCTCGCTGACCGCCGCATCGACCAAAACGCCGGTCTCGATATAGTCGTTCAAGCCGGTATCGCGCTCGATCAGCAGCAGCATACCGGTTTTATCCTTGGCGCAGGAAACCAAAGCGCCGACGATCTCGTCGATCAAATGAGCGATAGCGCCGGTATCGAGCGCCGAATTGCGCACGTTGAACAAAATATTGCCGCGGCCGATGGATTCCAACGCCCGCCGCAGCTCCGGCTGGAATATCACCGCCAGCGCCACGAATATCACCGCCCAGAACTGGTCGAGTATCCAGTCAATAGCTTTTAGACCGAGAAACTCCGCCAAAAAAGCGACGATCAGCAATATCAGCAAGCCCTTGATCAACTGTACGGCGCGCGTACCGCGTATCAGCAGCAGCAGCTTATAAATGACGTAGGACAGTATCGCTATATCGGCGACGGCGGCCACTACCGTCCATGCCGTCATCTCGTTAAAAGCAGTCATCAAGGATGCAAACATCGCGTATACCCCCTATTACACCTGCTTTTTTTATTTCGACGCTGATAATAAAATCCCTTTGTCAGTCCATATTTAATGCGTTTTTGCCATTATTAGCTGTTGGACGGAACGCAAATCTGTAGTATAATCAATATATACCCGCGGCGGCGGCGTTTCCGGAGCAAGCGGAGAGCAAACGATGCGTCATAGCAAGCTCGAACAAAAAAATCTGCTGTTCTTATCCCTGCTTGCAGTAGTGCTGGGCTTTCTTGTGATGCTCTCGATCAATACCAATCAGGCCGCCAACGCCAACGCCGAGAACACCAACGCCGAACTGATCGCCTATATCGAGGAGAACGAGCTGCGTATCGCCGAGCTGGAGACGGAAATACGCAACACCCGCGACGCTATCGCCGCCCTGCAATCGGAGCAGGTGGAGGAGCGCACGCTGCTGGCGGCCAAGAACGAGCAGCTGGAGCGGCTCAACGACTACGCCGGCTATACGGAGCTGAGCGGCGAAGGGCTGATCATCGTCATCGACGATAATTCCGTCGGCGCGGAGCTGGCGCAAAAGAATAATCCCACCACTTATAACGCCGAGCATTATCTGGTGCATGATAAAGATTTGCTGTATCTGATCCGCGCTCTGGCCGGTCATGCCGAGGCCATCGCGGTGAACAATATCCGCTTTGCCAATTCGGCCTCGATACGCTGCGTCGGCACGGTGATCATGGTCAATTCCAGCCGTCTGGCGCCGCCCTATGAACTGCGGGTGATCGGCGATGCGGCGGCGCTGCAGCAGGCGCTGGAAGGCTCGGCTCGCTATGCCGCGCTGGTATACCGGCAGATCCCGATCAAGGTCAGCGTCAGCAGCGAGGTGGAAGTACCGGCTTATAACGGCGTCTATTCGACGCTTTATTCTACGATAGCCAGCAATAATTAGCCGCGGGGAGGTATAACTTATGTGGCTGCCCTTACTGGGCCTGATCGTGGGTATGCTGATCGGCAGCGCCCTGACCTTGTCGATACCCATATATTTAGCCAGCTATCTGGCGATAGCCGTCTTAGCCGGCCTTGATTCGCTGCTCGGCGGCTGGCGGGCGATACTGGAAAAGAAATTCGACGGGCCGATACTGATGTCCGGCTTCTTCGTCAACGTGATCTTAGCGGCGGCGCTCGCCTATCTCGGCGACCTGCTGGGCGTGGATCTGTATCTGGCGGCGGTGGTGGCCTTTGGCTTCCGTATTTTCAACAATATCGGCGCGATACGCCACGTCATCATCGAGCAGCGCCGCAGTGCCAGGCAGCAGGCGGCGCGCCGCGACGGCGAATAGGGAGCGGCTGATCGAGGTAAATATGGTCAAACGAGCTAAAAACCGCAGATCGCATTTATACTGGCAATTACCGATGACGGTGGTCTTCCTCTGCTTCGGTATTTTAGTGATGGCGCAATACCAGACCAATAAAGCCGAGAACCTGTCGCTGCAAAACGAATCCTCGGCTAACCTGGCGATGATCATGAAAAGCGTCAACGACAACAAAGATATGCTGGAGGCCGAGCTAAACCAGCTCAACGCGCAATTAGCCGAGACGGAAGCCATCGTCGCCTCCGGTATGTCGTTGACCACCACGGTGCAGGCGAATATCGAAAACCTGCAAAAAGCCGTGGGCACGGTGGCGGTATCCGGCCCCGGCGTGGTCATCACCATCGCCGGCGACAGCAATCTGATGTATTATGACCTGATCGACCTGATCAACGAGCTGTTGGTATCGGGCGCGGAGGCCGTCGCCATCAACGATACGCGCATCACCAACCGCAGCCTGCTCAGCGAGGAAGCGACGATCAAAAGCTACTACGACGAAAGCGGCCGTATGCAATACCGCGATACCTACGTGATACTGCTCGACGGCGAGGAGCTGCTGTTCCCGGTGATCATCAAGGCTATCGGTAATCCGGACACGCTGGAGACCGGCCTCACCTATCCGGGCGGCATCATCGAAAATCTCAACACGCTGTATCAGGTATTCCCCACGATCAAGCATAATGAAAATATCATCATCCCCGCCGCTAAGCTCAGCGATTATGAATACGCGTCGCCAAAAACAACCGCCGCCGAGCTTCCATAAACGGCGCGGCACGCCGTTTATGGCTTTCAGCCGGCGCGGCCGCAGCCGCCGGATCTGCCGCTAAACAAAAGACTCTCGCAAGTCGGCATGGCCTTTAGGCTACGCCGCCTCATGAGAGTCTTTTTCCGTCTATATCACAGGATCACAGGCGTTTTGCGCCGTCAGATAATCTGTTCCAGCCCCATCACCAGACCGCGCAGTCCGCCGATCCTGCGCAGCGCCAGCGCCACGCCCGGATAAAAGCATTCGCGCGAGGTCGCGTCATGGCGGATGCTCAGATATTGACCCAGCCCGCCAAACAGGCATTCCTGCGCCGCCACCGCGCCGGGCAAACGCAGGCTGTGCACGCGCCCGCCCTGATACTCGCCGCCGCGGCAGCCTGACAACAGCTCATAGCCGCCCTGGGCGGCCGACGGCTGCGCCTCCCGCGCCGCGGCGATCATCTTCATCGTCGCCAGCGCCGTGCCGGAGGGCGCGTCGAGCTTATTCTCGCCGTGCATCTCCACGATCTCATAATCAGGAAAATACTTTGCCGCCTCGGCGGCAAAGCGCATCATCAGCACCGCCGACAGGGCAAAGTTAGCGGCGATGAACAAGGGCGCGTCATGAGCCAGCGACAGCGCGCTCAGCTCCGCCAGATCAGCGTCGCTGAGGCCGGTGGTGCCGACCACGCAGGGCAGACCCATAGACAGCGCCAGCCGCGCATTCTTATTCGCCGCCTGCGCATTGGTAAAATCGAGCAGCACGTCGGGCCGCGCGCTCTCAATAGCGCCGCGCAGATCGCCGCCGACGCTGACTCCGGCGGCCGCGCAGCCGGCCAACAGGCCGACGTCCTCACCCACGCCCTTGACGTCCACCGCCGCGACGATGCGCATATCGTCCTCTTTTAGTATATTGGCGGCCATGGCTCGTCCCATTTTGCCATATGCGCCGCTTAACAGTATCCGGATCATCGCCCTCTCCTTATCAGAACCGCGATTTTGTCATTAGCTGAATATGCACAAATTCCGTATCTATACGCAAAAATCCTGCCGCAGCAGGATTTATTTATGCGCAGGGCGGATCAGCGATAGTATTTGACCGCGTCCTCGAGCTCGACCACGATCACCTCCGAGCCGACCTTTTTCACCGCCGACCAGGGGATGACCAGCTGCTGACGGCGCGCCGCGCCGCCAAAACCGCGCCCCGCCGGCACGATGATCTCAAGGATGCGGCCGCTGTCCGGCTCGATCAGCAGATCGCTGTCGCCGGCTATGCCCAATATATCGCCGTCAAAGATATTGATGATCCGTTTATCGGCAAACTCGCTCAAGCGCATACTATCACCTCGTCACAGCTTATGCGCAAGATCGCGCTTATATACCCGTATGGCCGAAGCCGCCGTCGCCGCGCTCGGTCTCCGCCAGCGCTTCCGCCTCCAACAGCTCGGCCCGTATCACCGGCGCGATCACCATTTGCGCGATGCGCATACCGCGGCTGATGACGAAATCTTCCGCGCCCAAATTGATCAGCAGCACCTTGACCTCGCCGCGATAGTCCGCGTCGATGGTGCCGGGGCTGTTGAGCACGGTCACGCCCTGCCGCGCCGCCAAGCCGCTGCGCGGGCGTATCTGCGCCTCATATCCCGGCGGCAGCTCCAGACAAAAGCCCGCCGGTACCAGCGTATGCGCCAGCGGCGGCAGCAGTATATCCTCCGTGCAGGCGGCGGCGATATCCAGCCCCGCCGCCTGTGCGCTGGCATAGGACGGCAGCGGCAATCCCCGCCCATGCTCCAATAAGCGTACCGCTATCTTCATTAAAACAGCTCCTTCGCGTCCAACTCGGCCTCGCGCGGCCCCACCTGCGCCAACGCCAGCTGCCCGGGCACGAACAGCCGCGCCGTGACGCGGCGTATATCATCGCTGCTGACCGCCGCTAACTGCGCCACCGTATGCTCCAGCGAATACAGCTCGTCCAAAGAGCAGAGGAAGCGGCCGAGCTTGCCCATGACCGTGACCGGATTTTCCGCGCCCAGCAGCAGGCTGCCCTTGAGCTGATTTTTGCTGCGCTCCAGCTCCTCGCCGCTCAAACCGTGCTCGGCCACGTCGGCGAACTGCCCCGCCATCACCCGCGCCAATTCCTCGGCCTGCTGCGGCTGCGTAGCCGCATAGGCGCAGACCGCGCCGCTTAATTTATAGCTGTCGAGAAAGCAGTAGGCGCTGTAAGCCAAACCGCGCTTTTCCCGCACCTCCTGGAACAGCCGCGCGCTGGCGCCGCCGCCCAAGGCGTTGACCAGCACATAGAGCGGGAAATAGTCCGCGTCGTCTACCGCTACGCCGCCCAGACCCAGGCAGATATGCGTCTGCTCGATATCCTTGTATATATAGGCCTGGCCGCCCTGCTGACGCGGCGCGTTCAAGCTCGCTGCGCCCGCGCCGCCGCTGAAGCCGCCCAGATAGCGCCGCGCCTGCTCGACCACCTGACGCGGCTCGATATTACCGGCCACCGCCAGCACCGCCTGCGCCGGCGTGTAAGCCATGCGCCAATAGTCATACATCGCATCGCGCCCCAAAGCGCCGACGCTGCTCAGGCTGCCCGCCACCGAACGGCCGTAGCTATGCTCCGGCCACAAGGTACGGGCGAACAGATCGCCCGCCACCTCGTCGGGGCTGTCCTCGTACATATTTATCTCCTCCACGATCACCTGCTTTTCGCGGTCGAATTGCTCGCCGTCGAGCAGCGAATTGAGGCACATATCAGCCAGCAGCTCCAGCCCCAGCTCAAAATGCTCGTCGAGGCAGCGCGTATAGAAACAGGTCTGCTCCTTGCCGGTAAAAGCGTTGAGCACGCCGCCCACGCCATCCATCACCCGCGATATCTCCGCCGCACCGCGCTTGGCTGTGCCCTTGAACAGCATATGCTCGAGAAAATGCGAGACTCCGGCCAGCTGCTCCGGCTCCGCCGCCGAACCGCTGTTCACCCATAAGCCGGTAGCTACCGAATGCAGATGCGGCATCGGCTCGCAGACGATGCGTAAGCCATTATCCAGGATGATCTTTTCCGCCATTGCTTTCTCCTATCCGCCGTCCGTTGTCGGACGCTAATAGGAATTTCGGCAATAGCGGCCAAAAACCTCTATTTTGCCGCCGCATAGCACAGCAGCCGGTAGCAGTCGCCATAGCGGTCGGCGCTGTTCAAGGCCACGGCGATATACAGCCGTTCGCCGTCGCGATAGGCGGCGATCAGGCAGGGGCCGGCGGCATTGGTAGTGCCGGTCTTAACGCCGACTATATGCTCGTCCTGCCACAATAATTTATTGGTGTTCTGATAATAGCGGTAATTGCTCTCGCTGCCAAAGCCCATGTATTTGCTGGCCACAGTAGCGGCGAAGAAGTCATTGTTCAGCGCATGGCGGGTGATCTGTGCCAGATCGGCGGCGCTGCTGTAATGCTCGTCATCGGGCAGGCCGTTGGTATTGGTAAAATTGCTGTGCTGCGCGCCGATCGCCTGCGCCTTGATATTCAGCAGCCACACGAAGAACGGCTCGCTGCCCAGCGTGGCCTCGGCCAGCGCATAGCAGGCGTCGTTCCCCGAATGCAGCAGCGCTCCGTACAGCAGATGCTCGACGCTGATGATCTCCCCCGCCACAAGCCCCATCGACGAATCGCCGACCGCCGCCGCCGCCGTAGATACCAGGGTCTGCCGCTGGAGATCGGCGCATAGATCGAGCGTCAGCAGCGCCGTCAGCACCTTGCCGGTAGAAGCCGGCGGCAGCTGCATATCGGCGTTGATGCTCTGCAACGCCTGCCCGCTGTGCGCGTCGATGACCACGCCGGCCAACGCCGTCACATAAGGCGGCTGTCCGGCCTCGGCCGGAGCATCGTCAGGCGCGGGCGCTGCCGCCGGTAACAGGGCATAGGCCGCCGCCAGCAGCAGGCTGAACAGCAGCAGCCAGCCGGCAAAGCGCTTATAAGCCGAGATTTTCGGATACCGTGACAAGGCTGTAGCCCTCCGCCTTCATCTGCTCCAACAGCTGCGGCAGCGCCTCCGCCGTGCCGGCGGTGGGATGAGCGAGGATGATCGCCCCCGCATGCAGCTTGCCCAACACCCGCTCGATGATCGTTTGCGCCGGCGGCTGCTGCCAATCAATGGTATCGACGCTCCATAATATCATCTGATAACCGGCCTCGGTCGCCGCCTCCAGCACATGCGGCTGCTCCTCGCCGGAAGGCGGCGCGTATAAGCGCGTCCGCACGCCGGCAGCTTTCTCTATTGCCTGCTCGGTGCGCTCGATCTCGTCGATGATCTGCTCGACGCTGCTGGCATTGGGACTGGTATGCGAATAGCCGTGATTGCCGATCTCATGTCCGGCGTCGGCGATGCTCCTGGCCAGCTCGGGGTATTCGTCCGCCCAGCGTCCGCTCAAAAAGAAGGTGGCCTTGACCTCGGCCTGCGCCAGCGCCTCCAAGATAGCCGGTATATACTCATTGCCCCAATCGACGTTGACGCTCAAGCTCGCCACCTGTTGGCTGCCGCTGCCGCTGCGATAGGCGGCGGAGGCGGTCTCGGCCGGCGGCAGGAATATCCGCGCTCCCGCCAGCAGCAGCAACAGCGCCAGCACATAGGCCAGCGCCAGTCCGCCGCTCCTTTTCGATATATAAAACGCCTGCATATCTATTCCCCCTTTTCTGATAAGAAAATATATGAGGAATAGAAAGCCCGTATGCCGGAATATGATCATTACATAACCGCCATTTAGGAAAGGGCAAAGGCGAATATGCAGATACCGCGCACCGCCGCTTTGCGTTCGCTGCTGATCGGAGCGCTGATATTGACGCTGCTCGGCAGCGCGCGCTGGCTGCTGCTGCAGCAGCCGTCCCGACCCGCGCTGTCGGCGGCGCTGCTCGGGCATACGATAGTTGTGGACGCGGGGCATGGCGATTGGGATCCGGGGATGATCGGCACGAGTGGCGCTCTGGAGAAGGATATCGACCTCGCCATCGCCAAGAAGCTGGCCGAGTATCTGCGCGCCGGCGGCGCGACCGTACTGCTGACCCGTGAGGACGACGCGGTACTGGGCGCGGATAAGGCGGCGGACATGGCGGCGCGGCGGCAGTTAGCCGAGCAGGCGCAGGCGGATATGTTCATCTCCGTGCATGCCAACAGTTTTGTCGCCGACCGCTCGCAGCATGGCGCGCAATGCTTTTATCAGCGCGGCAACGAGCGCGGGCAGCAGTTGGCCGAGCTGCTGCAAGCCGCGCTGATCGCTGAGCTGGGCGATAATCAGCGCAGCGCGCTTGTGCATAACGGCTCCTATTTGCTGAAAAACCTCGATATGGCGGCGGTGATAGTAGAAACGGGCTTCCTCTCCAATGCGGAAGAAGAAGCCCTTTTAATGGACAATGATTATCAATGGCAAGTAGCGCTGGCCATATACAGCGGCGTTATCGACTATTACAACGCTCAATCCTTGCGCTGATAGACGCCGCTTTTGCCGCCGCTTTTCATCATCAGCCGGATATCGCCGATCACCATGGCGCGATCCACGGCCTTGCACATATCGTAGATGGTCAGACCGGCCACCGACACGGCGGTCAGCGCCTCGATCTCCACGCCGGTCTTGCCGGTGCAGCGTACCGTGGCCTCGATATTGACGCGATTGAGCTGATGATCGAGCGCAAAGTCCATGGATATCGCCGATAATTGCAGCGGGTGGCACATCGGTATCAGCTCCGGCGTGCGCTTGGCCGCCATGATCGCCGCCACCTGCGCCACCGCCAGTACGTCGCCCTTGGCCACGCCCCTGCTCTCGATCAGCCGCAGCGTTTCCGACTGCATCTGCACCCAGCCGCGCGCCGTGGCGATGCGCAGCGTCGCGCTTTTGGCCGATACGTCCACCATATGCGCCCGTCCTTTGTCATCTAAATGCGTAAGCCTCTGTTCGCTCATCATTACCTCCGCTTTTGCCTTTTCCACGCGCTTATTAAGGAAAAGCAAGCATACGAGGTATATGCTTGCTTTCGCCTGGCAATAGATTAACGCTTGGAGAACTGGGACGCCTTGCGCGCTTTCTTCAAGCCGTATTTGCGTCTTTCCTTCATTCTCGGGTCGCGGGTCATAAACCCGGCGGCCTTCAAAGCGGGACGCAATTCGGCGTCCGCCTGTACCAAAGCGCGAGCGATACCATGACGCACCGCGCCGGCCTGACCGGTAGTGCCGCCGCCGTGAACGCTGGCCACCACGTCATATTTATCCAAAGTGGAGGTCAATGCGAGCGGCTGTTTGACGATCATTTCCAGAGTCTTTTTGCCGAAATACTCGCCTAAGCCTCTTTTGTTGATCGTGACCTGACCGTTACCGGCCGTCAGCCACACCTTGGCGATCGCGTTTTTGCGCCGGCCTGTGCCGTAGAATTTCGTAGATTCTGCCATGTGATTAACTCCTCCTCCCTTTAGATTAGAATTCCCAGAGCTCGGGCTGCTGCGCGGCGTGCGGATGTTCGCTGCCGGCATAGACCTTGAGCTTCCTGCCCTGCGCGCGGCCGAGACGGTTATGAGGCAGCATGCCCTTGATCGCTTTCTCTACCGCCAGCACCGGACGCTTGGCCATCAGATCATCATAAGATATTTCTTTCAAACCGCCCGGATAACCGGAATGACGATAATATTTCTTCTGTGCGAGTTTATTGCCGGTAAGCAGCGCTTTTTCGGCGTTGATCACGATAACGAAATCACCGGTATCGATATTCGGCGTAAAGATCGGCTTATGCTTGCCGCGCAGCAGGCGGGCGGCTTCGGTCGCGGTGCGGCCCAACGCCCGATCAGCCGCGTCGATGATATACCATTTCTTCTCGATATCGGCGGGCTTGGCCATATATGTGTTAGTCACGAGTGCTTCCTCCTTAAAATATCGCTGTAATGCTGCTCCGCGCGCCGCGCTCTCCGTTTGAGAAGACGGAATATGCGCGTGACCGCGGTTTACGGCCGCTTGCCAACGGGGCGGAAGTCAAACGGCGTACCTATATATTATATCGGCGCTCCCTGACAATGTCAAGGAAAATATCACCGTTATCCTGCGTTTTTCGCTGAAAAATACTCGACGTTCATCAGCATCAGACCCTGCGGCGGCGCGGGCGGGATATTGCGCCAATACTCTCCGGTTAAGAAGCCGGCGAATTGTTGCTCGCTGAGCTCGCCGCTGCCCACCGCCGTCAAACGCGCGCTGATAATGCGCATCATCTTATACAAAAAGCCGTTGGCCGTGACCTCGACCGCCAGCGGCCGGCATAGCTGCTGCCACGGGAAAAACCCCTGCTCTGCCGGCGGCTCGTAAATACTGATCGCGCTGATATTACGCACGTAATTACTGACGCTGGCCTTGGTCAGCGTAAAATGGCGAAAGTCATGCTCGCCGCGCAGCAGCTCCGCCGCGCGGCGCATCGCCGCCACGTCCAGCTCCTGCGCCACCTGCCAGCTATATCCCGTGCCAAAGGCCGACACACGCCGCCCCCGCTCCAGCAGATAGCGGTAGGTCTTGCGATGCGCGCTGAAGCGCGGATGAAAGTCCTCCGCCATCAGCTCGGCGCTGACGGCGCGGATATCGGCGGGCAGCAGGCGGTTGAGCGCCGGCGCAATACGCTGCACCGGCAACGGCCGCGCGCTAAGATAGTTGGCGACCTGCGCATAGGCATGCACGCCGCTGTCGGTGCGTCCCGCGCCGTTGACGGCGATCGTCTCGCCGTACAGCTCGGATAACGCGTCCTCGACACGCTGCTGCACCGACATGCCGCAGCGTCGGGGCTGCCTTTGCCAGCCCACGTACGCGCCGCCGTCATATTGCAGTATCAGCTTGATATTATCCATCAGCAGATCACCCGATAAGCTATAACCGCGCCGAACAGCAACATAAACAGCAGCAGCGCCAGCGTGTCGCCGCTATGCCACGCCGCCACATGCCAGCGCGTGCGCCCCTCGCCGCCGCTATACCCCTTGGCCTCCATGGCCTGCGCCAGCTCGTCGGCACGGCGGAAGGAGGCGACGAATAACGGCACCAGCAGCGGCACCATCGCCCGCGCGCGCTTGAACAGATTGCCGGCGGCCAAATCAGCGCCGCGCGCCCGCTGTGCCAGGATGATGCGGTCGAATTCCTCGAGTATCGTCGGGATGAAGCGCAGCGCGATCGACATCATCATCGCGATCTCATGCGCCGGCACGCCGAGCAGCTTCAGCGGCTTGAGCAGCGCCTCGATGCCGTCGGTCAGCTCTATCGGCGTGGTGGTCAGCGTCAGCAGCGAGGCGAAGGCCACCAGCAACAGCAGCCGCAGACCCATGGCGGCGCCATAAACTATACCCTCGGCGGTAACGCTGAGACTACGCCAGCTCCACAGCAGCGTATCGCCGCCGTAGAGGAAAATGTTCAGCACAAAGGTAAAGGCGGCGAAAATGGCGATCAGCTTCATGCCGCGCCAGATCGACAATAGCGGCACTCGCGACACGGCGATCATCACCAGACATAGCGCGGCCAAAAAGCCCCAGCCCCACCAGTCGTCGGTGATGAACAGCGCGACCATATAAATGACGGCGATGATGATCTTGACCTGCGCCGTCAGACGATGCACCGGCGACTCCACGGCATAATACTGGCCGAGCAGCAGCTTCTCTTTAAGCATCGCGCCGCACCTCCAGCCACTCGCCGATCTCCGCCGCCGCCTGCTCGACAGTCACCGCCCGCGCCGGCAGCTCCGCGCCGCGCTGACGCAATTCGCGCACCAGACTCGCCGCCGGCGGTATGCGCAGACCCGCCGCCGCCAGCAGCGCGCCGTCGTCGAACAAAGCGGCCGGCGCGCCGTCGAACAGCAAGCGCCCGTCCGCCAGCACCAGCACGCGCTCGGCCAGCTCCGCCACCTCCGCCATATTATGGCTGATCCAGATCACCGTCTTGCCCTGCTGATGCAATTCGCGCAGCAATTCCAGCATCCACAGCCGCCCGCCTTCATCCAAACCGGCGGTCGGCTCGTCTAATATATACACTTCCGGGTCCACAGCCAGCGTACCGGCAATGCAGACGCGGCGTTTCTGCCCGCCCGACAGGGCGAAGGGCGAGCGATGCCACAATTTATCCGCGTCCAGCCCCACGCGCTCCAAGGCTTCGCGCACCTTTTGCGGCAAGCTGCTCTCCGCCGCGCCGAAATTGCGCGCGCCAAAGGCTACCTCCTCGAACACGGTCTCGCCGAACAGCTGCTGCTCCGGATATTGGAACACCAGCCCCACCTGCGAGAACACGCCGTTCTTGCCGGCGCTATGGCCGTCGACGCTGACCGTACCCGCGCTCGGCTGATAGAGGCCGGCCAGATTGAAAGCCAGCGTGCTCTTGCCGCTGCCGCCATGGCCGACCAACGCCACCAATTCGCCGCGCGCGATCTCAAAGCTGATATCGTGCAGCGCGGTGCTGGCCGAGGGGGATTGCGGCTGATATATGAAATTCAAATGCTCGACCTTGATCTGCATCAAAAGTCTCCGGAGATGATTTTCTCTACTAATTCCCGCTGTCGCAGAACGCCGGCCAAACGCGGATAGCCGCGCGCGGCTAACAATGCGGCGATCTGCCCGATCTGCGGCATATTTAACTGACGCCGGCGCAGCCACTCGGCGTCGGCGAAGATCTCCGCCGGCGTGCCCACGCGCAGCAGCCGCCCCGCGTCCAGCACCGCGATGCGCGTCGCCAGCAGCGCCTCCTCCATGATATTGGTGATATAGACCACGCCCATGCCCAGCTCCTGATGCAGCCTGTTCAGCGTCGCCAGCACGTCGGCGCGCAGCTGCGGGTCGAGCATCGAGGTCGGCTCATCCAGCACCATATATTTGGAGGCCATCGCTAAAGCGCCGGCGATCGCCACACGCTGCTTTTCACCGCCAGACAACAGATGCGGCGGCTTGAAGCGCTTATCCTGCAAGCCGGTGATATCGAGGGCGCGCTCCACACGCTCGCCGATCTGCTCGCGCGGCAGGCCGAGATTTTCCGGCCCGAAGGCGATATCCTCCTCCACCGAGCTGGCTACCAGCTGATTGTCGGGGTTCTGGAAAACGAAGGCCACGCGCTCGCGGATACGCGGCAGCAGCTCGCCGTCCAGCGTGCTCATGCCGTCCACCGTCACCGTACCGCTGTCGGGCAGCAGCAGGCCGTTTAGCTGGCGCGCCAGCGTGCTTTTGCCGGAGCCGTTAGCCCCGATCACCGCCAGCCATTCGCCTTCTTCGATATCGAGGTCGATATCCAGCAGCACCGGAGCATTTTTGCCCGCTTCTTCCGCCTGCTCATATGAAAATGTCAGTCCGCGTATCTGTATCATCGTTATCCCAGTTGCTTAAAAAGGCGGGCCGGCAGCCCGCCTTTTGCCGGCGAGGGGATAGCCCCTCGCCTTCGGCTTATTTGATTAGACCAGCTCGATGCGCACCATCTGCGCGGCGTCGCCGCGACGCTGCTCAAGGCGGACGCTGCGGGTGTATCCGCCCTCGCGCTCGGCGTACTTCTCGGCGATCTCGCCGAACAGCTTGGACACCACGTCCTCTTCGGTCAGATAGGCCAGCGCCGAACGGCGGGAGGCCAGATCGCCCTTTTTGCCGAGAGTGATCATTTTCTCCGCCACGGAAACGATCTCCTTGGCTCGGGGCTCGGTGGTGTCTATTCTACCGTTTTTGAGCAGGGACGTCGTCGCATTGCGCAGCATCGCACGGCGATGCGCGCTTTTGACTCCCAATCTGCGGTATGCCATGTTGAGTTCCTCCTATTATTCCTCAGACTTTCTCAGCGATAATCCCAGCTCTTCTAATCTCGCTACGACTTCCTCCAGCGATTTGCGGCCAAGATTACGCACTTTCATCATTTCATCCTCGGTACGGTTAGCCAGCTCCTGCGCGGTATGGATACCGGCGCGCTTGAGGCAATTATACGAACGTACCGACAGATCAAGCTCCTCGATGGTCATTTCCAGCAGCTTATCTTTCTTGCTTTCTTCCTTCTCGACCAGAGCGATCTCCGCCGGAGCCGATTCGGTAAGGCTGGTGAACAGCTCCAGATAATCGCGCAATATTTGCGCCGAGGTGGATATCGCCTCGATGGGCGCGATGGTGCGGTCAGTCCAAATGTCGATAGTCAGCTTGTCATAGTCGGTCTGCTGGCCGACGCGCGTATCCTCTACCGAGAAATTGACCTTGGCCACCGGCGAGAACAGGCTGTCGATCGGGATGATGCCGATCGGTTGATTATCCTTTTTGTTCTTATCCGCGCCTACGTAGCCGCGTCCGCGTTCGACGGTTATTTCCATCTCCAGCTTGCCGGTATCATCCAGCGTGGCGATATAATGCTCCGGATTGAGTATTTCTACCTCCGGGTCGGCCTTGATGCTGGCGGCAGTGACCACCTGCGAGCCGGAAGCCTCCACGTAGATGGAGCGCGGCTCGTCGCCATGCATCTGCACCGCCAAACCCTTGAGATTGAGGATGATATCGGTGATATCCTCGACCACGCCGGGGATGGTGGAGAATTCATGCAATATGCCTTCGATCTTGACCGCGGTAACGGCGGCGCCCGGCAGCGAGCTGAGCAGCACGCGGCGCAGGGCATTGCCCAAGGTCATGCCATAGCCGCGTTCCAGCGGCTCGACGACAAAGCGGCCATAGGAATTATCTTCGGCTTTTTCGACGCATTGGATCTTCGGTTTTTCTATGCCAAACATTTAACCCCTCCTTGATAATCTGCAACTATGCGGGGCAACTGATTATCTGGAATACAACTCGATGATAAGCTGTTCATTGATCGGCAGATCTATATCCGCTCTTTGCGGCGCGGAGACGACCCTGCCGACAATGTTTTCTTTATCCAATTCCAGCCAGGACGGCGCATTGCGATGCGCGATGGCAGCGGCTATCGCCTCGAACTTGGGCGATTTGCGGCTGGCCTCTTTGACGGTGATGACCTGCCCCTCTTTTACGAGAAAGGAGGGGATATTGACCTTTTTGCCATCGACGGTGAAATGACCGTGTCTGACTAATTGGCGAGCGTCGACGCGCGAGGAAGCCATGCCCAGACGGTACACGACGTTATCCAAGCGGCGTTCCAGCAGAGCGAGCAGGTTTTCACCGGTTACGCCCTTTTGGCGGGAAGCCTTTTCATAGTAAATACGGAATTGCTTTTCCTGAATGCCGTATATTCTTTTGACCTTTTGCTTTTCTCTCAGCTGCGAGCCGTATTCGGATACCTTCTTGCGCGAAGTGCCGTGTTGACCGGGCGCATATTGCTTGACCGCAAAAGCGCATTTATCGGAATAGCAGCGGTCGCCCTTCAAATAGAGCTTCATACCCTCGCGGCGGCAAAGCCGGCATACGGCGCCTGTATATCTTGCCATGGACTATTCTCCTCCTAAACTCTTCTTCTTTTCGGCGGTCTGCAGCCGTTATGCGGAATGGGAGTGACATCCTTGATCATGCTGACTTCCAAACCGGCGGCCTGCAGGGCGCGGATAGCGGCTTCACGGCCGGAGCCGGGGCCTTTGACCATGCACTCCACCTGACGCATACCATGCTCCATCGCGTCATGCGCGGCGGACTCGGCGGCCATTTGCGCGGCATAAGGCGTGCTCTTACGCGAGCCCTTGAAGCCTTGCGCGCCGGCGGTCGACCAAGCTATGGCATTGCCGTATTTATCGGTAATGGTGACTACGGTGTTATTGAAGGTAGACTGGATATGCGCGACGCCCACTTCAATGTTCTTCTTTTCTTTCTTTCTTCTTGTTTGTCTGCGAGCCAATTAGATGACCTCCCTTCTTATTTCTTTCTCTTGGCGCCCACGGTACGCTTCGGGCCTTTGCGTGTGCGGGCGTTGGTCTTGGTTTTCTGACCGCGCACCGGCAAGCCGCGACGATGACGAATACCGCGATAGCAGCCGATCTCTGAGAGCCGTTTAATATTGAGCGCTACTTCCCGGCGCAGATCGCCTTCGACCTGCGTAGTATTGGCGATGATATCGCGGATCTTGACCGTTTCTTCTTCGGTCAAGTCCTTGACCCGCGTATCGGGGTTTACGCCGGCCTTAGCCAATATTTCCTGGGAAGTTTTCAGACCGATGCCGTAGATATAGGTCAAGCCTATCTCGACTCTTTTCTCTCTCGGCAGGTCTACACCAGCAATACGAGCCATTAATGTTACACCTCCGTTTTATTATCCTTGCACCTGTTTATGCTTGGTATTGGAGCAGATGACCATCACCTTGCCCCGTCTTTTGATTATTTTGCATTTCTCGCAAATAGGCTTGACTGAAGCTCTGACTTTCATGCTTCATACCTCCTTTTTAGCTTTCAGCTTAACTGATCTATGCTGTTTATTTATATCTGTAAGTGATGCGGCCCCTCTTTAGATCATAAGGGGATAGCTCGACTGTTACCTTATCGCCCGGCAAGATGCGGATATAATTAGTGCGGATTTTGCCGGAAATATGCGCTAAGATCCGATGCCCGTTTGCCAGCTCCACGATGAACATGGCATTCGGCAGCGGCTCGATAACGACGCCGTCAATTTCGATTGCATCCTGTTTTGACATTGTACTATGACCTCCTTACGATCTGGGTTGTCGCGCACGGGCAATAGCCTCGCGGATCTCAGTTGCGGTGAATGCTCTGCCTTGTGCTTTGGCCACGAGGTCAGCCGCTACCTCGTTGGTTTTCTGCACATGGCAGACGTTTTTCCTTTTCGGGACTTCCGGCGGCCTGCGCCTTCCGTCCGCGCAAAGCAAAAACCCCTGTTCCGCGCCAATCACCAAGTAATACCGGCCCTTATCCCGACCAGCCTTGGAGATGACGACCTGCCCTATTTGCCAAGCGTCATTTGAGGATATGACGCCGGCCTTCAGCGCTTGTGACGACGCTTTGCCCGTCATTTTAGCCCCAATGCTGTCCCAATGCGTCGCCCAACTCGGCCAATACCGCATTGATCTGTTGATCGCCGTTGATCGTCTTTAATACGCCTTGCCTGGTATAATACTCGATCAGCGGAGCGGTTTGCTTTTCGTAAACGTCGAGACGGTTCTTGACCGTTTCCTCGCAGTCGTCAGCGCGTTGATACAATTGACCGCCGCAGCTGTCGCAAACGTCTTCCTTCTCCGGCGCATTATACAGCAGATGATAGATATTGCCGCAATCACGGCACATCCTGCGTCCGGTCAAGCGCACGATCAACTTATCCAGAGGCACGCTGATATTGATCACCGCGTCCAGACCGCCCAGCCCCGCCAACAGCTTATCCAGCGCCTCGGCCTGCGCTAAGGTGCGCGGAAAGCCGTCGAGCAGAAAGCCTTCGCGGCAATCGGGCTGCGCGATACGGTCGGCGATGATGCCTACCGTGACTTCATCGGGTACCAGCTGGCCTTTATCCATATAGCCCTTGGCTTCAACGCCGAGCGGGGTACCGGAAGAAATGGCGGCGCGGAACATATCGCCGGTGGAAATATGGGGCACGAACAACTTTTTGACCAGTACGTCGGCCTGAGTGCCTTTACCGGCTCCCGGGGGGCCCAACAGAACGATTTTCATATTATTTCTCCCTTATTTCATAAAGCCTTCGTAATGACGCATCAACAAATGCGATTCGATCTGCTTCATCGTATCGAGAGCGACGCCGACCGCGATCAATAGCGAAGTGCCGCCGAAATAGAGGTTCATACCGGTAGCCGCCATAAAGATCGAAGGCGTCAGGGCGATCAACGTAAGGAAGGTAGCGCCGGAGAAGGTCAGACGCGAAAGCACCTTATCCAGATACTCGGCAGTAGGACGACCCGGCCTGAGCCCGGGAATAAATCCGCCGTTCTTACGCATATTGTCGGCCACGTCCAAGGTATTGAAGGTAGCGGCCGTGTAAAAATAGGTAAAGAGGAATATCATCACCGCATAGGTGATAATGTATACCGGATGCTGATAGGACAGCACCCTGTTGATCCACATCGCCACGCCGCTGCTCTCGCTGAACAGGCCGGCGATCACGGTGGGGAAGGTCAATATCGCCATGGCGAAGATGATCGGGATAACGCCGGCTTGGTTGACCTTCATCGGGATATGCGTGCTTTGGCCGCCATAGACCTTGCGGCCGATCACGCGCTTGGCGTACTGCACCGGAATGCGCCGCTGCCCCTCATGCACAGCGACCACGCCGGCGACCATCAACACGGCGATGATCAGGAAGATCAGCACGGCGATGACCGACACCTCGCCGGAGGTGACGTATTGGTAAACGGTGGCGACGCCCGCGGGCAAACGCGACACGATACCGGCAAAGATGATCAGCGAGATACCGTTGCCGATACCCTTGTCCGTGATCAGCTCGCCGATCCACATCAGGAACGCCGTACCGGCGGTCAGCGTGATCGTGCAGACGACGATGCTGAAGAAGCCGGGATAGATCATCGCGCTCTTCAGATAAACGCTCATCACGATCGCCTGAGCCAGGCCCAGTACCACAGCGCCGTAACGGATGATCTGCGCCATTTTCTTGCGCCCCTCCTGACCGCTCTTGGCCAGGCGCTCGAAATACGGCACCACCATGGTCAGCAGCTGCACGATGATCGACGCGTTGATATAAGGAATGATACCCATGGCGAACACGGTCAGGCTCTTGAACGAGCCGCCGGAGATGATATCCACCCAGCCGAACAGGTCGGACTGGAACATTCCCTCCAGTATCTCCTTGTTGATGCCGGGCACCGGCACATGGGCGCCCAGACGGAACACCACGAACATCAGCAGCGTAAATAACATCTTCTTGCGTAGTTCGGGTATTTGCCAGGCATTACGCAATGCTGAAAACACTTACATCACCTCTACTTTTCCACCGCGAGCGACGATCTGCTCGGCAGCGGCCTTTGTGGCGGGGACCTGCACGATGAGCTTCTTGGTCAATTCGCCGTTATTGAGTATCTTGACGCCGTCCTTGACGGTACGCACGATACCGCTCTCCCATAACAATTCCACGGTAACTACGGTATCGTCAGCAAAAGCGTTGAGCGCCTCGATCGGCACTTCGGCAATAACCTTCTTCCAGATATTGGTAAATCCGCGCTTGGGCAGACGACGCGACAAGGGCATCTGACCGCCTTCAAAGCCGGCGCGCACGCCGCCGCCGGAACGGGATTTCTGACCCTTATGGCCACGGCCGGAGGTTTTGCCTTTACCGGAGCCGGTGCCCCTGCCGACGCGCATCGCGTCCTTGGTGCTGCCGGGAGCCGGTGCTAATTCGTTTAACTTCATTTTGCGCCTCCTGGAAATTATTCAGCCTGCTCAGCCTTTTTCGCTGCCGGTTTCCTGGCGGCGGGCTTGGCGGCTTGCTCATCGGTTGCTGTTGCGGCGGCCTTCTTGGCGGCCGGCTTCTTAGCGGGCGCTTTGGCCTCGCCTTCGTCGGCGGCTTTCTTGGCGGCCGGCTTCTTGGC
>JAUNBC010000017.1 GCA_030527285.1 Bacillota bacterium | reverse complement strand
TTGCTTGAACAGTTTTTCCTTCAATTCATTGTCTAACTTTTTGGGGTCACTTCAAGAGCCGCCGCATGAGGCAGATTTATTTTAGCAAAAGCTAAAACCCGCTATTGACAAAATGGTGTTTATACATTAAAATAAATATTCGTTCGGACCGTTAGCTCAGTTGGTAGAGCACCTGACTCTTAATCAGGGTGTCCCGGGTTCGAGCCCCTGACGGTCCACCAGGAAAAAACCACCCCACAGGTGGTTTTTTTCGATTTCGGTATAACAATAGCTGCCGGAGCAGATGGCTGTACAGCAGGCTTTTCATAGTAAATTCACATTGAAATCAGTTGCAAAACCTTGACATCAGATAGAGGATATGGTATTTTGATAACGCTTTGCGGGTGTAGCTCAATGGCAGAGCGTCGGCTTCCCAAGCCGATAACGTGGGTTCGATTCCCATCACCCGCTCCATATCAAAGCCTCTAACGAGGCTTTGATATGGAGTATGATCAGTAGTGTCTGAGCTGTGATTTTGCGCAGCAAAAGCCAGCTTCAGACCATCACCCGCTCCATATCAAAGCCTCTAACGAGGCTTTGATATGGAATACGATCAGCAGTGTCTGAGCTGCGGTTTTGCGCAGCAAAAGCCAGCTTCAGACCATCACCCGCTCTACCTCTGAATCTCTTTAGAGGCTTTGATATAGGTGGAACGCTGCCGGTAGCGGGAGTTACGGCAGTCTAAGCCTATGCTCCGCCTCAAGTCAGGCTACTTGCGTTTTGCCTGAGTTTATGCTATAATCTACTGTATAGAATGTGGCTTTTGCCATATTTCGCAATCGCTTGAAAAAGAAGGGATCATCCTAATGCCGATCGATTATAAGAACGACATTCAAGAGGCCCAAGTTATAAAACCACCAAAACGCGGTCCCGAGCATGCCGGCTTGAGCCGCAAAATGAAGCAGCGTATCATCTCCCTTGTCGCGGTGCTGCTTTGCATTGGCTTTGTCGCCGGCGCGGGCGGGCAATACGTTTCGGCGAACTCGATGGCGTATGTGATAAAAGTCAATGGCGAGGAATTGGCGACGCTGGTATCGGAGGAGGAAGCGCAGCAGGCTATCGATAAATGCCTGGCGCAGCGAGCCGAACAGTATCAGGATCGCTATGGTATGGAGGTTTCTTTTGGCGACGAAGTTACGATAGACCGTGTTCTGCCCGGCGGCGTGATCTATTCCAGCGTCGATCAGGTCGTGGCGCTGCTCAACGACAACGTCGAGATGGTGGCCGAGGCGGTGGCCGTGTACATAGACGGCAAAACGCGCTTCTACATGGCCAGTCAGGTAGCCGCTCAGGAGGCGGTGCAGCAGGCCAAGTATTATTTCGGCAATCCTAATTCCGAAGACGGTATCGGCAATATCTATACCGATGAGGAGATCGCGCTGGTCAGCGTCGAGGTCGATTGCAATAAGGTACTGACCATCGAAGAAGCGAAGAATATGCTGCTGTATAACAGCAAAACGCCGCTGGCGGAGATTGACCCGATCATCACCGTCAACGTGGAGCGCGAGAGCAAAGAAACGATACCGCTGCCCTATGGCACGGAAAAGATCGAAGATAGCGAAATGCTGCGCGGCAAGGAAGAAGTCGTCAGCGAAGGTATAGACGGCGTGCAGGAGGTCACCAACGTGGTGACGGAGAAGAACGGCGTCGTGACCTCGTCCACACAGAAGGATAGCGTGGTGATCGTGGAGCCGGTCGATGAAGTGGTCAAGGTCGGCACGATGATACAGATCGCCTCGCGCGGCGACGGCGGCGGCAGCGGCTTCATCGGCTGGCCGACCTCCGGCACCTTGACTTCGCGTTTCGGCGTGCGTGCGCGCGGCTGGCATAGCGGCATCGACATCGCCAATGCTATCGGCACCTCGGTATTCGCGGCTGAGGCCGGTACCGTGACCTTTGTCGATTATATGTCCGGCTATGGTTTGATGGTGATCATCGATCATGGCGGCGGCGTGGAGACCTATTATGCGCATCTGAGCGTGACCAATGTGGAGGTCGGCGACGTGGTCGAGCGCAGTCAGGGAATTGCCGCTATCGGTATGACCGGTACCACGACCGGGCCGCATCTGCATTTTGAGATACGTTTCGAAGGCTTGGCGGTGGATCCGCTCAGCTATCTTGAATAAAGCGTTCTGATAAAAAAGCAAAAGGCTGAGGCACGATCAGTGCCCCAGCCTTTTTAATTAGCGGTAAAAGCCGTTATACGTCGAAACCGAGATCGGCGATGGCCTGCTTGACCGCCGCCAGATCGCCGTCGTCGTGCATAGTCAGCTCCACAGAGCCGGTCTGATGATCGGCCCTGGCGGAAACGCCGGGCAGTTTATTGACGGCGTCCTCGATATTCTTGGAGCAATGCGCGCAGGACATACCGCCTACAGGCAGCACCAGATGCGTATGATGATGCTCAGAACCGCAGCCGCAACTTTCACACATATGATGACCTCATTTTATTATGCCGATATATATTATCATATTTTGCGCTTTAATTCAAGGTTTTATTTTGAGCGTAAAATGTGATAGAATTAGCAATGTGATAGAATTAGCATGGTATAAATAAGCGGCTGCGGCCGCGGGACATCGGAGACGCATATGGAGTTTACTACTTTTGCTTCGGGCTCATCGGGGAATTGCCTGTATATACGCGGCGGACGCACCAAGCTGCTGGTGGACGCCGGCTGCTCGATGCGGCATATCAAGAATTCGCTGGAACAGCTGGGCGGGCGTATCGAGGAATTGGCGGCTTTGCTGATCACTCATGAGCACAGCGACCATATACAGTCGGCGGCGGCTTTATCGCGCCGCTACGGCATACCCATATACGCCAGCGCTAAAACATGGGAGCATTTGCCCTTTGGCGATGAATTTTTCCCCTTCGAGCGGAATACATTTGACTATGGCATGAGCATTGGCGAGATCGCGGTCGATTTTTTCCGCCTTTCGCATGACGCGGCGCAGCCTGTGGGTATGGTGTTCAGCCATGATGGACAGCGGTTGGGCGTGGTCACCGATACCGGTAAGGTAACAGCGGCGATGCTGGACGCCTTGGCCGGCAGCGACGCGCTGGTGCTGGAAGCCAATCATGATCTGCAAATGCTGCGGCGCGGCCCGTATACGGAGCGGCTGAAGCAGCGCATTGAGTCGGCATATGGGCATTTGTCCAATGAGCAGGCCGGAGACGCGCTGGTGCAATTGATCGGCGCGAATACGCAGGCGGTATTGCTGTCGCATCTCAGCGCCGCCAATAATACGCCCGAGCTGGCTTTCGACACCGTCTGCGCTATCGTCGAGCAGCATTTCGGCCATATTCCCTGTAACATATCGGTAGCGCCGCGCAAAGCGCCGCATCCGTTGATCTGTATCGAGCCGCGAGGAGCCTAAAACCGGCGCGGCGAAAGGAGCGCTGCGTAAGTTGATAGGCGGAGGCAGAAAAAGACGGCTGGCGCTGTTGATGCTGGCGCTGACGCTGGCCGTGGGCGCCGGCATGATCGTTGGCAGCGGCGGGATGACGCCGGCGTCGGCCAGCGAGGCGCGCGGCGCGATGCTGATACGCCGCTCGTCGGAACCGGGCGCTTTTATTCGCGATATCGCCGCCGAGGTCTCGCCAAGCGTCGTCTTTATCAAGAATATCTCCGCCGACAACGAGCATCCGCTGAACGGTACGGGCAGCGGTCTGATCATTGATACCAATGGCACTATCGTCACCAACTATCATGTGATCGCGGAGGCCGCGCAAATCGCCGTGGTGTTGTGCGACGGCCGCGAGATACAGGCCGAACTGCTCGGCGCTTATCCGGGCAGCGATATTGCGGTGCTGGACGTCGAAGCCGACGGTTTAACGCCGGCGCAGCTCGGCGATTCCGATAAGCTGGCGGTGGGGGATCTGGTCTTCGCCATCGGCAATCCGGGCGGCGAGCAATTTACCAGCTCGCTGACCTGCGGCGTGATCTCCGGCATCGACCGGCAGATAATCCTTGACGATGGCAATATGAAGCAGCTGCTGCAAACCGACGCGGCGATCAATCCCGGCAACAGCGGCGGGCCGTTGGTCAACAGCCGCGGCGAGGTCATCGGCATCAATAGCATCAAGATAATCGACGTGAATTTCGAGGGCATGGGCTTCGCCATACCGATAAATATCGTGCAAAAGGTGATCGGCAGGTAGTTTTCCGGCAGGAAATGACAGGGCGAATAAGAATAGTATAAGCATAACGAAAAGCTTTGGACGGTACGCTGAACCGCTGGAGATATTATGCGCCACGGCAGAAAATTTCTGACATATACTGCGATAGCTTTGGCCTTATGGCTGGCCGACAGCTTGCTGCTGATGCTTACCGGACAGCTTGCGTTTGCCTATGCGCTGTGGCCGGCCGCGCATCTGCTGCGCCTGCTGCTCAGGCTGCTGCTGATCCTGCTGTTGCTGCTGACGGCGGCGGCGGATATCACCCACGCCGAGAGCGAATACCGCCGGGTGCTGCTGCTTGCGCCCGCGCGCCGCGAGGCGCTGTACGGCGCGGAACAGAGCCGCGAGCGCAGCAAGAGATTGCTCTATCATGCGCTGCGGCTGGCGGAGCTGATGAACCTGACGCAGCGGCAGCGCCATGAGCTGCGTATGCTCTGTTATTGCTATGATATCGGCGTGGTGTCCGTGCATAGCTCGATCGCCCGTTTGGGCGCGGATATGGACGAGCAGCAGCGCGCGCTGTGGGATAAGCATGTGGATAAGGGCGCGGAGATCGCCGCCAATATCCGGCAATTGCGGCCGATTGCCGAGTATATACGCTGCCATGAGGAGCGCTATGACGGCAGCGGGCCAAAAGGCTTGCTTGGACGCAGCATACCGCTGCTGTGCCGGATATTCCGCGTGGTGTGGATGTATGACTACTTTACCCATGCCAACCCGCATACCGGCGCTTTGGATGCGCAGGCGGCTTTGGCGGAATTAGGGCTTTACAGCGGCAGCATACTTGATCCGGACGTATATCATGCCTTTGAACGCTTACAACGCGACCGGCGGCTGGCGGAGAGAATATCGGAGAGAGTATATTTATTCAGATAGCTGAATGCGAAAAAGCGGCTGAAATAATAGCCCGAGCAGGGCTATTTTTATTGACATTGGTATAATTAGCAAGTATAATTAATTTATTTATTTTTGTAAGGGAGATGTAAAAATGAAAATTCTGGTAGCGGAGAAGATCAATCAGCGCGGCATTGACGTTTTGAACGGCAGCGGTTTGGAGATCGTCTATGATAAAGAGATCTCGCGCGAAAAGCTGCTGTCGATCATCGGCGAATTTGACGGATTGATCGTGCGCTCTCAACCGATAGTGGATAAACAGCTGTTAGAGGCGGCGACCAGGCTCAAGGTCGTTGGCCGCGCCGGTAACGGCGTGGATAATATCGACATGGAAGCGGCTACTGACCGGGGTATCATCGTCGTCAATACGCCTGATTCCAATTCGGTATCGGCCTGCGAGCTGACCATCGGCCTGCTGATCTCCGTTTGCCGCAATATACCTCAGGCCAATAACAGCATCAAAAGCGGCGAATGGGGACGCAGCCGTTTTCAAGGGCATGAGCTGTCCGGCAAGACGCTGGGTATTATCGGCCTGGGACGCATCGGTAATCTGGTGGCCAAACGGATGCGCGCCTTTGATATGGATATCATCGCCTATGACCCCTATATCACGGACGAGCGTTTTCGTCAGGCCAATGTGCGCAAGGCGGTATCGCTGGAGGAATTATTGCGCGAGGTCGATTATCTGACCATACATACGCCCAAAACGCCGGAGACCATCGGCATGGTCGGCGCGGAGCAATTCGCAATGATGAAAGACGGCGTGCGCGTCGTCAACTGCGCGCGCGGCGGCCTTTATGACGAGGCGGCGCTGGCTGATGCGCTGCGCTCGGGCAAGGTGGCGGCCGCGGCCTGCGACGTGCTGGCCAAGGAGCCCTGCCTTGATTCGCCGCTGTATGAGCTGGATAATTTCATCGTCACGCCGCATATCGGCGCAACGACCGACGAGGCGCAGGAGAACGTCGGCATTACCGTGGCCGACGAGGTGGTCAACGCGCTGAAGGGCGAGATCGTCGCCAATGCCGTCAATCTGCCGATATTAAAGGCCGAGGACGTCAATGTGATCAAGCCGTATCTGCGCTTGGGCGAGCTGCTGGGCAAGCTCTATCATCAGCTGCAAAAAAAGCCGATCGAACGGGTGACGGTGGAGTATTGCGGTACGGTGGGCGAGCTGGACACCGACGTGATCACGCGCGCGGTGCTGCGCGGGTTGTTTGAGCCGATACTCAAAGAGCAGATCAATTACGTCAACGCGCGGCGCGTAGCCGAGGGGCGCGGCGTTAAGGTGATCGAGAGCAAGGAAAAACCGAGCGGCCATTTCCCGAGTCTGGTGCGCGTGCGCGTATCGGCGGGAGAACGCATTTACCAATATTGCGGTACCATCTTTGGCAACGACGATCCGCGTATCGTGGAGATCGACGGCTTCCGCTTTGACTTCCGCCCCGAGCCGTATATGCTGGTGGTGGAAAACGCCGACCGTCCGGGCATGATCGGACGCATCGGCATGGTACTGGGCGAGCAGAACATCAATATTTCCGCGATGCAGGTCTGCCCGTCGAAAAGAGACGATAAACTGGCGATGATGACGATCGGCGTCAGCCAAAAGCCCACCGACGAGCAGATGAAAGCCATAGAATCGGTGTCCGATATCTATAAAGTCCGCTTAGTCGAATTTTAGGAGGAGCTATGAGCTACGGCTTTTACGCCTATATGTCGCGGATGAAGCTGATCGACCGCTGGAGCCTGATGCGCAATACGCGCGCGGAGAATATTGCCGAGCATAGCCAGCAGGTAGCGATGCTCGCCCATGCGCTGGCGCTGATCGGCAACCGTTATTTCGGCGAGAGCAATGACGCGGGCCAAATCGTGCTGCTGGCGTTGTACCATGATGTTGGCGAGGTGGTGATCGGCGATCTGCCGACGCCGGTAAAATACTATAATCCCGCGATCAAGCGCGCTTACGGCGAGCTTGAGCAGGCGGCCAAGCGCAAGCTGCTGGAAAAACTGCCGGAGCCGCTGCGGGAGGATTATCTGCCGTATTTGTTTGCCGGTAACGAGGCGCCGCTGCGTATCGTCAAGGCGGCGGACAAGCTGGCCGCTTATATCAAATGCATCGAGGAAGCCACCGCCGGTAATTGCGAATTTACCCGGGCGCAAGCGAGCATCAAAAAAGAGCTGGACAAGTTTACAGACGTGCCGGCGCTAAAATGGTTTTTGCAGAATTGCATCGAGAGCTTTGCCATGACCATAGACGAGCTGGAATAGCGTCGCCGCCGCTTACGCCGCCAGCCACAGCCGCAGCAGATACAGCAGCGGTATGTGCAGGCAATAGAAGCCGTAGAACAGCCATCGGCTGCCGCGCCCGCGCTCGCCGTTATACATACTGAGCAGCGGCAGGGCGGCAAGCGCGAATAATTGCAGCTCGCGCATGCCGGTCAGGCCGATCACGGCCAATGCGCTTACAGCCATCCAGGCGAGAGTTAGCTGCAGCTCGCGCTCGAAGAACAAATGCGCGGTGAAGATCAGCAGCAGGCCGTAAGCGCCATATTCCAGATGCGTGAGTTGGGCGAAGACGGCGAAGGGAACGGCGATCAGCGCCGCTATGCGCCAATCTATATCTTTGCCGCAAAGATACTGATAGCAGATGATGCAGAGCAGACCCAGCGCCAGCGTGAATAAGATATTCAGCCGGAGGAAGAGCTGCGCATCGTTCATACAGATGCTGTATAGCGGCTGAAAGAGCACCGCGAACAGCAGCAGGCGCAGCAGATATTTGCGACGATCGCCGCTATAGCGCCAGCCATTGGCCAGCATATAGGCGAAGATGGGGAAGGCCAGCCGGCCGATGACGCGCAGGAACAGGTATTGCGGCAGCAGTAAATAGCCGATATGGTCGATGAGCATAAAGGCGCAAGCCAGCAGCTTTAATTGGAAAGAATTGAGCGCGAGCGCGCCATGCTTATCCATGGTGGTCATGTTAAATGTATTCTGCCAGCGAGGTTTTATTCCTTTAATATCGGATAGATGAATGACAGATCAGTCGTTTAAGAAAGGGCGGCATGAAGCAGCATAAGCGTAAATTCTATATCCTGATGGTGCTCGGCACGGTGATCATTTGGGGCAGCGCCTATCCGGCGGTGCGCTTTCTGATATTAGATGGGGTAGACCCCTATCTGATTACCTGTTTGCGCGTGCTGTTCTCCTTAGTTTTTGCCGGCTGTTCAGTAGCCGCGCATCGCGAATTGCCGGATCTACCGGCGTTTCGCGCGCATGCCCTGCCTTTCACGCTGATGGGGTTGATCGGTTCCGCCGCCTTCCTGCTGCTGATGAATTTAGGTCTGGAGCATTGCGAGGCCGGTAAATCCTCGTTGATCGTCGGCTGCAATCCCGTTTATATCGTTTTGATGTCCTATTTCTTTCTTAAAGAGCCTTTAGGCAAGCGCAAGCTGATCGGTATTATCATCGCCGCGGCCGGCGTTTGCCTGACCGTGTCCGGCGCGGATATTTTAGCCGGACGGCAGATACGCTTTTATCCGCCCGATCTGATACTGCTGCTGGCCGGATTGTTTTGGGCGGCGTATACGATAATCAATCGTCATTACGGCCATTATCTCAGCTATTATCAAGGATTGTTTTGGATGTTCGCTGTGTCGACGGTCGCGATATCGCCGCTGTTGATCGCGCGTTTTGATATGCTGGCGGAGCTGACGGCGCGGCAATGGTTCTGGAGCGCTTATTTAGGCGTCGTGCCCGGCGGGCTTGGCTATCTGCTGTGGAATCGCGGGCTCAACACTATCGGCGCATCGGTATGCGGTATGCTGAATTGCTTTTTACCGGTGTCCTCGATACTGCTGTCGATGATATTCCTTAACGAAAGCCTGGTTTGGCTGCAGCTGATCGGCGGCGCGCTGGTGATATTTGGCGTATGGCAGGGCTTGAGCTCGACCGCGTTGCCGGTAAATTATGAGACTGGCCGCAGCATGGATGAGGAGGTCAGCGTCAATGGCTGAAAAACTAATCATCTTTGATATGGATAATACGTTGCTGCGCTCGAAAATAGATTTCGCGCTGATGAAGTCCGAGGTATTGCGTTTGCTGGCGGAGCGCGGGCTGATTGGCGAGCCGTCCTGGCCGTCGGCCAAGATCATCAACTATTTCCGTGAGCGCGATCTTTTGCCGGCCAGTCTGGAGCAGGAAATATGGCGGCGCATCACCGAGATCGAGTATCAGGGGCTGGCCTCGGCCGAGGCCGAACCGGGCGTGCATCAGGCCTTAAAGCAATTAGCCGCGCATGCGCATTTGGCGGTGGTGTCGAATAATATCGATGCGGCGGTGCGCGATAATCTCGACCGCTTAGGCATCAGCGAGCATTTGCAGTTGATGATGGGACGCGGCGCGGTGCCGCAGCTCAAGCCTTCGCCGTTGGGCATTCTGGCGGCGGCGGCGCATTTTCCGCAGCTGACGCCGGCTGATTGCGTGACTATCGGCGACGCGCTCAATGATAATGAAGCGGCGGCGGCGGCGGGCATGGATTTTATCGCCTATAACGGCAGCCGCAGCGAGGATTGGCGACGCTGTTGGATTACGCCCAGGGCTTATCTGCATAGCTGGGATGAACAGGCCGTACAGACGGTGCTCGACATATTGGAGGCATAATGGCAATTTATCGTATAAAACCGAGCGGCGAACAGCAGATCCCGCCGCCGCTCGAGACACAGGAGTATTGGCGGCAAGTCGATGCGCAGCAGCTTGAGGATATCGACCTCGATGAATTTGCCGATCTCAACGATAGCGATTTTCAGGAGCCGGAGCTGCTTTCACCGATGCGAAAACGCTGGGTGATGGTGCTGCTGGCTCTATTGGTTATTCTCAGCTTCATCGGCTGGACGGCCGGCGATTATCTGCGTCTGGTCCCCGATCTCGGCTTTCTCGGCGCTTCGGCGCAGCTGGCTAAGGATGAATCATTGGCGGCGCTGCGCGAGGCGGTGGTGGTGATCGAGGGCAGCGGCGGTAATGGCAGCGGCTTCAATATCGCCGCCGACGGGTTGATCGTTACCAATAAGCACGTGGTTGAAGACAGCGGCATCATCACCGTGACCTTTCAAAGCGGTGAGCAAAAGGTATTCAATACCCGCGATTGGGTAGGGGTAGAGGGCGTGGATATCGCGCTGCTCGACATTGACGGGGAAGATCTGCCCGCTGTGCAGCTGGGCGCGTCCCTGCCGCAAAGCGGCGATGATATCATCTTCATCGGCAATCCGCTCGGCTATGACTGGACCATTTCCGAGGGCGCGGTCAAGGGCATCGTCTATATCGAGCAGCAGCTGCCGGTCATCTATTTCAGCGGACCGGTGCATCCCGGCTCCAGCGGCTCGCCTGTATTCGACAAGCATTCGCAGGTGATCGGTGTGATCTTCGGCTCGGTTCTCGGCGAGGAGAACAGCGGTCTGGCAATACCCATATCATATCTGACAGAATATTTGGAGGCAAAAAACAATGATTAAGCATTTACCCATAGCATCACATATATTTGAACAGATCGCCGAAGAATTCGGCACTCCTTTTCATCTCTATGACGAAGCGGGGATACGCGACAATGCGCGCCGCCTGCACAAGGCTTTTAGCTGGGCGCCGCATTTCAAGGAATTTTTTGCCGTCAAGGCGCTGCCTAACCCGTATATCATGCAAATACTGGCCGAGGAGGGCTGCGGCGCGGATTGCAGCTCTCTGGCCGAGCTGTGCATCGCCGAGGCGGCGGGTCTCAGCGGCGCGGATATTTGCTTGACTTCAAATGACACGCCGGCGGAGGAATTCATCAAGGCGCTGAGTTTGGGCGCGATCATCAACCTTGACGATATCAGCCATATAGAATTTCTCGAAAAGGAGGCTGAGCTGCCGGAAATGATCTCTTTCCGTTATAACCCCGGGCCGATGCGCAAGGGCGGCAATGAATTCATCGGCGTGCCCGAACAGGCCAAATACGGTATGACCGGCGCACAGCTGCTCGAAGCCATCGCCATTTGCCGCGATAAGGGCGTCAAGCGCTTCGGCATACATACGATGGTGGTATCCAATGAGCTAAACGGCGCTTATTACGCCGAGACAGCGGAAATGATGTTCAAGCTGGCGGTACGGATCAAGAAGATCATGGGCATCAGCGTCGAGATCATCAATCTCGGCGGCGGTATCGGCATACCCTATCTGCCGGAGGAAGCGCCGGTGGACCTGGATATGCTGGGCGCGCAGATACGCCTGCTTTATGAGCGTATCCTCGTGCCCAGCGGCTTGGGCGGGGTGCTGCTGGCGATGGAGAACGGGCGGCTGATGACCGGCCCCTTTGGCTATTTGGCGGCGCGCGCGCTGCATTACAAGGATACCTACAAAAATTATATCGGCCTCGACGCCTGTATGGCCGACCTGATGCGTCCGGCTATTTACGGCGCATATCATCATATCAGCGTTTGCGGCAAGGAGGATCAGCCCTGCGACATGATCTATGATATCACCGGCTCGCTGTGCGAGAACAATGATAAATTCGCCATCGACCGCGCGCTGCCGCAGATCGAAATCGGCGATCTGCTGGTATTTCACGATACGGGAGCGCATGGCCATGCGATGGGCTTCAATTATAACGGCAAGCTGCGCTCGCAGGAATTGCTGTTGGGAGCGGACGGGAAGGTGAGCCGCATACGCCGCGCCGAGACGCTCAACGACTATTTCGCTACCGTCGATTATCCGGCCTTGCGCAAGATTATTCTTGCTGGTATATGATTTACAAACCCCGAGTTTATCTATATAATCAAAGAGATAAGTGCATAGGTTTTCGAGTTTTGTATTCTAAAGAGCTTGCTCCATGAGGCAAAACCGCTGGGCGAGGGGGGAAATCCTCTGGCCTCCCGCAGGAAAGAAAACCGCTGGCATATCTTGAACCCTTCCTGCATGGGAAGGGTTCTTATATTTATTATAATACAGGGGGGTTTGTTATGGGTAAAACAGCGAGTTGGCGTAAACTGCTCGCGGTGCTCGGCTGCCTGTGCGCAGTCATCGCTCTGACGGTAGTTTTTACGGCGCCGCCGGCGGACGCCGCATCAGTATGGGAGAAGGAGGAAAGCGGGCTGCTGGTAGTAAGCGGCAGCGTTTTAGTTGATAAGCCGTCCTCTACTGCTGATGAGGATATCGACGCGGTGATAGCCTCATTATCCAACGAGACCGCCTATTCAATGGCGGATTTGCAGGCTATGACGCAGACCGAGCGTGTTTTTTCCACCTTCAACACCTCGGAATTCCGCAAACAGTATCTGGCTTCAGGCGTTGACCTGTATACCTTGCTCGGAGCCTCCGGCTTTGACGTTAAGGCTGACGCAAAGGCCAAGGTGACTTTCTTCAGCGGCAGCTACAAGCGTGAGTTTGCGCAATTCGCCGCTGAGGAGCGCTATCGCTATCCGCAGCAGGCCGCCGGCAAGCAAAGCGGCGCGGTAGCGGTCGCTCCGATGATCGTGCTCAAATCGGCGGTCAGCGGTGATAACAGCGACGAGGTGCCGGCCGCGGCTCAGTTCAAGACGAACAGCCGCCCTTCGCTGGCTATCGGCATGGCTGATTTTACCGATAAGAACAATTCCTCTTTCGTCAAGGATCTCGATACGATCCTGGTCGGCGAGGCGGTGAGCGGCAACACCGTCACCGTGCTGGGCAAGGGTTATACGCGCGCGCAGCTGCTGGCCATGGATCGCGTTACCGCTACTTATACTTATATCACCAAGAAGGGTCAGTTCACCGATACGGTGCGCGGCGTCGCATTGTCCTCGCTAGTGACGGCGCTCAAGGATAGCGATACGGTGCAGATAACCTATGCCGACGGCTATGCGCCGACCCAGCTCAAGGTCTCCGATATCCGCAACGCCGCAAACCGCTATATGCTGGCTTTGGAGAAGCAGGAAGCGGACGGCAGCTGGAGCGCCCTGTATAAGATATCCGACGGCTTTTGCGGCTTCGGCGCGCTGTACAACGGCAAAGCCGGCGCGGTCGGCGGCGGCGGACCGGCGCAGATGATCGCCGGCATTGGCTCCACCGACGTCGGTTTTGACGGCAGCCCGTATAAGCATATCACCTATCAGGGTACGGAACAGGGCGGCGTCTATGCCATGGATGCAATCACCGGCGCGACGCTGACGGTAGAAGGCCCCGGCGTTACCGCTACCACCCCGCTGATGGTCGGCGATTTAGAGAAGACGGCTTCCGCCAACCTCTATCGCGGCAAGTACACCGATACGCGCAACGGAACGGCTACGACTTTAGTCTATGAGGGCGTAAGGATCAGCTCTATCATTCAGGGACTGGTCAATTCCGGCGTGGAGCGCGTCAATGACGATATCCGCGTCGTGTTCAAGAACCGCTGGCGGCAGGACGTGGCGGTGCTGACCTATGCCGAGATATTAGCTGCGAAAACGCCGGTGATCCTTGCTTACGGTACCGGCAGCAGCGACGGCGCGACGGTAGCGCCCTTCGTCTATGATAATGAGCTGGGCATCATAAACTCGCTCGGTAATAACGACGGCTGCTTGAAGCTGGTCTATGATAAGAGCGATTTCAAGACGGCCTTGCCGGAAAAGTTCTCCTCGGTGGCTTATATCTATGTTGAGTTCACGGCGCAGTCTCCCGGCTATAAGCATTCCGAGGCCAGCAACGTAGCTTACAGCAATACCGCCAATACCGAATATCTGATCACCCTGACCGGCGCGGCCTTAGGGCGCGAGGTCAACTACACGGTAGAGGAATTGGAGGCGATGGTCGAATACGACGCAACCGACAAGCCGCTGGCCAGCGGTTTAGGCTATCGCTCCGAGTACAGCCTCTCCAATACCACCTATTGGTACGTCAACACATATGAAGGCGTCAAGCTGTGGGATCTGCTGCTGACGCTCGGCCTGGACGGCACTAAGTATAAGAATGACAGCCGTACGCTCGTAACTTTTAGCTCCTGGGATAATTACAAAACCACGGCCGCCTTCTCGATGAAGCAGCTGGCCAATCCCGATCTGTCCTATTTCTATGAGAAATCGCCGTCGGATATCGGCACCGACCGTCCGACCAAGCAGGAATTGGCGCTAAAAGAAAACCAGCCCGACAATCAGGTCGGCGCATGGGTCAAGGACGCTAACGGTTATCCGGTGAAGAAGGGCTATCCGGTGCTGTTAGCCTATGGCGTCAACGGCTATCCTTACGTGCGCAATGCCGATATGGACGGCTTCTTCGGCGGGCTGGGCAATGACGGCGGTCCGGTGCGCGTCATCTTCGGCAAGCTTGACGGTATGAATCGCGATAATCCGCAGGATATCACCAATTACGCCTATTTCTTCAACAACGGCTCCAACCAGATGCAGCGCGCGCAGGAAATATATATCGGCGAGGCAATTCGTTACAGCACGCATAGTCAAAATCCTGCCGCCGCCTATCAGGCCTTAGCTAAACAGACCGCGCTGACCGTGGAGGTGGTGCAGGCTAACGGCGATACCGAGACGACCTCGTTTACGATGGCGGAGCTGGAGGATATAATATATGCGGTAGAAAAGCGCGATCGCGACAATGAGAACCGGCAGGAGAAGGGCTATTATGCCTATACCGATGCGGACGGCGCTTTGACCGACGATCTGTTCGAGGGCGTGAATATCTGGTATCTGCTGTCCGAGACCATCGGCATGCCGGGCAGCCTCGGCTCCGCTGACTTCTACGCCGGCGAGCAGAAAATGGCGACGCTGAGCTTCGCCCAGCTGCAAGCTGCCGGTTACAATTCGCTGCGCGGTACGCTGGGTCTGGAGCCGGTACTGGCCTTCGCCAAGAATGGCTACCCGCTGGTCGCGGATGCAAGCAGCGCCGGTTACGTAGACGTTGACAGCGTTACCGGTATCAGCATCGAGAACAGCGGCGGCCCGCTGGCGTTCATTCGTCCGCAGACCGCGGAGGAGAACAAGAACGGCCAGGCGCAAGCGGCGGTCAATGGCGTGACCAAGATCGTCGTCAATCTCGAAGCCGACAAATACGCGCATACCGACAGCTACGCCGCGCTGGGCGCTACGCCGATAGCTTTCTCCGGCGCGGTATCCAATCCCGGCTCGCTGACGGTTGCCGATATCGAGAAACTGCAAAAGTACATGGTCACCGATACCTACACGGTGGGCGGTGTGACGCGCCGTTACCGCGGCGTCGATCTGCTGTCGCTGCTTTCGGATAACGCCATCTCCGCCTCCTCGATGATGAGCGGCGTGGTGATCAGCGACGCGGCGGGCAAACAGACCAAGATCAGCGCTAACGACCTGCTGGCCGGCGTAAACGGTAAGCGCGTCATCCTTGCCTATGGCATCGGCGATCCCGCCGCCGGCGCGCTTGAGCAAAACGGTCTGCCGCTGGTCGTCGGCAGCGGCGACGCCGGTTATAACGCCGCCTATGGCAACAGCGGCGGCGTATTGCGGCTGATCGTCAACGGCGCTACGGCGGCGCAATGCCTGCAAAACGTCAGCGGCGTATATGTGGCCAAGTCCGCGTCTACCGGCTGGACGCATACCTTTGGCTTCTACAGCGATTATCTGAATACGCCGATACTGCGCGTCACCGGCTCGGACGTGGCTACCCCGGTGACCTTCACCGTCGGCCAGCTTGAGTCGATGAGCAACGAGATGGTATTCGACGCCTACAAGGTCGGCAATGAAACATGGGTGCAGGGCGTTGATCTGAACAAGCTGCTGCTCACCTACGTCGATCTCAAAACGCCTACCGTGACCAGCATCACCGTCTATGCCAAGGACGCTTATGCTACCTCCTTCAAGGGCTCCGACCTGACCAATGGCGTAAACGGCAAACCGATGGTCATCGGCTATGGCTCCGGTCCTACTTCCGCGAATGGCCTGCCGCTGGTGGACGGCGACGATAACGCCGATATCAAAGAGGGCTATGATCCTGAGGTGATGAACGCCTTTGGCCCGATCCGCTTATTCGTCAATGACAATACCGGCTGGTGTGTCAAGTGGGCGCGCTGCATAGTCGTCGGTTCCGGCACCTTTGAGGATCCTGCCGAATTTGCCGATCAGCTGTCTCCGCTGGAAGTCAGCGTCGGCGCGGACGCGGGTGCGGAGGAGATAGTTTTCGATACCTTCGGCAAGGTGGCAAACAGCGCGCTGCAGACGGCTCCCGCGGCTGTTCCGGTCACGCCGATCAAATATAGCGGCGGTATGTATATTGTCAAAGCCGGCGATATGCTGTGGACTATTTCCCGCGATCAGTTGGGTGATTCCAGCCGCTGGCCGGATATCTACGAGCTGAACAATCATATCATCGTCAATCCGCATCTTATATATCCCGGGCAGCAATTGTCGCTTCCCGAATAAGCTTCAATACGGGGCGGCTTTGAGCCGCCCCGTAACTGCTATTAATATCATTGAAGGGGGATGGATATGTGATGAAAAAGCTACTGGTAATAATACTGGCGCTGCTGCTGGTTTTAGCCTTCAGCGTCACGGCGCTGGCGGCTGAACGCGAGTGGGTCGAGATCGTCTGCGACGGCCAGCCCTTGGTTGGCGTGCGCAATTTAGTGGAAAGCGCATACGGCGGCTTTTGGGTATGCACTACCGGCGGTCTTTATCTGGCGGATCAGCGCGGCGAGGCCGAGCGGATGTTCAGCGGCGTGCTCAAAACGCAATGGGTGTATGATATTGCGGAGGCCGCTGACGGCAGCTATTGGCTGACACAGGGCTATACTTATGCGCCCACCGGCAAGAATTACGGCGTATTCCATATCAGCGCCGACGGCGAGCTGATCGAGGAATTCAATATGGAAAACAGCCGGCTGCTGGGCGATTTCGCGCAGGCTATCGAGATCACCGCCGACGGGCGCGTGTGGATCGGCGGCGACGGCGGTCTGAGCGTCTATGATCCTGCCGCCGGCGCATGGAAGACCTATGGCAAAGACGACGGCTTGCCGACTGATTCCGTATGCGTGCTGGCGGCGGATGATTTCGGCGGCATGTGGATCGGCTGCTATCCCAATGGCGAACAGGGCGGGTTGAAGCCGCCTTTCTCCGGCGGCTATGCCTATATCAGCAAAGCGGGCAGGCTCACGGCCTGGGCTTATGACGCGGCCAGCGACGATGAATATAACTCTCATCTGCTCGGCGATTTCTGGGTACGCTCCATCGCTCCGCTCAACGATCTGGGCGCAGGCCAGGCGGCGATCTCCCGCTCCGGCGCGGCTCCGAGCTACTTTGAGAGCGCGGGCTACGTTGGCGCGGACGGCCTGCCGATACCGATCAGCGAATGCGTGGGCGGCCGTTTAGATATGGTGCGCGGCAGCGTGGTCGAGCATACGACCGGCCGCGAGAGCATCCCGGCGATAGCCGCCGGTATCATCGCCGGCGACCCGACGGCCGGCACAGCGGGCGCTACGCCGGAGATCCGGGCCTTGGCCTATGATGAAGGGCAGTCGCTATGGCTGGGCTGCAGCGCGCTGGGTCTGTTCAACGACAAGGAAGATGTCAATTATTCCTCGGCGGCCGGTACCTGGAGCGGCGCTCTGTACGATAATATCTATGCGCTGCTGCTTACCGACGGCGGTACGCTGATCGCCGGTTCGCAGGGCGGGGTAATGCTCAGCGCCGGCAGCGATTTCTATTTGCCCGTCGCGCCGGTGGATATCGCAGAGGTGCGTATCAGCAGCCATGCGATGACGGTAAACGGCGCGGAGGCAAAGGTCTCGGCATATCTGATCAATGGCAATAACTACTTCAAGCTGCGCGATATCGCGATGCTGCTCAATGGCAGCGAGGCGCAATTCGAGGTCGAATGGGATGCGGCATTGGCGGCGATCAACGCTACGGACGGCGCTGCCTATACGGCGGTGGGCGGCGAGCTGGCGGCGCTGGCCGCGCCCAAGAGCGTTGCGCCCTCCACGCATAAGCTGTTTATGGACGGCGCGCGCATTTATCCTGCCGCCTATTTGATCGACGGCAACAACTACTACAAGCTGCGCGATATCGGCAGGCTGATCGACTTCGCCATCGGCTGGCAGGCGGCCGGCGAAAGCAATACGGCGGCCGGCACTATCATCATCGACACGGCCAGCAGCTATATAGGCGAATAAGCCAACCGCCTCTGCGCGCCGCTTTTGTGCGCGAAGCCGTAAAAACACCTATAGATCCCTCAGCGCGCCCAAAAACAGGTGAAACGCAGTATCGCAAAGTTTATGGGCGCGCCGGAGGGGTTTTTTATGTCCGCAAAAGGTATAAGCCGTCTTTTAGCGAAAATAACAGGTATAGACTGATATACCGGTATATACAAGCGGGAGAGCAAATGGGCAAAGGCGTTTTTATCACATTTGAGGGCATAGACGGCTGCGGTAAATCGCTGATGCTCAAGCGTACCGCCGCCGCCTTGCGCGAGCGCGGCCTTGAACCGCTGCTGACCCGCGAGCCGGGCGGCAGCGAGCTGGGACGGCGCTTTCGCCGTCTGATACTCGATTCGCCTTTCGACAGCGTCGATGAGCGCACCGAAACGCTGCTGTTCGCCGCCGACCGCGCCTGCCATGTGCGGCAGGTGATAACGCCGGCGCTGGAGGCCGGAAGCATCGTGCTCTGCGACCGCTATATCGACTCGACGCTGGCCTATCAGGGCTATGGCCGCGGCCTGGATATAGACTTCCTGCGGCGGTTGAACGACTTTGCCGGCTGCGGCTTGCGGCCTGATCTGACGCTGCTTTTGGACGTCGATCCCGCCATCGCCGCCGCACGCCGCGGTGCGAAAGCCGACCGCATGGAGCAGGAGCAGGCTGAATTTTTCGCGCGAGTGCGCGCGGGCTATCTGGCGTTAGCCGGACAATGCCCGCGTATCGCCGTGATCGACGCTTCGGCTGCGCCGGAGCGGGTGGCGGAGCAGGTATGGGATAAGGTGCGGGAGCTGCTATGACAAGGATAGCCGATTTGGACGCGGCGCTGGCGGCGCAGGTCGCCGCGCGCAGCCTCTCGCACGCCTATATATTCAGCGGCGAGGCGGCCATGGAGCAGGCGCTGGCCTTGACGGCGACGCTCAACTGCGCTGATTATCCGCAGCCGCCCTGCCGCAGCTGCCATGCCTGCAAGAGTATCGCCGCCGGTTCATACAGCGATTGCCGCGTCATCGAGCCTACCGATAAAAACGGCAATCAGAATTTCGTGCACCGCATCGAGACGATACGCGGCATTTGTACCAGAGCCGAGTTGAGCGCCATGGAGGGCCGCTACAAGCTGTTCATCATACCGCAAGCCGAGCTGTTGGCGGTCGAGGCGGCCAATACGCTGCTCAAGACCTTGGAGGAGCCGGCGGATAATACGCTGTTCATCCTGCTTAGCGAGCAGCCGGACGCGCTGCTGCCGACGGTGCGCTCGCGCTGCCAGCAGTTTAGATTTGGCGGCGCGCAAAAAAGCAGCCGCTTATATTCGCCCGACGAGTTAGAGGAGGCGGAGCGTTTTCTCAATGATCTGCCGCAATTGGCTTTGTATCAGGTGTTGATGCTGGCGCGTAAGCGGGAAAAGGATCGCGACGGCCAGTACCGCGTTTTTTTGGCGATGCAGGAGCTGCTCTATCGCGCGGCGCGGCGGGAAAAAAGCTTGCCCCTGGATGGCGAGCCGCTGCTGCAGGCCGCGGCGGCGCTGGAAACCGCGATCACCATGCTCAATGAGCGCAGCAATCTCAAGCTGCTGACCGACGTTGCGTATACGCGCTTATGGCAGGCGGCCGGACACCAGTTGCCATAAACGCAAAAATGTTATACAATATATTTTAAGCCATAATACGGAGGAATAAATGACGACCATAGTCGGTGTTCGCTTTAAGAAAAACGGTAAAATATATTATTTCGCTCCCAATAACATCGAGCTCAAGCCGCATGATAACGTGATCGTGGAGACAGCGCACGGCGTGGAGTTCGGCGAGGTGGTGCTCGGTCCCAAGGAGGTCGAGGACAAGGAGCTGACGCAGCCGCTCAAAGAAGTGCTGCGCAAAGCCACCGAGCAGGACTTGGCCAAGCAGGAAGAAAACCGGCGCGGCGAGAAGGAAGCCTTTGATATCTGCGTCAAAAAGATCGCGCAGCATAACCTGCCGATAAAGCTGATCGAGGTGTCGTTTACCTTTGACGTCAGCAAGATCATCTTCTACTTCATCGCCGACGGGCGCGTCGATTTCCGCGAGCTGGTCAAGGACTTGGCCGCGGTATTTCGCACGCGCATCGAGCTGCGGCAGATCGGCGTGCGCGACGAGGCCAAGGCTATCGGCGGGTTAGGCTCCTGCGGGCGCGTGCTGTGCTGCCACAGCGTACTCGGTGATTTTCAGCCGGTGTCGATCAAAATGGCGAAAAAGCAGAATCTATCGCTCAACCCGGCCAAGATCTCCGGCGTATGCGGCCGTTTGATGTGCTGTCTGAAATTCGAGAATTATGACGACGAACGCCCCAGCCCCAAGAAGGTATACGTGATACCGCCGGAGGACGGCGAAAGTTTGATCGAGGACGAGGAATAGAGCATGAGCCTGTATCAGGAATTCCTCGATTGGCAGGAGAAGCTCAATCAGCTGATCGAGGAGGCGGAAACGCTGGGGCGGCGCATCGCCGACGCCGAGCAGCGTAATTTGATATTGCAGGAGCGCGTCGCCCGCAACGAATATTCGAGCGGCGGCTTCGACGCGCTGACGCAGCTGTATAACGAGGGCTTCCATATCTGCCCGAGCAATTTCGGCCGCCAGCGTGAGGACGACTGTCTGTTCTGCCTCAATTTCCTGCTGCATAAGGGTAAGAAAGATGAATGAGCAAGGCCTGCCTTGCGATGAGCGCATAGATGAGCTTGGCTGCGGGGGAATGAAGATCATTCAGGATGCTTCAGCCCCCTGTTTTGCTGTTGACGCGGTATTGCTGGCGCATTTTGCCGCGGCGCTGCCCGGGGAGCGGGTGATCGAATTGGGCAGCGGCAGCGGCGTGATCGCGTTATTGCTCGCCTATAGGCAGCCCGATTGCCATATCCGCGGCGTGGAGCTGATTCCGCGCATGGCGGCGCTGGCGCGGCGCAGCGTGGTGTTGAACGGCTTAGAGCGGCGCATCGAGATCATCGACGGCGATATACGCCAGCCGCAAACGCTGGGCGCTAAGGCCGCCTATGACGTGGTGATATCCAATCCGCCCTATTATCGCGCCGGCGCGGGGCGCGTCAGCGAGGATGCGCTGTTCGCTGCCGCGCGCAGCGAGCTATATTGCAGCCTGCCGCAATTACTGACGGCGGCGCAGCGGCTATGCCGTCCGCTGGGGCGTTTGTACCTGGTGCATCGCAGCGAGCGGCTGGGCGAGCTGCTGGCCTTGCTGCCGCAATACGGCTTCAAACCGAGCCGCCTGCAATTGCTGCACCCCTATGCGGATAAAGCCGCCAAGCTGCTGCTGATAGAGGCGTTCAAGGGCGGCCGCCGGCAATTGAGCATACTGCCGCCGCTGATCATGTACGACGCGCCGAACGTATACAGCAAGCAGATGCGCGCTGTTTACGCCGCTTTTGCGCATATGGACGGAGCAGAGGATGAACGGTAAACTGTATCTGGTCGCTACGCCGATCGGCAATTTGGAGGATATCAGCAGCCGCGCGCTGCGTGTTTTAGCCGAGGCGGATATCATCGCCGCCGAGGATACGCGCGTCAGCGGCCGTCTGCTGGCGCATTTCGGCGTCAAGAAGCCGCTGCTCAGCTATTATCAGCATAATGCGCTGTCGCGGCGCGAGGAGCTGCTGGACAAGCTGCGCGAGGGGCTGAATATCGCGCTGATCTCCGACGCCGGCACGCCCTGTATCAGCGACCCCGGCGCGGATATCGCCGCCGCCGCCATCGCCGCCGGTATCGAGGTGATCGCCATACCGGGAGCCAGCGCCTTGCTGACCGCGCTGAGCATTTCCGGCCTTGATAGCAGCGCCTTCGTCTTTGAGGGCTTTTTGCCGCGAGCCAAAGCCGCGCGTCGCGCCAAGCTGGCCGCTTTATGCTCCGAGCAGCGCACGCTGATCTTTTATGAAGCGCCGCATCGACTGCGCGCTACCCTGGCCGATATCGCCGCTGCCTGCGGCCATGCGCGGCGTATCGCCGTATGCCGTGAGTTGACCAAGCTGCACGAGCAGGTGCTGCGTTTGAGCGTGGGCGAGGCGATAGACTATTTCAGCGCCACCGAGCCGCGCGGCGAATTCGTGCTGGTGCTGGCCGGAGCGGAGCCGGCGGCGGCGGACGTGGATATGCGGGCGCTGGAGCGGGAATTGGTCGGGCTGATCGAACAGGGTATGGGGCGCAAGCAGGCGGCGCGGCTGTTGGCCGAGCGCTATGGTATCAGCATAAAATCGGTATATGGCTTGGGGCTGAAAGAATGATCAGTAATCGTTTTGGGCTTTTCCCTTGACATTATACCTGCGCTTTTGGTAATATATTTTAATAGTGTATAACAACATTATCGGAGGTATCGAATCATGAGTGATAAGAAAACGTTTTATATCACCACGCCCATCTATTATCCCAGCGACAATCTGCATATCGGCCATGCCTATACCACGGTAGCCGCTGATACGATGACGCGGTATAAGAAGATGCGCGGATTCGACGCCTACTTTCTCACCGGCTCCGATGAGCATGGGCAAAAGATACAGCGCCGCGCCGCCGCCGCCGGTAAGAGCGAGATCGAATTTGTCGATGAGATCATCGCCAATTTCAAGCAGCTGTGGAAGGTGCTGCTGATCGAAAACGACGACTTCATCCGCACCACCGAGCCGCGTCATCAGCAGGTCTGTCAGGAGCTTTTCCAGAAGATCTACGATCAGGGCGATATCTATAAATCAGAGTACGAGGGCTGGTACTGCACTTCCTGCGAGACCTTCTTCACCGAGCTGCAATTAGCGGAGGGGCATACCTGTCCCGATTGCGGCAAGTCGGTGGAAAAAGCCAAGGAAGAGAGCTACTTCTTCAAGATGGGCAAATACGCCGACCGCTGGCTCAAATTCATCGAGGACAACCCTGATTTCATCCGTCCCGAAAGCCGCCGCAATGAGATGGTCAATTTCGTCAAGCAGGGCTTGGACGATCTATGCGTATCGCGTACCACCTTTGACTGGGGCATACCCGTGCCCTTTGACCAAAAGCATGTGATATACGTATGGTTCGACGCGCTGATCAACTACTATTCGGCGCTCAAAGGCACCGGCGACGGCAGCTTGGCCGATAAATACTGGCCGGCTGACGTGCATTTGGTGGGCAAAGACATCATCCGCTTTCATACCATCATCTGGCCGATCATGCTGATGGCCGCCGGTCTGCCGTTGCCTCAATGCGTGCTCGGTCATGGCTGGGTGCTGACCGGCGACGCCAAAATGAGCAAATCGCGCGGCAATGTCGTCGATCCGCTGCTGCTCTGCGACCGCTACGGCGTGGACGCGGTGCGTTATTTCCTGATGCGCGAAATGCCCTACGGCCTTGACTGCAATTTTACCGAGGAGCTGATGGCGCTGCGTATCAATACCGACCTGGCCAATGATTACGGCAATCTGCTGTCGCGTATCACCGGCATGATCGACAAGTTTCAGGGCGGCGTAGTGATCGCCCCCAGCGATAAGACCGAATTCGACGACGAGCTGATCGAGCTGGCGCAGGCCACGCCGCAGCGTTTCGCCGAGCTGATGGATATAATGGAATGGTCGAACGCCCTGATCGAGCTGTGGAAGCTGGTAGGCAAAGCCAATAAGTATATCGACGATACCGCGCCATGGGCGCTGAATAAGAATGGCGAGAGCGGGAAATTGGCGGCGGTGTTGTACAATATCGTCGAGGTGCTGCGTTTGGTGACGGTGATGGCGTCGCCGGTGATGCCGTCGCTCGCGCCGCGCGTCTGGAAGCAGCTGAATATCAGCGAGCGCGCCGAACTGCATAGCTGGGATAGCCTCAGCTGGGGCTTGTATCCTGCCGGCACCAAGATCGACCGCGGCGAGCCGTTGTTCCCGCGCATCGACATGGAGGCCATACAGGCCGCCGCGCATGAGGACGCCGCTGCCGCCGCCGCCGAAGCGGAGGCTGCCGCCGCAGCGATGGCAGTAATAGAGCCGATAGCCGCGGAATGCGGCATCGAGGATTTCGAGAAACTGGATCTGCGCGTGGTGCAGGTGCTGGAATGCGAGAAGATCGAAAAATCCGATAAGCTGCTGAAATTCGTCGTTGATCTCGGCGTCGAGCGGCGTGTGGTCGTGTCGGGCATCGCCAAGTATTATCAGCCGGAACAGCTGCTCGGCAAAAAGTTAGTGCTGATCGCCAATCTCAAGCCGATCAAGCTGCGCGGCGTGGAATCGCACGGTATGCTGCTGTCCGCCGGTAATGAGCAGCGGGGCTTTACCGTGATGCCGGCGCCCGACGTGCCTTGCGGGTCGAGAATATTATAGTGAGCGGCTTACCGCAGGTAATAGATACTCATGCCCATTTAGACGCAAAGGAGCTTTATGACGAGCTGCCCGCCGTTTTGCAGCGCGCGGAGCAGGCCGGAGTGAGCCGCATCGTCACTATCGGCTGCGATTGGCGTTCCTCGCTGCTGGCCGTGCATATCGCCGAACGAAATAGCGGGCGCGTCTATGCGGCGGTGGGCGTGCATCCGCATGATGCTCATACGCTCGATCAAACGCTGTTAGAGCGGCTATGCGAATTAGCCGCCGCGCCGCAGGTGGTGGCCTGGGGCGAGGTCGGCCTCGACTATTACCGCGACCTGTCGCCGCGCGAGCAGCAGCAGCGCGCCTTCATCGCGCAGATAGACGCGGCAAAGCAGCTGCATCTGCCGCTGATCATCCATGACCGCGACGCGCATCAACCGACCGTAGAGATACTGCGCCGCGAGCGGGGCGGTATGAATGGCGGCATACTGCATTGTTTTTCCGGCAGCTGGGAAATGGCTCGTGATTGCCTGAATCTGGGCTTTATGATCTCCTTCGCCGGCCCGCTGACCTTTGCGAACGCCGTGCAGCCGAAAAAGGTAGCGGCGCAGACGCCGGACGATATGCTGCTGGTGGAGACCGATTGCCCGTATCTGTCGCCGGAGCCGCATCGCGGGCATACCAACGAGCCGGCGCGCGTCGTGCATACGCTGGCCAAATTAGCGGAAATACGCGGCGTCAGCTATGAGAAAATGGCGGAAATCACCACCGCCAACGCCCGGCGCTTATTCGGCATCAATGACTGAGCATCTGGCGGCAACAACAAACAACGGTTAATATCGCCGGTACGATACCGGTACGATAATAGATAATGGGCAGGGCGTTCACAGGCGCTCTGCCCGTTTTTTTTACAAATCCCCTTCATCATGCCGCGCCCGCCATTTTTCAAAGACAGCGCCGGCGGTCACAGCTTGAGCGAAAATCTGTTCTTCGTTTATAGTTGAATTAACTAAGGCAGGCCTGAAGGGGCAAGATGTGTCATTAACAGTTTTAATTGATAGTATTTTGCGATAGTTTGTTGAAAAATGGAAGAAAAGGTGTTATAATTGTTCAGATATATTGTCGATATCGTTATAAAAAAACCGGCGCTAAAACTGGTATGAAGCGCCAAGCAGATTTTCGCAGAACGCAGCAGGGGAGATCTTATGAGGGGATTCGGTAACTCCAATACGCGGGATAACTGTGACCGATACGAAAAGCTTAACTCAAAGGATATAACGGAGCAGCATGCCCTGGACAGCCTGCGCGAGAAGCTGCTGAAAAACATTCCCGGCGGCGTGATCCTGTACCGCGTCAGAGACGGCATATTCAAGCTCCTGATGTTCAACGACGCGCTGGCGAACGTGCTGGGCTGCGACGGTCTTGCGGACGAATTCGACCCCGAAGCCGTCCTGCACGAGTTCATCCACCCGGACGACCGTTCCGCCATGCGGGAATATTTCAAAAAATGTCTCGAGCAGCCCGGCGGCAACTTTGAATGTCGATACCGGATCTGGAGCCAGACCAAGGGGGCGTATATCTGGATAGAGACCCGCTCAAACGTGGTGCGCGGCGAGGACGAGCTGCTGGTGTACGCCACCTTTTCCGATATTACCGACGCCAATCGCGCGCAGGATGAGCTTAGAAACAGCCGTCATGCGCTCAACGCGATCACCAAATACGGAAATCTCGGCGTCTGGAGCTATGATCTGGACGCCCGGCAGATTAGGCAGGAATACAGCGATCACGAGGCCTACGGCTATGTGTCCGCTGCCGAGAACATACCGGACAGCTATATCGAGCAGGGCGTGATCCATCCCGAGGACGCGGAGGCCTACCGCGCCTGTTACCAGCGCATATTGGACGGGGACGGGATCAGCGACTGTACCGTGCGCGTATATGACAGAAACCTGGAAAAATACCTGTGGATGCACATCTCCCTCGTCCGTCAGGACGATATTCCCGGCGGCCGCCGCATCGCGGTGGGTTTTTCCGTGGTCGTCGATCAGGAGATACGCAGCATCCGCCAGCTTGAGCAGACGCAGGAGCGGTTGAAGCAAAGCCAGAAAACGCTGGAGGCCGCCTGCGCCTTTGCCGGGATGTGGGTCTTTACCGTTGACGTCGAGACACGCACCGTATATACAAACGAAAAGCTGCAGCGGGAATTCGGCTTTTTGGCGGAGGCGGAGGATTTTCCAGAATGCGCCATCGCCCGCCGCCTGATCCTGCCGGAGTACGAGGATCTGTACAGGGAAGCTTTCCAAAAGCTCTATAGCGGCGCAAACGAGGTCGTTGTGGACGTTCAGGCGCGGCTGCCGGACGGCGAGGTGCACTGGGTGCGCTTCAAGGCTCAGCGGCTGGACCCGGAGCTTGCGGGCGGCAAAATTATGGCCGTCTCCGCTCAGGTCATTGATACGGAGAAGGTCATGCAGGCGCGTCTGAGGCTGGAGCGCCAGAAACAGCAGCACAGCGATACAAATCTGCTGTTCTATTTCGTCGCCAATATCTCGCAAAACGTGATCGTCGAGCACCGGGAGAGCGCCGGCGCGGAGACGGTCGAGCCGGACAGCCTTGTCATGGATGAATTCATAAAAGAGGGCTACTCGCGTCTGACCTATGAAGCGGATCGGAAACGCGCCGCGGAGATATACGAACGGCGCAGGTTGCTGTCCAACTACAAGGAGGGCATCCTGCAGGAGGAGTATATCGCGTACATGCAGCTCAAGGACGGCATTGTCTGCCGCTCGCGGCACCTGATGCAGCTGCTGAAGGACCCGGTCACGAACGACATCCTTCTGTATGAATATGTCTACGATATCAGCGGCGAGCAGATAATGGACGTGCTGATGAAGTTGGAGCTTTACAACGAGTACGCGGCCTTCGGCCTTTTAATTGTCGCCGTGGATCAGTTTACGGTCTGGAGCTTCGACGAGCGGCGCGACAAGCCCATTATAGTCGTCCTGCCTTTTTCGGAATATATGCGCGACTATGTCGAGAGCTTCGTCCATCCGGATGATCGGGAGCGCTTTTTAGCGCATTATTTAAGGCCGGACTATTCAAGCGTCCCCTGCGGCAATTCGGAGATCGTTTACCGCGCGGTCATAAATGGGACGATCCGCTATTGCAAGGGCACGCTCTATATTTACGAGGAGGACGGCAAGCGCTTCTGCCTGCTGACCCGCCGCGATTATACGGAGATCGTGCGGGAGGAAGAGCAGGAGCGGCAGCGTCTGGCGGAGGCCTTGGAGCAGGCTGAAAAGGCGGATAAGGCCAAAAGCGAATTCCTCTCGCGGATGAGCCACGACATGCGCACGCCGATGAACGCTATTCTGGGCATGACGCGCCTGGCGGCGGACGAGGTCGGGGATCGCCCCACGGCCGCCAGATACATCGACCAGATCAACCAGTCCAGCCAGTATCTGCTTGGCATCATCAACGATATTTTGGACATGAGCCGCATCGACAGCGGCAAATCCTTCCTCAACCCCGCCTGGCATACGCCGGCGGAGATCACCCTGCCGGTGATCTACATGATAGCGCCGGCTATGGAGACAAAGGGTATCCGCTTTGTCTATGACAGGACGGCGTTCGAGCGCATCAACCTTGAGTTCTATGTGGATATGCAAAAGACTCAGCAGCTTCTGGTGAACCTTCTGAACAACGCCTGCAAATTCACCCCGGAGGGCGGGACTGTGACCCTGCGCTTTCGCAACGTCTCGCTGGACAGGGATGCCTGCCTATGTACGGATGAGATCATCATCGAGGACACCGGCTGCGGCATGAGCGAGGAATTTTTAGGTCGCGTGTTCATCCCCTTCGAGCAGGAACGCCTGCCCGGTACCGACAGCATCCCCGGCACGGGTCTGGGTCTGTCCATCGCCCGCAGCATCGCCCGCCAGATGGGCGGGGATATCACGGTGCAAAGCAAGCTGGGAAAAGGCTCCGCGTTTACCGTCACCTACCCATACCGCTACCGCATACCGGAGAGCGCCGCAAAGCCGCCGGAAGATAGCTCCGCCTATGACCCGGAGCTGCTCCGCGGCAAGCATGTGCTGCTGGCGGAGGATAATTCCATCAACGCGGAGATCGCCGCAATACTGCTGAAGAAGGCCGGCATGAGCGTCGAGCTGGCCAGAAATGGCAGTCAGGCGGTGGAGCTGTTTTCCGCCGCCGCGGAGGGAACATACGACCTCATCCTCATGGACATACGGATGCCCGTGCTGGACGGTCTGGAGGCCTCCCGCCGCATCCGTGACATGGACAGGCGGGACGCCAAAACGGTGCCCATCGTGGCCATGAGCGCCAACGCCTATGAGGAGGACCGGCAGATGTCGCTGGCCGCCGGTATGAACGACCATCTGTCAAAGCCCGTGGAACCGGGGTTGCTGTATCATACGATACAAAACCATATTGCAGCCGCGTCCAGGCGCAGCGAATAAGCGCGCTTTGACCGACAAGCGATAAAAATAAGCCGGTATAGCCGGAGCGTTCCTCGGAAAAAGAAACAAATAGGTGAAGATATGAAAGAAACGACCGCTGTTGAGAAAAGAAGCACGATCCTTGTGGTTGACGACGTATTTGTCAACCGCGCATTGCTGAAGAAGGCCTTCTTCAAGAAATACGACGTCCTTGAGGCCAAAACCGGCCTTGAGGCGTTAAACGTACTGCAAACCGCCGACGTTGTCTCCGCCGTCGTGCTCGATCTCATGATGCCGGAGATGGACGGCTATGAAGTCCTGGAGGCCATGAAAAAGGACGCCCGGTTTGCGGATATCCCCGTGGTCGTCGTCACGGGCAGGGAAGATGAAGAAAGCCAGCTGAAGGCCCTGGATCTGGGCGCTCTGGACGTGATCGTTAAGCCTTTCAACGCCAAGCTCGTGCTTCGCCGCGTAGAAAACATTCTTGCCTACAGGCAAGCCGCTGTCGCCGCCAAGCTGAACGAGGCCTACAAGGCTGAGCTTCAGTTAAAAGAGGAGCAGCTCTATCTGACGAGCCATGACAGCGTTACCGGGCTTCTAAACCGCACGGCCTTTACGGCAAGAGTTAGGGAGATGATAGATAAAAAGCCGGCGGGGAGCTACGTGCTGTCCTGTCTGGATGTGGACAATTTCAAGCTGGTCAACGACCGCTTCGGCTATGAGGAGGGCGACAAGCTTCTGAGGTTTATCGCCAAGATACGCAACGACGAAGTGGAAAAGGTCGGCGGTATCGTATGCAGGGATATGGCGGACTTGTTTCTGGCGCTGCTGCCTCGGGACGAGACGACGATCACCCAGGCGACCGATCGCTTTTTTGAAGCGATCGGAAACTACAGCTTGCCCATTCCGGTGGACGTGCATATCGGACGCTATGTGATCGACGACCTGTCGCTGGACGTCAATTTGATGATTGACAGGGCGCTGCTGGCCGTGCGCTCCATCAAAAGCTCGACAAATGACCGCGTCGCCTGGTTTGACGAGAAGCTGCTGCGCCTGCTTTTGCGGGAGCAGGAGCTGACGGACGACATGCGCCGCGCTTTGGACGCCGGGGAGTTTTCCCTGTATTTCCAGCCGCAATATGACTATACCACCGGGGCGCTTTCCGGCGCGGAAGCGCTGGTTCGCTGGTTCCACCCGGAAAAAGGCCTTATCTCGCCGAGTGAGTTTATCCCGCTTTTTGAGAAAAACGGCTTTATCACAAATCTTGATCTGTATGTCTGGGAACGAGCCTGCCGCTACCTACGGGAATGGCTGGACGCCGGACTGGACCCCGTGCCGGTATCCGTCAACATCTCCAGAAGGGATATCCGAGCCCTTGACCTTCCGGCCGTCATCCCCTCGCTGATCGAGAAATACGGCTTGCAGCCGCAGCAGCTTCATCTGGAGATCACCGAGTCGGCTTATGTGAATCAGCCGGAGGAGCTCATCGCCGCGGTGGCATCGCTGCAGCGGCGCGGCTTTTTGATCGAGATGGACGATTTCGGCAGCGGTTATTCCGCGCTGAATATACTCAAGGACGTACCGGTGGACGTGCTGAAACTGGACATGCAGTTCAGCAGGGAAACGGACGAGCATTCCCGGGGCGGAAGCATTCTCTCCTCGGTGGTGCGGATGGCGCATTGGCTGAGGCTCCCTACCATAGCCGAGGGCGTGGAAACCATGCAGCAGGCGGATTATCTCAGCAGCATCGGCTGCTATATCATGCAGGGCTATCTCTTTGCCAAGCCGATGCCGGCCGATGAATACGAAGCTCTTCTGCGAAAAAGGAACACAAGCGAGACGCTTTTTCAAACGAAAAGCGATGACAAGATAGAGAGCACGGTCGATTTCTTTGACGCTTCCACTCAGGCGACGCTGCTGTTTAACAGCTTTGTGGGCGGTGCGCAGATCGTCGAGCATAACGGCAGCCGGCTGGAGTCCCTGCGGGTCAACGAGCAGTTTTACAAGATGGTTGGCGTTTCTCAGGCCGATTACGAGCAGTACCGGCTCAATCTTTTCGACCGCTTTTACCCGGAGTCACGGGAGCTGCTGCGGAAAACGCTGGAGTACGCCGCCGCCACCGGCGAGGAAGCCCAGTGCGAGCTGCACTCCAGGCCGGTAAAGGACGGCGCGCCGGATTTCTGGACGAATACGCGGCTGCGTTTTCTTGGGAAAAAAGGCAACGGATATCTGTTTTATCTGACCAGCGAGGATATCACAGGGCGCAAGGAGCTGGACACGATCCGGCAGCGTTTGGACGACGTCGTGCGCAACGTGCCCGCGGGCATCTCCATCTACGATTGGCGGGACGACGGTATCTATCCTCTGCTTATCAGCGATCGGGTCTGCGAAATGTTCGGCTATACCAGAGAAGAATACGACCGGCGCATTGCCGCCGGCCTGCCCACCAGCTTTATGCCTTCGGCGGAATATCTGAAGCTGCCGGAGGAGTCGTCCGGCGAATCCCAGGACTGCATTGATCGCGTTTTCCCCGCCCAGCGCCAGGACGGCAGCTGGTTCTGGCTCCGCGTCTACGGCAGCCTTGTGTGGGACGAGCGGGGACGGAGGCTTCTGTATGCCACGCTGTTTGACGTTACGGAGCAGAAGCAGATGGAGGAATCGCTGGAAAAGAGCGACCTTCGGGCGCAGGCTCTCATCGCCAACACGCCCGGCGGCGTGATCGCCATAGCGTTGCGGGACGGTCGGGAAAGCTGCGAATATATCAGCGAGGGCGTGGCGCGCCTGATGGGATATTCCTATGAGGAGACGCAAAAGCTGTTCGAGCAGGATATTTACGCCGTCATACACCCGGAGGACAGGGCGAGGATCAAAAAACACTCTGCGGAGGCGGTGGCCTCCATGTCCGTGTTCAGCGAGCAATACCGGCTCATGCGCGCCGACGGCGGCGTCGTCTGGGTAAATCTGACAGGCAACCCGGTCAAGGGCAGCGACGGCGTGCTGCGCTATTACTGCGCCTATACGGACATTACGGAGCAAATGGAGATCAGCGAATCTCTGCGCCTGGAGCAGCAAAAGACCAACGCCGCGCTGCGGATGTTCAATATAGCCGTGTGGGAATTTGATATTATCGGCCGCCGGATCATCATGCTGAACAAGGCGAAAGAGGGCTCTATGCCGGACGTCATACAGAACGTCCCGGAAAGCTTCAGGGAGCAGTCCTATGTGGATCCGGCGTCTCTGGACGCCTATATCGCGCTGCATGAGCGGGTCATGGCCGGAGAGGACAATGTTTCCGGCACGATACTGATGAAGCTGTCTGAAAGCGACGGCTTTTCCTGGGTGAATATCAGCTATCACACCATCTATTCCGGCGGCCGGCCCGTAAGCGCCATCGGCTCGGCGGTAAACGCGGACGCCGAGGTGCAGAGCAATATGCGCGCTCGTGAGGTGGAGCTGGCTATGGAGGCCTCCTCCCTGTACTTCTGGACTTATGATTACCGTACCGGCGTGCGTCAGGCGCGCAATCATAACGCAAGAAGGTTTGATGAGATAAGCCGGGACGAACCGTCATGCGAGGCCGTACCGGGCTTCCGCCATGTTATGCCTGATTCGCTTGCGGAGCTGGAGCGGTTTGCGGCGGGGCTGCGCGCCGGGGAAATATCCGACGAAACTATTACGCTGCATCTTGACCGCGCGGCGATGGGAGTGGAATGGCTGAGAGTTCACTGCGCATTGATTTCGGACAACGACAAGACCGCCGTATTAACGATAGTGGGCGAGGACGTAAGCGAGCAGCTGCGCAAGGAGCAGGATTACGCGGCAGCCCTAAGAAATATGGAGGCTCTGCACGACGGCTCCGTGACGGCGCGGGTGCAGGCCAATCTGACGCGCGACAGCTTCATCACCTGGCGTTCCAGATTCAGCCGCGACAACGTCAGCTACAGCGAAGGGCTGGAGCTGCTCATAGAGAAGATTGCGACCAGCGGCCAGCGGGAGAGGCTGCGCGCCGCTTTGAGCAGAGAAAGCCTGTTAAAGGCATTTGCGGAGGGGCGAACCAACTGTGCGGTAACATATCAGATATTGCCGGAGGAGAACGAGCGCCCTGTCTGGATCAAGACGACGGCCTCCGTATACCGCGACCCCGATTCCGGAGATATCATGACCTTCCAGTACGACTATAACGTCGACGACGAGGTCTCCGTCTCCGCCATAGCGACGACCCTCGCGGACAAGGTGTACGAGCTCGTCGCCCTGATATACCCCGACAGCGGCATAATGCACTACTACAATCACGGGCCGTTGAAGGAGCTTGGCTTTTTTGCGGAAAAAGATTATCATATCGACGGCGGGCAGCTGACGCAGCGCTTCATCGTTGCGGAATACCGCGACAAGGCGGCCGAGCTGCTGTCGTTGGAAACCATTCAAAAACACCTTGAGCACGCGGGCACATATACGGTGGTGCTGCCGGTGGAATACAACGGGGAGCGCTACTGGAAGAAATGGGGCTTTTTTTGGCTGGACGAGGATAAGAGCGCCATCATCATGGTATGCACCGACGTGACCAATCTGGAGGATCTGCGCGCCGTCAACGAGGATATGCGCTTTGCCCTGCAAAGCAGCGATATCGTTATCTGCCATTACGACGCGAAAAAGCAGATATTGACCATACCGGAGGCTTATGCGGCTTCCGTCGGCCTTCCCGCCGTTATGGAAAACGTGCCTTATTCAGCCAATTATGTCTTTACGGGAGATAACAGCGCCTATATCAGGTTTTACGAGAGCATACTCGCCGGTCAGGAGCAGGGCGAGGGCACGCTTCAATTTACGTTTCCCAACGGCCGTACCGTTTGGGAACGCCGCACCTTCCGCACGAGCTTCGACGAGGAGGGCGCGCCGGAAAGCGCGGTCATCACTATCAGGGATATCACGAAGCAGCGGGAGCAGGAGATCGAAAATCATCGCAACCGCATCTTGGTGGAGCAGAACAACATCGCCATCATCGACTACGACTTTATAAACGACGTCATGTACTTTGAGGGCAAGCGCGCGGACAAGGGCTTTGTAAAAAGGGAGTTCCCGGGCTATTACGATTATATCGTCTCCAGCGGCGACGTTACCCCGGAGAGCGCCGAGGCTATACGCGCCCTGATAAGGGAAATGCTGGAAAACCCCGCCAACGGTTCGCTGGAATATCAGGCTGACCTCTGGGGCACGGGTTATCGCTGGGTGCGGCTCAGCTATTCCACCCTTGTAGACGGCTCGGGCAGAGCCTACCGCCTGATCGGTCAGGCGCAGGATATACAACAGGAGCGCGAGCGGGAGGCGCTGCTCTCGGAGTTCGGCAGCCGTGTCGGCAGGGATATGCCCGCCTATACCTACGATCCCACCATCGTTTCCCAGATCTTCCAATTCCTGTACGGCAGCGCCGATATGGACGAGGCCATTGAAAGCGTGCTGGCGCTGTTGGGCGAGCATTACGGGGTCAGCCGCGCCTATATCTGCGAGGACGACGCTACCAATTCCATAAGCAAAAACACCTTCGAATGGTGCGCTCCGGGTGTCGCATCGCAAAAGGACAAGCTGCAAAACGTCTCCTATGGCGAAACTCTGAACGGCGAATACGCCGGGCTATTCAACGAGCACAATATCTGCCTGTGCCCGGATATACGGACGCTGCCGGAGGCGATGCGGAAAATATTGGCGGAGCAGGATATCAAGGGTCTCATCATGTGCAATATCATGGACAACGGCAGGATGTTCGGCATGGTGGGTTTCGACGACTGCAGCGGAGAAATAGCCTGGACGGAGGAGCTCACCGGTACGCTCTCCCTTGTGTCGATCATTTTAGGCACCTTCCTGATAAAGCAGCGCCAGCGGAGAAACGCGGCGCTGTCCGAGGATTTCCTTGAGGCGCTGGACGAAAACGCTTTCTATATCTATGTCGTCGACCCGAACACGCATGAGATGATATATACGAACCGGGCGATCCGCGAGCGCTTCAGCGACGTGCCTCTGGGCAGCCGCTGCTACGAGGCGGCCGTCGGCCTTGACCAGCCCTGCGAAAACTGCTCGATGCACAAATTGCGCGAAAGCGGCGTCTCCGAGCCGGTGGAGGTGCTGAGAAAGGACGGCCTGTGGATGCTGTCTCAGGCCAGCCGGATAAGCTGGAACGGCAAAGACGCCTACATGGTCGTCTGCACGGATATCACGGAGCACAAGCAGATGGAGGACGCGCTCAGAGTCAGCGGCGAGGAAAAGGAAATAGTCATACGCCAAAGCGGGAAATATGTGTTCCTCTATGATATCCGCACCGGTACGGCAAACAACGTGGTAGACGCCTTTGAGCTGCTGCAGCTCCCCAAAGTAGTGGAGGATTACGAAAACCTGGTCATAAGTCGGGGCATAGTATGCCCAAAGAGCGTGGAGACCTGCCGCGCCTTCTTCGCGGAGATGCGCGCCGGAAAGCCCTCGGACGCTATCGAGCTGTGCCTGCGCCACAGCGACAACACCGAGCGCTGGTACCGGGCGGACAGCACGACCGTGTTCGAGGGCGGGAAGCCCCATCACGCGGTGATATCCTTCTATGACTGCACGGAGCAGCGGGAAAAGGAACGCCGGCTTCAGGTGGAGCAGGTGCTGTCGGATGTGATGCGCAATATATCCGGCGGCGTATATTGTTACAGCCTTGGCGATGAGATACGGCTGGAATATGCCAGCGATACGCTCTGCGAGATGGTCGGCTATTCGAAGCAGGAGCTGACGGACATCTTCTCTTGCGAGCGCAGTCCCGGCGTTTATGCCGAGGATCTGGATCTGTTTTCCCAGACGCAGGCATTAGTAAAGTCAAGCCCGCAAACCGTTACCATAGAGTATCGGGTGATATGCAGGGACGGCACACCTTGCTGGGTATCAGATACCATCCGCTCCATACGCCGGGAGGACGGCGTTATGATGGCGTATGGCGCCGTTTCCAAAATCGACGAGGAGCATACCGCGCAGGTTCAGCTGCGGGCGCTGACAAACTCCGTGCCCGGCGGCATCATCCTCTATGAATACGCCGATGGAAAGCTGTCCATGCAGTATTTTAACGACACTCTGTGCCGCATAACGGGATATTCCCGTGAGGAATACCAGCGCATGGCCGAGGCCAATCCCTGGGTGCTGGTGCACGAGGAGGACATAGAGCCGCTTTCCCAGGCTCTTGGCGAGCTGCTTGCCACCGGCCGCCAGCTTGAGCACGAATACCGCATAACGACTGCCTCCGGCCTTTGCTGGATACATATCACCGCCGAGATCGTCGAGCGCATCGGCGACAGGTTCAGGCTCGTCGCCGTGCTGATGGACGTGAGCGAGCGGAAAAGGGCGGAGGCCGCGGCCAAATTCCACGACTATTGCCTTAATCAGGTGGACAGCGCCCTTTCCGCCGGGACGATAATCAACGGGCTGGGACTGCACGCGCCGCTCTACCACGTGTCGGAAAACATCGAAAAGCTGCTGGGCTATACCGTGGAGGAGTTCAAGAGCATGTTTGCCGAGCAGTACGAGCGGATAATCCATCCTGAGGATTATTCCCGCGTTCTGGAGCTTAACAATAAATATGCCGAGGAGCTGCCCC
>JAUNBC010000016.1 GCA_030527285.1 Bacillota bacterium | reverse complement strand
CCCCCCGGCGTCCGGGCGCACCTTCACGGCGACGATGATATTCCAATCCCCGCCCCCGGTGGGGGGAGCGACGGCGGCGGTGACGCGGTCGCTGCAGGTCGCGCTATTTCAATCCACGCTCCCCGTGCGGGGAGCGACGACACAAACGCTTACGCAGGCTTGGTCTATGACCCATTTCAATCCACGCTCCCCGTGCGGGGAGCGACGGCGGCTTACGAGGCGCAAAAAGGCGAAACAAATATTTCAATCCACGCTCCCCGTGCGGGGAGCGACTTGATTTAGACACCTTGGTTTCGCTGCATTGACATTTCAATCCACGCTCCCCGTGCGGGGAGCGACTCAGGGGGCATGCAATTTGTCAATACTTTTTGAGATTTCAATCCACGCTCCCCGTGCGGGGAGCGACCACAGCGGCGTTCCGTATTTCTTCTCCGCGCCGTTATTTCAATCCACGCTCCCCGTGCGGGGAGCGACGCTCTCCTTGCCGTTGGTTGCAGCAGTGCATCTAATTTCAATCCACGCTCCCCGTGCGGGGAGCGACGAGCACGCTTACGGCGGGGAGATCATAAGGCAATTATTTCAATCCACGCTCCCCGTGCGGGGAGCGACGCGGAGACTATCAGCGTTGTGCGCGTGGTGCAAGGCATTTCAATCCACGCTCCCCGTGCGGGGAGCGACAGGTACCAAGCAGGGATGAGATTAGATTATGATCCTATTGCCGTCTACGCTCCCTGCGATGGCGATAACAAGAACGAGCAACTCTCAATTAATATTTTACCATTCTTGCACTATAAAAGCTATTCTTTTTTTACTTGACCCCAAATCTCGTTACATAATTACATTGGTTATACATGTTTTTTCGGTGCGAACGGTCTTGCCGTTTCATGTGTACTTCCGCTTCGCACTACACCATCAAGGTGCCTTCCGCATCATATGTTGGTTTTGCTCCGAAGTGCTCAACTCTGCTCCGATAATTATTACCGAGATTGTAAAATCGCAGACTGTCCTTATCAGCATCAATTATCCCCAGCAGCAGGTGCTGCACCTGACGGTATTTTGCCGCGTCCATGTTGCACTCAAACACGCTGTTCTGCACACGCTGTCCGTAATTCACGCATTGTTTTGACACCTGCCGCAAACGTTTGCGCCCAGCGGCGGTCTCCGTATTGACGTCGTAAGTTATCAGCACTAACATTTTTACCTCACTTCCACAAAAACGGCGGGTATGCATCCAAATCTCCCCGCAGACAGCGGGCAAGCAGCAGCGACTGTACATATGGTACAAGCCCCCACGGCAGTTTCTCGCCCAAAAACGGATGTGTTATGGTTTCTCTCTTGCGCTCCTGATAGGCGGCAAGGAACGCTTTGCGCCCGGTATCTGTCATATTGACCGCGCCGCTCTCTCTCTTTTCAAAGTGCTCAGGTTGTACTATACGGTTGTTCACACATGAAACCACAAATCTGTCCGCAAAACATGGGCGTAGTTCTTCCATCAGATCAAGCGCTAGTGATGATCTGCCCGGGCGATCTTTGTGCATAAACCCCACATACGGATCAAGGCCTACTACCTCCAATGCCGCTGCACAGTCGTTTGCCAGTATCGCATACACAAATGACTGCATCGCGTTCACGTTATCTGTGGGCGGGCGGCGATTTCTGGTTTTAAAGAAAAAACTGTCCTTGTTTTGCAACAGCAGTTCATCGAATACAGCGAAGTACTGCTTTGCGGCTTCTCCCTCAATTCCCCGCAGCTTATCCAACGACATCGCTTCCATTGCTGCTCTGGCGCCAAACGCAATAGCAGCGCTGGCCGTTTTCAATCTCTCCACATCAAGACGCATAGGATGATCACGGGTAGCTCGCTCCAGCACCCATCTGGAGTTATGGAGTTTGCCCGCAACAAAACAACGCGCCGTAAGACAGCTTTCTGTCTCGTTTTCGGACACGGCATATTGTCTTTTGCGCAGCAACACATTTCCCCGGGTCTCACCGCATACACGCGCTAAAAACCGGCCTCGCGGAGTCATAAAGCACAGAGAAATACCATATTTCGCACAGACGCCCATCAACGCCGGACTGGCGCCCTTGTATCCGAAATATACAATACCCTCCAAGGTATGCAGCGGAAAGCGCGCAAGCGTATCATCATCTCTCAGCACCAGCACGTTTTCGCCTTCAAGAGCCAGATAGCTATCCTCCGTGAGGACGAACAGAGTATTGAGCAGTTTTCTCACGTCTCTCCTCCCCCCAGCTCTCTATGTAGATACTCCTTTGCCGAGGTGTTTTTGCACAGCTTTGGTAGGCATACCTCGTTTAGTGAGCACGCCCGGCAAAACGAACCGGTTTTCACCTTTGGCGTATAGCCCCGCCTGTGGTATTCATGCATTTCCGCAAACATGGACAAGACGGCTTCACGCAGCTCCCCCGACAGAATAACAATTTCCCTTCTCCGGGTCTTTCCATAATATAACGCGCCCTCCGGCACTTCGCAGCACAGCATCTCTTCCAGACACATGGCCTGAGCGCAGAGCTGAAGGCGATCAGCGTCATTTACTTTGGCAACGCCTCGCTTATACTCCACCGGATAAGGCCGCCACAGTCCTTCCCTGCCCGGGAGCGTCACACCAAAAGGATCGGCGTGAAACTCCACCACATCACATTGACCGGAGATACCCAGAGTCTGTGACTGTATAGGCAACCCCCGCACTATCAGCAGCTCCCCCCGTTTCTCGAAATAGCCCTCATCATGGGCTCGTTCATGGAGGATTTCTCCCTCTATGGTGCGCAAATTATCTTTCCACTGCTGTTCGATATACATGAGCGCCCACTGCCGCCGGCAGAAGGAAAAATGCTGTATTCCGGAAAGCTGGAGGTACTCGTCCTCGGCATAGATCACCCCATCATCGTAACGCTCACGCTGTCCGGGATCGCGGCTTCATCCACATTGACCGTATAATCGTTAAAGCTTCTTGCCACTTCTACGCCAAAGCGGCGTTCCACCTTTACGGCGTCAAACAGCTTATGAGCCGGCGCGCATCCCAATTCAGAGTCATGCTTGAATATGATAAGCTGCCGCACCGCCATGTTGCCGCGCGCCGCTGAGTGGTCAGTCTCAAACATATTGAGTATGGCCTCCCACAGCAGCGCCAAATCGTCCTCGGAAAAACCGGTGGTCTTGCGGGCGAGGTTGGCGGAAATATAGCCCTCGCAGCGGTATAGACCGTAGGGGACAATGTATTTCCGCCCCATCTCCGTGCCTTTTTTCTCGGCGTCAGCTTCTGTGGTGATGGCAACTCGAGTAATGGTTATTTCCTGAGGTACAACCGGCTCTATGCTTCTGGAGAAACCAAGCTGCACCGGCCCGCGCACCTGACCGCAGTTGAGAGCAGATTTTACAAAGGTTGTCATCACAGCGCCGAAGGTGCGAATGTCATAGAAGTTTTTACACATGAAATCTCGGATCTTCACATCCAGATCAGCATCTTTTTTCTTTGCGTCCTTGACGTTCTTCTCATCCACGCCAAGAGCTGTATAGGCTTCGTTATCCGAACGGTTGAGCGGTATGTTGTCTTTGATATAGATGCGGTAACCGGTACTGTCTTCTTTGACCGTCTCTACATAGTTTCTGATCTTGCGTTTAAGGCACACATCAGTAATTATGCCAAGGTTGGTCTCCGGGTCTATGCGGGGCATATTGCCGGCGTCGGGATCGCCGTTGGGGTTGCCGTTTTCCACATCGAACAGTATCACAAATTCATAGCGGTTCTTAATAGCGTTTTCAAACATTCTCTTTTACCTCCTCAGTTTTTTCCATATTCTTTTTTTCATAGCGCTTCTGGGTCTGGTGATAATAACCGAGAATAAAGGCGCCCTGCTCCGGCGGGAGGAAATGCTTCGGGAATTCGTTATCAAGCATTGAAAGCAGCTCTGTTACAAGCTTTTCCAAGGTGACGCCAATTCCTGGCTTTTCCCGCATGAGCACCTTCATGTGGCTGTTTTTTAGCTTCAGAAGCTGCGGAAAAACCGCTGCCGGCGTTGCACACGCAGAGTTAAAAAACCTGTCCTTGACTGTGGATGCGCCGCTGGCGCTGTCTTGGATATTCTCCAAAACGGAAAACAGTCTGCCGAGCACATATGGGGTGTAATCAGTCTGTTCATTTAATGCCACTGTTGCTGCCTCCTTTATTTTTTCATTGTCTGTGTTGCGAATAATATACGCTTTGATAATTGCCGCTTGGCCTCGGGAGACGTCCCGCTCCGCGCGAATGCGCAGCTGAGTCTGCTGGTAGAGCGTGGCTGGATATTGTCCGCCGCTGAGGATAGCTCTCAGCGTATCGCCTGCCATCTGGGGGCTGGGGGCTTTATCCCGGGAATTCTTGTTTACTGTCTCCTGCAACAACGCCCACAGCGGTATCGTTTTCCACTTGCTGTGGTTGTCCGAAACGATCTCCAGTCTATCGTAGTGCTCCTTTATATGCTTTACCATACTGCCAAAGCTATCTCGCAGGAAGAAACGCACCGAGAGCCGCGCCGCGTTTGGCGCAAGGCCAAGGATATAAAAATGGTTGTCAGGCTTTATCGGCAAACCGTCCCAATCCGCATTTCCCCCGCTTGATATCGCTTTGATGAAGGTCTCAAGGTCGGAGTTTGAAACCGTGTTATCCTCGCCGTCTAGAATCGCAACAAAAGCGTTTTGATACTGTACGCCTGCGTCCTCAGCCCAGAAAACCATCGTGGTATCGCCGATAAGCTTGGCCTTCGAGCGTCCGTCATCATCCTTCTGCGCAATGAGGTGATTCAGCGCGGTGGTGTAGGCAAAAGCGGCATATTTACTCACGGGGGCGTTGAGACCCTGTCCTTTAAATCTTCCATAAGATTCATAGGCTCTTTCGTTAAAGGACTCAATTGCCGCTCCGCTCGATTGTGCGCCACGTACGCCTTTGATTGAAGGGTGCACTAACGCCGGTACTACAGATTTGCCAGTCACCAAGCAACACATCTTGAAGCCGTCCTCTTCCCCGTCATAATAGTCCTGCCATATAGCGCACAAAGTCTTGTTATCCGCAGGGAATTGGCCGTTAAACATAAATGTAAGGTTTGCTCCCTTTGCAAGATCATCAGCAACTTCTGTAAAAAGAGGACTGCTATTCGCCGTCTCCGATCGCCAGCTATTAAAAAAGCTATAAACGGCCTTAGCAAATTCGTCTGGGCAATTCCTTAACAGCTTCAAGTGCAGTTCCTTTGCCGCTTCAAAACAAAGCTTTGAACGCTTCGCATCGTCCTTACTGTTAAATCCTAATAAGTAGATCGCGTTATCCCACAAAAAGTTTGATGCAATTCCGACCGTCCGCTTGACCGGAGCAGGCAACACCATCTCTCGCCCCTCCATTATCTTTTCATCTCCGCTTAGCGTTTTCAGCGGCAGTATTCTTAAGAGCCGCCCGTTTTCGTCTATCTCCAGCGCGTAGGCGACTTTTACCGTAGCCCAACCCGGACGGGGTATCTCGCCCTTTGCCGCCAGCGCTTCGTAATAGCTGACCAATGACTGTAATATCATCGATACACCTCCCCGCTGTCACGCCGGGGGACATTCATAACGCCGTTTTCGAGTTTTGCGTGGAAAAACATCGGCAATATGTTTTCCGGGTCAGAGTAATCCATGTCATAGAGCATAAAGCCCAGATCTTTCTCCTCGCCGGGGTAGGCAGTGATTATCTCACCGCCTTGCCAGGCACTAAAGCTTGCCGGAAACTCCCGGCAGCCGAAGCAGGGCTGGTGGTAGCACTGCCCCTTTTCCAGTCGGCGGCGCATAATGTCACAGAATTTGCCCTCGCTGTCCGACGGCGTCATGTTCTCCCGCACCAGCTCGAAATGCGCTTCGATTACATATCGAACATTACGCAGCACCATGGCCGCCCGCTGTTGGATATCCTCCGACGTAGCGATGCACAGCGTACCGCCGCCGCCGTTCATAACCGAGCGTACATTTGAGGCAGATACTTTGCTTTTGACCTCGTTACGCCTGATGTTTGAAAACTCGATGGGATTTATTACATAGATTTTGTCCACATTCCATCTCATTCCCGGATGCCAGTATATCGCATCCAGTATCCCTCTGGCGGCCGAGGGCGTCATTACGTCATAACTGACACGCTCCACCTTCATCTCCGGTCTGTTGAACGACGCATAATCACCCCATACCTCAACCAATACAGACATCAGCATCTCCCCTTTCCTTATACAAAAATCCCTTTTCCCTCGTCAGTTCCAAAACTCAGTCCGGTTTTCAAGCTATAAAGAGACGTATCAGTCAACACTCCCGTGTTCCCCGATATCGGACGAATCGCCCCCACGGCCAGAAGCTGTCGGAAATGATTCTGATAAACGCCCACGGAGTACTGCTCAAGCTTCCGCATCAACGCCCGAGTCAGATACCCATCTGTCAGTTGGGCTGTCAGCTCCAGTCCTGCGCCCATCGGAACGTATACCGTACAGTCGCAGCCTTCGATGATCCTAAATCTCTCTCCTATCGTTCTAAATGCCATTTCTCCCTTGTTAACAGACTCAAATATGCCTTTTTTATCCAATGCTTTTTTATCTTTCAGGGTGTAGAGAAGAAAATTGAAGTATTCCTGCATGACATGTTCAGATGATATATCGTCATGCCCATCCAGCGTCCGCCTCGCTGCCGCGATATTTTGCATCAAACTATCGGGCGCTTTTTGCTCAGTATCAAAGATATGTACGATGCTGTCCTGTGCCGCGTTTTTGCCCTCGCGATTGCAGCGCCCAGCCGACTGAACTACGGAATCAAGACCGGCGATCGCCCGGTATACTGTCGGAAAATCAATGTCTACCCCCGCCTCGATCAGGCTTGTGGACACCACTCGGCAGGTTTCTCCGGCTTCCAGCCTGTCTCGAATTTCTTCCAACACCGCCCGTCTATGCTGCGGATACATCATTGTGGACAGATGAAAAGAACCTTTCTCTTCAAGCATGGTAAACAACTTATGTGCCTGCTTACGGCTGTTCACAACGCAGAGCACCTGGTTTTCGGCATTCAGATACCGCGCCAGTTTCTCGTCCGTGAGTACCCCTTCTTTTCTGAAGGACACCCGCTTGAACACCTCATTTGTTGAGTATACGCTTGGACACAGCTCTCTGACGCTCTGCTCCGGCAGCAGCTTTTTCAGCAGCGGATTCAATGCAGGCTGCGTCGCCGTACACAGCACCGCCGAGCAGCCGTAATTCTTCACAAGCTGTGCCATTGCCGCCACGCAGGCCGTAAGATGCGGCATTGGGAGCATCTGAGCCTCGTCGAAAATAATTATGCTGTTGGCGATATTGTGGAGTTTCCGGCATTTTGACGACTTAGCGGCGTACAGCGACTCGAAAAACTGCACCGCGGTAGTGAGTATTACCGGCGCATCCCAGTTCTCTGAGGCAAGATAACGCTTGCTCCTGATCTCGTTTTCTGAATCGTTACCGAAATCCGCGGCGGAATGATGGGCTAAAATGCTGCCGCCGCCGAAAACGCTTTCAAACGTGTTCTGTGTTTGCTCGATGATGCTGGTATACGGAATGACATAGATTATCCTGCGCATTTCATTTTCCCGGGCGTGTTCCAAGGCAAAGGACATGGAGGCTACTGTCTTCCCTCCGCCTGTAGGTACCGTCAATGAAAACAGACCCTTTTCCGCTCTGCCCCCGGCAATGAGAGCCTTCAGGATAGCGGTGCGCATCCTGTTCAGCTCGGTCTGCGGATCCCACCACGGCTCAATGTATGCGTGCAGCTTCTTATGGTAAACAGACAGATCATCGTATTCTCCTCTTGCCACACTTCCGGCCGACATGAAGCTCTCCGTATCTATGAAATCTGCGTCCACCAAAGAAGAATAGAGCATTTTTGTGAAGAAGTAACAGCTCAGGTTGTCCTGTAAAAAGGCAGTCGGTATTTCTACCGACGGCAGCTCCGGCAATTCTACCGCAAACGCTTCATAGCGTTCAATGTCCTTGCCTGATTTGCGTTTCAGTCTGCCAAAAAGCGTGGGGGATTGAGGACTGTCAGCTTTCCTGTTTCCTAAATCCGGCAGCCCGCCGTGATGCCCCGCTATGCAGAAAGCTGCAGGTACATCCTTGAGTTGAAATGCCTCTATAGCCCCAGCTGTCGAATGGTCTGGCTTTTCGGCGCCGTAACGGATCCGCCGCTGAAACGCATCCGAGTATTTGCCGATGTCGTGTAACAGGGCACAGCGATACGCAGCCGCCCCCGCTCCAAACTCATTCCCATACTGCCGCGCCAGCTCGGCAGTACCCATAAGATGTTCCAGCACTATCTGTTCTCGTTCTCCGTCAATATGCGCTAAATATCTCACAATAAACTGCCTCCTGTTATCCGTAAATCATATAGGGTTGCACTCGTGCCGCTGATAGTATTGGCAAATCTTGGTTCTCGCTCCGTACTTCGAGCAGATAGGCATTCTTCAACCTGCCCGTTAATAATGCGCGGCTGAACACTTCTGTTCATATCTTCACCTCATCGTGCATCCTCGCGACTGCTTATGCTGCTATGCTCCAAACAACCGTTACCGTGTCGCCGGCTTCACTATCATCCGAGCCGATATCCAAATTTATGCCGCCGCTCAAATGTATCTCGTTAAGCGTTCATCATGCTAATAGTATAACATTATTTTGATGCAATTGCATTCAAATATCGCATTTTTATTCATAAATATCTGGCGATGCAGTTATGAAAGCTATGTTTTACTTCCTCTTGTTCGTTGATCACAGTTCTCCTCTTCACCATATATATCATAACAACCGACAAATACATTAAAACGGACAAAAAAGGAGCGCCGCCTTTATCCAGTCCGCTCCTTTTTTACGCCGCCGCTGACGCTGATAGATTTACGGCGTACATCCGCAAGCTACCAGCCGCATACCGGTAAACCGCTCTATTTCTTGTCCCAGCGCAAAATACAGCCCTTATCGCCGGACTCGGCTAAAGCCGCGTAGCGGGCTAAGACCCCGCTCAGCCGCTTGGGCGTATATTGCCAGGCGGCTCGTCTGGCCGCCAGCTCCGCGTCGTCCACATGCAACTCCAGCCGCCGCTCCAGCACGTCGATCATGATCTCGTCGCCGTCGCGCACCAGCGCGATCGGCCCGCCAACCGCCGCCTCCGGCGATATATGCACCACGAAGCAGCCGTTATTGGTGCCGGAAACGCGTCCGTCGGTGATCAGCGCCGTTGATTTACCCAGCCCCTGCCCATTCAACAGCTTGAGCGGGTCGAACATCTCGCGCATGCCGGGGCCGCCCTTTGGCCCCTCGTAGCGGACGACGACCACGTCGCCGGCGCGTATCTCCCGCTTCTCCAGCGCCGCCACGCAATCCTCCTCGCTGTCGAAGCATACCGCCCGTCCGATAAAACGCCGCACCTCCGGCGGTATCGCGGCGGGCTTGGATATGCCGCTGTCCGGCGCTAAATTCCCGCGCAGCACGGCCAATCCGCCCGTTTCCGTATGAGGCTGATCGAAATCTCTTATCAGCTCCGCGTTTTCCGGATAATGAAAGCGGTAGGCCGCTAAATTTTCCGCCAGAGTCTTGCCGCTGGCCGTCATCACCGTCAAGTCCAGCCGTCCGCCCAGCTTCTGCATGACGCGCGGGATACCGCCGGCGCGGTGAAAATCCTCCATATCCCAGACCAACGAAGCCGGATTGATCTTGGCCAGATGCGGTATCTCGCGGCTGATGAGATCGAATTCGCGCAGTATATCCTCGGTAGCGAAGCCCAGCTCATGCCCGAGCGCAATCGTATGTATCACCGCATTGGTGCTGCCGCCGATCGCCATCAGGATGCGGATGCCGTTTTGCAGCGCCTCGTAGGTCATTATCCGCCGCGGCAGCAGACCCTGACGCACCAACCCTACTATCGCCTCACCGGTAGAAAAGGCGCAGCGCTGCCGCTCGGAATAGACCGCGGGTATCGTCGCCGCACCACACAAAGACATACCCACGGCCTCGGCAAAGCAGCACATGGTATTGGCCGTACCCAGATAAGAACAGGAGCCGCAGCTGGTATTACAGGCATCGGAGAGGTCGATCAACTGCTGTTCGCTGATCAGTCCGGCTTGCAGCATCCCGGTAGCCTCGGCCACGGAGGTATTATCCGACTTGACCTTGGGGCCAAACGCCGGCCCGCCCAAGCCGGGGCCGGCCGGTAAAAAGATCACCGGTATATCCAGCCGCGCCGCGCCCATCAGCAGGCCGGGTACGATCTTATCACAGGAGCCCATTACCACCAGCCCGTCCAGACTATGCGCCTGCGCCATGATCTCAACGCTGTCAGCTATGGTCTCGCGCGAGGGCAGCACAAAAAAATCGCCCCGCGTACCGCAGCTCACCGCATCGCAACAGCCGATGGTACCGAATTCCAGCGCATTGCCGCCGGCGCGGTATATGCCCTTTTTCACCTGTTCGGCCAGCTGCCGCAGCGGATAATGCCCCGGCACCAGCTCATTCCAGGTATTGCAAATGCCGATCATCGGCATGGTAAAATCACGGTCGCACATACCCATCGCCTTATAAGTAGTCAAATTCGTCCTGTCCTTGGGCGAGAATTTCAGTTTATTCTGCTCCATTTTGCGCCTCCTCGTTTATTATGCTTTGATAGCAGCATGGCTCTATCCGTCTGTGTATTATTATCCGCCCCGAGGAAAAAACCCTCTATTATCGCCGCGATTTGCACCGTATTTATGGGGAAAATACAAGCTGAACAATGCGACGCAATTGAAACTACGACCGGCGTATCGTCCAATCAAGCGTCGCCGCTGACGCTTGGGTTATTGACACGCGCCGCGGATAACGCTACAATCATCGTAGCAAATACGCGGAGGGTTCATGGAAAAGCTGATCAGATTCGCCAATTACGCCAAGCTGCTCGGGCTGCTGGCCATACCGACGCTGTTTCTGGACATACGCTGGCTGAATATCTTTTGGCTGTTTTGGCTGTTCTCGCTGGTGGAAGTCATTCTCAAGCCGCGCGTGACCGGTCAATCCTTCGCCATGCTGGCCGGGATGATGATACTGCCGCTGCGCTATGGCAAAAATATGCCGAACGTCGACAATTATCAACCTGCCGCCGGCTATCACCTGCCCTTTGACGGGGCGTGGACGGTGGTAAACGGCAGCCCTTATCGCGCCGCCTCCCATTCATGGAGCATACCGTCGCAGCGCTACGCCTATGACTTCATCATCCTCGGCGCTAACGGCCAAAGCTATGACGGCGACGAGCATGACGCGAGCTCCTACCATTGCTATGGGCAGCCGGTGCTGGCTCCTGCCGACGGCGAGGTGGCGGAGCTGCTGGACGGTCAGCCCAATAGCAGCATCCCCGGCAAGGGTCGCGCGGAATGCGCCGCCAAGGACATTCGCGGCAACTATCTGCTGCTCAAGCATAACGACGATGAATACAGCCTGCTGGCGCATTTGCAACCGCATAGCCTATGCGTGAAGTTGGGCGAGCGGGTACGACGCGGGCAGATGGTGGCGCGCTGCGGCAATTCCGGCAACACCTCGGAGCCGCATCTGCATTATCAGCTGCAAAAGGGCGCCAGCTTCAGCTTCTCCCCCGGCCTGCCGGTGCGCTTTGACGATATCATCCGCCAGCCGCTGGCCGGCTACCGCGATTATGATCCGCGCGGCGCGGCCGAGACACCAAGCGCAGACGGCTATATCGCGCGCGGTATGCTGGTGCAGAACGCCTAATAAGTCACATAGAAGGTGTATAGACAATGGAATATGCCAAAAGCAATCGTTATGACACGGAACTGATACGCAGCAAGATCATGGGTCCAAATCCGCTCAAGCTGGAAGAGGAGCTGCTGGCGGAACATAACATACCCGCAGGCGCAACGGTGCTGGATCTGGGCAGCGGACAGGGCATAACCTCCGTTTTTTTAGTACGCGAATACGGTTTCCGCGTCTTTGCCGCCGACCTGTGGAGCGACCCCGGCGAGAATATGCGCTTTTTTGAAAGCATGGGGCTGGACAGCGGGCAAATCATTCCGCTGCGCGCCGACGCTCATCAGCTGCCCTTCGCCGAAGAATTCTTTGACGCGGTGGTATGCACCGATTCCTATAATTATTTCGGCCGCGACCAGCAGTATTTAGATGAAAAGCTGCTGCCCTGCCTCAAACACGGCGGCTATATCTATATCGCCGTCCCCGGCATGAAGCGCGATCTTCACGACGCGCTGCCGCCGGAGCTGCTGCTGTCATGGAACGCCGAACAGCTTGATCACATACATGATATCGCCTATTGGCGAAATATCGTCGGCGCTTCCCGCGGCGCGGAAATCGTTTCCCTGCATGAAATGAACAGCAATGAAGAGGTATGGAACGACTGGCTGGCCTGCGATAATCCCTACGCCATCAGCGACCGCAAGGCGATGGAGGCCGGCGGCGGGCAGTATTTGAATTTTATCGCCATCATCTTGCGTAAGCTCTAACTATACCGCTCGCGGCGCGCCGGCGCCAAACGCCCGATAACAGCCCGGCGGCTACTATCTGGCAGCTGCTATTACGAACAAAACCCTGTTTACACAGGGTTTTTTGTTATGCGAAAATGCTGGGTCAGCACCGCTTGGCGGCGCTTTTTCCATGTCTATTCCTCCGCCGCGTCCGCGCCGGCGGCAGTCAGCTGCCGGTCGTCGGGCAGTTCGGGCAGATCGTCGAGGCTGTTGATGCCGAAGAAGCTGAGAAACTCCTCGGAGGTGCCGTACAGTATGGCGCGCCCCGGTCCGGCCAAGCGCCCGACCTCCTTGATCAGCCGCTTTTCCAGCAGCGTCGTCACCACGCCGTCAACGTCAACCTGCCGGATCTCGCCGATCTCCGCGCGGGTGATCGGTTGGCGATAGGCGATGATCGCCAGCGTCTCCATGGCCTGCGCGGATAACTGCTGAAACTTGGGCTTATACAGCTTCTCCACCAACGGCGCTAATGCGGCTGCGGTGGTGAATTGCCAGCCGCCCGCCACCGCGCGCAGGATGAAGCCGCGCCCGCTGTACTCGTCGATCAACTGCCGCGCCGCCGCCTCCACGGCAGCCTGTTCCGCGCCGGTCAGTTCCGCAAGACGCGCCGCGTCCAGCGGCTCGCAAGCGACGAAAAACAGACATTCCAGCGCCTGCCGCAGCTGCCCGGCGTCCATGACCGCCGGCCGCTCATCCGTATCAGATAAACTTGCCTGCTCGCCCGCCGCGTATAAAGACGGCTGCTCGTCAATACTCATCGGAAAACCTCTCCAAATTGGCCGGATACAGATGTATCTCGCCAAAGATCTTGCTCTGCGATACTTTCAGCACCGTTTGCCGCGCCAGCTCCAGCAGCGCCAAAAAGGTGATTATCAGCTCCATTTTACTGCCGCAATCGGCAAAAACGCGGGAAAAAGCCAGCCCCTTGGGATTATTGCAGATGACGGCATACAACTCGCGCAGCTTATCGCGTACCGTGATCTGCTCGCGTTCGATATCCAGCACCTTGTCCTTGAAAGATGTTTTTTTCATCACCTCGGCAAAGGCCTGCCGCAAATCGTCCAGCGTTTTGCCGTCCAGGGGGTTGTCGGCGCTGAACAGATTAACGAACAGCTCCTCCTCATTGGGGCGGTCAAAGTGGAAATGCTCCGCTGTCAACAGCTCCTGCATCGCCCCCGCCGCCTCCTTGAAGCGCATATAATCGAACAGGTCGCGCACCAATTCCCCGCGCGCGTCCTCCTGCTCCGGCTCCTCCTCGCCGGCATTCGTCTGCGGCAGCAGCATCTTGGCCTTGATCGCCAGCAGCGTCGCCGCCATCACCACAAATCCGGAAGCGATCTCCAGATCCAGGCTTTCCATTTGATGCAAATAGGCGATGTACTGCTCGGTGATCTCGGCGATCGGTATATCGTATATATCGACCTGACTCTGCTTTATCAGATGCAATAGCAGGTCAAACGGGCCTTCGAATACCGGCAGCTGTATCTGATATTCCATATCTCCCCTACAGGCGCATGGCCTCGCGCACCATCGCCATCGTCTTTTGCGCCTCGCTGCGCGCCGCGTCGTTGCCGTCGGCGATGATCTCGTCCAGCACCGCCGGATGCTGCTCATAATACGCGCGCTTGTCGCGTACCGGCTCGAGGAAGGCGTTGATCCGCTCGGTGAGCTTCTTCTTGCATTCGCCGCAGCCGATAGCGCCGGCCTTACAGGCGGCGCACAGCTCGGGCTGCTCGTCCTTGTTGTAAAAGCCGTGATAGGCGTAAACGGCGCAAATATCGGGGTGGCCGGGGTCGGTCTTGCGGATACGCTCGGCGTCGGTGACCATCGACCACACCTTGCTCTTGACCTCCTCGGCAGTAGCGGAAAGGCTGATGAAATTATCGTAGGACTTGCTCATCTTGCGATTATCGGTGCCGGGCAGTATCTCGATCTTCGAGAAGATCGGCGCCGGTTCGGGAAAGATCCGGGTATCATACAGATGATGAAAACGGCGCACCAGCTCGCGGCAGAACTCGATATGCGGCATCTGGTCGGTAGCCACCGGCACGCCCACCGGACGATACATCAGAATATCGGCGGCCATCAGCAGCGGATAGCCGAGAAAGCCGTAGGTCGTGATATCCTTGCCCTGCTCGGCAAAGGCCGCTACCTGCCCCTTGTAGGTGGGCACGCGCTCCAGCCACGACAGCGGCGTGATCATCGAGAACAGCAGATGCAGCTCGGCATGCTCCTTGATCTCGCTCTGATGAAAGATATGGCATTTGTCCGCGTCCAGACCGGCGGACAACCAGTCGATGACGATCTCGCGGCGATTATCGCGCAGCTGCTCGGTATTATCGAATTGCGTGGTGATGGCATGCCAGTCGGCGGTAAACCAATAAGCCTCGTATTTTTCCGACAGCTGCGCCCAATACTCGATCACCCGCTGATGACCCAAATGCAGGCGGCCGGTGGGACGCATACCGCTCAACAGTCTTTGCTTCTCCGACATACCGTAACACTCCTTTTAGTAGATTATAGGCCGACTGCGCCGTATATAACGTTGACCAGCCATGTAGCCGGAACGCCGATCAGCGTACCGAGTATATCGATGCGCGGCAAACCGAACATCGACAGAATATCCGGGATGAACACCAGCGCCAGCAGGATGATGAAACCGTAGCGCTCCAGGGTCAGCACGATATTCAGCTGACGGGCGGGCAGCAGCCCCGCCAGGATCTTCGAGCCGTCCAGCGGCGGTATCGGCAGCAGATTGAACACCGCCAGCACCGCGTTGATCATCACGAAATAGCTGAGAAAGCCGATGAAATAATATATCAGCGCACTGCCAACGCCGGCGTTTTTGACGATCAGCGCCAAAAGCGCCGCTCCGGCCAGCGCTTCTACCACGTTCATCAGCGGGCCGGCCGCCGATACCGCCATCAGCTTGCGCTTGCGGTTGTCGCCGAAGAGGAAGGGGTTGATCGGCACCGGCTTGGCCCAGCCGAAACCTGCGATGATCAGCAGCAGCGTACCGACGGGATCGAGATGCTTGAGCGGGTTGAACGTCAGCCGTCCGGCGTCCCGCGCGGTGGTATCGCCAAAAGCATAGGCGGTGCGGGCATGGGCGTATTCGTGGAAGGTCAAAGCCACCACGATCGCCGGTACAATGTATAACAGCCGCTCTAACGATAAACCGAACATTTGCCCTCCGCCGTTGATCCGCTAAAATTCTCGAACATTATTATTATAGCAAAATATGCCGCCGATGACAATAAATAAAAACGGCGCGCAAAACGCCAACTGGATCTCGCCATCGCGGCACAGGCTGTTCCGGCGGCGTGATTATTGCCGCGCGATATGAAACGCCGTCCGGCATTTCATTCCGGACGGCGTTTTTCGCTTCAGGCAATATCGACAAAGCGTTTTGCGCGAATCTTTTTGATAAAATATTTTGCCTCTTTGTATATCATGAAGAAGAGCAGCAGGCCGCCTAAATAACCGCCGAAGCCGTAGATGGCGTTGACCAGATTGCTGTACGGCAGCAGCAGGGCGACAGTCACGGCGACGGCGCATAATACCAGCATCAGAATGCGCGACCTGGTCGTCCCATCTTCGGCAAAGCGCGCCGCCACCGTCCACATGATGGGGACCGAGGTCGTATAGATACCGGCGAAAACCACGACCGAGAAAACCTTAGCCAGAGCGGGAGAGATCAATACCGCCAGCGCCAAGGTGGGTATCTCCATTACCGCCATATCAAAGATATTGGCAATGATCGCCAGCGAAAGTATGAGCATGGTCAGTCCGATCGCGCCCATCGACAGTACGACGCCCCAATTATACTCACGGCGGCCGTTGACCATAGCCAGCTCGGTGACAAACGCAGAGAACAGCAGCAGGCAAACGCCGACCATGGAAAAGCCGGAGGCGATAAAGCTGTTGCCGACGCGTTTGACGGGAACAGTACCGCTGCTGATGGCTTCCATACCGGCCTTGATATTATCGGCGTCACGAATCACCGTGACCACCGCGACAAAGACTATCAGCGCCACGATAACCGGGCCGATTTTTCCCAGAATATCGACCAGTCTATTCAATCCCAGCAAAGCCGTGCCGGTGACCAACACCGCCATGATCAGCACGCCGGTCCATATATCCCAGCCGAACTGCTCCTGGCCGGTAGAGCCTGCGCCGCCGAACATGACAATCAGCATCATCGAAAGAAAAATGACCGTGTAATAATCGAATACTTTGCCTGCATACTTGCCGCCGAACCAATAGAACACGTCGCTGCCCTTGGCAAAATTGCCCTCGGCAGCGGCATTGCCGAAGCTCCATAGCGCGCCGGTAAACAAAACGATGAAAAATATGACCGGTAAAAAGAACTGCTTACCATAAGCAGCGTAGTATTGCATAACCTCCTGACCTGTGGCAAACCCTGCGCCGATATAGAATGCGATCAGCGTTCCGGTAAGGATGATCATCGTCTTTATGTTCATTTTACTCTTCAATGCAGGCATTCCCTCCTTATTCATTCTCGGTCTTTCCAAAAGGCCGGCTTTGCGTCATGTTTGGCGGCATTTTTAATTCATGAAAGCGTGAAAGCGTCTCCAGACCGCTTGCCCCGCCGCCGTCATCACGCAAGGTGATCGTCTGCTTCCATAATGTTGGTAACTGCTGAATATTATACGCATAAAGCTTATTATTGTCAATAAAAATACAGCGGCCAAAAAGGCGGTGCATCCTGGCCGCTGCCTGCAAACTCCCGTTTATACCGGGCCGAATTCCACGTCCTGCCCCTTGGCGTTTTGCTCAACGCCGATCATATCGTATTCGATATGCGTTTCCTGTATCATCTTCTGTTCGAGGAAAGGCCGCGCGATCTGCGGGAACATGATATACAGCAGCACGTCCTCGTTATCGTCCGTCCACGCGCCGATCTCCTTGCGCGCCTTGGCAAAGCTTGATTTGATATTGTCGGCGGGGCGGCAGGTGATGACCTTGTCGTCGCCGATCACCTGCCGGCGTATCTGCTCGTTGATCGCGCCCGGCGGCATACCGTATTCGCCGCGGAAATAAGCCTTGACCTCGTTGGTCGCCATCTTATAGCGCTGGCCGAGCAGCACGTTGAGCAGCGCCTGCGCGCCGACGATCTGACTGGTCGGCGTGACCAGCGGCGGATAACCCATATCCTCGCGCACACGCGGTACCTCGTCCAGCACCTCTTGCAGCTTATCCAGCGCGTTAGCGTCCTTGAGCTGGGAGATGAAATTGGAGATCATGCCGCCCGGCATCTGATAGCGCAGCACGTTGGCGTCGATGCGCGGGTCGGTATTATCGAAGGCCTTATATTTCTTGCGTATCTGCTTGAGCCGTTCATTGATCGGCGCAAACACATTCAAGTCAAGGCCGGTATCATAGGGCGTATCCTTGAGCGCGGCAATGATCGACACTGCCGCCGGCTGCGAGGAGGCCAGCGCCATCGAGCTCATCGCGCAATCGACGATAGCCGCGCCCGCCTCGATGCCCTTGAGATAAGACATCGAGGCCATGCCGGAGGTGTAATGGCTGTGCATCTGCACCGGCAGGCCGGTACGCGCGATGATCGTTCTGACCAGCTTCTCCGCCGAGAAGGGCAGCAGCAGACCTGCCATATCCTTGATACAGATCGAATCCGCGCCCATATCGCGCAGCTTGGCGGCTTCCTCGGCAAAATAATCTATGGAGTGGATGGGGCTGATGGTATAGGCGATAGCCGCCTGCACATGCGCGCCCTCTTTTTTCGCCGCTTCCATGGCGCGGGAATAATTGCGCAGGTCGTTGAGCGCATCGAATATGCGGATGACGTCGATGCCGTTGCCCACGGCGCGTTTGATGAATTCATCGACCACGTCGTCGGAATAATGCCGGTAGCCGACGAGATTTTGACCGCGCAGCAGCATTTGCAGCTTGGTCTTGGGCATAGTCTTGCGGATCTTGCGCAATCTGTCCCAAGGGTCCTCGTTGAGATAGCGCATACAGGTATCGAAGGTAGCGCCGCCCCAGACCTCCACCGCGGCGAAACCGACCTCGTCCATGGCTGACGCCACCTCGAGAATATCAGCAGTGGAGAAGCGCGTTGCCAGCAATGACTGATGCCCGTCGCGCAACGTAGTATCACAAATACCAACCTTTTGTGGTTTAGCTTTTGCCGCCATGCTTCCTCCTTATGTTTTAGCTTATCAGCCGTATACTATTAGCGCCGTTTAACTAATCTTAACAGGGTTCGCGGAAAAGTCAATAACGATTTTTCTATCATAGTATATAACTGCTGTTTTATCAATGCTATGCACAATAATTCAAAATGTCAGCATAATACGAACAGATTGACAATTTTTGCGCAATTTAAAAAACGCGGCTGCCGGCAAGAGCCGGCGACCGCGTTTTTGTTTGCTTGTTACTCCTCCTCAAGACGGGCGCGGATCTTTTGCAGCGCCTGCTTTTCCAGCCGCGATACCTGTACCTGCGACACGCCCAATTCCCGCGCCACCTCGGCCTGCGTGCGCTGCTGGAAATAACGGCGGCCGATGATCAGCCGCAGACGCTCCGGCAATTCCGCCAGCAGCCGCCGCAAGGACAGCGATTCAATGATGCGCTCGCTGTCAAAGCTGCCGTCGCCGCCCAGCCGCTCGCCCACGGTCAATGTGCCGTCGCCGCCGTCCAGCGGCTGACTGAGCGACAGCGGCGGACGGTATATATCCAAGGCCTGCGCCACCTGCTCCTCGCTCAACTGCAAAGCCTGCGCTACCTGCGCCGTGGTCGGCTCCATGCCCTGCCGCGCCGCCAGCTCGCGGCGCATCCGCTGCACCGCCGCCGCGCGCTCCTTGAGCCCTCGTCCTACCGTGATCAGCGCGTCGTCGCGCAGATAGCGGCGTATCTCGCCCATCACCAGCGGCACCGCATAGGTGGAAAAGCATACGCCGTAGCTGAAATCGAATTTGTCGATGGCCTTGAGCAGGCCGATGCAGCCGACCTGAAACAGATCCTCGGCGTTGTCGTTATCGCGGCGAAAGCGGCGCACGATCGAGCCGACCAAACGCATATTAGCCTCGATCAGTTGCTCCTTGGCATAGAAATCGCCGTTCTGCGCGGCGGCCAGCAGTTGCTGGGTGCGCGCTTCAGACAGCAAGGCGGGGGCTGCGGCATGATCGCCCATCTCAGCCTCCGCTATTGTAAATTCTTATACAGCCGCACCGTAGTACCCTGCTGCGGCTGCGATATGACCTCTACCGCGTCCATAAATGACTGCATGAAAGCAAATCCCAGACCCATACGCTCCTCGCTGCTGCTGAAGCTGGGTTTGAGCGCCTGCTCGATATCGGCGATACCCACGCCCTCGTCGATCACCGAGATCATCAGCTGCCGCTCGCTGACCTCCAGCCGCATACGCACCGTCCGACTGCTGTCATTGCCATAGCCATGAATGATGGCATTGGACACCGCCTCGGACACGGCCACCTTGATCTCGTCGATCTCGGCCATAGTGATATCGCGGTCGGACACAGCCGCCGCCGCCAGCAACCGCGCTAAAGACACGTTGGCGCTGACCGCGCTAAAGCTCAGCTCCAAGATATTGCGCTTATCGTTATGTAGCTCGCCCATGCTATTGCCTCCCCTGATCCGCGCGCACTCGCGGGCGGTCGATCTGCAACACCTTGTCCATGCCGGAAGCCAGCAACAGCCGGTACACCGGCGGCGTGCAATTGGTGATCAGCAGCGCCCCGCCGGCCGGCGCGACCTGCCGGTACCGCCCCAGCAGCAGACCCAGACCGGAGCTGTCGATGAAATTGACGCCGGCAAAATCAAAGCAGATATGCCGCGTTGCCGCCTGCGCCAAGGCTGCGTCCAAACGCCGGCGCAGCGTATCGGCGGTGTACATATCCAATTCGCCGCTGATACGCACCATCAGCCACAGCCGGCCGTTCATTTTTTTCGTTGTGATATCTATTTCCAATTTTTACCTCTTGGCTAAAATGATATAGGCAGGTTTTTCGGCGCGGCCGCGGCGCTTCCCTGCCGCGAAATTTGTTAGATAAGCGCACTATCAGGCTATTTTCGTCATTATAACCGGCATATTTTATGGCTGGCGTGCAAACATTTGCAGCGTATATGATCGTCCGGACGCGCCACAATAAAAAAACGATAAAAGAAAGGAGGGATCGCAATTTTTGAGCTATCGAAAAATCGCTTCATTGATTAAAGGCGGCGTGACTAACAGCCGCGGCGCGCGCGTGTTTTTGGCCATATGTTTGCTCTTCGGCTACTTCGGCATGCGCTATTATCCGGCGCTGAGCGCCGACAGCTATCGGCTGATCGCCGACGGTCAGCCGGCGCACGCCGCCTATCAGCCGGCGTTTTCAGCCACGCCGCTGCCGCAAGCTCTGCCGGCAGGCAGCATGGACGGCACGGCCGCAGGACAGTATCAGCTGCAATTAGCCATGGACGGCGGCCCGACGGTGAAAACCGTAGCCGTGGAGAGCGTGACCATGCCGCAAGTGGTCAGCGGCGGTCATTCTATCGGCATACTGCTGCAAACCGAGGGCGTGCTGATAGTCGGCTTCTCGCCGCTCAGCGCCGCTGACGGCAGCTTGCTCGACCTCGCCGCCGAAGCCGGCTTGGAGCTGGGCGACTTTATCCTCGATATCGACGGCGTGCCGCTGCGTTCAAATCAACAGCTCACGGAATTAGTGGCGGCAGCGGGCAACGAGGAGCGCAGCTGCAAGATCAGCTATCTGCGCAACGGTTTGCGCCGCAGCTGCGAGATCATGCCCCGCTATTGCGCCGACAGCCGCAGTTATCGCATCGGCCTGTACGTGCGCGATAATACCGCCGGCATCGGCACGCTCAGTTTCTTTGAGCCGCAGACGCTGCGTTACGCGGCGCTCGGCCACGCGGTAGCCGATCTATCCGCCCCCGACGGCGATACCCAGCGCGGCAGCATCGTGCGCGCGGCGGTATCCGGCATCCGCAGTGGCAGCGACGGTATCCCGGGCGAAAAGTTAGGCGTATTCATCGACGGCGATTGGCGCGGCAGTATCATCCGCAACAGCGAGCTGGGCATCTTCGGCACCCTGCAAGTGGGGGGCGAAGCTCCGCCGCAAGGGCTGCTGCTGCCATTAGCCGTACCGTCGCAGGTGACGACCGGCGCGGCGACGATCCTGACGGTGCTGGACGGGGAAAAAATTGAAAGCTTCGATATTAGTATCGTCAAAACAATGGAAAATTATAAGCTCACCGGCAAGGGTATGATCATCGAGATCACCGATCCGCAGCTGCTGACACGCAGCGGCGGCATCGTGCAGGGCATGAGCGGCAGTCCGATAATCCAAAACGGCCTGCTGGCAGGTGTGGTCACTCATGTTTTCATCAACGACCCTACGCATGGCTATGCCTGCTTTGCCGCGTGGATGGCGGAGGAAATGGGCACGCTTGAGCTCTAAGTAGCGGCTTACGCCGCGACTTGAGCGCCGTTCGACAGATTACGACAAAAATACCCGCAAAAACGGGTATTTTGTCGTAACAAAAAGGCAGGTATCTGCCATTTTTTGGGAAGGATTTGCCATATAATCAGCGAAAATTTAATTCATAAGGCCTTAGAAAAACTATGAAAGCGGGAAATCCTATGGAGCAAAATACCAAGATCCTAATTGCCGATGATGATCGGAGCTTTGCCACGGCTGTGGCGGAATACTTTAATTCTTATGACTGCTATCAGGTATGCGCTATCGCCGAAAACGGCACGGAAACATTGGAAATGATCGAACAGCATCATCCTGATCTGCTGATACTTGATCTGGTGATGCCGAATCTGGACGGCATTGGCGTGCTGGAAAAACTGGGAGACATGCATGGCAACGATCTGCCGCAGGTCATTTTCATCACTTCATTCGCACAGCCCAATCTGACCGCGCAGGCAATGCGGCTGGGCGCATCCTATTACATGATGAAACCGTTTGACCTCGATACGCTGGAAAAGCGCGTGCGGCAGCTGCCAGAAGTCTCGGATGCTTTACCGCTGACCCGCAGCGGCAATCTGGAGGTCGAGATCACACGCATCATTCATCAAATGGGCGTGCCCGCCCACGTCAAGGGCTATCAATACTTGCGCGACGCTATCATGTTCGTCACCGAGGAAATCAACCTGATGGGCGCGGTGACCAAAGAGCTGTACCCGATGATCGCCGAGAAATACAATACCACCGCTTCGCGCGTGGAGCGTGCGATACGCCATGCTATCGAGCTGGCCTGGGATCGCGGCAACGTGGAATTGATGAATAAATACTTTGGCTACACGATCAATATTGAGCGCGGCAAGCCCACCAACAGCGAATTCATCGCCATGATCGCCGACAAATTGCGCATGGGCGAGAAAATGGCCTAAACACGGCATGATCCGGCGCGGCGGCGGGGATTATCCCGACCGCCGCGTTTTTGTGCGGCGCAAGCTACAACAGGCGGCTGCGAATGGCCGCGTCATCGCCGCCATGCCGCGCAGGCCGGCCGCCGACAGGCAGACGGTAAAAAAACTTCAGCGAATAATAGTCGCAGATGATATAGGTATCAATGGCCTCGTCATACAGATAATAGCCATTAGTCAGCACCTTGGTCAGCACGCCCTCCTTGACTATGGTATTATGCGTGCCGAGCAGGCTCTCGGTGATGACATAATGACCGATCGCATCATTCAACGCTTCACGCATGCTGTTGGCTCCGGCCTGCGGCGCGGCATTGGTCAGTATACCCAGATCCCGCTCGATCTCCGCCTCCAGCTCCGCCGGCGGCTGCTCATAGGTGGCCGGATCAACGGTAGCAGGCGGCGTGGTCGGCTGCGGCGTGGCCGGCATAGCGGGCTGCTGCGCGGCCGTTTGCCGTGCTGTCAGGCCGCTGAACGGTTCGCTTTCGTCATTGCGGTAAATATAATCCATATGACCTCCTTAAGTCTCATAATACAATTCAGTCGGGTTATAGAAACAATGCTCGTTGATACGCACTACCAATTTGCCGACATTGGAGGGGAAAAACTCGCGGCATTCCGCTCCCTGCGGCGCATAGAACCACAACGCTTCACCAAGATCGGTGACGCGATTGCCGACCAGCGCCCATTCCGCCACCGCGTATTGCAGGGCGGTGGGCGCCATATTGTAGATATTCTGCGCATTAGGCTCGCCGTCGTCGTCTTCGGTAGCGACGCAGGCAAATTGTCCCGGCTGCAAAATGATATTACGCAGCGAGCCGCCGTCGCTGACGCGCGCATATTCGCCGCCGGTAGCATTGACGCGATTCATCACCACGGACGCTACCGCCTCCATGCCCAGCACCCCCTCGCCTCCGGCCTCGCATTCGATCAGCCGCGCGAACAATTCCAAGTCGGTATATGGAATGATCATCCCTCCCCGCGATCAGCTTTGTTTGCTTATATATATTGAAAGCGCAGCCTATTTATGCGCACAAAAAAGCGCCCCTTGATCATAGCTCAAGGGACGCTTTGCTGCTGTTAAGAGTATTACCGCGCTATTCGTCCAAAGCAACGACGAATTCGACGCTTTCCGCGCAATCCGGACATTGCACCGCGCCCGGCTTGACCGAGCCGCCGCGCCGCGCCGCGTAGGCGAAAGGATAAATGGCGTTCAGCGCCACCATGCACAGCTTGGCGCTGTTATCCTTGTCGATGCAGGCGCCTTTGAAGCGTATCACGTCGCCTGCCCGATAATGCGGGCACCGCGAGCTGACTACCGTGGCCTTGACCTGATGATCTTCCATGTTATCGCCTCCGCTTATTGGGGATCGTTGCGCTTATCAAAGACTTTCTTGCTCTTGCCCTGCGTGGTACGCTCCAAGGTATGCGGCTCCACCAGGCGCAGCTTGACGTTGATGCCCAGCACATTATACAGGCGTTCGCGCGCCGTTTGCGTCAATTCGTCAAGCTTTTTGAAATTATCGAGCAGCGTTTCGTCGGTGAACTCGACCAACACTTCCAGCTCGTCAAGATAATTCTTGCGATAAATGTTGATCTGATAATAGGGCCCGACGCCGCTGATGCCGAGCAGCGCGCTCTCGATCTGCGAAGGAAAGACGTTGATGCCGCGAATGATCAGCATATCGTCGGTGCGGCCGGAGATCTTGCGCATCCGCGTATGGGTGCGGCCGCAGGCGCAGGGCGTATCGTCGAGCACCGAGATATCCTTGGTGCGATAGCGTATCACCGGCAGCGCCTCCTTGTCAAGGCTGGTGAACACCAATTCTCCCTGCTCGCCGACATTCAAGACCTCGCCGGTCTCGGTGTCGATGGTCTCGGGCAGGAAATGATCCTCCGCGATATGCATACCGCAGAAGCATTCGCATTCGCCGGAGACGCCGGGGCCGATCAGCTCGCTCATGCCGTAATTGTCGGTGGCGGTAAGATGCAGCGTCTGCTCGATCTGCGTGCGCATCTCCTCGGTCCACGGCTCGGAGCCGAACAGACCGACGCGCAGTTTGAGCCGCTTGGTGATGTCGATGCCCAGCTCGGCGGCGCGTTCAGCCAGATACAGCGCGTAAAAGGGCGTGGCTATCAGCGCCGTGGTGCCGAAATCCTCCATCAGCATCAGCTGCTTGTCGGTATTGCCGCCGGACACCGGCACGATGGCCGCGCCGATACGCTCCATGCCATAATGCAGACCGAAGCTGCCGGTGAACAGGCCGTAAGTAAAGCAATTCTGCGCGATATCGTCCGAGGTCACGCCGGCCTGAGTGACGATACGCGCCATCAGCTCGGTCCACATATCCAGGTCATGCCGCGTATAACCGACCACCGTCGGCTTGCCGGTAGTGCCGGAGCTGGCATGAATGCGTATCAGCTGCTCCTTGGGCACGGCAAAGTTATTGAACGGATAATTGTCGCGGAAATCCTGCTTGGTCATAAACGGCAGCTTGGATAAATCGTCCAAACTGACGATATGCTTGGGCTTAAGCCCGATCGCCTCCATTTTGGCGCGGTAATAGGGCACGTGGTCCCAGACGCGGTTGACCGTCCATTTCAAGCCCTCTAATTGCAGCTCGCGCAGCGCCTTTCTCGGCATAGTTTCGCGTTCTTTGTTCCAGATCATCTTCATTCCTCCTGTGCTACCGTACTGTTTTTCGCAGGACTATCCGCAAAAGCCGGAACAGTCCCGATCTGTTATTGCATAAATACCCGTTATACCTTAACGCCAGCCGGCTGTTTCTCCAGCCACCTCCGCAGCTCCTCCAACGCCGCTTCCACTGCCCGCGGCGCGGGGCCGCCGGCGCTGTCGCGCGCGCTAAGGCATTGCGCGAGGTCGATAGCGGCGAACACATCATCGCCGATCAGCGGCGAAAAACGCCGGTATTCATCCAGAGACAGCTCGCTCAAAGCGCAGCCTTTGCCCTCGGCATAGGCCACGCATTGGCCGGACACGCTATGCGCGTCGCGAAACGGCATACCCTTGCCCACCAAATAGTCGGCGAGGTCGGTGGCGTTGATAAAGCCGCCGGCCGCGGAATCGCGCATGCGCCGCTCATCGACGGCGATCGTTGCCAGCATCGGCGCAAGTATGCCGGCGCAGGCCTTGAGCGTGTCCAAGGCGTCAAATACGGCAGCCTTGTCCTCCTGCATATCCTTGTTGTAGGCCAGCGGCAGACCCTTCATCGTCGTCAGCAGCGCCAGCAGATCGCCGTAGACGCGGCCGGTCTTGCCGCGTATCAGCTCCGCCATATCGGGATTTTTCTTCTGCGGCATGATCGAGCTGCCGGTGGCGTAGGCGTCGTCGATGCTGATATAGCCGAAATCAGGGCTGTTCCACAGTATCAGCTCCTCGCATAAGCGCGAAAAATGCATCATCGTGATCGAGCAGGCCGCAAGGAACTCCAGCGCAAAATCACGGTCGGAAACGCCGTCCAGAGAATTGGCGCAGGGCAAATCAAAGCCCAACTCCAGCGCAGTAGCCTCACGGTCGATGTCAAAGGGCGTGCCGGCCAAAGCGCCGCTGCCCAGCGGACAGCTGTTCATCCGCGCCGCCGTATCGGCAAAGCGCCCGCAATCGCGGCGCAGCATTTGCGCATAGGCCAGCAGATGATGGGCGAGGCTGAGCGGCTGCGCTTTTTGCAGATGCGTATAGCCGGGCAATACCGTCAGCGTATGCTGTTCGGCTATACGCAGCAGCACCGCGATCAGCTCGCGCAGCTGCGCCTCCAGACCGCCGATCTCGCGCCGTAAATACAGGCGCAAATCGGTGGCGATCTGATCGTTGCGGCTGCGCGCCGTATGCAAACGGCCGCCCGCCGCGCCGATGCGCCGCGTCAGCTCCTGCTCGATAAAGGTATGTATGTCCTCGGCCTCCATGTCTATGGCCAGCGTACCGGCCTCTAACTCGGCGGCGATGGCGGACAGGCCCGCGTCGATGGCGGCGGCGTCAGCGGCGCTGATGATGCCGCGCGCGCCGAGCATCCGCGCATGACTGCGCGAACCGCGAATGTCGTCGGCAGCCAGACGCTGATCGACGGCGATCGAGGAATTGAAGTCTTCCGCCGCGCGGCTGGCCTGCCCGTGAAACCGCCCGCCCCATAATTTAGCTTTTTTCTGCTCATCACTCATATGCTACCCTCAAAAACTGACGCTAACAAAGAAAACCGCATAAAGGCGGTGCAACTTAGGGAGGCGTCGGTTTTCCGCAACTTGTTCGAAAAGCCCTGTGCAAACAGGGCTTTTTCTTATGCGGAAAACTACGAAGTATTTCTGCGGCGAGAAATTTCGGCGCAGGGCAAGGCGCAAAGCGCAGCAATAGACGGAGCCTATTGCGGTTTTCTTGTTCGGCTCATCGCTATAACAGCTATCCGCGAATGTTATTACTCGTCTTTATCGCTCAGCTTATCGGCGATCTTCTCTTTCAGCTCGGCAAAAGCCTCTTTGGCTTCTTCAACGGCTTCGGCCAATTCTTCTTTGGCTTCTTCCTTGAGCTCGCTCAGGTCTTCTTTAAGCTCCTCGGCCTTGTCGGCGGCCTTGGCCTTAGCCTTAGCGCTCTTGACGCCGGCCTTGACCTTGCCCTCCTCGATCTTCTCGATCGCCTTGGCCTCGGCGGCGGCGAAAGCCTCGGCGAATTCGCTCTTGGCCTCCTCGACCTTCTCGGCAAATTCGGATTTGCCTTCTTCAAACAGCTCTTTGCCCTCGGCGATGATCTCGGCAGCCTTTTCCTTGCCTTCCGCGACGATAGCAGCCACACCGGTTTCAGCGACTTCCTCGGCGGCTTCCTCGACGGCTTGCTCCGCCGCTTGCTCCGCCGGCGCTTCTTCCGGCTCGGGCTCGGGCAGCACCGCTTTGATCGACAGGCTCATACGCTTGGCTTCCGGATCGACGGATAAAACCTTGACCTCGACCATATCGCCGGGCTTGACCACGTCCTCGGTCTTATCGACGCGATGATGCGCCATCTGCGAAATATGTACCAGACCCTCGACGCCCGGTTCGACTTCGAGGAAAGCGCCGAAAGTGGTGGTACGCATCACTTTAGCGGTCAGGATACTGCCCTCGGGATACTTCTCGGCGACTAAAGTCCACGGATTGGGTATCAGCTGCTTGAGGCCGAGCGATATCTTCTCGCTCTCCTGATTCACGCCCAGAATATAGACCTCGATCTCATCGCCCTCTTTAAGCAGGTCGGAGGGATGATTAACTCTGTACCAGGCCATCTCGGAAACGTGCAGCAGGCCGTCCACGCCGCCGATATCGACGAAAGCGCCGAAATTGGTCAGCCGGCGCACCACGCCCTTGCGCGTTTGCCCCTCGGCGATCTCGGCCAGGGTCTTGGCCTTTTGCTCCTTGGACTGGCCGCGCAATACCGCCTTGGCGGACAGCACTAATTTATTGGCGTGCTTATCGCATTCGATGATCTTTAATTGCAGCTCCTGTCCGACAAAGGTGGACAGATCCTCGACAAAACCCATCGACACCAGCGAAGCAGGTACAAAGCCGCGAATGCCGACGTCGACCAGTACGCCGCCCTTGACCACGTCGGTGACCTTACCGGTGACGATCTCCTTATCAGCCTTGAGCTGAGCCAGCTTATCCCAGACGATATCCTGATCGACGCGACGCTTGGACAGCACCGGATAGCCCTCCTGATTCTCGCGGCGCAGTATCAATACGTCGATCTCATCGCCGACGTTGAAATGCCCCTTGATATCCTTGGCTTCTTCGGTGGTCAGCTCCGAGGAAGTCAGCACGCCCTCGCTCTTGCCGCCGATATCTACCAGCAGCTCGTCATCCTTGACCTGTACGATCACGCCCTTGACGCGCGCGCCGCGGCGGATCTCCTTCATATCGCCGTATTCGGCGGTAAAAGCGTCCGGCTCGGCAGCCTTGGGCTGTTCGGCGGCGGCGTCTTCGCTCACCGGCTGTTCGGCGGCGTCTTCGCTCACCGGCTGTTCAGGAGCGGCGATATCTTCAACAGGCGACGAATCTATAGCCTCCCCTGCGTCAGGAGCGGCCTTGGGATCAAGAACCTGCTCAGGCTCGCTGATTTTTTCATTATCGCTATCCTCAACGATAGCGTTTTCCGCCACGGCGTTTTGCTGTTCGGCGTTTTGCTCCTCGGCTGCCGTGTCTTGCAAGACTTCTAATTCTGACATTTTTTCAACTACCTCCTCGATAATCACTTCCGGAGTGGAAGCGCCGGCGCTGACGCCGATATTACTCACACCCCGCACAATATATTCATCCACCTCAGCCGCCGTTTCGATATGAAACACGTCCGCGCCGGCCGCGGCGGATATTTGTGCCAGCTTAAGCGTATTGGAGCTATTCCTGCCGCCGACGATCACCATCCGCTCGACCCGCTCGGCCAAGCGGCGCGTCGCCAGCTGGTTCTGCTCCGTATAATTGCAGATGGTAGCGGCGATCTCCAGCTGCTGCGTCTTGCCCTCCAGCACCGCGCATACCGCCGCGTAATCGGCTGCGATCAGCGTGGTCTGCGCTATGGCCGCGATACGCGGGAATTGCGGCAGCGCCTGCGCTTGTGCGGCGTCAGCCACAACGATGGCCTGCCCGGCCCAGCCCCTGATACCGACGACCTCCGGATGCGCCGCGTCGCCGACGATCACCACCTGATAGCCCGCCGACTGATACTCGGCGGCCAACTGCTGCGCCCGGCGCACGAAAGGACAGGTTGCGTCGATGATCTCGCCGTAGCGTCCCTCGGCCGCCGCCAGCAGCTGCGGCGGAGCGCCGTGGCTGCGGATGATCAGCGTATCGCCGCGCGCAGCCAAGGGGCTGTCGATGACGGTGATCTTATCCTTCATAGCGGCGATCACCTGCGGATTATGTATCAGAGCGCCTAATGAATAAATGCTGCCGCCGCGCTCGGCCGCCGCTTGCGCTAAAGCCATGGCGCGTTTAACGCCAACGCAAAAGCCCGCCGGCTCGGCAATGCTGATATTTACCATAGTTACACTCTTAATACTATAATACTATACCATAAGATTATTAAATTCTTGATATATAGGAGAAATCCTGCCACCGCCAAGATTTTTTTACAGCTTGCCCTCGGCGCGCAGTATGTCCTTACACTCGGCGTATAATTCACCCACCCGCCGCTCGAACAGAGCCGTATATGCGGCTAATTTAGCGGGGTCAGCCTTTGCCGTGCTGTCCAGCTCTATCGGCTGCCCGACGTTGACGATGATATTACGCTTCCAGATGCGGAAAAAGTCGGCGGTATTGATCAGCGCCACCGGTATCACCTTGACTCCGGTTTTATGGGCGATATAGGACGCGCCCTGCTTGAACGGCGCTAATTCGGCCTCGCGCACACGCCGCCCCTCGGGGAAGATCATCACGCCGCGCCCGCCGCGCAGCAGGCCGATCACCGTGCGCAGCGCCGACAGATCGGATTCGCCGGACTTGAGAAAGACGGCGCCCAATGCGCCGAACAAACGCCGTGTCCAGCCGGTCTGCGCAAATTCCTCCTTGGCAATATAGGCCATATCAAAATCAAAGGCCTGCGCCAATACCGGCGGATCGCCATAAGACAGATGATTGGCGATCACCAGCACCGCCTGCTCCTCGGGTATATTTTCCCGCCCGAGCACGCGCAGGCCGCCCGCTTTGAGCACCAGGCCGCATAGCTTGACCGCAAACCGCTGAAAGCTCATTACAGCACTCCCATCTTCTGTCCGGCATAGTCGATGATCGCCGCGACCACCTGCTCGATATTCAACTCCGTGGAATCAAGCAGCAGCGCGTCCTTGGCCTGCATCAGCGGCGAATGCCGGCGATGGCTGTCGCGATAATCGCGCTCATTGATCTCGGCGACGATACGCTGATAGTCCGCGTCAATACCCCTGGCCTGCAATTCACGGGTACGCCGGGCGGCGCGCTCCTCGGCCGTAGCGGTGAGAAAGACCTTGCACGGCGCATCCGGCAGCACCACGGTGCCGATATCGCGCCCATCCATCACCACCGCCCGCGCCGCGGCCATTGCCTGCTGCTGTGCTACCAGCGCCTCGCGCACGCCCGCCACCGCCGATACCGGCGAGGCCGCCGCGCCGATCTCGGCGGTGCGGATGGCGGCGGAGATATCCTCGCCGTCGGCATAAACGCGGTAGCCCTCGGCTCCGTCCTCGAGCTCGATGCGCGTCCGCCGCGCCAGCTCGGTCAGCCCGTCCTCGTCGTCAAGAGCGACGCCGGCGCGCAGAGCCAGCAAGCCGATGGCGCGATACATGGCGCCGGTGTCGATATACAACCAATCCAGCCGCCGCGCCACCTGCCGCGCCACGGTGCTTTTACCGGCTCCGGCCGGCCCGTCGATCGCAATTTGCTTCAGCATAAACCGCTCCTTTATGTAATGGCCGGTTATACGGCGCGATGCGCCAAACCGATCGCCACGTCGTCCAAATGTATCATGCCGATGGCGAAAAATACCGCCACGCATAGATGATCGCCCTTGCGCGCCACGCCGATCTTGCCGCCGAAATTGAGGCCGATCGCCCGCACCATGATCTGGCTCAGCACCTCATGCGCCGCGCCGGCTACCGCGCCCTCCTCGGCATGGGTATCGCGGATCACGCCCTCGCGCTTAGCTCCGACAACGGCGCGCTCGATGATCTTGGGCACAGAATTGACCGCCTCGCCGCCAAAATCCATCGCCGCCACTAAAATGCCGCGCGCCGCGTACTCGGCCTTGAGCCGCCGCTCCTCCTCGCGGCCGTCGCTGATCGCCGTCTGTATCGCCGCCTGCGCTACCTGCCGGCTGCCGATCTCGTTATCATGGCGTTTTTCCTCGCCATAGGTCTGCATTATATTATCCATGCCGCCATCCTCCGTTTTTTCCCATTAGACCTTCTAAATTATAACAAGCGGCGCGATAATTGGCAACTACCTAAATACGATCACGCCGACGTTGATGATATTGCCCTCGCCGATGACCGTGGTCTGCAAATAGCGCGCGTCGATATTGGCGGAAATAGCGCTGATCTCAAAGATCAGCCGTCGGGCATAGGCGGTGCAGTCGATGCTCAGCACGTCGCCGGGATAAACGCGCAGCAGCAGCTCGCCCGCCTCAAAGCCGCCGCTGTCCACGCCGTTGACCAGCAGCCGCGCCGCCTGCGCCGGCTCGTCTGCGCAGCTAACGCGAATATTGCCGAACAGGCTGTTATCGCTTTGACGCACTGTCAGCGCGGTATCGAACAGCGGCTGCTGCGTGCCGCCGAATACCGGCTCGCCGCCCCAAAGCGGCGGCAGCGCCGTCAGCGCCACGGCGAAAAAAGCCGCCGCCAGCAGCAGGCGCAGCAGTTTGTCGATAATGGTAAAACGACGCGGCAACGGCTCATACATAGGCTTATTTTGCAGCCGCGGCAGGAGAAATATACAGCCGCCCGAAATACTTTATCATAGTAATATTCCAGTATCAGGAACAAAAGCATCCTTGCCGCGTCATACTCAGTATAAGCTCTAACCGTATAAAAAAGGGGGATGAATGATGAAACGATCTATTGCTACTCTGCTATTGGCGCTGCTGCTGCTCTGCGGCTGCTGCGCCGCCGCCGCTGCCGCCGATACCGCCCCGCAGCAAAGCGAGCAGGTAACGCTGGCGGTGAAAAAGGCGCTGTCCATCGGCGATGATTACAGCGATTTTTATATCGAGACCGCCGAGGAGGCGGAGCGCCTTTTCTACTATCTCAACTGGAGCAATGAGCAAGAGACGCTGCAAGTGACCGCCGACGGCACGGGCAAGATATACAATTTCTATCGCACGGATAACGGCGGCGTCAACAGCTATGAGTACGGCCGCTTTACCCCGCGCCTGCCCAAGGGCGACCGCGCCGCCGCGCAGCAGGCCGCCGAAGCCTTCCTCGCCGCGATCGCCGGTACGCGCGAGAGTTTTGTCATCTATGAGCAGGGCGACAATATCTCCTCCCGCGAGATGCGCCGTATCAGCTTTTTCGGCAGCCTCAGCGTCAACGAGCTGCCCACGCCGATCGGCTTTTCGCTGAGCGTCGATGCGGCTGAGATGCGCGTCAACAGCTTCTCTCGCGACGACCTGTACATGTTTTACAGCGACGACCTCTCCAAGCTGACCCTGCCGACCAAGCTGTTCGACGCGGATAAGGCCGCCGCGCTGCTGAAAACGCAGTTACAGCTGCGCCTGCAATATGCGCTCGGCGACGACGGCAAGACCGCGACGCTGCAATATCTGCCGCTGCCTTATGACGAGCAGATGGTAGACGCGGTCAGCGGCCAGCTGTTCAGCGCCGAAGAGCTGTTCAAAAACAGCCTGAGCGGGCGCGGCGACGCTGTTGAGCAAGCTGCCGCCGCCGAGGATAGCGCCTCCTTCAACAGTCTGAGCGGCGTCGAAAAGGCCGGCGTGGAGCAGATCGAAGGCACGCTGAGCAAGGAGCAGCTCGATACCGCGATACGCGCCATCAGCGAGCTGAAGCTGGGACGCAGCTTCACCTTGCAGGAGATACGCTATGCTCAGGATCAAGACAATGACCGTATCACCGCCACGCTCATTTACAGCGCCAAGGCTGACGCGGCCACGCTCGGCGCATCGGTATCCGCGCTCAAATGGGATCCCTATATCAGCAAGACGGTGACGGTCAACGCCGTCGACGGACAGCTGCTCAGCCTCTATACCAGCTATCCGTATCTGGACACGCTGCGCCGCAGCAAGACGCGCAACGACCTGCAAAGCGTCGCCGACAGCTTCGCCGCTACATACGCGGCCGAGCGCTATACGCAAACAGCGCTGGCCGATTACCGGCAGGAGCCGGTGCGCATCTTCTATGATTATGACAGCCTCTATGCGCAGCCCTCGCATCGTTACGATTACGAGCAGCAGGTAAACGGCTATCCCTATGCCGGAAACGCCATCCATATCGCGGTCAACGCCAATAACGGCGCGGTGGATAGCTTCTATATCGACTGGAACGAGGATATCGAATTCGCCGCCGCCGCACAGATCGTCGATGAGCAAGCCGCGCTCGACGCTTATGCCGCCACCTTCGCCTGCCAGCTCAGCTACACCAATGCGCCGACCGGCAAATTCAACGACTATTACGGCTATATATATACGCTGAAGCCGGTATATACGCTGACCAGCGACGACTATTGCTACGCTATCGACGCGGTCAGCGGTCAGCCGCTGTTCTATGCCGAGTCCGCGGCGCTGGCCGCCTATGATGATATCGCCTCCAGCTACGCCAGGACGCAGATCGAAACGCTCGCCGCCTATGGCGTCGGCTTTACCGGCAGCAGCTTCCGTCCCGCCGCCCAGCTGACCGAGCTGGATATGCTGACGCTGTTGATCTCCGCCACCGGCAGCGGCCTGATCGACGACGCGGAAACGCTGTATATGTTAGCCGCCGACTATGGCCTGTTCAGCGGCGCGCAGCAGCCCCAGCGGGCGATCAGCCGCCAGGAGTATATCAAGACGATAATCGCCGCCTCCGGCTATGGTCAGGCCGCCGGCTTGAATGGGATTTACCGCACCGGCTTTGCCGATGACTGGCGCATCGGCCGCGATTATTACGGCTACGTGGCCATCGCCAAGGGCATGGGCATGATCGGCGGCGATCAATACAATCGCTGCCGTCCCGCCGATACCGCCACCCGCGCCGAAGCGGCGGTGATACTGTATAATTACATGAACCGCAGCATCTAAATACCGCTTGCCCATACCGCCCGCATAAAACGCCCTCAAATGAGGGCGTTTTTTTATTTATTGCGGCGCTGTACGCCGTTATTATCGACATAGTAATCGCCGTCCAGCAGCAGCTCGGATACCGGCACCACCTCCAGCCCCTGCCGCTGTAATTGCTCCAAGATCAGCGGCAGCGCCTCGGCGGTATGCAGGCCGTTGTTATGAAAGAGCACGATATCGCCGGCGTCGGCCTTTTTCATCACCCGCTCCACGATCTGCGCGGCGGATAAATCCTGCCAGTCCAAGCTGTCCACCGACCATTGTATGCATTTATAGCCTTGCGCGGCGCATAATTCGATCACGCGGTTATTATAATCGCCATATGGCGGACGAAACAGGCGCGGCTGATAGCCGGTCAACTCCCGTATCAGCTGATCGTTGCCGCTCAACTCCGCGATTATCTGCTCGTCGGAAAGCTGCGAGAAATGCGGATGCGTGACCGAATGCAGGCCGATCTCATGTCCGCGCGCCGCGATCTCCCGCGCCATATCAGGATAATCCTCCAGCCAGATATTGACGAGAAAAAAGGTGGTCTTGACCTGATACTGATCAAGTATGTCGAGCAGCGCCGGCGTGTATTCCGCGCCCCAGCTGGCGTCAAAGCTGATCGCCAATTGCTGCCGCTCGGTATCCACCTCATAGATCGGCACCAGCCGCGTCTCGGACGCTACCGATTGCAGCAGATGATACGGGCGGCATAACAGCAACAGCGCGGCGGCCGCCAGCAACAGCTTACCGCGGCGGCGGCTGATCGTAAAAACGAGCATACGCTTCCCTCCCCCCTTGCTATATGCTATGGCGAAGGGCGGCGAATAATGACAAAGCTATTTGTCAGCGGCCAGCAGCATGATGCGCTCGATCAGCCTTTGCGCCAGCATATCCGATATCTCAAAATCCATAGCGCGCACGTAATAATCCTCTAACTGATCGTGCAGCTGTTTGGCCTCCGCCACCGCCGCCGCCGCCGCGTCGCTGAGCTGCTGCACGCGCTCATCGGCGGGAACAGCCGCGCCGCGCAGCCAAGCGGCGCCGTCAATGACGATATCGTTCTTGCCCCGCGCAAAAGCCGCTTCATCCTCGCCGCCGTCCAGCAGCGCCGTCCGCAGCTCCGGCAGCATTATCAATTTGATCTGCTCGGGACGCAGATAGGAATGATAAATATCCGCGCGATGCCCGCCGCCGTCAGCGCGCGCCGCCAATTGCGCCAGCAGGCGCTCCTTGCCGCAGCCGCTCGCGCCGCAGATGACGTAGCGATGCTCGGCATCCGCGCTGATGGACGCGCACAGATCGACCACGCCGCGCGGGGTCAGCGCCGATGCGAACAGATGCCGGCAACGCGACTGGCCGACGCGAAACACCGCGTCTCCCAGCTCGGCGCAGGCGGCGGCTACGGCCGCGTCGTCGCAGGCCTCGGCGTTACCGGCGGCTCGCCGCTCGGCCAAATCGCCGGCCTCGCCCAGCAACCGGTAGGCCTCGGCATAATGAGCGGCGATACGCTCGTTCAAGTCGATGATCTGCCGCTTATGCTGCCGCAATTGCTGCTCATCCCAGCAAACGCCCAGATCGACGATGCTCTCGACCACGCCCGGATAGCGCGGATCCAGCGTATGCGGCGCAGTACCGTCCACCAACGCCAAGGACAGCTCCGCGCAGACCACGCCGTCCAGCGAATCATTATCGGAGGAGCATTGCCAGAACTCACAATCGAAGCCGCGCTCCAGCAGCAGCGCGCCGACGCGGCGCATCAGCGTCGATTTACCGCAGCCCGGGCCGCCCTTGAGTATAAACACATGCTCCAAACCCAGCAGGCCGTCGCGATAATGGGAAACGAAGCCCTGCGAAGTATTGCTGCCGGGAAATATATAAGTGATCTTTCCTTGTCTCATCAGACCAACTCCCTTCTCTACATATGTATGCGCGGACGGCGCGTTCGTACCAGTCATATTCAGCCGGATAAGCGCATAGTGATAATTATGTTGGCAAAAGGCCAAGGAGGCTCAGCGATGAACGATAAAGCGACCGGCTGCTCCGCGTCAGCACAGCAGGCAGCGGAGTTGATACGCATACCCTTTGTGCGCACGGTATTCCTGCCTGCCGGTTCCCCTGCTATCAGCGCGGTAGAGCAGATACGCTACGATATCCGCCTGCCGCGCCTGCATGCCGCCGACAATGTGATCTATGCCGGCGGGGAGTTGGATCTGCTGATCGACTATCGCATCTTCAACGCGGCGGCCGGACTGCTGCTCGGCGAAAGCGCGGCTCCCGCCCAGTATTGGCAGGCGCTGCTGACGCTGCCTTTTGAACTGCTGCATCACGGCGAACTGTGCTGCGTCGAGCAATGGTCGATGTCGCTGGCGGAACCCATTTGGTATATGATCAGCCCGACCGCGCTGGAATTGGAGCTGGAATTGCTGCTGACACGCACCCGCCCCGCGCCCATGCCCGAGCCGGAAATGGAGGCCGGGAAAGCGCCCGCAGAGCAGGAGGCGGCGGCAACCGCGCCGATAACGGCGATGGAACCGTCGCGCAGTGCCGCCAGGCACGGCGCCTGGGAGATGGTCAGCCTCGCGCCGCCGCCGGAAAGCGCCGCGCCGCAGGAGGCAAGCAGCGAACCGCCGCAGG
>JAUNBC010000039.1 GCA_030527285.1 Bacillota bacterium | reverse complement strand
GCGAGGAGATAGTCAGCGTCAGCGCCCTGGTCATGCTGCAGGTCTCGATCACCGCGCTGCTGGGCGTGAGCCTGATCGCCATGGGCGTGGCCGGAATGTGCGTGGGCCGCGTCAACGTGCTGCTGCGCATCCTGGCCTGCGCCGCCGGCTTGTGCATGGTCATCCCCGGCGCGGTCACCGACTTGATCGGCCTGGCGATGATGATCCTCATCCTGCTCACCCAGCGCCACAAGTACGGCGAATGGAACTTCCTCAAGGGCACGGTGCCGGCGCGCCGCGACGGTACTCACGAGGTCTACGGCTATAAGGGCGACCGCGTCTAAGCCAGAGCCGGCCTCCGCCAGCCCCTAAAATCAACGTAAAAAGACCTCCCTAAGCTGCATCGCTTTTGGGGAGGTCTTTTATTGACGCTGCTGCCGCTCATCCCAATATCTGCTTATTGACATAGAACATATGTTCGCATTATAATAGGGATAAGGAGGCGGTCAGGTGGCGGCGTTGAATTTACCCATACAAATGATCTCCGTCTGTGACGCGGACGGCCGCATCAGCCCGCTGCGCTTTCGTCTGGCGGATGAGACGGTGGTGCGTATTGGCGAGGTGTTGGCGGCCAAGGAGCAAAATTACGCCGGCGCGCATTGCTTCAGTTATATTTGCCGCGCCGTCAGCGGGGGCAGGGAGCTGCTGTTTGAGCTGCGCTATGCGGTGCGCAGCCATCAATGGACGCTATACCGCATCATCAATTAGGGGGCGCGGATGAGCAAACCAGAAACCGTGATCTGCCATATCGACGTTAATTCCGCCTTCCTCTCCTGGACGGCTGTCTATCGTACGCAGGTGCTGGGCGAGGAGCTGGATCTGCGCAGCGTGCCGTCGGCCGTTTGCGGCGATATCGAGGCGCGGCATGGCGTTATCCTTGCCAAGAGCGGGTCGGCCAAGCGTTTCGGCGTCAAAACCGGCGAGTCGCTGTTTCAGGCGCGGCAAAAATGCCCGCAGCTGCTCGTCGTCCCGCCCGATTATGCGCTGTACGCGGCGGCCTCGCGCAAGTTCATCGCCCTGCTCAGGGAGATGGCGCCGGTGGTGGAGCAATACTCGATCGACGAGGCGTGGGCGGATATCAGCGGCACCGAGGGGCTGTACGGCCCGCCGCTGCTGGCCGCCGCGCGTATCAAGGATCGTATCCGCGATGAGCTGGGTTTTACCGTCAATATCGGCGTATCCAGCAATAAGCTGCTGGCGAAGATGGCCGGCGAATTCGAGAAGCCGGACAAGGTGCATACGCTGTTCCCCTGGGAGCTGGAAAAGAAGCTGTGGCCGCTGCCGGTGCGCGAGCTGTTCATGGTCGGCGCGGCCAGCGAAAAGAAGCTGCATAGCATGGGTATCACCACCATCGGCCAATTGGCGCAGGCCGACCCCGCGCGGCTCAAGGCGCGGCTGCATAAGCATGGGCTGCTGATCTGGAATTTCGCCAATGGCCGCTGCGAGGACGAGGTCAGCGACGCGCTGGCGCTGAATAAGGGCTATGGCAATTCCGTGACTACGCCCAGGGACGTCACTACTTCGGCGCTGGCGCATAAGATATTGCTGTCGCTGTCCGAGACCGTAGGTATGCGTATGCGCAAGGACCGGCAGGCCGGACTGACCGTCAGCGTGTCCATACGCAGCGCCGATTTCGAGAATCGCATGCATCAGCGGCAGTTGCCGCAGCCCAGCGATTCTACCGCCGAGATCTATGCGGCGGCGCGGCGTATCTTTGACGAGATGTGGGACGGTACGCCGCTGCGTCAGTTAGGCGTATATGTCAGCCGCGTCGGCCGGAACATGGGGCGGCAGATCAGCCTCTTTGACGGCGACGGCTACGAGAAGCAGGCCGAGACCGACCGCGTCATCGACAGCATCCGCGAGCGTTTCGGCGAGCAGGCGATCATGCGCGCCACCTTTTTGCAGCCCGGCGTCGAGCCGATGAGCGGCGGCCTGTCCAAGGAGCGGCGCAGCGGCGTGACCAAGCCGCTGGGCGAGGAGGATAGCTGATATGCGGACGAGCGCAATTTTTTTGCACCGCGATAGCGGTTATGGTAGAATCAGCGCACAGGCCGAAATCTTTGATTTCGCAGCCTGAGCGTCTATTTTATAGCTGAGGCTTTCCCGTCAGGGAAAGGCCAGCAATAACCGCGATAGCGGTTATGGTAGAATAGTAGCATAAGACGCGCTGAGCGACATAAGCTCAAGGAGGTCGTGATGAAAAAGCCGCTGTTATTGCCGGTAGCCGTGCTGTTGTGCTTATGCCTGCCCGCCGCGGCGGCGCTGGCTAATTCCGCGCCCACGCTGTGGCGCGGCGCGCCCGGGCTGGAGCTGCTGGCCGTGGACGAGCAATGTCCGATCGAGGTGACGGACGAGCAGTTGAGCTTCGACCTGCGCGCTATGGACGAGCAGGGCGCGGGCGGGCGCGTGACCGCCGTCTATCAGATGTATAATCCGTCCGCCGCCGCCAGCGCCGTGACCATGGCTTTCCCGCTGCTGTCCGCAAGCTCCGCGTTTGACGCGGACAGCGTCGTGATCAGCGCCGACGGGGAGCGGCTCGAGTATCAGCTGTTTTACGGCCAGCAGGTGGCGGACGGGGAGAGCGTCGATATCGCCGCGCTGCTGGGCGGGCTGAGTATGCCCGCCGCCGCGGACGCGCCGCAGGGTACGCTATACAGCTACGAGATCAGCGCCGGTCAGCAGCTCGAGTTTGCGCTCGATTTTGAGCTGGGCGAGGGGATGCGCGTCATCAGCAGCGGTTTCAATATCGGCGGCTGGGACGGCGCAGCCGTGCATCTGGCGGCGAGCTGTTTCCCCGATGATCCGCAGCAGGTCAGCCTCTATGTGATCGGCGACGCGCCGCATATCGCCGTCAGCGCCTATACCGATAATGACCCGGCCAACGCCAGCGGCGATTACCGGATGCAAACGGAGCAGCGGCAGCTCGATCTGGCGGAGTATGTGGCGGCGTATCTGCCGCAGGGCATCGCGCCGGCCGCCGCGGAGGCCGAGGCAGCGCTATTGCTGGCGGAAACGCTGGCGCTGTTGGAGCAGCAGCCCTTTTTGGACGGCTATGCGATAGACGAGCTGCGCCGCGCCCAACGCGTCGTGGCCTTGGTCTACACGGTCGATTTTCCCGCCGCCGCCGCGCGCGAGATCAGCGTCAGCTATGATATCGCCGCCACCGCGGATGGCGGCAGCGCGCCGTATTGGCAGTATCGGCTGGACTATCTGCTGCAGCCGGCGCGCTATTGGGTGGATTTCGGCAGCTTGCAGATCAGCGTCTATACGCCGGAGCATTCGCCGTATCTGCTGCCCAATGAATTGCCCTTCGAGCAGGCGGGGGACGGTCTGTGGCAGGCGCGGCTGGAAGAGCTGCCCGAGCAGGATCTGTCCTTCACCGTCTACCGCGAGCCGCAGCTGACCCGCGGCGACCTGCTGGCCAAGCAGCTGCAAAACGCCCTGCGCGGCCTCGGCTATATGCTGGCCTTTTTGTGGTGGCTGATCGTGCCGCTGCTGGCGGTATTGATCTGGCTGATCGTGCGCTTTGTCCGCAGGCGGCGCGAGCGTTGATAAGGCAATGCGCCAAACTTCGCCATGCCGCGCGAGGAATGACGCGGGCGCGTATCTCGCCATCGCGGCGGGGCGCGCCATAAAACGCATAAACTAAAAAGACGGTCAGCTTTTGCCGGCCGTCTCTTAGTTCATGTTCTGCCCTTATCCCAGCTCGCCCAGTATCCGTTCGATCGCGCGGCGGTTGTCGTATTGCAGGCGCTCGATATCGAGCGTCGTATATTCGCCGTCGCGGTAGAGCACGCGGCCGTCGACCATGGTCAGGCAAACGTCGCTGCCGCAGGCGGCGTAGACGAGATTGCTCAGCATATCATGCTGCGGCTGCATATAGACGCGGTCGGCGTCGATGACGGCAAGGTCGGCGCGATAGCCGCTCTTGATCAGGCCGCAATCCTCGCGCCGCTGCGACAGCGCGCCGGCGCGCGTGGCCGCATAGATGGCCTCGCCCGGCGTGATCAGCGTCGGGTCCTGGGTCGCGCCCTTATGCAGCAGCGCGAATACACGCAGCTCCTCGAGCATATTAAGATTATTGTTGCTGGCTACGCTATCGGTGCCGAGCGCGCAATTGACGCCGGCGGCCAGCAGCTGGGGCGCGGGGCAAAAGCCGCTGGCTAACTTGAGATTGCTTTTGGGGCAGCTGGCCACGCTGACCCCCTTCTCGTGTAGGATGGCGATATCGTCGTCGTCGATATGTACGCAATGCGCGGCCACGGCTGGCGCGTCGAACACGCCGCAATCGGCCAGATAGCGCACCGGACTGCGTCCCTGATGACGGTGGCGGCAGCCCTCCGTCTCCCCCGCAGTCTCCGCTGCGTGAACGTGCATGCCCACGCCCTGCTCGACGGCGGCGGCGGCGACCTCGCGTATCACGCGCTCGCTGTTGGTGTATTCGGCGTGCAGGCTAAAGTCGATGCGGATGCGGCCGTCGGCGGCGTTGTTGTAGTCAGCCAGCAGAGCCAGCGCTTCCAGATGCGAGGGATGGCCGGCGATGCTTGTATCCTCAGCGCAGGCGATAGCGCGGGCGAAATTGGCCTTGACGCCGCTTTCGCAAAAGGCGCGGCAGACGGCTTCGCCGAACATGTACATGTCGTTGGTAGAGGCGATGCCGAAGCGCAGCATCTCCGCCGCGCTGAGGGCGGCGGCGGTATAAACGTCGCCGCCGGTCAGTTGATTTTCGAAGGGGAAAATGCGCGTATTCAGCCAGTCCATCAGCGACAGGTTCTCGCCGTAGCCGCGCAGGGCGTACATCGGCGCATGGCTGTGCGCATTGTAAAAGGCGGGCAGCAGCAGTTTGCCGCGGCCGTCGTAGACCTCGCCGTAGCGCTGCCCGTCATCCGGCGGCGCGTCCCCGATATAGCTGATCTGCGCGCCCGCGCAGCCCACATACATATGCGGGCGTATGTGCATTTGCTCGTCGATGAGCGTGATATCCTTGAACAGCATGCTGACGCTCCTTTTCCCGCCGCAAGCGGCGCTGAACTGTTATCAGGACTATTGTAACATAGACGGCGCGTTTTTTCAATGCGCCGGACGGCGCGTTATTGGCTAATGCCGCGATTTGTGGTAGAATAGCGGTAACGGGTCTGATACGGCTCGACCGGCGGCCTGCGGTCGTGGCTGCGGCCGGAAAACGCTTGTGCCGGAGGTATAGTGATGCAATTATCCGCGCTTTCGCCGCTGTTGGCGCTGTTTTTAGTGATCGGCGGCGGCTATTTACTGGGTCTGCCGCGTATCGGCGGGCTGCGCCTGGGCAGCTCCGGCATCCTGTTCGTGGCGTTGCTGGCCGGCCATTTCGGCATGGAATTACCTGCTTTCCCGCGCGAATTGGGTCTGGTGCTGTTTATCGCCGCCATCGGTTTTATGGCCGGCCCACAATTCTTCAGCAGCTTTCGCGGGCAGGCGGCGTCCTATATCCTGATCGGCGTGCTGACGGTGCTGGTCGGCGCGGGGCTGACGGCGGGCTTGGCGCGGCTGACCGGCATACCGGCGGAGCTGGCTGTCGGCGTATTCACCGGCGCTATGACCTCCACCCCCGGCCTGGCGGCGGCGCTCGAGGCGACCGGCAGCGAGCTGGCCTCGGTGGGCTACGGTATCGCTTATCCGTGCGGCGTATTGGCGATGGTGCTGTTCGTGCAGCTGACGCCGCGTCTGCTCGGCAAAAAGATCGAGAACGCGTCTGCACCGTCCGCAGACGCTGCTGATATAGCCGCGTCTGCAGGCCAGCGGCGGCCGGCGGCCTATTCCGGACTGCTCAGCTTTGCTTTGGCGGCGGCGGGCGGCATTTTGCTCGGCAGCGTACATATACCGCTGCCCGCGGGTCTCAGCTTCAGCCTCGGTAATACCGGCGGTGTGATGCTCGCGGCGCTGCTGCTTGCGCATTTCGGCCATCTCGGACGCTGCTCGCTGCGGCCGCAAACACAGCTCAACGATGCGCTGCGCGAGCTCGGTTTGGCGCTGTTTCTTGCCGGAGCCGGAGTCGACGCCGGCAATGGCGCGTTGGCGGTGCTGCGGCAATACGGCTGGGCGCTGTTCGGTATGGGCGCGGCGATCACCGTGCTGTCGATGCTGGCTTCCTTCGCGCTGGCGTACCGGCTGCGGCGCTTGCCGCTGCTCGATTCGCTGAGCGCGGTATGCGGCGGTATGACCTCCACGCCGGCGCTGGGCTGTCTGCTTTCACAATACGGCGGCGGCGCGGCGGCGGCGGCCTATGCCGCGACCTATCCCTTCGCGCTGGCGGCGGTGGTGCTCGGCAGTCAGCTGCTGGCTTTGCTGCTTTAGCATGGTCGAGGATTAAATTTCCGGCAAGCCAGCGTCAGCGCTTGATGCTTGATCGTTTTATGCGCGTTTCCCGACGGCGGCGCTTGCCTGCGGCGGCGCGCTGTGGCGCGCACGGCTTTCAAGTAGCGCGGGCGGATAGCGGCGGCGCTTGCCTGCGGCGGCGTTATGCAAGCGCCGCTGTCAAAGGTATAATTAATATATAAATAGGTTGAGTAAGAGCAAATCTGTCTAAATGTTAGATAAGCCTGTCTGATATTTGGACAAAATAGCGGTTTTTGCCGCCGCGCTGCGCTGGTTGAGCGTTTTTGCCGCACGAGCCGGCTGGCAAATTCTGCTTGCGGCGGGCTGAAAAGCGATTAAAAAGTTGCTGTTTGTAATAATTGTTTGAAAATTCTCTTTAACGCGTTATATATGCATAGAGCTCCAGAAACTTTGGCACAAATATTGCTTATTATTAATCTGTGGGGTTCTGCCAAGAGGTCTATGATTTAGTGTTTTAAGCAATAGCTTTAGATATGCAAAAAAAAGTAAGGAGGGAAAGGTGAATGAGAATCGAGGCACATCCAGTATTGGACTTCCAGC
>JAUNBC010000015.1:29481-39950 GCA_030527285.1 Bacillota bacterium | reverse complement strand
AACGGCTATGATGATAACAGCGACGACGACAATAATGGCTATGATGATAACGGCAATAACGACGGCGACGACGATAATGACGACGACGGCGACGATGACGACGATTAACCGCGCGCCGGCATAGGCCGGCAGCCGCCGCTGTGCGCAAGCATAGCATACCCCTCCGGCAAAGCGTCAAAAAACACCCTTGGGCATATTGCCCAAGGGTGTTTCTATGACGCAGCTCAGAACAGACTGGCTATCGCGTACCAGAGCAACGGCACAAAGATCGCCGGCAGCATATTGCCGATGCGGAATTTCTTGATATCGGAGATGGAGAAGGCGATGGCAACGATCAGCAGCGAGCCCACCGCCGACATTTGCGCGATCACCGTCTCGGTGAGCAGCGGCGCCAGCAAGCTGGCGGCCAGCGTGATCGTGCCCTGATATACGCCCACCAGCAGACAGGAAAAGAGCACACCCACGCCGAGCGTTGCGGCAAAAACGATGGCGGTCACGCCGTCGATAACGCCCTTGGAGATGAGGATGCTGGGATCGGCCAGCAGGCCGTCATTGAGCGCGCCCATGATCGCCATCGCGCCGGTGCAATAAAGGATACCGGCCATGCAAAAGCCCTCGGCAAAATGCGAATCCTCGTTCTTGAACAACCGCTTCATCTTGGCTTGCAGCCAGGCGCCGCCGCGTTCCAGCGCGCCCTCGATATTCAGCAGCTCGCCGATAGCCGAGCCGGCGAACAGCGAGGCGATCGTCATCATCGTAAAGGAGATCGCCAGCTTGCCGCCCTCCACCGTCGCCGCCGCGCCGATCACGCCGGTCACGCCGATGAAAAACACTACCAACGCCGCCGCCTGCATGAAGATCTCCCGAAAACGCTCGGGGAATTTGCGGCCAAAGAACGTACCGATAATACCGCCGGCAATGATCATCAGCATATTGAGTACGGTACCGATGCCTAAAAAATACATTAAGCGCCCACCTTTTCCGCAGCCGCGTCAGGCTCAGGCTGCGCATTGAGATTATTCTTGGCTATCGTCATCATCAGCTTGATGCGGTTGAGCTGATTGACGCGCGACGAGCCGGGGTCATAGTCGATGACCACGATATTGGCCTGCGGATACTTCTGCTGTATGCCGCGTATCACGCCCTTGCCCACCACATGATTAGGCAGGCAGGCGAAAGGCTGCATACAGATTATATTATTAATCCCCTGATTTAGCAAGTTCACCATTTCGCCGGACAGCAGCCAGCCCTCGCCGCACATATTGCCCAGCGATACTACCTCCTCGGCCTTCAGCGCCAGCTGATAAATATTATGCGTATCGCCGAAGCCGTATTTTTTCATCGCGCGCGCCATCGGACGGCGGATAGCGTTGAGCACCAGTATCGCCGCTTTACCGGCGATCATTTGCCGCCAATGGCCGGACAGCACCCGCCTTTTGATGATCTGGTCAAAGGCCGAATACTCGAAAAACGAGGTGATCTCCGGCACTATCGCCTCGCCGCCCTCGGCCTCGATCAGCTCCACGGCGCGATTATTGGCCTCGGGATGATACTGCACTAATATCTCGCCCAGCAAGCCCACGCGCGGTTTATCGCTGACTATGACCGGCAGCGCGGCAAAATCGCGGATCATGCGCCGGATATTGCGGTAAAAGGCCAGCGGTACGCCGCGCTCCAGCGCTTTGATGCCGCGCGCCGTCCACTCGGCGGCCAGCGCGTCGGCCGAGCCGGGCGTCAGCTCGTAGGGGCGGGTGCGGTACAGCAGCCGTTGCAGCGCGTCGCCGTAGCGCAGCGCCATCAAGCCGCGCCGCAGCAGCGGTAACGTCCATTTGAAGCCGGGATTCTTCTCCAGCGAACCGGCGTTGATCGAGATCACCGGTATATGCTCCATGCCCAGACTCTTGAGCGCGCGGCGCAGCATCGCGATATAATTGGTGGCGCGGCAGCCGCCGCCGGTCTGAGAGATCATGATCGAGAGATTATTGATATCATACTCGCCCTTGAGCAGCGCCTGCACGATCTGTCCCACGGTGATGATCGCCGGATAGCAGGCGTCGTTATTGACGTAGCGCAGGCCGGTGTCGATGACGCTCTGGTCGGTGTCGTTGAGTATATGCAGCTTGTAGCCGGCATTGCGAAAGGCGGCTTCGACAAAATTAAAGTGTATCGGCGACATTTGCGGCGCGATGATCGTATGCTTTTTGCGCATTTCGCGGGTAAATATCGGCCGCTCAATGGCCTTGAACACACGCTGCCTGACCCCGCGCAAGCCGCGCCGCCGCTCCTCCGGCTGGGACGCGCGGTCGCGCAGCGCCGCCATCAGCGAGCGCACGCGGATACGCGCCGCGCCCAAATTGCTGACCTCGTCGATCTTGATCAGCGTATAGAATTCCTCGGCCTCCTGCAATATATCCTGCACCTGATCGGTGGTGATCGCGTCCAGCCCGCAACCAAAGCTGTTCAGCTGTATCAGCTCTAAATTCTCCTGCCGGCGCATCAAGTCGGCGGCCTGATAAAGCCGCGTATGGTACATCCATTGATCGACGGAGACGATCGGCCGCGGCAATTGGCCAAGATGGGCGACGCTATCCTCGGTAAGCACGGCGAAACCATAGGCGTTGATCATCTGCGGGATGCCGTGATTGATCTCGGGATCGACATGATAGGGGCGGCCGGCCAGCACCACGCCGGTCTTGCCGTCGCGCTTGAGCTGCGCTAAGATCTGCTCGCCCATGCTGCGCACATCGCGCTTGAAGGCCTTGTCCTCAGCATCGGCGGCGTCCACCGCCTCGGCGATCTCGGCAAAGCTGATATGTAATTCCTCGGCCAAGCGTGTTTTGAGCCGCTCCCGATCGTCATAAGGCAAAAAGGGCGCGATGAAGCTGATCCCCTCGGCCTGCAGATCGAGCATATTATTACGCAGCACCTCGGGATAAGTGGCGACGATCGGGCAATTATAATGATTATCCCCGCCCAGACCCTCGTCGACCTCCGCCGGTATGCAGGGGTAGAAGATGCGCTTGATCCCGGCTTGCAGCAGCGCCGTCACATGCCCATGCGCCAGCCGCGCCGGATAGCATACCGATTCCGAAGGCATAGTCTCGATGCCGGAATCGAAAAGCTGCCGTGAGCTGGGCGGCGACAGTATCACGCGATAGCCGAGCTTAGTGAAAAAGGTGAACCAGAACGGATAATTCTCATACAGATTGAGCACGCGCGGTATGCCGATCTCGCCGCGCGGCGCCTGCTCCGCCGCCAGCGGTTGATAATCGAACAGCCGCCGGTATTTATACTCGAACATATTGGGCAGCAGCCGCGCTTCATCCTCAGCGGCCGCGCCGCGCTCGCAGCGGTTGTTGGAAACATGACGGCTGCCGTCGCCGAAAATATTGATCGTCAGCAGGCAGTTATTACCGCAGCGTCCGCAGCGCGCGGTGCGCCGCTCCACGCTGAAGCTCTCTAACTGCGCGGCGCTGGCCAGGCTCGAGCGTCCGCCCGTCCAGCCCGCGCAGGCGATCAACGCCGCGCCAAACGCCCCCATCAGACCGGCCTTGGTCGGACGCGTCACCTGCTTGCCCACCGTCAGCTCAAAGGCACGCAGCACCGCCTCATTGAGAAAGCTGCCGCCCTGCACGATCACGTGCTCGCCGATGCTGCTGACGTCATGCAGCTTTATCACCTTGAATAAGGCGTTTTTCACCAGCGAATAGGACAAGCCGGCGGAAATATCGCCTACCGTTGCGCCTTCCTTTTGCGCCTGCTTGACGCGGGAATTCATAAACACCGTGCAGCGCGAGCCGAGATCCGCCGGATGCTCGGCCAACAGCGCCTCGCCGGCGAATTGCTCGGCGCTCATCGACAACGATTGGGCGAAGCCCTCGATAAACGAACCGCAGCCCGACGAGCAGGCCTCGTTGAGCAAAATGCGGTCTATATAGCCGTTTTTTATCCTCATGCACTTCATATCCTGACCGCCGACGTCGAGGATAAAATCAACCTGCGGCAGCAGATGCCGCGCCGCCTGATAATGCGCCGCCGTTTCGATCTCGCCGGTATCGACGCGCAGCGCCGTCTTGATCAGCGCCTCGCCGTAGCCGGTGACCGCCGCGCGCGCGATATATACGCTGTCCGGCAGCAATTGATACATTTGCCGCAGCATCTCGCACACCTTATGCAACGGGTCGCCGCGATTGCTGCCGTAATCCTCATATAACAGCCGCTTTTGGCCGTCGATCAGCGCCAGCTTGCAGGTGGTGGAACCGGCGTCGATGCCAAGAAAGCAGCCGCCCGATGCCGCAGAAAGGCTGGCCTGCTCGATACGCGCCCGCGCATGGCGCAAACGGAATTCCGCCAGCTCGGCCAGGCTGTCGAACAGCGGCGCGATATGCTCGTCAGCCTCGCCGCTGCTGAAAGGAGCCTCGCAGCGACGCAGCAGTTCATCCAGCGGCAGGAATTGCTGCTGCTGCTGCTGCGCCGCCGTCAGCGCCGCGCCCAGCGCGATGAATACCTGCGCCTTCTCCGGCACTATCACCTGCTCGGGTTGCAGCTTCAAGGTGTCGATAAAGCGGCGGCGCAATTGCGGCAGGAAATGCAGCGGCCCGCCCAAAAAAGCGATATTGCCGCGTATCGGCTTGCCGCAGGCGAGGCCGGATATAGTCTGATTGACCACCGATTGGAAGATCGAGGCGGCGATATCCGCCTGATCCGCGCCGTCGTTGAGCAGCGGCTGCACGTCGCTCTTGGCGAATACGCCGCAGCGCGAGGCGATGGGATAGATGATCTTGGCGCGTCCGGCCAGCTCGTTCAAACCGGCCGCGTCGGTATTGAGCAGCGCCGCCATCTGGTCGATAAAAGCGCCGGTGCCGCCGGCGCAGGAACCGTTCATCCGCTGCTCCACGCCGCCGGTCAAATAGGTGATCTTGGCGTCCTCGCCGCCCAGCTCGACAGCAACGTCGGTATCCGGCGCATAGGCCTGTATCGCCGTCAGCCCCGCCGCCACCTCCTGAATGAAGGGCAAACGCAAATAATCGGCCACGGCGATGCCCGCCGAACCGGAGATCATCATCTGCAATTCGGCGTCCGCGAAATCCTCCGCCAACTGGCGCAGCATCAGCCGCAAGCTGTCGCTGATATCAGCGTTATGCCGGCGATACCGGTCATAGACAGGTTGCAGCGCCGCGTCCAAAACCACGATTTTGATTGTCGTCGAGCCGATATCCAGCCCGGCAAAAAAGCGTTCTTTCATATGTTTTCCTATTAAAAATACTATTAAACGATTATAGCTATTGTAGCATAGGCGCGCCATATTAGCAACAAGGAAAAGGCGAATAAAAAAAGGGCGAACGATGTTCGCCCTCAGCCTGTCGCTAAACTGCGCGTTACGGCGCCAAACCCCGCGCCGCGCTCAGTCGCCGAAACACACGCCCAATCTCCGCCCTATCTCCACCAGCTCCTCATCTTTCCCGATCAGGCGTTGTTTGCCGGCGATCTCCGCCAGCGGCACGGTAACGATATCGCTGCCACGCAGCGCCACCATGCAGCCGCTGATCCCGTCCTTGAGCGCCTGCGCCGCCGCCGCGCCGAAGCGCGTGGCCAGCAGCCGGTCATAGGGGATGGGACGGCCGCCGCGCTGCAAATGACCGAGCACCGTCGTCCGCGCCTCCATGCCGGTGAGCTGTTCCAATTGCTGCGCCACCACCGCGCCCACGCCGCCCAGGCGTACCGGGTCGGGGCTGCCGGCGATGATGCGCTTCGTCACCATCTCGCCGCCCAGCGGCGCTGCGCCCTCGGCCACGACGATGATGCTGAAATGCCGTCCCGCCGCGCGCCGCCTGGCGATGGCCGCCTGCACCTTGCCGATATCATAGGGCAGCTCGGGAATGAGGATGATATCCGCGCCGCCCGCCAAGCCGGAGGCCAGAGCGATCCAGCCGGCATAACGCCCCATCACCTCCAGAACCATCAGCCGGTGATGTGATTCGGCGGTAGAATGCAGCTTATCCAAAGCGCCGGTAGCGGTATCGACGGCGGTGTTAAAGCCAAAGGTAACGTCGGTGCCGCACAGGTCGTTGTCGATGGTCTTGGGCACGCCGATCACCGTTACGCCCAGCTTGTGAAAGAGCTCGGCGGCGGTCATCGTGCCATCGCCGCCGATGATGATCAGCGCGTCTACGCCGTCGGCGCGCAAATTGCTGATCACCTGCGCGCTCAAATCGCGGTACTCAACGCCGCCGTCCGGCAGTTCGACGCGGAAATCGAAGGCATTATCCTTATTCGAGGTGCCAAGCACCGTGCCGCCGCGGTCGAGCAGGCCGATCACCGAATCGCTGTTCAGCTCCACGTAGTCGTTCAACACCAGCCCGCGATAGCCGTCGCGGAAACCCAGCACCTGCCAGCCATAGCTGTTGACGGCGCTGCGCACCACCGCATGGATCACCGCGTTCAGGCCGGGACAATCGCCGCCGCCGGTCATGATACCGATCTTCTTAATCATAGTCGTCCTCCGCAGAAGCAAAATTCATCGCCGCCAGAAACTGCTCGGCATATACCATATTCACCGACAGATCCAGCCGGCGGATCAGCGCGGCTATATCCTCAGATTCGGACAGATACGCGCCGTTGGACAGCGCCATATACACGCCCTGCCAGGCGGCGTTATCCACCGCTACCACGCGCCGCGCCTCGACGTCCGGTATCAGCCCCACCTTGAGCGCCGACGCCGGGTCTATATGCGCGCGAAAGGCCTCGGCCAGCCAGATCTCCTCGATATCCTGCTCATCAGCGCCGAATTCCGCCAGCAGCGCCTGACAGGCGGCGTATATCGCGCCCTTGGCCAATTGCGTCTCGCGGATATCGTTCTGGTTGATGCAAATATCGCCGTACAGGCCGCCGCCCGCCGACAGCAGGAATTCGCGCCCTACCACCGTGCCGCGCAGCCGCCGCAGCACCGCCTGCGGCAGCCGCTCGTTGACGACGATGCGTCCCTCCTGATCGAGCATACCATGCTCCAGCATCATATGTACCGCCGAGATCAGACCCGCGCCGCACAGCCCGCGCGGGCGGCCGTCGCGCACCGTTTGCAGCGTCACGTCGTCGCCGATATAAACGCGCGTGATCGCGCCGGTGGAGGCGGACATGCCGCAGCTGATGCTCGCGCCTTCAAAGGGCAGCGCCGATACCGAGGCCGCCAGCAGCCGGCCGCGTCCGGCGATGATGATCTCGCCCGACATGCCTAAATCGACCAGCAGCGTCAAACGCTGGTCATGCAGGCGTTTGGTCAGCTCGGTAGCCATCACCGCCGCTACCGTATCCGCGCCGATATCATTGGCCGCCGCCGGCAGCAGATACAGCTTGGCCGCCGGATTGATGGCGGTGAGGCCGACCTCGGCCGCCGTCTTGACCTGTATATGATGCCATTCGTCGCCATATGAGCCAAAGGGCTGCTCATGCCAGAGCATGCGGCAGATGGCGAAATTGCCGACTAAAGACACGGCGTTGACCTGGTCGGGGCTGATGCCCGCCTTGATTATCAGCTTGGCCGCCAGCGTATTGATATCGCGCCATACCATTTGATGGAGCATCGTCAGCCCGTCCTCGCGGCTGCGGCACCAGCTGATGCGGTCGTTGATATCCTCGCCGACCATGCCCTGTGAATTGCGCAGCGCCGATATATCCGGTATCTGCATATTGCCGAGATTGACCAGACCGGCGGCAATGGTGCCGGTGCCGACGTCCACAGCCAACCCGTAGCCGCGCGCCAGCGGCTGGCCGGAAGGCGGCTGCTCGACCACGCTGTGATTAAGCGCGATCACCGCGTCGCCCAGCAGCTTATGCTGAGAGGCCAATATCCAGCCATCCGCCCGTTCGGAGCTGCTGAACGCCGCGCGCTCCAGCGACGGATCCTCGGCTTCGGAGAGCATACCGCGCTCCAGCCGCACCTTATCGCCGTCCGCTTGTCCGGCTCTGATCGCTCCGGCCACCAGCAACAGCGTATAAAGGCTATCGCCCTCCACGCCGGTTATCTCGCGTCCTTCGGGCGCAAGGGTGATCAGGCATTTGTTTTTCTTCATGCTATATCTCCGATCATCACTATGACCTGCGCCGCCAGCGCCTCGCCGCGGCCCACCGCATCCAACCCCTCGGCGGTCTTAGCCTTAACGGAAACGCCGCCCGGCTCCATATCGCAGGCGGCGGCGATATTGACGCGCATCTGCTGGATATACGGAGCCATGCGCGGCTGTTCGGCGATAATATTAGCGTCGATATTCAGCGGCCGGTAGCCGTGCTCGGCCAACAGGCGGCAGGCCGCGCGCAGCATCACCATGCTGTCCGCGCCCTGGCTGGACGGCGCATCCTCGGGAAAATGCGCTCCGATATCGCCCAGCGCCGCCGCGCCCAGCAGCGCGTCGATCAGCGCATGCAGCAGCACGTCAGCGTCGGACACGCCGAGCAGGCCGCGCTGATACGGTATATGCACGCCGCCGACGATCAGCGGCCGCCCCGCGCACAGCCGGTGTATATCATAGCCGATACCTATACGCATAGATCGCCTCCGGCGCGCCGAGCTAAAACCGCCTCGGCCAGCGCCATATCCCCGGGTCGCGTCAGCTTGAAATTGGCCTGCCGCGCATGGCAAAAGGCGATCTCGCCGTCCACAGCCGCTACCAGCTCCGCATCGTCGCCGGCGCTGATACCGGCCTGCCCGGCGCGCAGATAGGCCGCGCGCAGCAGCTCGCGCTCGAAGATCTGCGGCGTTTGCGCCGCCAGCAGGCTCTCGCGGCGCAGGCTGCCGCTCAGCCGCCCGCCTGTCACCGTCTTGACGCTGTCGTTTAGCGGCGCGCCGAGTATCGCCGCCGCATGCTTTGCCGACAGCTCCAGCAACGCCTGCCAATCGGCGGCGGCAAGCAGCGGACGCGCCGCGTCATGCACGGCCACGCGCCGCGCGCGCTCATCGACGGCAGCCAGCGCCAGCCGCACCGAGGCGCAGCGGTCGGCGCCGCCCGCCACCACCGCCTGGACCTTGGGATAAGCGGCGGCGACAGCCTCGATCTGCGGCAGCTCAGAAGCGGCGGCGGCAATGATGATCTGCCGTACCGCCGCCGAGCTGTCGAATAGCTTCAAACTCCAGTCCAGCACCGTGCGGCCGCCCAACGGCAGCAGCGGCTTGCTCACCGCCCCGCCCATGCGCGTTGACGCGCCGGCAGCGGCGATGATCACGCTGACTGACATTTCCTCTATCTTCATAATCGTACCATCCGCCGCTATCAGTTCTCGACGACCTCGCCGTTTTTGCCCAGCTTGGGCTTGGCAAATACCATGCGCCCGGCCGAGGTCTGCAATATCGAGGTCACGATCACGCGGATCTGCCGCCCCACGTATTTGCGGCCGTTTTCCACCACGATCATCGTACCGTCATCCAAATAGGCCACGCCCTGATTAGCTTCCTTGCCCTCTTTGATCACCAGCGCCAGCATTTCCTCGCCGGGCAGGACTATCGGCTTGACCGCATTGGAAAGCTCATTGATATTCAGCACGTTGACGTTTTGCAGCTGCGCTACCTTGTTGAGATTAAAGTCGTTGGTCACGACCACGCCGCCCAGCTCCTGAGCCAGCTTGAGCAGCTTGGAATCGACTTCGGTGATATCCGCATAATCCTTCTCGCTGATGATCACCCGCTCGGGGAATTCCTTGCGCATACGGTTGAGTATATCCAGACCGCTGCGGCCGCGATTGCGCTTGAGCATATCCGAGCTATCGGCAATATGCTGCAGCTCGTCGAGCACAAACTTGGCCACGATCAGATCGCCCTCGATAAAACCGGTGTGGTAAATATCGGCGATACGGCCGTCTATCACCACCGAGGTATCAAGTATCTTGGGCGTGACCCTATCGCCGCCCTTGTCCTTGCGCTTATCCGCGGACTTCTCCACCGATCTGTCGATGCGCTCGTTGCGCCCGCGCAAGGCCACTAACTGCACGATATCGCTGCGGCGGCGATAACCGATCATCAAGCCGATATACCCGAAGAGCAGCAAACAAAACAAGGATAAATATGTACCGATGATGGCAATGCCCGATAAAGCGTTGCCGATCAGACTGGCAATGATCAATCCAGCTATAAGTCCAATTGCACATGAAACGATCTCCGGGTAGGAGAGCTTGGTGGTTTGAGACACGGCGCTGTCGGTGATCTTTTCGATGCCCCTGATGATCAGCGGCGCGACCAGACTGCCCAAAGCGAGCATCATCAATCCGGCAAACACCATACTCACCCAATAAACGGTAGCGCCATATTGGAGTATATACGGGCCGAGCAGATAGTACATCAGCAAATAGCCGATCAATAAAAACAACACAATGCTTGCGCCGTAAACGAATTTTTTGATCTTTCTCACCTCCTTTCGCCATTATGTAAAAAGAAGCTGACGCGATAAGGCCAAACGAACTGAGCTATCATCGTATTGCTATCA
>JAUNBC010000015.1:20674-29471 GCA_030527285.1 Bacillota bacterium | reverse complement strand
TTATAGAGTAATCAAAAGCAAAACGCAATGCCAATAACGAAATCAGTCATTATCGGCGAATATCAGGCGCTCAGTCTGTTTTTTGGACAAATATCTTTTCCAGATCCGCCTGCGCCTCGGCATAAGGACGGTCGGTAGCCAGCACTACCTCGGAGAGCAATATCTTGCGCGCATTATCGAGCATCTTCTTCTCGCCGGCGGATAACCCCTTGGCGCAATCACGCAGCGAAAGATTGCGCACGACCTCCGCCAATTGGCAGATATCTCCGCTTTTGATCTTTTCCATGTTCATGCGGTAACGGCGGTTCCAGTTCTCATCCCAGGCCGAGCATTGCTGACGCAGTATGTCCTCGACCTCATGCAGCTTATGCTGATCGCAAACGCAGCGCATGCCGGCCTTTTCCACGGTATCCACGGGTATCAGAACCCGCAGCTCTCCGGTGTACAGCTTGAGCACGAAATAACTGCGTATCTCGCCCATCACCTCGCGGTTCTCTATCGACTCGATAACACCGGCTCCGTGTACCGGATAAACGACCTTTTGTCCAATGGTAAACATGATATTGCTCCTTGATCTGTCAAAACGCAAGTATCTACATATACAGTATAACAGATAGAGGAGCTGATTGTCAAATGAGAAAACTTGTATTATACCAAAAGGGCATATAGGTGTCAACTAAAATAGTTGCTTTAGCCGCTTAGCGATAATACGCGCAAAGCCTGCGCCAGGTCGGCGGTTTCCAGCCGTTTCAGCGCCGCCGCGCGGGTGCTGGGCGCGCGTTTGCCCGGCGGCACTACCGCCGCTTTGAAGCCGAAGGCCGCCGCCTCCTTGAGCCGCTTTTCCTCCTGCCCGATGCTGCGCAGCTCGCCCAACAGGCCGATCTCGCCCAGCAGCAATATATTATCCTCCAGCGCCTGATCCTTGAACGATGAGACTATCGCCGCCGCCGCCGCCAGATCGGCAGCCGGATCGTCGACGCGCAAGCCGCCGGCGATATTCAGGTAAACGTCGCGATTGCCCAAAGGCAGGCCGAGCTTGCGCTCCAATACGGCGATGATCATCAGCAGGCGGCTGTAATCAAAGCCCAGCGCCTGCCGCCGCGGATTGGCGAAGGACGAAGGCGCGACCAGCGCCTGCGCCTCCACCAGCAGCGGGCGGCTGCCCTGCATCACGCAGGCCACGGCGGAACCGCTGATACGACTCTGCCGCTGCTGCAAAAAGTAGGCGGACGGCGAGGACAGGGGCTGCAAGCCCATCTCGCCCATCTCGAATACGCCGATCTCATTGGTCGAGCCGAAGCGGTTCTTGATCGCGCGCAGCAAACGCAGCGAATTATAGCGCTCGCCCTCGAAATACAGCACCGTATCCACCATATGCTCCAAAATGCGCGGCCCCGCTAACTGGCCCTCCTTGGTCACATGGCCGATCAGCATCAGCGCGCAGCGTTTGAGCCGCGCAAAAGCGATCGCCGCCGCCGCCACCGCCCGCACCTGCGGCACCGAGCCGGCCGCCGAGTCCAGCTCCGGCACATAGGCCGCCTGTACGCTGTCGATGATGATCAGCGCCGGAGTCAATTCCGCCGCCTGCTGCAGCGCCGCCGTAATATCGGTTTGCGCCAGCAGATAAACGTTATCGCACATCACGTTCAGCCTGAGCGCGCGCTCGGCGATCTGCTGCGCCGACTCCTCGCCGGATATGTACAGCACCTGCCCGTATTTGGCCGCCGCCTGCGCCGCCTGCAGCAGCAGCGTCGATTTGCCGATACCCGGCTCGCCGCCCAGCAGCAGCGAGCCCTCGGCGTGCAGGCCGCCGCCCAGGACGTTATCCAGCTCCGCCATGCCCAGCGTATAGCGCGGGCATTTATCCACAGCCAGCTTATTCAACGGCTGCGGTTTGACCGCCGCCATTTGCACCTGTCCCGGCTTACCGCCGCCGCTATCCGGCGCGACCTCCTCCACCGCCGTGTTCCAGGCGCCGCAATGAGGGCAGCGTCCGAACCACTTGGCGGAGCTGCCGCCGCAATCGGAGCAGAAAAACATCGTTTTCGCCTTTGCCATAAGCCGGCCTCCGTGTTTTATCGTACCTTTACATTTCGGCAACAGGCCGCCGCTTACCTGTGGGCAGCCTGTTGCCGGTGCGGTTATGCCCGCTCTATCTTACGCAGCTTCAGCTCGTCGTCCTCGATATACGCTTCTATCGCGTCGCCCGGCTGATACTCGCCGCGCAATATCGCCTCGGAGATCGGGTCCTCGACCATGCGCAGGATGGCGCGGCGCAGCGGACGCGCGCCGTATACGCTATCAAAGCCCTTCTCGCCCAGATAGGCGTAGACCTCGTCGCCGGTATGCAGGGTCAGCTCCTGCTCTAACAGCCGCTTTTGCAGTTCGCCGAGCATCAGCGCGGCGATCTGTCTGATCTGAGGCTCAGTCAGCGCGTGGAAAACGATGGTATCGTCGATACGATTGAGGAATTCGGGACGGAAGACCTTTTTCAGCTCGCCAAGCATCCGCTCGCTCATCAGCGCGTGATCCTCGCCCTGATCGTTGCCGCCGCTGCCGAAGCCCATAGCGCGGGCGCGGTTGGCGGTAGCGCCGACGTTGGAGGTCATGATGATCACCGTGTTGCGAAAATCGACGACGCGGCCGGTGCTGTCGGTAAGACGGCCGTCCTCCAGCACTTGCAGCAGTATATTGAACACGTCGGGATGCGCCTTCTCTATCTCGTCCAGCAGCACCACGCTGTACGGGCGGCGGCGTACCGCCTCGGTCAGCTGACCGCCCTCCTCATAGCCGACGTAGCCGGGAGGCGCGCCGACCAAGCGCGACACCGCGAATTTCTCCATATATTCGCTCATGTCGATGCGCACCATCGCGTCATCAGAGCCGAACATCACATTGGCCAGGGCGCGCGCCAGCTCGGTCTTGCCCACGCCGGTAGGGCCAAGGAAGATGAAGGAACCGGTAGGCCGCTTGGCGTCCTTGAGCCCGGCGCGGGCGCGGCGCACCGCCTTGGAGATGCTGCTGACCGCTTCGTCCTGCCCGATAACGCGCTGATGCAGCATTTCCTCCAGCCGCAGCAGGCGGTCGCTTTCCTCCTCATTGAGCCGCGCCACCGGAATGCCGGTCATCGCCGCCAAGATGCCGGCGATCTCCTCCGCGCCGACCTCCAATACCTGCGAGGTCGTTTCCTTGACCCAGCCCTTACGCCCGGTCTCGATCTGCTCGGCCAGCATGCGCTCCTGATCGCGCAGCTCGGCAGCCTTCTCGAATTCCTGCGCCGCCACCGCCGCGTCCTTTTCCTTTTGCAGCTCGACCAGCTCGGCCTCGAGCTTTTTCAGATCGGGCGGCGTGGTATGCGCCGTCAAGCGCACGTTTGAGGCAGCCTCGTCGATCAGGTCGATAGCCTTATCCGGCAGAAAGCGGTCGGGCAGATAGCGCGCCGACAGCTTGACCGCCGCCTCCAGCGCCGCGTCGGTGATCTTGACCCGATGATGCGCCTCGTATTTATCGCGCAGCCCGTGCATGATCTGTATCGCCTCGTCCTGCGTCGGCTCGCCGACTAAGACCGGCTGGAAGCGCCGCTCCAGGGCCGCGTCCTTCTCGATATTCTTGCGGTATTCGTCGAGCGTGGTCGCGCCCACGCATTGCAGCTCGCCGCGCGCCAAGGCCGGCTTCAGGATATTTGCGCCGTCGATACTGCCCTCGGCCGCGCCGGAGCCGACCAGAGTATGCAGCTCGTCGATGAACAGCACGATCTCCTTGCTCTCGCGTATCTCGTCGACCATTTTCTTCATCCGTTCCTCAAAATCACCGCGATACTTGGAGCCGGCTACCATCGTTGACATATCCATGGCGATGACGCGCTTATTGACCAGCGTTTCCGGTACGCGCCCTTCGACGATCAGCTGCGCCAGGCCCTCGACGATCGCCGTCTTGCCCACGCCCGGCTCGCCGATCAGCACCGGATTATTTTTGGTGCGGCGCGACAAAATCTGTATCACGCGCTTGACCTCGCTCTCACGGCCGATCACCGGGTCGAGCTTCTCCTGCCGCGCCAAGGCGGTCAGGTCGCGGCCGAATTTGTCGATAGTAGGCGTTTTCGATTTACCCTTGCCCCTTTTGCCATAGCCCTCGGGCAGATCCTCGGCTACCTGCTGATATTCGCCGTCATCCTCCGCGCCGCCCATGCCGGATTGCAGCGCTTGCAGCACTAATTGCCGCAGCCGCCGCACGTCCGCATCCGCCATATCGAGCAGCCAATGCGAGGCAAAGCCCTCCTCCTCGGCCGCCAGACCCAGCAGCAAATGCTCGGTATCAACGAAATCCACGCCCAGACGCAGCGCCTCCTCCACGGCTGATTGCAGCGCGCGTTTGCCGCGCGGCGAAAAGCCAAGGAAGCGCGAACCGCGATTGCTCTCATGGTCGATAGCCTCGATCAGCACTTCGGCGCTCATACCCAGCTTATCGAGGATACGCGCCGCCAAGCCGTCCTCCACGGCAAACAAGCCTACCAGCATATGCTCGGTATTGATATAGGCGCTCTGATTTTCCTTGGCGAATTCGGCTGCCGCGGTCAACGCCCGCTTGGAACGCTCCGTCAAACGGCTGCCGATACGATTGGCGCCGATGCCCGGCATATTGCCGCCCATGACGTTGTGCAAAAAGCGCGTCAGGTTAGCGTCGCCGAGCATGTTGAGCTGCTCGGTATCATTGGCGCATTGATCGCAAATGTACAGCTCCTGCCGCCGGCCGTTGACGACCTTGACGATCTTCACCGTCGCATCTCTTTGACCACATATTTGGCATTGCATATTATCATCTCCCTTGTTAGTGTTTACTCTTTTATGCCGCGCCATGCGGCGGACGCAGCGCCTATGAGCGCTCGGAAAAATCTTCGCGCAGCAGCAGCAGCAAAACCGTATTCAGCAGCTCGCCGCGCAGCAGCTCGGCGTCGCCGGCCTTTTTCAGCACCGCGTCGTCGGTGAGATTGCGCACCAGCATCGCCTCGCGCGAGGATAAAAAGCCCTCCTCATACAGGCGGTCGATCAGCTTCTCGCCCGATTGACGCGAGATGCGCGCGTCCTTGGCCTGCTTGATCATGCCCACTAAATTAGGCTCGGTATCCATAGCCAGCTTGACGATGCGCAAATACCCGCCGCCGCCGCGCCGGCTCTCGATCATATAGCCCTGATTGGCGGAAAAGCGCGTATCCAGCACATAATTGATCTGCGAAGGCACGCACATGAAGATCTCCGCTAAGTCAGAACGCTTTAATTCCAGTATGCCCGTTTCCGACAGCGATAACAGCTTCTTGAGATACTCTTCGATCTGATTGGCAAGCGTGCTCATAGAAATACCCCTCCGGTTACTGACTGTGTTTGACCTTTTGACCTTCTTTGACATTATTATAGCATAATCCCCGCGCTTGTCAAGAGGTTTTATCAAAAACAGTCCGCCCGCCCGCGCCGCCCATTCCCGCCGCCGCTTCGCTCCCGTCCCCAAAAACGGGCGCGCATGGGCGGTGCAACTTAGGGAGGCGTCGGTTTTCCGCACCTTGATCAAAAAGCCCTGTGCAAACAGGGCTTTTTCTTATGCGGAAAACTACGAAGTATTTCTGCGGCGAGAGTTTTTAGCGCAGGGCAAAAGCACGGAATTATTAACCTATCCTTGGCTGAGCTCCATATCCCGCCGCCAAGCCGCGCTCTTGTCGTCGATCAGCAGCAATTGCCGCACCACGCGCTCCGGCCACAGCCGTCCGGCCAGCCGTCCCAGCTCGGCGCGGGCGGCAAAGGGTTTGCGCGCCGGCCGGTAGGGACGCGGCAGCAGCAGCGCCGCATAGGCCTGCGCCGCGCCCAATATCGCCGCCGCCCCGCTCAACTCGGCTCCGCGCAGCCCGCGCGGATAACCGCTGCCATCCAGCGCCTCATGATGCGCAAATACCGCCTCGCTCAACTCATCGCTGAGGCCGAGACTGCGGCACAGTCCGGCCGCGCATTCGGGATGACGCTTGATGCGCCGCCATTCGGCGAGCGTCAGCGGCCCCGGTTTATGCAGCGCCGCGCCCGCCGTCTCGATCAACGCGATATCGCAAAAGGCCGCCGCCAAGCGTAATTCCTGCTGCAAGCGCTCATCCATGCCCAGCCGCCGCGCCGTCTCGCTGGCGAAGGCGGCGCTGATCACGGCATGACGGCGCAAATAATCGTCACGATAGGCCAAATAGGAGGTAGCGAGGCTGATCAAAGCCTGCGGCTGCGGCCGCGCGCCCTCGACGGCCGTCATATCCAGCCGCGCGAAGATACCGCCCTCCTCCAGCGCCAACTGCCGCTCCGCCGCCTGCGAGAGGCGGATGAAATCATGCGGCGGCAGCGTGGCCGCGCCGCTGATAAAATCGAGCGTCAGCCCCTGATACTCGAATATCGCCGGCAAAACGGCCTGCCGCGCGTGCTCGCTCAGTTCGACGGCCAGCTCCTCGGCCTGCCAGATCTGCATACGCGGCAGCAGCAGCGCAAAGGTGGCGTTGTTCCAGCGCGCCGCCACCGCCGTCGCCGGCGTATGCTCGACGATCAGCCCGGCTGCGATCTCCAGCAAACGGTCGGCAGCTAAAGGGGTCAGCCGTTGCTGCCACAGCGGAAAATCGCGCAGCTTGAGCAGCAGCAGCGCCAGCGGACGCGCCGCATTGGCCGCCGCCGCCAGCTCCGGCAGCGCCACATGCATTTGATGACGGGAAAACATCGCGGTAAGCATTTCGGTCATTATCATCGCTCCCATTTGATCTCAGGAAAGAAAAATTTACCGCCACCGCCGTTCTTTCCTGCCGCGCGCGGCCGGATTTTTTCCCCAAATGAACAGATGATAAGCTATTTTAACTGGCATTATCTGTAAAACTATGCTTTTTTGAGATTTTATGATATACTTATGGGCAGCGATAAAAAAGACGTGAAAAAATTTTTATTTTTAGGCTGTTTTACTGCAAGTTTTTGCTTGTGATACTTGTATTTATTACGAATAGCGGAGGACGGCGCATGGAGCGTCTCACCGACGAACAATTAGTGGGGCTGGTGCTCGAGGGCAAAATAACGGCCTTCGAAATCTTGGTCAATCGCTATCAAAAGCAGATCTTCGCTCTGGCGTACCGTCTGGGCGGCGATTATGACGAAGCTCAGGATATGGCGCAGGAGGCCTTCGTCCGCATCTACCGCGAATTGGCGCGCTTTGACCAAAGCCGCAGCTTCTTCTCGTGGATGTATCGCGTGGCGCATAACGTCTGCATCAACCACCTGCATAAGCGCCCCAAGAATACCACGCCGCTCGATGATTTCTATATGGCGGCGGAGAATAATTCCTCGCTGGACGCGCTGCCGCCGGAGCTGTTCGAGCAGAAGGAGCATGCGCAGATGATCGGCGAAGCCATCGCCGCCTTACCCGAGGAATACCGTCTGCCGCTGGTGCTCAAATATCTCGAAGATATGAGCTATCAGCAAATAGCCGAGCAGATGTCCCTGCCGGTCACCACCATCGAAACACGCTTGTTCCGCGCCCGCAATATGCTGAAGAAGCTGCTGGCGGCGCAATTGCAGCAAAGCGGATAAGCAATACGCCGACCGCCCCGCATAATAACCCGAAAGCTGGATAGAACATGGATTGCCGCAGTATTGACAACCTCATCCAACTGAATATCGACAAGCAGCTCTCGCCGGCGGCACAGGCTTATCTGGCGGAGCATTTGGCTGCTTGCGAGGATTGCCGTGCTGCCGAGTCCGCATATATGGCGCTGGATGCGCTGCTCAAGCAGGAGCTGCCGCGGGTAGAACCGCCCGCCGGCTTTAGCGCCGCGGTGATGGCCGCGCTGCCCGCCGCCCGCGATAATGCCGTCGTATTCCGTCCGCGCCGCAAGCAGGGCTGGCTGTACGGCCTGGCCGCCTGCGCCGCTGCCGTGGCTTTATTCTTCGGCATCTGGGTGCTGGAAGGCGACCCCGCCGAGAACTTCCCGCTGATCGCGCCGCCGGTGATCGCCCACGTCGATGAGCCCGAGCCGACAGAGGCGGAAGTCGCAACCGAGCCGCTGCAAGTAGCCGAGGCCGACCCCGAGCCGATAGAGCCGGAAGCCGCAACCGAGCCGGAGCCGCAGCATTATTCCACCAGCACCGAGCTGCCGGCCGTGGCCTATAACAGCGAGCTATCCGGCGAATATGCGCAGCTGCTGCTCGCCTCCTATGCCGATTATGACGCTATCTGCCCGGTGATCAACGGCGATACCGTCAGCTATTATACTGAGATCGACGGCGTTAAATTAGTATGGATGGTCCCGCTGAACGGCGGCGAGCCGCTGTTTGAAGGCGAGACCGAAAGCATACCCTCGCCGCTTAGCGTGCTCAAGGCCGCCGACAGATCGGCCGAAGCCGCGACGCCTTGCATCAGCGCCACCTCTCCCGATACCCTCAGCGTAGCGCTCAACTACGGCGGCGACAGGACCGGCCTGTGGCTGGGCAACGTCAACGAGCTGGATCAGGCCGTGCAGGTCGACGCCAATGGCGGCGGCAGCCTGCTGGGCTGGGCTCCCGCCGGCAATAAGCTGCTATATACCGACGCTGCCGGCGCGCTGCATATTTACTATATTGCCGAGCAATTCGCGCTCACCGTCTACCCCTCCTCCGTACATTCGGCCTGCTGGTCGGCGGACGGTCTGTCGATAGTCTTTGCCGCGCTGGGCGGTGAAAACGGCCATTACAATATCTATAAAGTCAGCGTGCCGTAAACAACATGAAGAAAACATACTGCAAATATGCAAACTGCAAAT
>JAUNBC010000015.1:0-20664 GCA_030527285.1 Bacillota bacterium | reverse complement strand
GTGTGATTATCTTATCATATTTCCTATTTCTGCACAAGAAAGCAGTCTGCAAATATGCAAATAGAGGGCAGCCGCTTGGCTGCCCTCTATATCTGTTTTATGACCCCCGCTCATTTAGGCGGCGCGCCTTGGCGGGGGGTTCTTTTGCATTGACTTAGCGGGAGCGGTAAAGGCGATTTATCGCCTAACGAACGGCTAATACTTGCCGCTGGCGCGCAAGCGCGCTATTGCGCGGTGCAAGGCGGCCTCGGCGCGGACTACGTCGATATTGGCCGAACGCTCGCGCAGCCTCCGCTCGGCGCGCTCCTTGGCGGCCTCGGCGCGAGCCACGTCAATATCGGCGGCGCGCTCGGCAAAGGCGACCAGTATCTCCGCCTCGTTATCATGCAGCTCGAGGAAGCCGCGGCCCACGGCCAGCCGCCCCTCGGCGCCGTTACTGACATAGGTCAGCACGCCCGGCTGCAATACCGACAGCAGCGGCGCGTGATTATACAGCACGCCGGTGGAGCCGGCCTCGGCCGGCACGGAAAAACGCTCCACCATTTCGTGGAACACCTCTTTTTCCGGCGTAACGATCTCCAAGCGAATTCTGTCGTTCGCAGCCATAGCGTACCCCTCTTACAGCGTTTTGGCCTTTTCCGCCGCTTCTTCTATCGTACCCACCATCAGGAAAGCCTGCTCGGGGAGATGATCCCATTTGCCGGATACCAGCTCGTCAAAGCAGCGTATCGTCTCCTTGAGCGGCACGTATTTGCCCTGCATACCGGTGAAAGCCTCGGCTACGTGGAAGGGCTGGGAGAGGAAACGCTGGATCTTGCGCGCGCGGGCGACGATGATCTTGTCTTCGTCTGACAGCTCGTCGATACCGAGGATAGCGATGATATCCTGCAATTCCTTGTATCTTTGCAGCACGCCCTGCACGGCGCGGGCGACGCGGTAATGCTCGTCGCCGATGATGCGCGGGTCAAGGGTGCGGGACGTCGAATCGAGCGGATCGACCGCCGGATAAATGCCCAGCTCAACGATCTGGCGCGACAACACGGTGGTGGCGTCCAGATGGGCGAAGGCGGTGGCCGGAGCGGGGTCGGTCAAGTCGTCGGCCGGCACATAGATGGCCTGCACCGAGGTGATAGAGCCCCTGGTAGTGGAGGTGATGCGCTCTTGCAGCGCGCCCATTTCCGTAGCCAGCGTCGGCTGATAGCCGACGGCGGACGGCATACGCCCGAGCAGCGCCGACACCTCCGAGCCGGCCTGCGTGAAGCGGAATATATTGTCGATGAACAGCAGCACGTCCTGCCCCTCGTCATCGCGGAAGCTCTCGGCCATCGTCAGACCGGTGAGGCCGACGCGCAGACGCGCGCCCGGCGGCTCGTTCATCTGGCCGAATACCAGCGCCGTTTTATTGATAACGCCGGACTCGTTCATCTCATTCCATAAGTCGTTGCCCTCGCGGGTGCGCTCGCCCACGCCGGCGAATACGGAGAAGCCGCCGTGCTCATAGGCGATATTGCGGATCAGCTCCATGATCAGCACCGTCTTGCCCACGCCGGCGCCGCCGAACAAGCCGACCTTACCGCCCTTGGCGTACGGAGCCAGCAGATCGACGACCTTGATGCCGGTCTCGAGTATCTCGGTGGATGGCAGCAGATCAACGAATTCCGGAGCCGGACGGTGGATGGGCAGATATTTCTCGGCGGCCAGCTCGCCCTTGCCGTCGATCGGCGCGCCGGTAACGTCTACCATGCGTCCCAAGGTCGGCCGCCCTACCGGCACCGAGATCGGCGCGCCGGTATCGAGCGCGTCCATGCCGCGCTGCAAGCCGTCGGTAGAGGAAAGCGCCACGCAGCGCACGGCATTATTGCCCAGATGCTGCATCGCCTCCATAGTAGTCATCTGCTCCTCGCCATCGACAAGGCGCTTGACCTGTACGGCATTGTAGATATCCGGCAGCTGCTCCGCCGGAAACTCAACGTCCACCACCGCGCCGATGATCTGTTTGATTTTACCTGTCGCCATATGCTTGCTCCTCCTTAAGGACGTTCAACTTTTCGCTTGCGGCTGCGCATAAAGCCGTTTGCGCAGCCGATCAACGCCGCCCGCCGCCGTTATTGCAGCGCCGCCGAGCCGCCGACTATTTCCGTGATCTCGGTAGTGATCGCCGCCTGACGCGCCCGATTCAGCGACAGCGTGAGGCTGGCTATCATCTCGCTGGCGTTGTCGGTAGCGGAGCTCATCGCCGTCATGCGCGCGCCGTGCTCGGAGGCCTTAGCCTCCTGCAAGGCTGCGAATACCGATATATCGACATATTGCGGCAGTATCGCCGACAATATCTCATCCCGACCCGGCTCAAAGATATACTCGCCGTTGGTGAAGATGTTCTCGTTATCATCGGGCTGGGGTTCGGGCACCGGCAGCAGCCGCCGCATCATCGGCACCTGCACCATCGCGCTCTTGAACTCCGAATATACCATGTATATCTCATCATAGGCGCCGCTGTCAAAGTCGCGGAGCAGACGCGCGGCCAGCTCCTGCGCCTGAAAGAAATTGGGGTTATCGTCGATGGCCGTGTAGTCATAGTCGATGGTAAAGCCGCGCTTGGCGCAATAATCGCGCACCTTGCGCCCCACCGTCACCAGCACGTGCTCGCCGCCCTCGGCCTGACGCAGATGCGCTTCGATGTAGCGGTTGAGATTGGCGTTGAAGCCGCCGCATTGTCCGCGGTCAGAGCCGATCACCACATAGCAGGACCTCTTTATCTCGTCGCGCTCCTGCAAATAGGGATGGTCGATGCCGGCGGAACCGAGATCGACGATGATATCCTCGATCTTGCGCGCAAACGGGCGCACCGCCAGTACCGCCGCCTGCGCCTTGCGCAATTTGGCTGCGGAGACCAGCTTCATCGCCTTGGTGATCTGCTGAGTCGATTTTACGCTTTTGATGCGTCGCTTGATATCGCGTGCGCCGCCCATTGATCCACTTCCTTACCCACAAGTCTCTATTTGCCGCCGCTAATCGGGCGGCGAACAAAGCTATCTGCTCTTGAACTCGCCGATAGCGGTATCCAACTGCTGTATAAGCTCATCGGAGAGCTCCTTTTTCTCGCGCAGCTCGGCCAGTATCTCCGGATGGAAGTCGCGCATAAAGCTCAGCAGCTCGTCGCCGCTGCGCGCCACGTCCTCAACGGCGATATCCCTGGCATAGTCATGAGTGGCGAAGAACAATACCGCCACCTGCTCCTCGACCGGCAGCGGGGCGTATTGATCCTGCTTGAGTATTTCCATCATCCGCGCGCCGCGATCGAGCGTGGTCTTGGTCGCCTGATCGAGGTCGGAGCCGAATTGCGAGAAGGCCGCCAATTCGCGGTATTGCGCCAGATCCAGACGCAGCGAGCCGGCGACCTGCTTCATCGCCTTGATCTGCGCCTTGCCGCCGACGCGCGACACCGACAAACCGATATTGATCGCCGGACGGAAGCCGGAGAAGAACAGATCGCTCTCGAGGAAGATCTGACCGTCGGTGATCGAGATAACGTTGGTGGGAATATAGGCGGAGATATCGCCGGCCTGCGTTTCGATGATCGGCAGCGCCGTCATCGAGCCGCCGCCCATATCGTCGGACAGACGCGCCGCGCGCTCCAGCAGACGCGAATGCAGGTAGAAAACGTCGCCCGGATAAGCCTCGCGTCCCGGAGGGCGTTTGAGCAGCAGCGACAGCTCGCGATAAGCCACCGCCTGCTTGGACAGATCATCGTAGACGATCAGCACGTCCTTGCCCTGATGCATGAAGTATTCGCCCATCGCCGCGCCGGCATAAGGCGCGATATACAGCATCGGAGCGGGCTCGGAGGCGGCGGCGGAGACCACGATCGTGTACTCCATCGCGCCGTAGCTCTCTAATTTCTGGATCACCGAGGCCACGGTGGAGGCCTTTTGCCCGACCGCCACATAAATGCAGATCACGTCCTGCCCCTTTTGGTTGATGATGGTGTCGATAGCCAGCGCCGTCTTACCGGTCTGGCGGTCGCCGATGATCAGCTCGCGCTGCCCGCGGCCGATCGGCACCAGCGAGTCGATGGACTTGAGCCCGGTTTGCAGCGGCACTGACACCTCGCGGCGGTAGATAACGCCGGGCGCGCGGTTCTCGATATTGCGGAACTCGCTGCTATGGATCTCGCCCTTGCCGTCGATCGGCTGGCCGAGCGCGTCCACAACGCGGCCGAGCAGCGCCTCGCCCACCGGCACCTGCACGATGCGGCCGGTACGCTTGACCGTGTCGCCCTCGTGGATGTCGGAATAGGGGCCGAGAATAACGCAGCCGATGGAGTCCTCCTCCAAATTGAGCGCCATGCCCATGCGGCCGTTGGCAAATTCCAGCAGCTCGTTGCTCATGGCGTTGGACAGACCGTAGATATGCGCGATACCGTCGCCTACCTGTATCACCGTGCCGGTCTCGTAAACGTCGGCCGTCGATTGATAATTCTCGATCTGCTGCTTGAGCAGCGCGCTTATTTCCTCCGGTTTGATGCTCATTTTTTCACCTCGTTTACAACTTTATCCTGCTCCCGCGGCTTGCCGCGCGCCGCCTACTTTATCAGCTCGCGGCGCAGATTGCGCAAGCCGGCTTTGACTGAACCGTCTATGGTCTTATCGCCGATATTGATGATCGCGCCGCCGATGATGCCCGCATTGACGCGGCGCTCAAAGCTAACCGTTTTGCCGAAAACGCGGCTCAAGGACTGGCCGAGCGCGTCGGCTCTGTCATCGCTCAGCGGGTGAGCGGTGGTCAATACCGCCGGTAATACGCCTAATTTTTGTTGATGCAGCTGCTTGTATATATCTATCATGGCCTCGATCATCCCCTCGCGGCCTTTATCCAGCACCAGCGAGAGGAAATTGAGCACAAAGGGATGAAAAACGCCGCCGTACAGCTCGCCGAGCATCTGCTTTTTCGCCGGCGCGGAAATATCGCGGCCGCAGAACAGATGGCGCGCCGAACTGTCCGCCAGCATTTGCGCGGCGAAAGTATCAAGCTGCTGTTCGATCTCCTTTGTCAGAGCGTTGGCCTCGGCTACCTCAAATAACGCCAAGGCATAACGTCCGGCCACAGAATTCTCTCTCATTGCAGACGGCCTACCTCTTTAACGTATTTGTCGAGCAGCGCCTGCTCCTGTTCGGCGGTCAGCTTCTCGGATAACAGCTTCTCCGCCGCCATGATCGCCATATCGGCGATCTGCCCCTTGAGATCGGCAAGCGCCTTTTCCTTCTCGCGCTCGATCTGCTGCAGGGCGTTACTGCTCAGCGCCTGAGCTTCCTCACGCGCGGCTCGCACTATCTCATCGCGCGCCGCCTCGCCACGCTGCCTGGCGTCGCCGATGATCGACTCGGCCTCGGCGCGCGCCTTGGCTATTTCCAGACGCAGGTTTTCCGCGGTAGCGGCTACTTCCTCGCGCGCTGCCGCCGCCTGATCCAATGCCTCGTCGATACCGGCCTTGCGGTCGTCGAGCATTTTCAAGATCGGCTTATAGAGGAATTTCTTCAGCAGCCATAACAGCAGCAAGAAATTCACGATGGCGAAGATGAATTCCGCCAGATTAAGTCCCAAAATCTCCATACCCAGCCGTCCTCCCTACAACTACCGCCGGGCGCGGAGCGAACCCCCGCGCCGCGGCAGTATCAATGCCGGATCAGATCTGACCGACGATCATAATAGCGATCAGCAGGCCATAAATGGTCAGCGCTTCCATAAAAGCCAAAGCCAGGATCAAAGACGTGCGGATGCTACCGCTGGCCTCGGGCTGACGCGCCATGCCTTCCATCGCCTTGGACGCGGCATTACCCTGGCCGATGCCGGGGCCGATAGTTGAAACCGAGATAGCTATTGCCGCAGCTATCGCAATCAAACCACTATTCATGTACAGGCAACCTCCTTTCAGCGAAACATTGGGTTTATGTAAATACCAACAGTAATACCGAGATCAAGCGGATCGCTAATGCCCCTCGCCAAGCGCGCCGCTGATATAAATGCTCGACAGCAGCACGAACACCATCGCCTGCACAAAGCCCATCAATAAAGACAAGCCCTGCATCACCAACGGTACGGCCAGCGGCACCAGATTGAAGATCTCATGCGTGACCGTCTCCTCGCCGTAGATATTGCCGTAAAGTCGGAGGGTGAGGCTGAGCGGACGCACGAATTCATCGATCAGCAGCAGCGGCAGCATGAAGATGAAGGGCTTGGTAAAATGCGCAAGATAATGTACGCCATGGGCGCGCACGCCGCTGTAATGCGTCATGCAAAAGGTGCATACAGCCAGCGCGGCGGTGACGTTGATCACCGAGGTCGGCGCGGTCAGGCCGGGCAGGCTGCCGGCGAAGGGCAGCAGGCCGCTGTAATTGGAGACGAGTATGAAAATGAACAGCGTCGCCAAAAAGGGGAAAAGCTGCCGCGAATGCTCTTTGCCAACAATATCGGCAATGAAATTATCGAGCATTTCGACGCACTTTTCCATGAAGTTTTGCAATCCGCGCGGACGCTCGCTCATGTTGCGCGTGGCAAAATACGACAATAGCGTCAGGCCGATAGTTATAGCCGTCATCGTCACCATCACCGAGGTCACTTCTATCGGCCCGATATGAAACAAACCGCTTGCGCCATGCACTCGCTACTCACTTCCCTCGTCATGATCATCGGGCGGCGCGGCCTCAGCCACGGACTCCGCCCGCAAACTCTCTAATTGCGCCAGCTTCCTGGCGTCACGCAGCGGCGATAAGCGTCCCAGCAGCGATAAGGCAACCGCCGCCGCGATCAGCGCCGCCTCATAGGAAAAAGGCAGCAGCCCGCGCAGGAAAAACACCGCCAGCAGGATCACGATATTGGCCGCCATCGAGATGATGATAGCGCCGTAAATATGGCGGCCGTCGGCGGCGCGGCGCCCTTTCATGATCGGCTGCCATAAGAAAAAGTATTTCAGCCAGCCGCACAGGCCGCCGTACAGCAAACCGGCTGCGGCTCCGATAACATAGGTCAAGCGTCGTTCTCCTCATCCTGCCGCTCGGCGGCTAACAAATCACGATACAGACGGTAAAAGGAAGCCGCTATCGCCAGCAGCGCACCGGCCACACGGCACCACGGCGCGCTGTCCAGGCGCTGATCCAGCCACCCGCCAAGAATAAAACCGACGATGCAGATGGATAAGCCCAGCGTCAGGCCAAAGCTGATGCAAGCCATAAGCAGTCTGCGCCGGGAGGCGGATATTTCCTGATGACGGCGATCGAAATACTTCACCATTTAGAATATTCTCGCTATTTCTCTTGATTCCTGCAACTGTTTTAACAGTTTCTTGGCTGAAACGAAAGTGCCATGCCATACGCATTGGCTAAATAGCGCCGATGATATCGACGATACGCCGCGCCGCGCGGCCGTCGCCGTAGGGGTTGATCGCCTGCGCCATTTGCCGGTACGCCGCCTCGTCGTCGAGCAGCCGCGTGGCCGCCGCGTAAACGCTATCGAAGCCGACGCCGGCTAACGCCGCGGTACCGGCGTCGATAGCCTCGGGACGCTCGGTGACCTCTCGCAGCACCAGCACCGGCTTGCCCAGCGCCGGCGCTTCCTCCTGCAAACCGCCGCTATCGGTAAGCGCCAGATGGCAACGGCGCATCACGTGGCAGAAGGGCAGATAGTCGAGCGGCTCCACATAATGTATGCGCTCGCTCTCGCCCAGATATAGCAGCGCCGTATCGCGCACCAGCGGGTTCTTATGCCAGGGAAAGACCAGCTCGATATCGGGATGCTCCTCTAATACGCGCTTGACGGCGGCGAATATCTGCTGCATCGGCTCGCCCCAGTTCTCGCGGCGATGGCAGGTCAGCAGCAGCACGCGGCGGCTCCAGTCGATAGCGCCGAGGCCGTATTCCGCCAGCTCGCAGGGCTTCTCCACGGTATCGAGCAGCGCGTCGATCACCGTATTGCCGGTGATATGGATGCGCTCGTCGGGCACGTTCTCCATGCGCAGATTATTGGCGGCGATCAGCGTCGGCGCGAAATGCAGATCGGCCAGCGCGCCGGTGAGACGGCGGTTCATCTCCTCGGGATAGGGCGCGTATTTATCGCTGGTGCGCAGGCCGGCCTCGACATGGCCGATGCGCGTATGCGTATAATAGGCCGCCAGCGCCGCGGCAAAGGTGGTGGTGGTATCGCCATGCACCAGCAGCAGCTCCGGCCGCTCGTGCTCGATGATCGGTATCAGCTCCTGCAGCACCTCGGCGGTGATATCGCCGATAGTCTGCTGATGGCGCATCAGGTCGAGATCATAGTCCGGCTCGATGGCGAACAGCCGCAGCACCTGATCGAGCATTTCCCGATGCTGGGCGGTGACGCAGATACGGCTGTTGATATTGGGCGCTTCGGCCAGCGCCTTGACCACCGGCGCCATTTTTATCGCCTCGGGGCGCGTGCCGAATACGGATAATACCTTCATCATTTACTCCTCACTTGACGATATCGCTGTATTTGACCAATTCCATGCCCGCCTCGCGAGCCAGCTCGCAGGCCAGCTCGTCCGGATATTCGCTGTCAAACACGACGCGGACGACGCCGGAGGTGACCATGGCCTTGACGCAAATGGTGCAGGGTCGGTCGGTGACGTAAATGGTCGCGCCGTCCAGGGCCATGCCGTAACGGGCGGCGAAATTGCAGATATTGGCCTCGGCATGCTGGGCGCGGCAGATCTCATGCCGCTGCCCCGACGGTATGCCCAGCTGCTCGCGCAGGCAACCCACCTCGTCGCAATGCGCGGTATGCGGCAGCGGGCCGTTATAGCCGGTGCCGAGTATGCGCTTCTCCTTGGACACCGCCACCGCGCCCACCTGACGGCGCAGGCAGGTAGAGCGCGTCTTGACCAGATGCGCGATACTCATAAAATATTCATCCCATGATTGACGCATGCTATCTCCCCTTTTCGATCTCAGCGATCATATTCAGCCGCAATTGATGCCGGCCGCCGGCGAATTGGCCATGCAGCCAAATGTCGGCGATCTCGCGTATTTGCCGCTGCTCGAGCACGCGCGCGCCCATCACCAGTATATTCGCGTCATTGTGCTCGCGGCTGGCGGCGGCGGTAAAAGCGTCATGGCAGAGCGCGGCGCGCACGCCGTCAAACTTGTTGGCGACGACGCTCATACCGATGCCGGTACCGCAAAGCAGGATGCCGCGCTCGCATTCGCCGCTTTGCACAGCGCGCGCCACCGCCGCGCCGTACAGCGGATAATGCACGCTCTCGTCGCTGTCGCAGCCATAGTCGCGCAGCTGATAACCCTGCTCCAATAAATACTCCTTCAACTGCTCCTTGGCCGTATAAGCGGCATGGTCCGCGCCGATGGCGATCATTGTCGGCTACCTCCGTCGATATAGATTTTTGGTAAACGCAAGCCCAGCAGGCAAAACATTTCATAGTTGATGGTATTGGCCACGGCCGCCAGCTCGTCGATGCCGATCAGCGCTCCGCCGTCGGCTCCGAGCAGCGTCGCTATGTCATTGGCCTGTACGCCCTCGATATCGCTGATGTCGAGCATCAGCTGATCCATGCACACCCGCCCGACGATCGGCGCATACTGCCCATGCAGCAGCATCCGCCCGCGATTGCCAAAGGCGCGCAGCACGCCGTCGGCATAACCGAGCGGCAGCGTGGCGATAAGGCTGGGACGACCGGCGCGCCAGGCGCGGCCATAGGAAAGGCTGTCGCCGGCATTGACGCGCCGCAGCTGCGATATCTCCGCGCGTACGCTCATCACCGCGCGCAGCGGCAACCGCTGCACCTGCGCCGAGGGCTGCGCGCCGTAAAGCATGATGCCGGGACGCACCATTTGATACCAGCTATCGGGCAGGTCGCAAACGGCGGCGGAATTGGCGATATGGCAGATCGCAAACTCCATGCCCAGCGCCCTCGCCCGCATGATAAAGTCGTCGAACACCTGTAATTGCCGCAGCGTATAGCTTTTATCGGCGGAGTCGGCGTCAGCAAAATGCGAGAACAGCCCCTCGGCCCTGAGCCGCGGCAGACGGCAGACCTGCCGCACCTGCCGCAAGCCGTCATCGTCCGCGTTAAAGCCGAGCCGCCGCATACCGCTGTCCAGCTTGATATGTACGACAGCGGTCTTATCCAGCCGCGCCGCCGCGTCATTTAACCGCTGCGCCAGCTCCAGGGAAAACACGGTGCTGATCAAGTCGTAATGCAGCGCCATCTCCATTTGCTGCGGCGGCGTATAGCCGAGCGTCATCAACGGCGCTATAACGCCGGCGCGGCGTAATTCCACAGCCTCGTCCACAGTAGCCACAGCCAGCCGGTCAACGCCGGCGTCCAGCAGCGTCCGCGCCGCCTGCACCGCGCCATGACCGTAGGCGTTGCTCTTGATCACCGCCATCACCCGCCGCCTGCCGCCGACGCGCTCGCGCACCAGCCGCGCATTATAGCGCAGCGCTGCTAAATCTATTTCCGCCCAAGCCGGACGAATGCCATGATACTCGTCATAATTCTTTATCAACGTATATCTCCCTTGCTTCGCGCAGCGATTGGCAACGGCTATTAAACATTATAACATAAACCGCCGATTGCGCAACCGCCGCCGCCGTTCGGGCATAAAAAAAGCGCGGCAATACTATGAGTATTGCCGCTCGCAGAATTCTTTGAGGCCAAGTTTGACCGTTTTTTCGTCCGCTGTCAGGCTGATCTCCCCGGGCGCCAGATCGGGCAGCGGCATCAAGGCCAGATACGGATATGCGCGTCCCAGATACAGCATATTGCGCCGGTCCTGCCCGAATACCAGCGGCGTGTCCTCCCGCGGGAAGCCGATGATCGCCGCTTGCTCACGGCCCGCACCGTCCAGCAAATACTCGATCTGCCGCCGTTTCAGCGCCGTCTTGACGATAGCGCCGAAAGCCGGATGATAGGGGCCGGCCAGCAGCGCCTGTTCCACGTCAGCTCCGGCGTTGAGGCCGATACGTATCACCGGCAGCTCCGCCGCCGTAAACACCGCCAGCAGCTCGGCGCATAGCTCCGCCGCATCGTCCGTCGTTTGCGGCTGATAACCGCCGCGCTCCCATAACCGCGCCAGCGGCGTATCGCGCAGCACCAGCAGCGGATAGATACGCGCCATGTCCGCGTCAAGCGCCACCGTCCGCCGCGCCGTAGCTAACGCCTTATCGCGGTCGTCGCCGGGCAATCCGGTCATCATCTGCACGCCCAGCCGCAAGCCCATATCCTTGACCGCGCGGCAAGCCTCGATCGCCGTCTGCGCCGTATAGCCGCGCCCCGAGCGGCGCAGCACCTCGTCGTCAAAGCTCTGTATGCCCAGCTCCACCGTGCGCACGCCCTGCTCGCGCAAGCGCGTCAACGCCGGCTCGTCGATGCAGTCGGGGCGGGTGGAGATACGAATGCCGCCAATGCGCCCCTCGCTGAGAGCCGCGCCCGCCGCCTGCAAGTAAGCATCCTGCTCCGATACCGGTAACGCCGTAAAGGTGCCGCCATAGAAGGCCAGCTCCGCATCAGTGCCGCCGTCAAACGCCGCCGCCTGCGCTGCCACCTGCTGCGGCGTGGGTTTGCCGCTCTCGCCGGATATAGCTACCTGATCGCAGTATATACATTGGAACGGACAGCCGGACATCGGCAGAAAGAAGGGGAGTATTTTCATCGCGTTTCCCTTTGCGTAGATTTACGCTTATTCTAACCCCTTCTTTCTACCTTATACTATATATCTCCTGCTATCCCGATCAACCGTTTTCTGCCGGCATCAGCGCCGCCTGCTGCTGCATCAGCTTGTACAGCGCATTCAAGGCCTGTACGCGATTTTCGGCGTTGATATTGGCGGCAAACTGATTTTCCTGCATCGCCAATTTGGCCATAGCTACAGCTTGCTCCTCCGACGCGCCCATCAATTGCAGCGCCAAAGCATAGATGGCGGCGTTTAGATCGCGGCTGATATCGTTTTGCGCTTCCGCCGACAAAGCCTGCCCGTAGAAGCTGTCATACAGGCCCATCTTTTCCAGAGCCTGCACCGCCGCCTCGCCTGCCTGTTCGTATTTATCGCTGTACTGCGGCGCCAGCACCGCCTCCGCCTGCTGCACCGCTTGTTCAAAGCTGAGCGCGGGCGCGGTATAGGTGCTGAGATCGAGCGGCTGATAGCTGCTGTTCAGGGTCTGCTCCAGAATATCCTCATACAGCTGCTGCAATTCCGCCAGCTGCTCCTCATAGCTGCTTAGCGGAGCCGCCGCCGGCGTCGGAGCGGGAGCGGGCGCATAACTGTCATATTCGCCCTGATAATTGTAAGTCGTCTGCGCGGCATCGGCCAAACGGCTGGTGTAGCTGCCGTCCGCGTTAACGCCGGTGATGGTGTAGGTACCGCCGCCGGTCACCACCTGATCGCCGACCGTCAAGCCCAAGGGAGCGCGCCCATCCGCATTGACGCGGAAAATGCCGTTCAACCGCGCCGCCGCATCCACGATATCGACGTTGCCGCCCGACGGAGCCGTCGCTGCCGCATTATTCGCAAGACGGCTGCCCAGGCTGTCGCCTGCCGCGCTGCTGAAGTTGAGTATCAGCTCCTGAAGGCGGCGCAAAAGCGACGGCGCGGACGATGACGCGGCCGGCGCGGCTGGGGTCTGAGGCGCGGCCGTATTATAGCCGCCGCCGTAATTGTACGTGGTCTGCGCCGCATTGGCCAAGCTGCTGTTATAGGACCCGTCGCTGTTAACGCCGGTGATGGTGTAGGTACCGCCGCCGGTCACCACCAGATCGCCGACCGTCAGCCCCTTGGGCGCGCGTCCGTCCGAATTCACTTTATATATACCCATTTATATGCTCCTTTCTGCATTAAAAAAACGCCGGCCGGCGTTATATAGTAATTTCAATGCGCTTCTCCGTCTCTCGATAGTCAACTTTGCCGCCCAGCGCGGCGACGATCTCGCGCAGCGCCGGGAAGTTCTCCCCCTCGATAAAGATCATGTGCAATTCCCGCTCCCTGCCGTTGATGTAGACCTTTTTCTTTTGTATCTGCATTTGCTCATCCTCCTGTTGATATTTGGGTCGGCCATAGCCGAGTATATGCTCGTCTGTTTGCCGGTAGGCGGCGCGCGCTACGCTATTTGCGCGATTGCCTTCAATGGTATGCAGCTTGCCCGCCGTCCATTGCTCGACGATACCGACGTGATCGCAAACGCCGTTGCCGTTGTTGTCAAAAAACACGATATCGCCGGGTCGGGCTTGACCGCTCCCCCGAAGTATCAGCCTTCCCTGCTGTTCAAACCAGCTCATAAACGCCGGGCACCAGGCCATTTTCGGTATCACCGTGCCGCTGATGCCCGCACTATGGGCGCACCAGCAAATAAAGATCAGGCACCAATCCTGCTCGTTCAGCCCATACCATGCGCCGTACTTATTGCTGTTGCCCGCACCCTCGCGATAACCGACCTCGGCCGCCGCCTGCGCCAGCAGCTTCTTGCTCGTAGTCATACGCTCACTTCCCTTTCTGTTTGGCGGCCTGCTCGGCCAGCTTGTTCAAGCCGAAGCGCAGCGCCAGCTCATGCAGCCGCTCCCAGCCATAGATAGCGATGAAAGCAACTATGAAAGCGCCCACTCCCGCCGCCGCCGCCATGTACCACAGCGCCTCCGCGCCGGCGATACGCACATAGGCGAAGTACAACGCCTCGCAGAGCAGCAGCGAGGTGACTATCACCTGCGCCTGCGTCGGTATCAGCTTGAACGGGCGCAGCTCCTTGGTCATTTGCGTGATCAGCGATACGATGAACGCCAATACGCCGATCATCCCGCTGATCACGCTCAGATCATTGAAATACCAACCTGACATTTACAGTCCCCCTTCCATATCATCCGTCGGCAACGCCGAGTATTTTTGCAGATTTTCCGCCTTGGCCTTCCAGGCATAGAAGCCGACCGCCACCGCCGACACCCCGCCGATGAAGGCCAGCAGTTCGCCCAACAATTCCGGCAAGCGGCAGGTCACGATATAGCCGCCCACCGCTACTCCTACAAAATATGTCGTCATCACGGCGGCCAGCACCTTTTTGGAAAATTCTCGCGGTTTTTTCGCCGCATGGATTATTCTGATGCGCATTGCTGCACCTCGCTTACTTTTGCCCTGTCCAAACGCTGATGCGCGGATTTGACGCTTTGCTCTACCGCCACCAAGCGCTCGGCGATACCGGACATTTCGCTATGTATCGCCTTGACGTCGGTACGCAGCTCGACCTGCCCTTCCTTGATACCGTCTAACTTGGTGATGATGGTCGCCTCCCGCGCCGCCGCGTCGATATTCTCCTTGCGCGAGGCGCGCCGGTTAGCGGATAGCGCGGCAAATCCGGCAAAAAACACCGTCAGCGCTGACAATAACATCGCCAGCTCTATTTGCATATGATCACCGCCTGTCTAATTGAAATAATATATTCTATGCCGCTGCTCGCCCATCCGTCACTCTCCCGCCGCCGACACGGACAGCACGGAAATTAAAATCGTCAGCTCAATGGTCATGTCCGCTTACCCCCGTTACTCTATTTCTTGCCAGTATTCCTCGTTCAAGGGCGACCGCAGCAGCGCCTTGGTATGCGCCTTGATACACCGGTAATATTTGCCGAAATATCGCACCTCCGCGCCCTCCGCTATGCTCTTGCCGCTGTCCAGCTCCGCCCAAAAAGTGGTAGCGTCCAACCGCTCGAATTTATTGCGCAGTTCGGCCAACAGCTCGTCTTTCTCCCTGATCTCGGCGGCGCGGCTATCCAAAATGCCGCGCACGTGAGCCAATGCCGCCGCTATCCTCTCGCTTCGTGCGCTCATGCCATCGCCTCCAGTCCGCTGATGATCTGCTCGATGTCCTGCTCGCAAGCATCGACCCTGTCCTCAAGACTTGCCTCGACAGGCACATCCGGCACATCCGGCACATCCGGCAGCTCCGGCTGCGGCGCTTTCGTCCATGTAGTTCCGTCAAAGCTGTCGCCGATGCCCATGCCCTCGGCTAATTCGATATACCCATACGCCGCGGCAAATTCCGCGTCCGCCACGATGATATTGACGCAAACGCCGTCCTCGATTTTCGCATATCTTGCCATGTTGCACCTCCTATGCGTAAATGATCACGATACCGTCATAACCCGCCGACCCTACGCCGGTACTTCCTTTGCCGCCGCAGCCATACCCTCCTGTAAGGGATACTGGAGAACCCCCTACTCTATCAGCGTAGCCGCCGCCTCCGGCATATATAAGGTTGTCATAAGGATTATAATATTGGTACGGTATGCTGAAAGCCCCATTACCTTCAAACCAGACGGTTTTACGACTACCTTTCCCTGATGCAGACGGAGTAGCGGTGCTACTACTGCTGGTACATACCCCATCTCCGCCATTATAGCCACCGTTGCCGAAATAAAAGGTACCAGAATTAACGCCCTGCATCCCGCTGCCGCCTCCGCCACCGCCGCCAGCGCCACCAGTAGCGCCTACAGCGCCGCTTCCGCCGCCTACAGTCAAGTTACCAAATGACGTACTGCCGCCCGCGCCCGCATTACCTAATACATAATCACCTGAGTTTGCGTTATAGGTAGCTTCTGCTCCACCATAGCCTCCGGCGCCTATTTGAATAGCGTAGGAGTCACCCGGAGTAACACTTAAGCGATAAAAAGCAGCGTAAGCCCCGCCACCAGACCCACCAACATACCATTTTGTATAGTATCTGCCACCGCTATAGTCTTGATAAGTAGCTCCGCCCACACCGCCGCCGCCGCCGCCGACCAAGAATATGTCGACCTCAGTCACGCCGTCCGGTACCGTCCATGTGCCGCTGGCAGTAAAGCGCGTCAGCTCTGTCTTGCCGCCGCCACCTGCCGCCGAGATAACATTATCCGCAATGGTGATATTATCGCCCGCCGTCAGCGGAGCCTGATAATCCTCCCCCGCCACAGCCGCGCTCACGCTGCCCGCGCCCGCGCCTTTCAATATCCCGCTGGCATTGATCTCCGCCTGCGCGCCTAAGTTTGACCGCGCCGCCGCCGCCGAGCTTGCACCCGTGCCGCCGTCAGATACGGGTATATCCGCGCCGCCGGGCGCGTAATAGTCCGTTCCCGCCGTCAGCGGAGCCTGATAATCTTCTCCGGCCACAGCCGCGGATACCACGCCGCCGCCCGCGCCCTTGAGCAGACCCTCAGCCGTGATGCTCTCCTGCAATCCCTCTAAGGCCGCGCCGCCGTCCACGATATCGCCGTCAGCCGCGAATACCGCCACGTTACCCTCCGGCGCCGACGCTTTCCTGGTGACGAAATCATTGCCTACGATCGCCGCCGCCTGCTCCTTGTAATACTTGGCGTTATCCGTATCCTCGCCGCTTCTTGCGCCCGTACCGCCCACAGCGTAGCTCTCGGCGAGCGTTGCGCTGTCCGCCGCGTCCCCCGCCGAGCCTGCCGCCGCAGCCGCCTTGACGGTAGCGGTCTGCGCATAGCCCTGGGCGTTCGTTTCGCTCGTGCCTGCCGCTATTTCAGAAGCAGCAGCCGCCGCCTCGGATAAAGCCGCTTCCTCCGCGCTGTCCGCAGAAGCCGCGGCGGAGGTTTCAGCGTTGCCCGCCTGCGTGCCCGCCGTAGCCGCCGCCGTCTCCGCGTCGGATACGTAGCCCTCTAACTGGCTGACCGTTTCCGTCGCCAGCATCGCCGCGGTGATGGAGTTGTTCCTCACGCTCCCCGATACCTGATAAGAGCCGTCCGCCTGCTCGACCGCGCTCAGCGCTATCGAGCCGGAATTGGCGAAGGTGTAGGTGTTCAATAGCTCGGAGACGTTGCATTCGGTATATGTGCCGTCAAGGTTGGTGATGCGCAGATAAGTCACGCCCGCTACTTCGACCAGCGCCATCGAAGCAGGCACCTTCTCGATCGGCGTGTTGAAGCTGTGCACGGTGCCGTCCTTCTCCGTCCAGGTCATGACCCCCGTGTCCTCGTCCCATGAGATAGAGGCGATCAGATTATCCGTAGCCGTAGCCAGGGCGCTGTCGTCCTCCGCCTTGGTGTAGTAGTTGGCATACTTGGCCAGCAGCTCGGCCAAAGCGCCAGCCAAGGTCGCCGCCGCTATGCCGTCCACGGTTATTTCCATGTCGTTTTGCGCGTCGTTCACCCAGTCCAGCAGCGTGTTGAAATTCGCCATTATCCTTGCGGCATAGGCTTTTTGCCCGTCCTGTAAGTTATAGGGAAAGCTGACATTAGTCATTATAGACCACCGCCTTTTCGCTAACGCCCTCGCGACTGCCGCGCGGGCGCTTCTTTTTATAGATGATACCGACGCCGTAGATCAAAAGCGGCATATCTAAATGCGCGTCGGTAAAGGTAAATTGCAGCCGCTTAGCTTTATTATTTATACATATTTCCTTGACTAACGTATCCTTCCAGCCCCAATAATCCTCGCCGTATTCGCCTTCGTCCCAGACCAGACTCTCGTCAAAGTCCATCTCCCAGCCGCTATGGTGATAGTCGGCGCTGATATACAAGCTGAGCATGGAGCTTTCGGCGCGATACTGCCGCACCACCACCTGCGCCTTTTTCAGCTTGGCGTCGGTGACCATCGAACCGGCCACGTCGAAACCCTTGCTCACCGCCGTTACTTCGATCGGCAGCGGCGCGCCGGAGGCCAGCAGCAGCTCGCCGTCCGCGTCATACAGCGGCTCACCGGTATGTATATAATGATAGCTGCTCTTATCATAGCGCAGTATATAACCGTTATCCGCGCCGAGGAACAGCCCGCTCTCGCCGAGCGCCGTCGTATAGCAATGCGCGCCCTGCGTGAATTCGCCAAAGAACGCCTGATAAGCCGGCAGATAGCGGAATTCGCGGCGCAACGGCGTATAGCCGTCCAATACGCCGTCCGTATACTGCGGCTGCTGATTGACCACAGTCAGATAATAGGCGTTATCCCATACGGCGGCATGAGCCTCGCTGATATGCCCCGGCTCTGTCAGCGCCGAGGATATCTTGTACTCGGAGATATTTTCCGCCGCCACGACATATGAATAGCTGGGCAAATACAGCCGGTATATACCGTTTATGCCCAGGTACAATACCGCGTTTTCCACCGTCTTAACGCTGCGGGGGAAAGCCGTGCCGCAGGTGACGTTGAGCTGCGTCAGCTTAATATCCGTGCCCGCCGCCAAATCCCAGCCGGACAGATAATGCACGCTGCGCCTTTTGAAGATCAATATACCCTCGTTGAATTCCTTGAGCGCGGTGATCGTATCATCATCCTTGGTGTTGATATTGATGATCGAAGTCAGCTCAAAGGAAGTCGGGTCGCCGATATCGGAAAAGTACAGCTCATTAGCGACAGAGCTGGCGTAGAACCACCGCTGTCCGCGCTGCTCTACCGAATCCGCCTGTTTGACGCGCTCCCAGAAGGCTAACTCGGCGGCGGAAGGCGTAGCGGCGGCAGGCGTGATCGCCGCCTCGCTGATGCTGCTGCCGTCATAAGTCCAAATAGCCGCGCCGTCCAGCCACCACAGCTTACCGGCTTGAATGAACCAGTCCTTGAGCGGAGCCGTCGCCGCGCAGATATTTTCCCATTGCTGTTCCTCGCCGTCATACAGGTAAATACGCTGGCTGTCGGCGGCAGCCTGTGTGAAAGCGACCAGCACGCTGCCGCTGTTCGCCGGTTTGAACTCGATCAGCTCGCATACCGGCTCGCCGGCCGCCACCTGCGGGTACGCTATCTCGGTGCCATAAGCGCGCGCAATGCCGTAGCCGTCGCCGGGCATGACGTTTTTAGCGCGCAGCAGCTGATTATCACGCATATTATCATTGGCGGCCTCGCTCAATCCGCCGGAAAAGTCCCGGTAGGTGCGCAAATATCTGCTCATAAGCTTTTCTCCTTATCCTTGCCTTGCTTTGCTCTTATCTTTACGCTGCCCGTTGCTCCCGATGGGGGCGGACGATACGTCCGCCCCGCCATCTGAAGAAACTACTCGGCTACATAAGCGCCGGTGATCAGCATATGCGTTTTCGGCAGACGAACCTCAAGCGAGCATTCGGTGAGGAATTCATCGACGATACCGTCCACGTCATTGTTTTGCACGTCGACGTTGAGCTTGGTATCGCGGCCGTCCAAATGCACGTAGCGCACATTGTCCGGGTCGATGACAAAGCCATAGCCGCCGTAAATACTGCCTTCGAGCAGCGGGTCGTAAACGACCTTCAAGTCGCCGTACGAGGTGACTAAATTTTTGACGCGAATGCCATGCGTATTATCTTTAACATCCGTAACGAGCTTTTTCTCCGCCCATTGATTGATCGCGGCAGCCAGTTGCGGGCCGGCGATCAACAGCTTGTCCTCGGAGCCGTAGCGGAAAGCCTGCTGCGCCACCTCAAGGTCAAAGTTGCGATAAGTCAGCGGCAGCGTGCTCGCATCAAAAGCCACGCTGTTGGCGCCGAGGAATTGCAGCAAGCCGCCCATGGTACGGCGCGGGGTCGCGCCGGAGACGTCCTCCTTGCGCTCGCCGTAATACATGGCGCGGGCAATGTCGCGCTTATGCTCCAGCGAGGCCTTACGCCGCTGATAATTGCGGTCCTTGCCGCCGTTCAAGCGGCTGGCCGCCTCGGTGCCGGACAAAGCGATCGGCGTGCGGAAGATCTGCGTATAATTATAGGCGTTAGTCTCCTTGGTCGATTTGACCACGCGCTGCGAGCTGTTTTCCGGCATCGCGCTGCCGACGTTCAACACCACCGCCTCGTCGGCGATATTGGCGGCGGCGGTAGCTCCGTAGCCGCGCGCCACGGTCAAGGTGTTGCCGGCAATGGCGGTGACCAGCATTTGCTCGCCGGTGGACGGTATCTTGATCACGTCGTTGACGCGGAAGATAGACCCATCGGCCACCGCCAAACTGGTAGAGGCGGCTAACGTAGCGCCGTCCACCTCGCCCCAAGTCGCCAGCAGCTCATCCTCCAGCCACTCAAATTTGGGGTTGTAAACGATACGGCTGTCCTTCTTGGCCAGCTTGAGGAAGGTCAGAAACGGCCCGTCATTGGGGTCGAGTCTGGCGATCTCCTTGGCCATATCCACCGCTCGCCGCGCTGCGGCGATGTTTCCGGTAGTCCTTACTCCGGTAATATTAGACATATGTTTTCCTCCTTTTTTGCCTTATGGCATAATAAAATGAGCCGCGTCCCCGCGCCTCAAACCTTTACCTGCTATGCGATCCATGACTGCTCTTTGCTTAAATCTATCGGCCTCTTAGCTAAACAGCCCGCCCCCGCGCGCCTCCTGCATATCGCGGATGATACGCTGTTCTTCGCTCAACGGCTGCTCACGATGCCGCGAGGTGGCCGGAGCAAGCGCCGCCTTTTGCCGCGCCAGCTCCTCGGCCTGCCGTCCGCAGCTATTACGCAGCGCCTGTACCGCCGCCTGCGCGTAGATCTGTGATAAAACCGGCGGCCGCTCGCCGCTCGCCGCTTCGATGATCAGCTGCTCCGGCAGCTCCTGCCGCATCGCCTGACCGCTGCTCGCCGCCGCCTGACCGTCCTCCGCCGCCGTCTGCGCCGGCAGCACCTCCTCCGCCGGCTTCAACTCCGCCGGCTCGACTTCGCCATGCCTGTCGAATAAGCCCATCTCATCTCCTCCTTTCACACTCTCTCACTCTCTCA
>JAUNBC010000014.1 GCA_030527285.1 Bacillota bacterium | reverse complement strand
GGAGGGGTTCCCGAGTGGCCAAAGGGAGCAGACTGTAAATCTGTTGGCACCGCCTTCGGTGGTTCGAATCCACCCCCCTCCACCAATAATCCCCCGCTCATTTGAGCGGGTTTTTTATCCCGCGCCTGCTATTGACTTTTGCCGCGTTTATCGGTAAAATTTATTTTTAGACCCCGACTGCGTTTAGCGGCGGCGATACCATTAGAAAGGTGAGATATTATGCATTGGTCAGAAGAATTGGCGCTGCGCATCATCGAACGCAATCCGCATAAGCAGGAATACGTATGCGCCGCCGGCATCAGCCCCTCCGGCTCCATCCACATCGGCAATTTCCGCGATATTGCCACCAGCTTTTTCGTGGTCAAGGCGCTGCGAAAACAGGGCAAACGGGCGCGGCTGCTGTTCTCCTGGGATGAATTTGACCGTATGCGCAAGGTGCCGTCCAATGTCGCCGCCATCACCGAGGGCTATGAGCGCTATATCGGCGCGCCCTATGTGGACGTGCCCAACCCTTTTGACGACGGCTGCGCCACCTTTGCCGAGCATTTCGAGGCCGAGTTCATGCAGTCGGTGGAATGCTTCGACCTGAACATGGACTACCGCTATCAGGGCGCAATGTACCGCTCGGGCGCATATGTGGACGATATACTGCTGGCGCTGGAAAAGCGCGGCCAGATATTTGACATCCTTGACAGCTTCCGCACGCAGGACGCGGCCGAGGGCGAGCGCGACAGCTATTACCCGGTCAGCATCTTCTGCCCGGTATGCGGCCGCGACACCACGCGCATCCACTCGCTGTCCGGCGACAACCGTATCGCCGAGTACAGCTGCGCCTGCGGTCACAGCGGCAGCTTCGACTTCCTCCGCGACCATAATTGCAAGTTGGTGTGGAAGGTGGATTGGCCGATGCGCTGGCGCTACGAGCAGGTCGATTTTGAGCCGGGAGGCAAGGATCACGCCAGCCCCAGCGGCAGCTATCAGGTCGGCAAACGCATCAGCGAGGAAATTTTCGGCTTCCCCGCGCCGGTGTTTCAGGGCTATGAATTCATCGGCATCAAGGGCGCTACCGGCAAAATGTCCGGCAGCACCGGCCTCAATCTCACCGCCGCCTCGCTGCTCAAGCTCTATCAGCCGGAGCTGATACTATGGCTGTATGCCCGCACCGAGCCGACGCGCGCCTTTGACTTCTGCTTTGACGACGGCATACTCCGCCAATACTCGGAATTCGACCGTCAGCTGGAGGCGCTGCGCGCCGGCCAGGCCGACGAGCATACGCAGGCGATCATGTATAATTGCCTGATCGAGAACCGCCATGTGGAAACGGTGCCGATGAATCATCTGGTGCAATTAGGCTCGGTGGTCGATTTCAACGTGCCGATGCTGGAAACCGTGTTCGAAAAGATCGGCACGCCCTACAAGCATGCGCAATTTGCCGATCGCCTTGACCGCGCCCGCTACTGGCTGGAGCAATGCGCGCCGGAGAACGTCAACCGCCTGCGCAGCGGCCGCAACTGGGAGGTCTATGATCAGCTGAACGCCGAACAGCGGCGCGAGATCGAGCTGCTGCATCAAACGCTGTCCGCGAACAACTATACGCTGGAGGAGCTGAATAATGCGCTCTATGCCATACCCAAGCAGACGGCAGGCGCGGATACCGGCGATGATAAAGCGATCAAGGAGCGGCAGAAGAATTTCTTTGCCACCGTATATAAGCTGCTGATCGACAAGGAGCGCGGGCCGCGCCTGTATCTTTTCCTCTACGCGATCAATAAGGACGACTATCTGCATCTGCTCGATTTCAGCTACCCGATCACCGAGGCCGAAGCCGCGCCGCCGCCGCCGGAGGAAGCGGAGCAGCCGCCGGCCGAGCGCGTGTACGGCGAGCCGGATGCGACGCCGCCGTTTGCCCCCGAGATCAATATAGAGCAATTCGAACAGGTCGATCTGCGCGTCTGCCGCGTGGTCAAATGCAGCGAGCTGCGCAAATCGCATAGCTGCCTCAAGCTGACTTTAAACGACGGCATCGGCGAGCGGGTGATCGTTTCCAGCATCAAGGGCGAATATACGCCCGAGCAGCTGATCGGGCGCAAGATCATCGTCGTCGCCAATCTCAAGCCGGCGCGTCTGGCCGGCGTTACCAGCGAGGGTATGCTGCTGGCCGGCACCAATAACGCCTGCGGCTGCAAGGTGATTTTCGTTGACGACGCGATACCCGAGGGCACGCCGGTGCGCTGAACGATCAGGCTATGATGATAAAACAAAAACGAGGGTTTAGGCGGCGCGCCTTAGGGATACATCGTTTCTGCGTCGGCTCTTTCGGCGCAGTGCGGCGTTGCAAATGCTCGCAATAGGCTCCGTCTATTGCTGCGCTTTGCGCCTTGCCCTGCGCCGAAATTTCTCGCCGCAGAAATACTTCGTAGTTTTCCGCATAAGAAAAAGCCCTGTTTGCACAGGGCTTTTTGATTTAGGTGCGGAAAACCGACGCCTCCCTAAGTTGCACCGCCTTTTTCGCCCCCGTTTTTTGCTGCTTATAAATGCGTCCGCTAATTATACATACCGTTGGCGGACATATAATCATATATCTGCTGGCCGTGCTGCTGTTCTTCTTTTTGTATATGATTGAGCGTGCTGCGAACGGCAGGATCCTTGAACTCAAAGATGCTGATATTATAATCGGCGCTGACATGCTTCTCCATCGCCAGCGCATCGCTGCACAGAAAGCGATCATTGCGGAAAGCGTCGTCGCGGCTGCCGTAATTGCCCTGTAGCTGCTGGCCGCCCTGACCGCCCGACGATTGCTGGCCGCCCTGGCCGCCGGACTGCTGCTGGCCGCAGCAAGCGCCGCCGCTGGCGATGATCTGATCCAGCGTCTGTAAATGCCGCTGCTCCTGCCCCTGGATGCTGCTGAAAAGCTGTTTGAGCGGCTCGGTCTGCGCCTGCGCGGCGTACTTGCCGTATTTCTCGATGCATAACTGCTCCGCCGATTTAAGATCCTGCAATAAGCCGTTTTCCTTCTGGTTAAACATCTGCTCACCTCATAGTCGGTTTTGCCTTTAGTATGAGCAAAGGCGCGGCGCTTATGCGGCGGCGGGCGTTTTGCCATCATTTACCAACAGCGTGAGCCGCCTCATGCCGCCGTTTTTTGCGCCGGTAAATAGCGCCGCCGCGCGAAAAAGGTTTAATCCGCGCATATTTTATGTTATACTGATGATTGTTGGATCGTACAAGCAAAGCCCCGCGTGCCTAACGATGAAAAAAGCCCTGCTACTGCTGACAGCCATCATATTGCTGGGCGGAGCCGTCTTATTCCAGCTCAACGCCGGACGGTGGCAGCAGCTGCTGTCTCCGCCCGCCGAAACGCAGCCCGCGGAGCAGCCGCTGCTGGCCGCCGTGTACGTGCATGGCGAGCATGCCACGGCGCATCTGCTGGACGGCCGCCGCCATACGCTGACGGCGATCCGCATCAATGGCGGCTATGCGGCGCATTTCTTCAACGACTGGATAGCCGATCACGGCCTGCCGCTGGCCGAGCTGCCGCTCGGCGAATACGCGCTGTTTGTCGACGATATGCCGCTGACCGCGGCCACCGGCTATGCGCTATCCGGCTATACGCTGACACGCGGCGGCGTCAACAACTATTACCGCTTTTATGAGCGCGAAGGACGACTGTGGCTGAATATCGCGCAGGTCAGCGAGCTGCCGGAGCAGGTGTACGATATCATTATCGACGCCGGACACGGCGGCGGCGATACCGGAGCGGCGGCGCATGGCGTGATCGAGGCCGAGCAAAATCTGCGCGCCAGCCTCTATATGGCGGAGCTGTTTGCCGCGCGCGGACTGAAGGTGGCGCTGACCCGCGACAGCGAGCTGGTGCCGGGGCCGGAGGGCGCGGACGATAACCCCTATCTGCCGGATGGCCGCATCGACCGCATCTACCTTTCCGCCGCCAAGTACGCGCTCTCCAATCATCTCAACGCCTCGTCGCCGGGCACGTACCGCGGCTTTCAGATCTATTCGTCGGTGCGCTGCAGCAATGAATGGGCCACGGCGGTGGCCGACGGCCTGCGCGCTATTGGCCGCATCGAGAACAACGAGGGCAAGGGACTGATCGAGCATGGCACCTACAAGCGCCATTCATATGATAATGCCGAGATACCGCGCGACTATTATTTCATCCTGCGCGAAAGCGGGGGGCAGGAGCTGTTCCCCATATCGTATCTGCATAATCAGCCGCATAAAGCGGCGCTGGCGGCGCAGGGCGCGCAAACGCTGCTGCTCGAATACTGCTTTATGGACAATGCCGATGAGCTGTACCTGTGGCAGCGCGATTGGCAGCTGTGGGTGGAAGCGGTAGTGGACGCCTGCTGCGACTATTGGGGCGTCGAATAAACATAAACCCGGAGGTTCGTAATGAAAAGGTTTTTCTACTACATGGCAGCGCTGCTTACGCTGCTGCTGCTCGCGCCGCCGGCGGCGCAGGCGGCGGCGGATACCTCGTCGCATCTGCAAATGCTGATCAATCAACAGTACCGGCTGTCCGCCGACTATCAGCCGGAGGAGCTGGTCAGCCTCAGCAATTATATGCCGGCCAATAGCGGAGTGACGCTGAACCGCATCGCCGCCGAGGCCTGGCGCGAGCTGTATACGGCGATGAAGGCCGCCGGCATCAGCGATTGCCGCGGCGTATCCGGCTATCGCACTTACGATACGCAGGTCTATCTGTATAATCGCAAGGTCAACCAGTACCAGGCCATGGGCTATGACGCGGTCGACGCAGCGGCGCAGGCCGCCACCGTGGTGGCGATACCCGGAGCCTCCGAGCATCAAAGCGGCATGGCTCTCGACCTCTCCACCTCCACCGCCGGCCTTACCGAAGCCTTCGCCTATACCGCCGCCGGCAAGTGGCTCAAGGAAAATAGCTGGCGTTACGGCCTGATACTGCGCTATACCAGCGATAAATCGGCGATCACCGGCATTATCAGCGAGCCGTGGCATTTCCGCTATGTGGGCAAGCCGCATGCCGAGTATATGTATAAGAACGGCCTATGCCTGGAGGAATATATACAACGGCTGCAGCAGCTGGGCTCGATCAGCTTTATCGGCGAGGACGGCGAGCCCTACTGCATCTATTACAGCAGCTACTATAACGCCGCCGAGCTGCCGGGGCAAATACTCGGCTACTCGCAGGCGATGGCTACCGCCGGCGGCTTCATCATCAGCACGCTGGCTCCGCGCGAGCCGCTGTTCGATATGTCCGGCCACTGGGCGGAGAGCGACGTGCGCGCCATGTACGAGGCGGGGCTGATCTCCGGCTACCCCTCCGGCGCCTTCCTGCCCGACCGCAATATCAGCCGCGCCGAATTGCTGACGCTGCTGGCGCGCTTCTATGAGCAGCAGCAAGCGCCGTCTGCGCCAACGGAAGCGGAAACTGAGCAAGCAGCACCCGACGGCGAGCCGGACGAGGCCGCGGACGGCAGCCAGTCTGAAGCGTCGGCGTTGCCCTTTGCCGACGTTGACAGCGGCGATTACTTCTATGCCGCGCTGCTGACCTGCCAGGAGGCGGGGCTGCTCGGCGAGCATTTCTATCACCGCGACGAGACGCAGCCGGAGCTGATACTGCTGCGTCCGCAAGCCGCCGCTACCCGCCGCGACACGGCGCTGGCCTTAGCCGCGCTGCTGGCGGATTTGCAGCCGCCCGACGCGCCGCGGCAATTCGCCGATCAGCCGACCATGGACGCGGAGCTGTTGGCCGCCGCGCAGCTGCTGTCCGAGTACGCGATCATGAACGGCCGCCCCGACGGCAGCTTTGACGGCGCGGCGAATATCACGCGCGCCGAGATCTGCGCCTGCATCAACCGTATCAGCAAGCTGTTCGCCACCGCAACTGCGGCCGCCAACGGAGGAGCATAACGATGAAGCTATTGGAAAAACGCATCGTCAAGGACGGGCTGGCGCTGGGCACGGAGATCGTCAAGGTCGATTCATTCCTCAATCATCAGATCGACATCGAATTCATCCTGCATCTGGGGCGTGAATTTCAGATGCTGTTCGGCGCGAGCGGCGTGAACAAGATACTTACCATGGAAAGCTCCGGCATCTCCATCGCCATGGCTACGGCGATGGCCTATGGCAATATACCTGTGCTGTTCGCCAAGAAAGCCAAGCCCAACACGATGGTCGAGGATGTATATCAAGCCAGGGTCAAGAGCTTTACCAAGGGCGTGGAATCCATCGCCTTCGTCTCGCGTAAATTCCTCAGCGCCGCCGACCGCGTGCTGATCATCGACGATTTCCTCGCGCATGGCGAAGCGGCCTGCGGCATGGTCGATATCGTGCGGCAAGCGGGCGCGGAGCTGATCGGCGTGGGCGCGGTGATCGAGAAGGAGTTTCAGGGCGGCGGAACGCGGCTGCGCGCCATGGGCGTCGAGCTGCATTCGCTGGCCTGCATCAGCAAGATCGAAAACGGCTGGATACATTTCAAATACGAGGATTAGCGCATATGAATGCGCCGCCGCAAATGTTAAAAACCCCATCAGGGCAATACGCCTTGATGGGGTTTTAATATTTATTGACCGCGGGAGCGTCCGCAAGCCCGTAAATACTCCGGCGCGCTCGGCGGCAAGCTTATGGCTGCGCCGGAGCTATTGCAGCAGCTGCTCCATGAACGCTACTAATTTTTCCTTATTGCCGTTTTGCAATATCGCCAGGCAATAGCTGGTATCCTCGTCCGCTACGTAAACGTCCGCTATCGCTATCGAGCGGCCGATAATGATCTGATCGTCGTCGGAATAATAGCGCAGGCGCACCTGCTGTCCGGCGATCTCCTCCGTCTCGTCGGCGCTGAAATCACGCTTATCGACGCCGGAAAGATTTTCCTGCTCGCCCTTGGCGGCGCGCACCACGTATTTATCGCCGTCCACTACAAACTCGGCCTGTCCCAGCGCGGAGTTGACGATCGAATAGCGGTCGATAACGTATTCTTCGGCGATACCCATATCCACACCCAGCGTGCTCTCGATCTCCGCCGCGTCGCCGACCTCGCTTACCTCGACCGCGCCGCTAACTTCGGCGTCCAGCAATACCGGCTCGCCGTTCTCATCCACAGCCTGCTCTTCGCCCTCCGCCGGTTCGGCGGGATCCTGGGCGCAAGCGGCCAGCGCAAATATCATCGCAACGGCTAACAGCACTATCAGAAATTTTCTCATCATTTTATCCTCCGTCAAAGATTTACTCGTTCATTTTACCATCTAAGACAGGCAAATGCAATGCCCGCCGCCATCGTTTCAGTCCTGATCCGCTTGAATATCATAATAGACGGCCGGCCCCTTGAAGGGCATCGCCAGCTGCATCAAGGCCTCGACCTCGCTGTTTTGCCGGTTGCTCAGCGAGTAAAAAAAATCGAGCACGTTGGGCTGATACAAATATTGGTAATCGCGCAGCGCCTCCTCCTCCACGCCCAATGCCTCGCAGATGGCCTGCCGCGCCTGCTGATAATCGCCGACCTGATCGGCCAGCCCGTTGGCCACCGCCTGCCGCGCCGTGTAGACGCGCCCGTCAGCCAGCTCCCTGACCTGCGCCACGCTCATGCCGCGATTTTCGGCGACCACGCTGACGAAATCATCATAGTATTCGTTGATGATCGACATAAAGATAGCGCGCGTCTCCTCGCTCAGCGGCTCAAAATTGGAGCCCATATCCTTCTCCTCGCCGGAGGCCAGCGTCGTGGCGACGATGCCATGCTCCGCCAAAAAGCCGCTGACGTCGAGCATTGTGCCCATGATCACGCCGATGGAGCCGGTCAGGCAATAGCTGTTGGCGATGAATTGATCGGCGTAGCTGGCGAGCCAGTAGCCGCCGGAAGCCGCGTAATCATGGCCGTAGGCATAGACCGGGCGGCCGGTCTGCTCTTTGTACTGCTGCAGCAGCTCGCCGATCTCCGCCGTTTGCAGCACGCCGCCGCCGGGGCTGTCGATATACAGCAGCAGCCCGAGATTGTTCTCGTCGGCGATCAGCTGCTCCAGCGTATCGAGTATATACTGATGATTGTAGGTGACCGGCTGATACAGCGAGACGCTGCGCTCGTCGCTGATCGTGCCCTCGATATGCAGCACCGCTACCGACGGCGTTTCGTCCAGCCTGGCGGCCGACCCAGCGTCATAATTGCTTAAAGCCAGCACCAGCGCTACTACCGCCGCCACGGCGAGCAGCAGCCACAGCCACCACTTGCTTTTCTTCTGCGGCGCGGCCGGCGCAGAGCCGGTATAACCGCCGTATGCGGCATAAGGCGAATACTAGGACGGCGGCGGCGTGAGCTTCGACGGCGGCGGCGTTTGCTGCGCTTGCGGTTGAGTGTTCTCGTTCATTTTATTCCTCCTTAATGTAGCGGCAACCGCTTATTTAGACGCAGCGCCGCCGCTCTTGTTCCCAATGCTTCAAACTAATCTTTCCAGATGCCGGGCACGAACAGCACCAGCATCGTATATACCTCCAGCCGTCCGGCCAGCATCAGGAAGCTGAGGATATATTTGCCGACCTCGGGTATATGCGCATAGTTGCCGGCCGGCCCGATCAGGTGCATCGCCGGCCCGACATTACCCAAACAGGCCAGCGAGCTGGCAAAGGCTTCGGCCACGGTCAGATCGCCCGCCGCCAGCGCCAACGCGCCTATCAGCGCCAGCGTCATATACATGAAGAAGAAATACATCACGTTGCGCACCGTGGTGGCGGACAGCAGCTTTCTATTATAGTAGACGCGGCGGTACATCTGCGGGTGGAAGAGCGTGGACAGCTCGCTGTAAGTGGCCTTCAGGCCGATGATCCAACGGCTGATCTTGACGCCGGAGGCGGTAGAGCCGGAGCAGCCGCCGACGAACAGCAGCAGATAGAGGATGAAGCGCGGGAACAGCGGCCACAGGTCATAGTTATCCGAGCAGAAACCGGCGGTGGTGGTGATGGAGATGGTCTGGAAGGCCGCCTTGCGTATCACATAGCCGACGCTGGCTCCGGCATAATAATCCTCGCGGATCAGGAAAACGCTGATCACCAGGGTGAGCGCCAGCATCAGCAGCGTGTAGACGCGCAACTCCTCATTGGCCAGGGCATGACGGCGGCGGTTGCGCACGAACAGCATATAGAACAGCGCCAGATTGACGCCGGAGAGGAACATGAACGCCGTCACGACCCATTCGATATAAGCGCTGTCAAACGCGCCGATGCTCAGATCGCGCGTGGAAAAGCCGCCGGTAGAGATCGTGGAGAAGCTGTGCACCAGCGATTCATACATATCCATACCGCCCAGACGCAGCAGTAATACGCAGGCCACGGTCAGCGCCAGATACACGCCGGCTATCACCTTGGCGTTATCGGAGATGCGCGCCTCCACGCGCTCGGCCAATACGCCGCCCGAATACTCGGCCTTATACATATTGGTCTCCTCGCCGCGGTTGGAGGTCTTTTGCAGCAGGGCGATAAACAGCAGCACGATACCCGCGCCGCCCAGCCATTGCGACATCGAGCGGTAAAAAAGGATGCCGCGCGGCGTGCCCTCGATCTTCGTCATCACCGACGCGCCGGTGGTGGTGAAGCCGGAAGCGCTCTCGAACAGCGCATCGGCAAAATTGACGAATACGCCGGAAAAGATATAGGGCAGCGCGCCGAGCAAGCTGATCAGTATCCAGCTAAAGCCGACGAGAAAGAAGCTCTCCCGCTGGCGGAAGGGCTGAAAACGCGCGTTGCGGCAGCCGAGCATCAGCGCCGCGCCGCAGCCGGCGACTATCGGTATCGTCTGCATGAAGGCCGCCGCGTCGCCGTCCTTGTAGATCAGCGCCACGAGCAGCGGCAGCAGCATGCAGCCCGCCACGATCAGCAATATTTTGCCGACCAGATATAGAGTACGTTTAATGCGCATTATTATCCTCGTGCGTGTGCAGCAGCAGCTTTTCTACCTCGTCCAGCACCTCCGGCATGGCGAAAACGATCGCCGTATCGCCGGGCTGCAAGGCGTCCGCGCCCTGCGGGATGATATGCTTATCCTCGCGGATGATCATGCATACCAGCGCGCGGCGCGGGAAATTGAGCTTCATCAGCGGCACGCCGGCGCAGGCCGCGCCCTCGGGGATCAGCAGCTCGCTGATCTGCCCCATCGACTGATCGAAGCGTGTCAGCGAGAGGATGCGGTTGCGGTTGAGGAAGCGCAGTATCGCGTCGGCGGTCAGCGCCGAGGGCGAGACCGCGCGGTCGATGCCGGCCTGCTCGACGATATGCACGAACTCGCTGCCGCGTATCTGCGCGATCGTCTTGCTCGCGCCGAGGCTCTTGGCCAGCACCGAGGCAAAGAGATTTTCCTTGTCGTCCTCGGTGACAGCGATGAAGATATCGGCCACGCCGATATTTTCGTCCTCATAAAGCTGGATATTGGAGCCGGAGGAATTGACGATGATCGTATGCTTGAGCGAATAAGCCATTTCCTCGCAGCGCTTATAGTCGCTCTCGATCAGCTTGACGTGAAAGCGGCGCGGCTGCGCGTCGAGCATCGAGGCCAGATAATAGCCGGTAAGGCTGCCGCCGAGGATCACGATATTACGCGACGCCCCCTGCTCGATATTGAGGAACTCCTCCAGATAGCGCATATGCTCGGTCTTGGCGAGGAACAGCACCTCGTCTCCGGCCTTGAGCACCGCGTCGCCCTTGGGGATGATCAGCTCGCCGCCGCGGTCGATGGCGATGACGATGCACGGATAAGGGAAGTCCAGCTCCAGCAGCGGTATATCTAAATTATGGCAGTTCTCATGCAGCTTCAGCTCCAAAAGCTGCACCTTGCCGTTGCCAAAATAGCCGACAAAATGCGCCTCGGGGAAGCCGATCAGCTTGACGATCTCCTCGGCCACGACCTTGTCCGGATTGAACAGCATGTCGATACCCAGCGCATCCATACGGTCGCTGTTATTGAAATCGCTGTATCCGGGATTGCGCACCCGCGCTACCGTGCTTTTGGCTCCGGAGGACTTGGCAAGGAAGCAGGCCAGCATATTCAGCTCGTCCTTTTCCGTGACGGCGGCCAGCAGGTCCGCGTCCTCGATACCGGCGGAGTTCAGCACGTCTATTTTCGCCGCGTTGCCTTCGATGATGCTGGCGTCCAGCGTTTCCTCGGCGATATCGAGGCGGCGGCGATTATTGTCGATCACCGTCACCTGATGACCCTCGGCACAGAGCATACTGGCCAGAGCATAGCCGACCTTGCCCACGCCGACAATAATACTTTTCATGCTTGCCTCCCATCGGCCCGCTCAACAAGCCCCGCGCTGCCGCGCAGCGCGGCGCAAGGCGAAACTTCCACTGATACTATTTGCTATTATAGCGCATAATGGTAAAAAAGTAAAATATATTTGGCAATACGCGTTTTTTGTGGTAAAATAATTGTTGCTACGCAAGGCAAACGCCATTAGCCGGAGGTCAGTTTTTTGGTGATCAAGAGACGCGAGGGCCATACCCTGATAACATTATTAAAAGTGCTGATCGTCTTTGTCGCCTGTTTGGGTAATTGGGGCGTTGACGCGCTGGCTGATAAAGCCGCCGTATTCTTCAGCGGCGGCGTCTCCGGCTTGCAGCAATTTCTCGACGACGACGAGCAGGAGTTCGCCGGCATCGACGGCACTACCCCCTACCTGCTCTATTATACCGAGTATGACGCGGACACTAAGATCACCCGCCATATACACAAGCAGTATTATATCTCCGGCAGCGAGGGGGCGTACGGCCTGATCGACGCCGCGCGCCGGCCGGTGCTGGAGGAAAAGTATCAGGATATCGTCATCCTGCCCTATGCGTGGGCGCTAAAGACTGACGGCAAGTATCAGCTCTATTCCAAGACCGACCTGACCCCGCTCTCCGACCAGCTCTGGGATGCGGTGGAGCCGGAGATCGACGAAGAAGGCTGCACTTCCACCGGCATGATAGTCGTACAGCGCGACGGGCTGTACGGCGCTATCGACGGCAGCGGCACGGTGCTGATGGAGCCGAAATGGGATGACTTTGACCTGCTGACCACCAACGCCGCCTGGCCGCTGTCGCGCGTGCGCCTGGCGGATAAATACGGCTTTATCAACGCCGCCGGCGATATCATCATCGCGCTGGACTATGAGCAGGCGGTGATGAGCAGCATGGTCGTCGAAGCTACCGGCGAGGAAATACCGATCATCTACGTTTATCAAGACGGCCGCTGGGGCGGCATCGTGCGCAACCGCGACGCACAGGGCGAGCAGCCCACGGACGCGGCCGCGCCAAACGCGCCCGCGCCGGTCAACTGGGATCTTGTTCCCTCGGCAGAGGTGCAGGCCGATCTGCTGAGCAACGTATAATAGCGCCGCGTCAGGCAGGAGGATACCATGAGATCATCATCACGCATTACCGTCGATACCGCCATCACCGAGCAAAACCTCAGCGAGTATTACGTATTCTCGGAAATTTTCATGAATCGTAATATGATACCGCTGGTGCTGGTCGCCTTATGTATGTCGCCGGTGATACTGGTTATCGGCTTCCAGGATCAGGCCATCGGCGCTATCGTCTGCGGCTTCGTCTGTCTGCTGATAGTCGCGGCCTATGTGCTGAACTATTTCCGCTGCAAGCGCAAGTTTCTCGAGCGCAATAAGCATACCATCGGCAATCGCAGCCATTATATCATCGACCGCCTCTCCGGCATCACGGTCGAGGAATTGAGCAAACATAATATCGAGACCTTCTCCTGGAAGCAGATCGACAGCTCCGGCGAGAATAAAAATATCATGGTGATCATGTTCAAGAACAAGTACGCCATCTATATCCCCAAGTCGGATATAGACCCCGAGGACGCGCTGACGCTGAAGCGCATCCTCTACACCCGCTTCAAACATAAGCACCGCGACCAAACCCAATAAGCGCAAGCCCATCGCTTGAGGACGCGCCGCCGCTCGAGACGGCAGAGAAAGAGTTGCTCGCATAAGCGTTGCTCGTATAAAGAAAAAGCCCTGTTTGCGCAGGGTTTTTTGCTTTAGCTGCAAAAAACCGGACTGGAGGGCTTTACGGCCTTTCAGTCCGGTACAATAAGCTCAAGAGCGCTTTTCCATCTGCTCGCAGCGCTTTTCCAATTTATCTATGGCTTCATGCAGGCGAATGAATTCCGTCATCACCGGGTCGGGCAGGTCGATCTGATTGAGGTCGGAGCTGGGCACGCGCTGCTGCTTTTGCTTGACGGCGCGCCCGGGAATGCCGGTGACGGTGGTATGCGGCGGTATCTCGCGCAGCACCACCGAATTGGCGCCGATCATCGAGCCTTCGCCGACGGTAAAGGGGCCGAGCACCTTGGCTCCGGCGCCGATCAGCACATTATCGCCGATGGTCGGATGCCGTTTGCCCACGTCCTTGCCGGTACCGCCCAAGGTCACGCCGTGGTAGAGAGTGCAATTATCGCCGATCTCCGCCGTCTCGCCGATGACGATGCCCATGCCGTGGTCGATGAACAGGTTCTTGCCGATCTTGGCTCCGGGGTGGATCTCGATGCCGGTGAAAAAGCGTCCCAGCTGCGAGAACAGCCGCGCTAACAGAAACAGACGACAGCGATAGAAGAAATGGGCGATGCGATGCCAGACTATCGCATGAAACCCGGCATAGAGCAAAATGACTTCCAGGACGTTCTTGGCGGCGGGATCCTTGGCCGCCATGTTTTTCGCGTCCGAATACAAAGACATAATATCACCTCATAAGCATGATGTAGTACATTATATACATTTATGAGGCGAATTGCAAGTACCGGCGATAACTAAGAGGCGCTTACGCGCCCCTGCGATTTCTATCCGCTGCTGCCGGTTACACCGGCAGGCGGACAACAAACTCCGTCCCCCGCCCGACGCTGCTGCTGACGCTGATAGCGCCGCCGCATTCGTCGATGATACGCCGGCATATCGCCAGCCCCAGGCCGCTGCCGCGGCTGCTGACGTACGGCTCGAACACCTGCTCCAGCCGCTCGATGCCCAGCCGCTCAAGGTCGATGCCGCAGCCGTCGTCGCTGACCTTCAGCCATTGCTCCCGCTGATCGCCGCCCACAGTCAGCGCGATATGCCCGCCGTTGCTGCAAGCGCTGGCGGCGTTGCCGAGCAGATTGATCAGCACCTGCTTGAGCCGCTGCTCATCGCCGCGGATCAATGGCAGGCCGGATTGATAGTCCTCGCTCAAACAAACGCCGCGCGCCGTCAGGTAGGCGCGCAATAAGGCCGCCGTTTCGGCGCATAGCTGCGCCAGGGACAGCGGGCAAGCTTCCGGCAGCGCGCCGCAGCGAGCCAGCCGCATATAGCCGTCGAGCAGCGCCGCCATATCGTCGATCTGCCGGTAGGCGATATTCCAGCGCGGCGATTGCTCCGCGCCGCCGCTTTGCCGCTCCAGCAATTGCAGATTGGCGCGCAGCGCGGCCAGCGGCGCTTTCAATTCATGTACGACAGAAAACGAATACTCCCCCAATTGCCGCTGCAATTCGGCGTGTTCGCCGGCAAGACGCGCGCGCAGCTTCAACGCTTCCCCCATGGTTCCTCCGATAAATGCACGGCTGCCCGCATACCGCCGCGGCAAGCCCTTTTTTATCTATATTCGCAGCAACAACGCGGATATCCTTTTTTATACTAACCCTTTATTCAGGCAAATTGCGAGCTTTTTCGACGCGGCTTTTTTCCGCCGGCCTCGTGTTTTTTGGCTATAATGCGCATGGTTATCAACAATGTTATCCACATAATCCACAAGAGAATTCCCCAGGATCATGTCAAATTGTGGAAAACCGTGCGGAAAAATTACTGTTCAGCCGCCCCGCCCGCCGCCAACACCGGCAAAGGCAGGCGCGGACAGGCATTGAGCCGCATATCGGCAAAGTCGCCGGCCGCATATTGGCGGTAAGCTGCCACGCCGATCATTGCCGCGTTATCGGTGCAATACACCGGCGCGGGATAGCTGACCGTGATACCCTGCTCCGCCGCGCGTTCGGCAGTCATCCGCCGCAAGCAGCCATTAGCCGCCACGCCGCCGACGAGCACGATCTGCTTCAGCCCCTCGCGCCGCGCCGCCAGCACCGCCTTCCACGACAGCACGTCGCAGATCGCCTGCTGCGCCGCAGCCGCGATATGCTTGATTTCGTCAGCGCGCGGCGGGTCGCCCAGCTGCTCGCGATGATGCAGATAATTGAGCACCGCCGACTTGAGCCCGGAGAAGGAGAAATCGTCGCTGTCGGGCAGCCAGGCGCGGGGAAAATCGACGTAGGCCGCGTCGCCGCCCGCCGCCGCGCGCTCGATCTCCGGCCCGCCCGGATAGGGCAGCCCCAGAGCGCGGGCGATCTTGTCAAAGGCCTCTCCCGCCGCGTCGTCATGCGAGCAGCCGAGCAGGCGCCCGCCCTGCTCGCCGACCAGCAGCAGCCCGCTATGCGAGCCGGATACCACCAGCGCCAAATAGGGCGGCTCGAGCCGGTGCTCGATCTCTATCGCCGCCACATGCCCCTGCCAATGATGCACGGCGATCAACGGCAGCTGCCGCGCATAGGCCAGCGCCTTGGCATAGGACACGCCGACCAGCAGCGCGCCGGCCAGCCCCGGTCCATGGGACACGGCGACGGCCTGTATATCGTCGAGCGTGCAGGCCGCGTCAGCCAGCGCCTGCTCGACCACCGGCGTCAGCGCCAGCAGATGATTGCGCGAGGCGATCTCAGGCACCACGCCGCCATACTCGCGATGCACGGCGATCTGCGAGGAGATGACGTTGGACAGCACCTGCCGCCCGTCCGCCACCACCGCCGCCGCCGTCTCGTCGCAGGAGCTCTCGATAGCGAGAATGCGTATGCTCTTATCCGGCTTGCTCTCGTTCATCGTTCCTCCCGCATAGCCTGCCGCGTATCCAGCCACATGATCAGCGCGTCCTCCTGCGGCTGCTCGTAATAGCCGGGGCGCAGGCCGCTATCGACAAAGCCCAGCTTATGATAGAGCGCTATCGCCGCCTGATTGGAGGCGCGCACCTCCAGGGTGAAGGCCGCCGCTCCCAGCGCCGCACCCTCGGCCAGCAGCCGCCGCATCAGCAGCTCGGCGATACCGGCGCGCCGCCATGACGGATGCACGCCGACGTTCATCACATGCCCCTCGCCGGCAACCAGCCACAACCCGGCAAAGCCGCATAATTCTCCGTTGGCAAAGCAGCCCCAAAAACGGCTGAGCGGATTATCGCGCAGCTCCTGCCGGTAGGTCTGCTCGCTCCACGGATGGCTGAAGCACAGCCGCTCGATCTCAGATATCGCCGCTAAATCCGCCAGCGTCAGGCGGCGCAGCGTAAACTTATCTTCCATCAGCCGCCGCCTCCCGCGCCAGCTTCTTTTCCTCGGCCTCGGACAGCCGCAAATATACCGGCTGCAGGCTCGCCGCCTCGCTAAACTCGCCGCGCGCGTATTTGTCCGCGCCGAGCAAGGCGGCGGCGGACGCCATGAACAGCCGTCGCTGCGGCGGCGCGGGACGGAAATCGTCGCCCAGCGCGGCGGCGAACAGCGGCGCGTACTTGTCCAGCGCGTCGCCGGCCATTACCACCGGCTGACGCAGCGCCGCCAGACGCTCGGCCAAGGCCGCCGGAGCCAGCGCCGCGTCCTCGCTCAAACGGCGGTTTTCGCCGTCGAACAGCGCCCAGTAGACCTCGTCGCGCCGCGCGTCAAAGACCGGACAGACGCTCAAGCCGCTCTCGGCGGCGGTCAAAGCCATCGCCTGCAAGGAGGACACGGCGATCAGCGGCAGCCCCACGCCCTGCGCCCATGCCTTGGCCGTAGCCACGCCGATGCGCAAGCCGGTGAAAGAGCCGGGGCCGATAGTCAGCGCCAGCGCGTCGGCCTGACGCAGGCTCCAACCGGCATTGGCCAATAGCGCGTCCAGCATCGGCAGCAGCGTCAGCGAATGCTGGCGGCCGTTATTCAGCCCCGCCTCGGCGACGACGCCATGCTCGTCGGCCAGAGCCAGCGACAAAGCCGCCGAGCCGGTATCAATAGCGATTATCCGCATAAGGCCTCCTCGATCCAGCCGTCCTCAGCGTCGTAAACGAAGCGCAAACTGCGCCGGCGCTCCTTATCGCCGCGCTCGATATACAGGTCGATATGCCGCGGCGGCAGGTAGGCGGCGATGAATTGCGGCCATTCGACGAATACCGCCTGCCCGTGCATGAAGCACTCATCCAGGCCGATCTGCTCGAGCTCCTCCGCCTCCGCGTCCTCCAGCCGGTAAGCGTCGATATGGCAAAAGGGCAGCCGCCCCCGATATTCATTGAAGAAAACAAAGGTCGGCGAGAGTATGTTATCCGCGATACCCATGCCGGCGGCGATAGCGGCGGCCAGCAGCGTTTTGCCCATGCCGAGGCCGCCGTGGGCGGCGATCACCGCGCCCGCCGGCATCAGCGCGCCGATGCGGCGGCCCAGGGCTTGCGTTTGCTCGGGAGAGCCGGAATATACGGTTATCTCGCCCATGGTATCTCCTATCCGTTTGCGCCGGCCGTTTATCGACCGGCTTGCGACTGCTCGATCAACCAGTTCAATTCACGCTGCTCATCCATCATCCGCTCCGGATGCCATTGCACGGCCAGCAGCAGCGGATAATCCGCCCCGCCGCATGCCGCCTCGATCACGCCGTCCGCGCTGTGGGCGGCGGCGATCAGCCCCGCGCCCAGCTCGCGTACTAATTGATGATGCATGGTATTGACCGCAAGCTGCTCCGCGCCGCCGTACAGCGCGCGCAAACGCGGCTCGCCCAAGCGCAGCGTATGCCGCGCCGCGCCGTCGGCCGCGCTGCTATTATGATCGAGCGTCGGCTGATCGCGCAGGGATACGTCCTGCCACAGGCTGCCGCCATAGGCGACGTTGATCAGCTGCAGGCCGCGGCAGACGCCCAGCAGCGGCAGCTGCCGCCGCCGCGCCGCCCATAGCAGCTCGATCTCGAAAGCGTCGCGCTCCGGCTCCACCTCGTCGCAGCTGGGATGCCGCTCCTCGCCATAGCGCGCGGGCTCGACGTCGCCGCCGCCGGCCAGCAGCAGCCCGTCGCATAGGGCAAGCAGCTCGCCGGCCACGCCCGGCAGCAGCGGCAGGATCAACGGCAGCGCGCCGGCCTGATACAGCGCCTGATAATAGTGCCGCTGCGTCCGCAAGCCGTAATCGGGGTGCACGGTAGGCGAGATAGCGATGCGCGGCTTGCTCCGGCCGCTCATCACATCTTATCGGGAGCGGATACGCCCAGCGCGCCCAGCCCGCGCTCGATAGTTTTGGCCACCATTTTCACCAGCGACAGGCGCGCGCGCATCAGTTCCGCATCCTCGACGATGCAATGGCATTGAGCGTAGAAATTATGGAACATCCCCGCCAACTCCAGCACATAGGCGGCCACGCGATGCGGCTCGCGGTGATAGGCGGCATAGGCCACCTCGTCGGGGAAATCAGCCAGACGGCGGATCAGCGCCAGCTCGGAGGCATGGGTCAGCAGCTCGCCTTGGCACGCCTGCGGTTGCTTATCGCAACCGGCCGCCGCCAGTATCGAGCAGATGCGCGCATGCGCGTACTGCACATAGTAGACGGGATTATCATTGCTCTGCGATTTGGCCAGGTCCATGTCGAAGTCGATCAGGCTGTCGGCGGAGCGCATGACGAAGAGGAAGCGCGCCGCGTCGCGGCCGACCTCCTCGATCAGCTCCTGCAAGGTCACATAGGTGCCGGTGCGCTTGCTCATCTTCAGCAGCTCGCCGTTTTGATAGAGGCGCACGAATTGCATCAATATCACTTCCAGCTGCTCGCGATGATAGCCGATGGCCTCCATCGCGCCCTTCATCCGCGCCACGTGGCCATGATGATCCGCGCCCCAAATGTCGATCACCGTATTGAAGCCGCGCTCGAATTTGTTGCGGTGATAGGCGATATCGGCGGCGAAATAGGTGGGCAGGCCGTTGGCGCGTATCAGCACCTCGGGCTTTTCCTCGCCCATACGCTCGCAGTCCAGCCACACCGCGCCGTCCTTATCCAGCAGCCAGCCGGCCGCGCGCAATTCGCCGACCACCTGCTTGATCGCGCCGCTGTCATGGAGACTGCGCTCGGAGAACCATACGTCGTAGATTACGCCGAAATCAGCCAGCGCCTCGCGTATCGCCTGCAATTTACGCTTCAGGGCATACTCGGCCAGATATTCGCGGCGCAGCTCCGGCTCGATATGCTGCCATTTATCGCCGAGCTCGGCGATCAGCCCGTCGATCAGCGGCGGCAGATCCGCGCCGTGATAGCCGTCCTCGGGGAAGGGCGCGTCCTCGCCTAATTTCTGCAAATACAGCGCCTCCAGAGTCAGCGCAAATTTCTCGATCTGATTGCCGGCGTCGTTGACGTAGAACTCGCGCTCGGCGACATAGCCGGCCATATTCAGCAGATTGACCAGGCTGTCGCCGATGGCCGCGCCGCGCGCATTGCCCATATGCAGCTCGCCGGTGGGATTGGCGGAAACGAACTCCACCTGCACCTTTTGCCCGCCGCCCAGCGAGCTGTCGCCAAAGCGGCCGCCCTCGGCGATGATCTCGCAGAGCACGCGCCCCAGCCAGCCCTCGCGCATCCGGAAATTGATGAAGCCGGGGCCGGCGATCTCCATCTTCTCGACCTCGGTGCCGGTAAAATCAATATGCTCGGCGATCAGCTTGGCGATATCGCGCGGCGGCTTACGGCATTGCTTGGACAGCAGCATCGCCGCATTGACGGCAAAATCGCCGTGCGCCGCCTCGCGCGGCATCTCCACGGCAAAATCGGGCAGCTGCTGATAATCGAGCAGCCCCTGCTGTTTGGCCTCCGTGAGGGCGTTTTTCACCGCCGTATAGATCTCGGCGCGACGTTTACCGATCACCGTTTTATTATCGAACATACTCTACCTCCAAAAGCCGTTTCTGTTGAGGACGATGCTCCTCATCCTAACTATATATATTATCATCCCCGCGCCGCTATTGCAATGCGCAATCAGTAAAAAAGCAGCGGAGTACCGTGCGCGCACGCATCACCCTGCACACCCGGCGCGACATGGTCAGCGACCGGATCGGCTGGTTCGGCAATGTCGTGACACATACCATAGAAGCCGACAGTTCTGTGACCGTGACCGCAGCGCAAGAACTGGTAGAAACGGTAGAGAAGGATTTGAGTGACGCATTAGCGAAACACCATAATGCTGTACTAAAAAATGGAGAGTAGTGTTAAAGGTGGCAGTCAGGAAATTATCCCCGGATATTTCCAGAAAAGCTCTGGATTAAAGTATGACAATGGTTATTATCTTAAGGTGGGCGCGAGTTACTGTTATTATATAGTTTTCTATGACAGTTGGGGCGACCTGGCCGGCTATAGCATTTACCTCCAGGAATAAAACCGAATGTATGAGCGAATATTTCATCATGGTTGTCTGTATCAAAATGCCATAATATACTAAAAGATAAAGCGTAGTATCAATAGTATTACGAAGCCATTGCCAATGCAAACAGCGAGCTGCAAGAGTACCCGGCATGGCAGGAATAAAGGGCGTCCATGGAAAGAGTGTTTAGCCGATAGAAGGACATCACCGGTCTATGCAAACAGTTTTCGGATGATTAGCCCGCTTTCTCAATATAAACCGATAGATATGATCGGAGGTGGTACAATGGCATACAGCGAACTGATAAAAAACTTTGAGCGTGTCCGCGATTATATGCGGCAGTTTTATGTCTATGGCTTTAAGAGCCGCGACGAGTATGACGCGAAAAGCGCACGCAGCTACGACAACGAACGCCGCCGCATTGAAAGCTGGCTGGGCGACTACATGTCTTTCCGTCAGGACGCTGCCGGCAAAAACGTTTTCATCTCCGTGGATAGCCGTACTATACCCCGAAACCCTCTGTATAACGCTTTCAAAGCCAAGAGCTTTACTAACGGTGATATTACTTTCCACTTCTACATCATGGATCTGCTTACAGACGGTGCGGAATTGCCCATTGGCGAGATCGTTGACGCCATCACGGATAAGTACCTCTCCTCCTTCGATACGGAGCTTGCCGTCGACGAGTCCACCGTTCGCAAAAAGCTCAAAGAATATGAGTCACTGGGCTTGCTCGCCAGCAGAAAGCGTGGCCGGCAGCTTGTCTATTGCAGAACGGACAGTAAATCTATCGATCTAACCCTGTGGCGTGATGCTATCGCCTTTTTCTCCGAGGATGACCCGCTGGGCGTTGTCGGCTCTTTCCTGTTAGACAAGCTTCCGGAGACACCGGAGTATTTCGGTTTCAAACACCACTACATTCTCCATGCTCTGGATAGCGAAGTATTGTGCGATATTTTGCTGGCCATAGGCGAAGGGCGCAGCCTTGATCTGACGATCCGCAGTCCGCGCAACAAGGGCGTGGAAACCTGCCACACGGTGTTTCCGGTCAAAATATATATCAGCACTCAATCCGGGCGTCAGTATTTGCTGGGCTATCACTATACCCTTCATAAGCCGATGTTTTTCCGCATCGACAGCATACGCAATGCCACCGCAGGCGTGATCGAGAAAAACCCGGATAAATACAGCGGATGGTACGGCAAATTCCGAGAGAATCTCTGGGGAGTATCCATCGGTATTGAGCATAATATCGACCACATAGAAATGACCGTACATATCGCAGATAACGAGGGATATATACTTGAGCGGCTTGAGCGAGAAAAACGCTGTGGGAAAATCACAATCATAGACGCTCACACCTGTGTTTTTTCTGCGGATGTCTATGACGCTACGGAAATGCTGCCGTGGATCCGTACTTTTATCGGCAGGATAGAAAAACTGGAATGCTCAGACCCCGATGTCACGGAGACATTCTATGCTGATCTGAAAGCGATGACGGCAATGTACGGAGGTGACGCCGATGCTGTTTAGTGAGGTGTACGGTAGCTACTATAACGTCATCGCCGCCATCCTGTCCGAGGCGGTAGCGGGAGAATTGACAGACCAGCGGATCAACGAGATCATCGGGGAAAAGGCCTTCGCCGAAAGCGTACTGACCATTCCGGCGTCTCTGCGCAACGGCTCATGGCCGCTGCTAACACGCGAGAATACGACTCCGCTCGAGCATATCCCTTCGATGCCGCTTACTATACTGCAAAAGCGTTGGCTGAGGGCGCTGATCCAGGACCCGCGCATAAAACTATTCTCTGTGCCTGAAGCCGGCCTTGAAGATATCGAACCGCTGTACGGCGAGGACGTGTTCTGTTTCTTTGACCGTTATTCCGACGGCGACCCATATGATGACCCGCAATATGTAGCGCACTTTCGGACGATTCTGACTGCACTTCGAGAAAAACGCAGGCTGCGTATCCGTTTCACAGGTCATCGCGGTTCGCGGCACTCGTGGAAATGTGCTCCGTACAAGCTGGAATATTCCGCCAAAGACGACAAGTTCCGCGTCCTGATCGCATCACCGCATAACACGCTGACAGTCAATATCGCCCGCATCAAGTCCTGTGAATTGCTTGATCATTGGACGGACGAGGAATATTGCCCGAAGCAGTCCGTTCAGGAAACGCTGATACTGGAGCTCAAGGATGAGCGTAATGCTCTGGAGCGCGTGATGCTGCACTTTTCTCATCTGGAAAAGGAGACTGTGCGGCTGGATGACGATCGCTATCGTCTCACCTTGCGCTATGACCGGGAGGATGAGACAGAACTGCTGATCCGCGTGCTGTCCTTCGGTCCGATGTTGAAGGTGATATCACCGGAAAGCTTCATCGATCAGGTCAAGGAACGACTGAATAAACAAGCCGGATTGCGAGCCTGAAAACAGGCTCGCAACTTTTTTTCCAAGATTGTTTTGGTAACATTTGCTATGATGTGGTCACAAAAGCACAAACAGCAACCGTGAAAATAGTGCATTCGCTGCGTTGGTCTCGTGCTTTGCCAAAGGCGCAAACAGCAAGTTAAATGTTATCTTTGTCAGATCGTTCTGACCTTTTGCCGAAAGGCTGCGCCTTGCCTCTGATAGTTTGAAAGACGCCTACAGCAATATCTGACTGCATTGGCTCCAATAGGCGAGCGCCTGCTTTGTAGGCAGGAGGTCGGAGGTGCAACTCCTCCATGCAAAAAAGCGTCTTGAAAAGGCACATACAGCAATTGCGACGGATCCTGGGTTTCGTATCTCTTTCGGGAGATAGATGCCGCCATTTGGCGGGTCGCAGGATACCCGGCGTCGTCCAACCCGAAACAATTGGCGCGCCGTGCCTTGTTAAATGAAAACCACAAGATCATTTTAGGAATAATTGTATGATGTGGTCACAAAAGCACAAACAGCAACCGTGAAAATGGCAATCGGAAATGTATAGTTCGAACATACTTTGCCAAAGGCGCAAACAGCAATTTAAATGTTATCTTTGTCAGATCGTTCTGACCTTTTGCCGAAAGGCTGCGCCTTGCCTCTGATAGTTTGAAAGACGCTAACAGCAACATATCCATATCTGTCGCTCCGATAGTGAGCCTCTGCATTCTACGCAGGGTGGCGGAGGTGAGACTCCTCCATGTTAGGAAAAAGCGTCTTGAAAAGGCACATACAGCAACCCTGTCAAGCTTGGGTTTCGCGCCTCTTTCGGGAGGCGGGCGTTGCCTTTGGGCAGCGTCGCAGGTGACACGCGTTCCAATCCGAAACCGTTGGATGCTGTGCCTTGTATCATTTTACAGCAAATGGGCTGCCCGATAAGGAGGGATCATCATGCTCAACTTTTTGAAAATCGAAGCCAACAAGACCTTGACCGAGAACGGCGCGATCACCTACGCTTCCACCAGCTCAGACTGTCTCGACCTGTTCGCCACCATCGGCGCGCTGCGCCGTGAGAGCGAAGAGGAGATCATCAGCCGCTTCATCAAAGCCTACGCTGAGGACGCCGATCTGGCCATGAAGACGCTGTTCTTCGCTCGCGACGTGCGCGGCGGTTTGGGCGAGCGTCGCGTGTTCCGCGTCATCCTCGCTTGGCTTGCCGCGAATGAGCCGGCCTCAGTGCGTAAAAACGTGGAGGTTATAGCCGAGTACGGCCGCTTCGACGATCTACTGGCGCTGCTGGGTACGCCTTGCGAGCAGGAGGCGCTTACCTGCATCAAAAAGCAGCTTGCCGCCGACCTTTCGGCGCTGGATAACGGCGGAGAAGTGTCTTTGCTGGCCAAGTGGCTGCCCTCTGTCAACGCCTCCAACGCCGAGACCGTACATAACGCCAAGCGCATCGCCCGCGCCCTTGAGCTGAACGACGCTGCCTATCGCAAGACGCTGGTCAAGCTCCGCGCCCGCATCTGTATCATCGAGAACAATCTCCGCGAGAAAGATTACACCTTCGACTACGAGAAGCAGCCTTCCAAGGCCATGTTCAAGTATCGCAAGGCGTTTCTCCGCAACGACGATGAGAGGTATCAGGTCTTTATCGATAAAGTGACCTCCGGAAAAGCAAAGCTGCATACCGGCACGCTGACTCCGTACGACATCATCGCTCCGTTCTTCCGTACTCAAGTCACCGAGGCGGAACGAAACAGCATCAACGCCACCTGGAAGGCACAGGAGGACTTTACCAACGATGAAAACGCACTCGTCGTTGTGGACGGCTCCGGCTCGATGTACTGCGGAGACGATCCCCTGCCCGCTACCGTTGCGATCTCGCTCGGTATCTACTTTGCCGAGCGCAACACCGGCGCCTTCAAAAACCACTTCATCACCTTCTCTATGCATCCTCAGCTGGTGGAGATCAAGGGCCGCGATATTCTGGATAAGGTCCGTTACTGCCATGATTTCAATGAATGTGCCAATACGGATATTCAGAAGGTGTTCGAGCTGATCCTCTCCGCTGCGGTCAATAACAAGGCGCCGCAGAGCCAACTGCCAAAAACGCTGTATATCATCTCCGACATGGAGTTTGATTCCTGCGTAAGCCGCGCTGGAGCAACGAACTTTGAACATGCCAAAAGCATCTTCGCCGCGCATGGGTACGAGCTGCCTCGTGTCGTGTTCTGGAACGTGGCCAGCCGCAACAAACAGCAGCCCGTCACTCAAAATGAGCAAGGCGTGGCTCTGGTATCCGGCTGTACCCCCCGTATCTTCTCCATGCTGCAAAGCGGAAATCTGAGTCCGTACGCCTGCATGATGGAGATATTGAGTAGTGAGCGGTATCAGTGCATTGCGGCATAAAAACCGCTGTTTGAACAGTAGCTGAAGGGCAGGCCAAAAGCGGCGTGCCCTTCATTAATATCAGGAGAAATCATATGATCGAGATCCGGGGAACTTACAATACTGCTCTTTGCTATACCGACGAACTGGAGAAGACAGCCGCCGGGCAGATCAAAGCGGTCTGCGATCAGCAGGCCTTTGCTGCCTCCAAGATCCGTATCATGCCGGACGTTCATGCCGGGTTGGGCTGCACTATCGGCACCACCATGACCATCATCGACAAAGTCGTGCCTGGCATGGTGGGCGTTGATATCGGCTGTGGTATGGAGACGGTGCGTCTGAACGAGCGCAGCATTGACTTTGCGAAGCTGGATGCGCTGATCCGCTCGCAGATACCCTGCGGGCGCGAGGTGCGCGACACTCCTCACACGCTCAATGCTGACATCGACCTTACTGAACTTCGCTGCTCACCCTATGTGAATCTGCTCCGCGCCCAGCGCAGCATCGGCACGCTCGGCGGCGGCAACCACTTTATCGAAGTAGATCGTGGCGAACAAGGCGAGCTGTTTCTCGTCGTCCACTCCGGCAGCCGGCATATCGGCAACGAGGTGGCAAAGTACTATCAGGAGGAGGGCTTCCATGCGCTGTGCGGCAACGCCCGTTGTCAGATAGACGAGACCATCCGCCAGATGAAGGAGTCCGGCAACACTAAAGAGATACACAAGACGATCAAGGAGCTTAAAAAGCGCCGCGCCATGATGCCGCCTATCCCCAAGGATTTGGCCTATGTTGAAGGCTCGCTTTTTGATGATTATATTCACGACATGCGCATCATCCAGCACTTCGCCGTGCTGAATCGCAAGGCGATGACCGAAGTGATACTTGGCGGCATAGGGCTTACCCGCGTGGAAGAGTTCACCACCATACACAACTATATCGACACCGACGCCATGATACTGCGCAAGGGCGCGGTTTCCGCGAAGCTGGGTGAAAAGCTGCTGATCCCCATCAACATGCGCGACGGATCGCTCATCTGCATCGGACGCGGCAATGAGGATTGGAACTGCTCTGCACCCCACGGCGCCGGCAGGCTCATGAGCCGCAGGGACGCATTTGCCGCTTTGTCTATGGAGGAGTACAAAGCTGAGATGGGCGGCATCTTCACCACCTGTGTCGTACCGGATACGCTGGACGAATCCCCGATGGCCTACAAGAGCATGGATGAGATCGTTGCGCAGATCGGTCCTACCGCCGATATCATAGAGAGGATCAAGCCTGTCTATAACTTCAAGGCTGCTGAGTAAAGTCATTAGCAACAAAGGGTATACCTTTGTTCCACTTGCTTTTGTTTATATATTTTCGTAACGTCTTTTCGGTTTTTGGGGCTTAGCAAAATTAATAAAAATTTCCAATGATGACCCAATGTGATATAATGGTTTTACAAAAATAACATGAAAAGGAGTGTTGATGTTGACGGAAAGCAGATTTATGCAGGACGGTAAATTTATTAAGTACAGGTACGATCATAAGATACCGATCGTTACTCCGGAGCTCCCAGGGATCGACGACGGGGAGGAATTGACTGACGAAGAGTTAGACGAACAAACGATCGACGCGCTTCATTTCGTAAGAAATACCCTCGACCCCACTAAAAAGGGCGGCGAGCTTATTGTTGACAGGGAGAAAGAAGAGCTATTTTTCCAGGTTTTGGAGCTTTTTGACGAAATGATAGCCGATTTTGGTGGGGAGATCCACGCTCGCGTCGGCAATCTTTCCTTACACGGGCATATAAGCATGTCTCTGCCGATTTTCACCTTAGAAGGCGAACACAAGGATCGCTTTGCCAAGATGATAAATAAGATCAACGGCCTGAACGTAGCTGCAATAATAAATGACAACGACGAGGAAGACGTTGAGGTTACCGTCGATATTCTTCATATTATTAAATATAGGACTGATTAAAATGCGAAAAGGCTACAGCACAAAGATAGACGATAAGATAATCAGGGCTTTCGTCGAAAAATGCCGCGAAGAAGAGATGTCTTAAAAAGATAAACGAAAGCCAAGGCATAAATCAAATCCCGATCGACCGTTTTCAATCGGGTTTTTTCTGTATCTTTACAGTATGGCGCAGAAAAAAAATCGCGGCATTATTGACATATGCCGTAAACGGTGGTATATTTAGTTAAGGGCATATGTCGATAATTAGAGGAGTAATTATGCCGAGACCGATGAAATGCAGAAAAGTCTGCTGTTTACCGAAAAACGACGGATTTGTGCCGTTAAGAAGAAGCGAAGGCCTGGATGAAACGGTTTTTATCACCCTTGACGAGTATGAAACCATACGCCTTATTGACAATGAGGGCTTCTCTCAGGAAGAGTGCGGCGAGTATATGAAAATTGCGCGCACCACCGTGCAAACGATTTATAGCAATGCCCGCAAAAAGATTGCCGGCGCCCTGATAAATGGTTTTTCAATTAAGATACAGGGCGGAGATTACCGTCTGTGCGATGGGAAAGAGCCGTACTGCGACTGCGGCGGATGCCAACGGCACAGACAGAAGAAAGAGTCTTTGAGCGGCGGCAAATGAGAATACCGGCGCTTGCGAAAAACACGCTGTATCATTGTGAATCGACAGTTCGCCGGCTGTTGATAATCTTATGTTTCGCCTGAAATCAATTAACATAAAAAGTGGAGGAATAGAAAATGAAAATTGCAGTAACGTACGACAACGGAGAGGTGTTCGGACATTTTGGTCACACAGAGCAATTCAAGGTCTACGAGGTTGAAAACGGAGCCATAAAAACGACGGCGATAGTACCGACCAATGGGTGCGGCCACGGCGCGCTCGCCGGTTTTCTCGTTGAACAGAAGGTCGATACGCTGATTTGCGGCGGTATCGGCGGAGGCGCGCAAACGGCGCTTGCGGAAGCCGGAATCAAGCTTTACGGCGGGGTCAGCGGAAAAGCTGATGCTGCGGTAGAGGCTCTGCTGCGCGGCGATCTATCTTTTGACGCAAACGCCCGCTGCGACCATCACGGCCATGAGCATGGGAAAGAACCGCATACTTGCGGCGAACACGGATGCGGCCATAACTACTCCCATTGAGCAAATTACCCTTTTAACGGGTGTTGCGTAAATTTCAACTTATCCAATAGAATTATTCAAAATGGATATATTGTCGTACTGCGTCTTTATCTCATGACCGTCCCTACCGGCGCCGAAACACTTCGTAGTTTACCGCATAAGAAAAAGCCCTGTTTGCACAGGGCTTTTTGATCGTATTGCGGTAAACCGGCGCTTCCCTTTCATGTGGGGCGCTGTATTGGGCGATTATGCGCATGCGGCTGCTCATAACAGCTTATATCGGCGTTTCTGCTTTTCCGTGCGCGGAATAATAGTTTTGCTTTATACGGACGAGCACTTTCTTTATCTCCGCAACATCCGCAGGCTTGCCCAAATGCTCATTCATCCCCGCCTGAAGCGATTTGTTGATATCCTCGGGAAAAACGTTTGCCGATAAGGCAATAATGGGAATATCCTTTGCGTCCGGCCTTTCAAGCTCGCGTATCGCCTGAGTTGCCGCGTAACCGTTCATGACCGGCATCATGATATCCATAAATATGGCGTCATACGCGCCTGGGGGCTGTGCCGCAAACATATTGACCGTCATTTGGCCGTCATCCGCAAAATGTCCGGTCACGCCGAATTTATCCAGCAATTTCCCGATAATAAGCTGATTTACCTTGTCGTCATCAGCCACCAGAATGCTCAGGCCGGAAACATCGACGTTGTCGGTTACGACCTCTGCCGCTTCTGTTTTTTCCGCCAGTCTGAATGAAACGTTGACTGTAAAGGTGCTTCCCTCCTCGGGCTTGCTCTTTACGCTGATCGCTCCGCCCATCAGGTCGACGAGATTCTTGACGATCGGCAGTCCCAGTCCGGTCCCCTCTGTTTTGGCTACTCGCTCGTCCTCCGCTCTGGAGAAAGGCTCAAAAAGCTTGTCGAGAAATCTTTCGTCTATGCCTATGCCAGTATCGGATACCGAAAACTCATAGGCGCCGCAATCCTTTTGCGAGGATTCCACCTCGCGGATCGTATAGCGGATAACGCCGCCCTCCGGCGTGAATTTGCAGGCGTTATTCAGAAGATTGAGGACGATCTGGTTCATTTTCTGCACGTCCGCCTCGACCTGCTCATGGCGGACGTCGATTTCCGTCAGCAGAGTTTGCTTTTTGGCAGCGCAGAGCGGCTGAATGATCGCCAATATCCCGTTTGTTTCGGCGCGGATATCCGCCGGCACGTTGTTAAGAACGACCATCCCGCTTTCAACACGGGAAATATCCAGTATATCGTTGATAAGAGATTTGAGGTGGTCGGCGGAGGTTATGATCCTTTCAATGTGCTCCTGCGCGTTATCCGGTTCCTCCTGCGCGAATTTTGCCATGTTGATGATCGCGTTCATCGGCGTGCGGATATCATGCGACATATTGGCGAGGAAGCGGGATTTTTCCGCAGACGCCTGCTGTGCGGTCTGCGTGGCGGCGCGCAGCGCCGTTTCCTTTGCGTGCTCCTCGGTAACGTCCTGAACGATGCAAAGAGTTTCATCCGGACTGCTGTGGAAAAAGAGCTGGAGGATGAAGTAGTGCTCCGTTTCGTCACCTTTGGAGTAGCGTATATGCCCGCTGGTGAAATCGGCCTTTTCTTTCCGCTGCGACAACTGCGCGTTGATTTGCTCCAGGTCGATTAAAAGAGGATTTTCGTCCAGGGAAAGCGCGGGCTTGCCCTCTCTTTCGACCAGCGTGAGCATTTCGGTACCGAAAAACGTCTTGAGATTTGGGCTCGTATATGCCGGAGGCAAGCCGCCGCTTCTCAGAAGCGCAAAGGCATAATCGGTGTTGGCGACGAGCTTATCCAGCATTTTCTCGCGCAGATCAAGAGTCCGTTCCATGCTTTTTGTGTACTGACGTACCTGCAGGATGATAATAAATACGAGCAGCACGGCAAAAAACAGCATCACGCCCATACCGACGCGGGCTATTTTTTCCCCGAACACAGAGGTGTTGCGGTTTACCTGCGAGGACGGCACGGTGTAAAAAAGCGTCCATTTGTCGTCCGCCAGCTCCACATGAGATATCGCCACATACAGAAAATCGCTGCCCGACCGCGTTTCGTCGGTATATATGATCGCCGTATCGGAATCGTTGCTTTCCACCGCCTCTTTGAGCGACGAGAACTTACCGCCAAGGGAGACGTACGTCGTATGCTCAAACCTGGAATAGAGATTATATACATACGAATCCGTATCGGGGAGATTACTGCTGATGATCGCGCCGTTGGCCTGCGCAAGATAGATGCGCCCCTCTCCGCTAAAAGAGTGCAGGGTCTCGTTCTTCAGTATATCCTGAAACGAAAAGCACATGGATACCGCTTCGATCTTTTTCCCCTCGAGCGTATTGTCGCCCTCGACGGGTACCACGATCGATACGTCGGATTTCAGGATGCTCATCGCATACCCGTTTTCCTTTGCGGAAAGAATGAAATCCATCACCTCGCCGACGGGGCGATGCTCGCCGGATTGATTAAAGCTGCCGCCGTCCTCGGTGTAAACGAAAACGTCGACCGCGTCCCATTGCTCCTTGTAGCCGTTCAGGTAGTCGAGCAGCTCCTGATTGCTGTCGAAGCGCATATGTTCCATGCTGAGAGCCAGGCTGCGCAAAGCGTTCAGACTGTCGTCGAACTTTCTGTCTATGGAGTCGGCAAGCTGCGTTGTAAGCTCGTTCATATGCTCCGCGCTTTCCATGGCGACCGTCTCCGAAAAATCGTCGGTCATGCGGCTGAAAATAACGCTCAGCACAAAAATGCCGATAACGGTAATGATCAGCGCCACCAAAAGAGACCACGCTACCTGCCTTTGCTCTTTGTTAATTTGTTTTTCAGTTTGCTTTTTCATAATCGGAACACGATAACAAGCGGCGGTTTATCGCGCGTCCTCCCATACCAAGGTGCAGCGTCCGTCCGACGCGGGGCTGATCGTGCCGTCCGCCGTGACCCATTTTGTCAGCTGTTCGATAAAAGTGCCCGGATATGTTTCCACTACCGAGGAGATATAGCGCTCCGCCACGCTGCCCGACCATATGGCTACGCGATAGGTCTTATCGGCTTCGACCGGAGTACCGTCCGCCATAGTCACTGACAGATACCGTTCGCCTTCTTCATTCCAGGGGTTGATGACGGTTTTAAGCCCCGCGGAGGCATAAACGCAGTTCAATTCTCCCGATTCACCGGGGTTATTCAAAGCAAGAAGAAGATTTTCCCCGGTCATTTCCACTACTGTAAGACAGTGGTCCGCGTCAAAGTTGCGCGGGTTCAAGCCAATAATATCCCACGTATCCACCGTTCCGGCAAAAATGCGCTGGCTGTTGCTGCGATAATTGATATTGGTGGTAAACAGCGCAATATCCGCGCCGGTCTCTTCAATAAACTTTTCGCAGAAATACAGGGACGTTTCAAAAATCGTGAAGGTTTCCGTTGCCGTCCCCAGCGGAACAGGGAGATCCTTTTCGATATTTCCGGCAAAATATGCGGCGGCATAGGCGTCAACGCCGGCGCACGCACCTGCGACGTCGGTTTCACCGGCTTGCATTTTTATCAGTTGTTCGCGGATTTCCAGACGGATCATATCATAGCCGTCGTTTTGAAAGGTGACGTTGCTGGTCATTCTCCCGTTTTCAACCGCGTCCGCGAGCGAGGGATTGGCGGCAACGATAGTGTTCTGAATGGTGCCGTTCACATAGGAGATCATCGCGGAGTCCCCGATAAAGAGCTGCTGCGCCTCCACCGTGCTGATAAACTCGAGATACGCCTGAACCAACGCCTCTTTTTCCTCCGAGCGGTTTTCCTGCTCTACCGCGCAGAGGTTATAGTAGTTTTCGGTCAGCACGTAGCCCTCTCCGGCTTGCTCTCCGGGTATGGGCATATATCCTATCTCGAAATTACCGTTGCCGGTGACCGCCGAAAAGGTAAAATTGCACATGGCGATCTTTCCTTCGGCGAATTCGTTACCACGCCTGCCCGCGCTGTAGGTAAACATTTCCTCGGACAGCACGCCGATATCCATCATTTTCTGCGCGTCGGTAAAAAAGGGCTCCATGTGCCCTGTAAAAGCGGCGTTCCCGTTCATGAAATCATTCAGCCATTGCCAATCGCTTACATGGGAAAATATTCTGTCATACGAGGACAGCATAAAGAACGGAACAAGATAGCTGGCGTATTTGGCATTGGGATTGAAAGGCACGACCTCGCCGCCGGTGTCCTCGGTGATCTGCTCGCACAGGCGCAAAAACTCGTCATAGGTTTGAGGCTCCTGCCAACCGTAGGCATCAAACATGGTTTTATTGTAGGCGATCATCATCATGTCGGACGGACCGGGCAGGAAATACACTTTTCCGTCCACCTCATAGCTCCCCAGCGCCGATTGGTGGTAGTTCTGCAAAACGGGATTTAACGAAAGATCCATGAGATAAGGCGTTAAATTATCGTAGACGTTTGACATATTGCTGTAAACGCTCAGATACAGCAAATCGCAATCAGAACCGTTTGCAAAATATTTATACAGGCTGTTACCGTATTGCACGCAGGCAACGTCATCCATAACGATTTGACAATTGGGATAAAGCTCCATAAACCGGGCGTTCGCTGCCTCGGGATACACATTGCCGGCCACGGTGATATTCAGCGTTATCTTGTCGGGGTCAAGCTTTTGATAGGAGCGGATCTCATTGTCCTGCGTGTATTCCGCCAGCAAGTCCGGCTCGGAGCTGCTGACGCAGCCTGCAAGAAGGGCAAGCGAAAGCAGCAGGCAGGTCAGGCAAATAAACAAACGTGTCTTCATGGTGTCTTCCTCTCTGAATTAGAATTATAATAGGGGGCGCCGTCACGCAGGTATTTTTGAGCAAAACATGCTTATCGTTCGTAGCGGTGAATACTTCCGTAAATGCGGGCAAACGCCTTGTTTCGGCGCTTCGGTTACATGTTTTGCGGCGTAAGTCGCGTGCGGCAAGGATATTATAACACATAGCGGCGAAATATGAAAGGCTTTTCTATATTCAGCCGCTTGGGAGATGACGGAGCGTTAAGCGGTATAAAAAGACCGGCAAGGAAAGACCCGCCGCCTATCGTCCTGGGCGCGGTCATAAGGACGGAGAAAAGAGGCGGGGCAAGGCGGGGAACGCCGCGGGAGCAGGGCGGGCAGGAAAAAAAGAATTATAGCAGAAGTATATAATATCAGATATTATGGGCAAAACGCGGAGCGAGAATAAACAAACAGAGCAAGAGAGTATGATAAAAGGCAAAAGCTAAACCGCTCAGGTATGAAGCAAAAGAGCATGATAAACGGAAATGAATGATCAGCGCCAGGGTGAAAAGAGCGCGCCGGCACCGGCGGCGAGCCCGGCGTAAGAGAGGAAAACAGGGCAAAGGCATAGGGAGGATATGTTATGCGTTTAGTTACAGCGGAGGAAATGCGCGCGGCCGATCAGGCGGCGATCAATGATTTTGGCATACCGAGCATCGTGCTGATGGAAAACGCCGGACGCGCGGTAGTGGATAAAGCCGAGCAGCTGCTCGACGGTGTGCGCGGCAAAAAGATCGCTATCTTTTGCGGCGGCGGCAATAATGGCGGCGACGGCCTGGTAGCGGCGCGGCATCTGTTCAATCGCGGCGCAGAGGTCCGGCTCTATTATCTCACCGATCCGGAGATCTTTCGCGGCGATGCGCTGGTCAATTATCAAATACTGCAAAAAATGGGCGTCAGCGGTCTGTGGCTGACCGAGGGCAGCCGCCTTAACGTGGCGAAAATGGCGCTGTTTTCTGCCGATCTGGCGATCGACGCGATCTTCGGCACCGGCTTGAACGACGACGTGCGCGATATAGCCGCCAGCGTCATCGCCATGCTCAATGAAAGCGACGTGCCGGTTATCAGCTGCGATATCCCCTCCGGCTTATCTTCATCGACCGGCCAACCGCTGGGCGACGCGGTAAAGGCGACGGCGACGGTGACGTTCGCCCTGCCCAAATTAGGGCTGGTGATGCCGGCGGCCGCTCCGTATGTCGGCGAGCTGAAGGTGGCGGATATTTCGATGCCGCCGCAGATCGAGGAAACGCTCGACAGCCGCCGCGAATTGATCGACATCGACTTCTGCCGCCGCTGGCTGAAACCGCGCGCGCGCGAGGCGTACAAGGGCGATTTCGGCCACGTGCTGCTGGTAGCCGGATCTGCGACGATGCCGGGCGCGGCGATATTGGCGGGACGCGGCGCGCTGAAAATGGGCGCGGGCAAGCTGACCGCGGCGCTGCCGCCGGACTGCCGCGTATCGTTTACCACGCGCTTGCCCGAGGCGATGCTGCTCAATGTCGAGGCTGCCCCCGACGGCGGGTTCAGCTCCGCCGGCGTTAATATGATCTGCAATTTTGCCGCCAGCAGCGTGCTGATCGGCCCCGGCATGGGGCGCGAGCAGACGACGGTGGACTTCATCCGCGAGCTGATACCGCGCCTCGACCTGCCGCTGGTGCTGGACGCGGACGCTTTATTCGCCGTATGCGGCGCGCTGAGGCTGCTGCGTAACTATCAAAAGCCGCTGGTCATCACCCCGCATGCCGGCGAGATGGCCAAGCTGCTGGGCGTGTCGGCCGAGGACGTGCAGGCCAACCGCATCGAAGCGGCGGAAGGCTTTGCGCGGCAGACCGATACCGTGGTGGTATTGAAGGGCGCGGGCACGGTGATCGCTACCCCTGAGGGGCGTATATTCATCAATGATACCGGCAATCCCGGTATGGCTACCGGCGGCTCGGGCGACGTATTGGCCGGTATGGTGGCGACGCTGCTCGGTCAAGGGCTGAACGCCGCCGCCGCTGCCGCCTGCGCGGTATGGCTGCACGGTCATGCCGGCGACGTGGCGGCCGGCGGAGTATTGGAGGCGGGTATGGTGGCCGGCGATATCGCCGAGGCGCTGCCTTATGCGCTGTCCGACGTGGCGGGAGCATAGAAGCATAGACAAGGACGACCGAAAATAATGAAGTAAAAAACCCTGCGGCAGCAGGGTTTTTTTGTGCGGAAAAGGCGTTTATTTTTTGTCATACGACCTGTCCGCGGCGCATATATATATCGTACAGAAGATGCGCGGAGGTTGGTATGGGCTCGATTAATGATTATCTGGGCGGAGGCAAGCTCAATTTCCCGGACAAAAAGCCGCGCCGGTTGCTGCGGCAGATCATCTGCTCGGCGGCCTTGATCGTGGTGATCGCGCTGACCGTGTCGATGGACAATTTTCTCGGCGGCGCATCGCGCTATGTGCTGAGCAGCGGCGTGGATGCGGATAACAGCTGGGTAGACTTTGAGCAGGCGCTGCCGGCGCTATCGGAGAATGAAATCAGCACCGCGGAGGTGGAGATAGTTGAGGCGGGCTTGGCTCCGGCGCTGTTCACCGCGCCGGCCTCGGGCGTGGTCGCCGAGGAGACGACGGTGGACGTCAGCGGCTTCGCCACCCGGCAGGGCATCGAGATACAAGGCGCGGCCGGACAAAGCGTTAAAGCGGCGGCGGCCGGTCAGGTGCTGTATCTCGGCGAGAGCGAGGACGGCTATATCGTCGAGCTGAAGCATAGCGGCGGTTTTACCAGCGTTTGCCAAGGCTTGTCGGAGATCGAGGTGGCGGCCGGCCAGCAGCTGGAGATCGGGGAGATCATCGGCAGCACAGAAAGCGGCGCGCTGGTATTCTCGCTGTTTTTGGACGATATTGAGGTCGATCCGCTGGACTATCTGTTCTAATTTCAGTAGCCGGTGCGGTCGTCGATATCATACAGCTCGGCCAGCGGCAGCGCGATGAACGGCGCTGCCTCGCCATGCTCGCCCGCGGCATATACCGCCAGCGCGGCGGCGATCACCCGATCGTCATAGCAGCCGCTTTGCGCATTGGTCTGGCCGCGCTCGTCATAAACATAGCTCAAACATTCGCCGATCAGCTCGCGCGAGGGCAGGCGCAGCGCGTCCTCGCGGATATAGGCGGCCAGCGTTGAGATCAGCAGCCGTTTGCTGCGTCCCGACGTCCAGAAGCCGTATTCCTGCGTCAAGACGTCGGTGACGCGGTCGATGCTGCGCCGGCGATAGAGGCGCGGGTAATGTGCGCGCTTGATCGCGTTGATCACCGCCACGCCGTGATTATTGGCCTCAGGCACCAGCAGCGCGCCGTTATACCAGCGCGCCAGCATGACTGCTTCGCCGCCCAGCAGGTCGGGGTCGATATGGCCATGCCATTCGGCGACGATGCGGCGGCTGCCGCGCTCCAGCACCGCCATCGCCGAAAAATCGCCGCCATAGCTGCCGCCGGCGCTGTCTACGCCGATGATATAATCGCAGCCGGCCTGCGGCGGCTGCCAGACGCGCATATAGCCGCGCTCGGCAGGGAGCAGCAGCGGGCGGCCGTCGCGGTCAAGCTCAAGGCGGCCGATGCTGAGCGGTTCGGGAGCTGCCGCCAGCGCCCGCGCTAAGGCGCGCACGTCGAATACCGGACGGCCGGAGGCAAGAAAGGCTTCCTCGGCGCAGGCCGGATATTCCTGCGCGAACACGCTCTCGTCACCGCCGCAATTCGCGGAAATGCAATGCCGCCGCCAGCGCAGCTGCTGCTCATCCAGCGCGTATAGCTGCGATAGCTCCTGCTCCTCGGGCGTGGCGGTCAGCGGCTCCGGCCCGTCCAAGCGGTACTCGTCATGCGACCACCAGGGGAAAAACAGCGGTACAAATTCGCTCTCGCCGCGTTGGGCGCGCAGCCATTGGCGGTAAAATTCGCCGCCCACGCCACAGGCTGTGGATTCGATGATCACCATCGTATGCGGGGCATATGGCACGGCCTGCATCAGCGATATCAGCGTGGCCTCGGGATGCGGCCAATAGGCCAGCTCCGACAGATGCAGATTATGTACGGTAGCCGAACGGCCGGCGGAGCTGTTGCCGGCGGTCTCGATCTCGATCTTGGAGCGCAGGCCGGGGGTCTGCGCCTTTTCCGCCGCCTTGGATGAAGGGTTCTCGAACAGCAGCTCGCGTGCGTTGGAGGCTTTTTTCAGCGGGCGCAGAGCCTCGGGCAGCTCCTCGTAGAACAGCTTTGTTTTATTGAAGATATTGGCGGAGGCGTCCGCCTTATGCGCGACGATCATCGAATTGGTATGCGGTATGGTGGCCGTGCGCTGAAAGAACAGCGCCGCTACGGCGGTGGAGAAGCCGATCTGCCGCGCTTTGAGGATGATGATGCGCACCGGCTTGCCCGCCGCCTGCTGGCGCTCGATCTCGCGGTACAGCGTCAGCTGCGGCTGATTGAAGATCAGCGGGATCAGGCGGCCGTTTTTATCCTGTATTTTCAGATGCGCTTGTATATAGCCGAGCGTTGTATCCGCCGTGGCGGCGGTCTTTTTTTTGCCCATCGTCGTCACCAGCCTTTCGGCTTAAGCATAACATCGGCAGGCGGGTAAAAGGTGCCACGGGGGAAAATTATTGCGGGAGACAGGCGGGAGGGATGAAGGGGAAAGGCAAGGGGCAAAAAAAGGGCCGATGCGGACATCGACCCTTGCGCAAGCGTAAAAACGGCTGTGCCGGACGCGTATTTCACGGTGTTGGCCGCAATAGCGGCGGGCGGAGAGAGGCGGGCGCTTCAGGGCAGGGAATTGTACTGGGCGCGGACGGCGGCCCATAGCTGCTCGCTGACCGCGATCCGCCCGTCGCAGATGGCTTTGGCGTCATGATGGGCGGCGGCCAGCAACGCCGCGTCGCGGAATACGTCGGCGATCTTCATCTCGCGCACGCCATGCTGCTGCGTACCAAAAAAATCGCCCGCGCCGCGTAATTGCAGATCGGCTTCGGCCAGCTTCAGGCCATTGCTATGCTCGCATACCGCCTGGATGCGGCGACGGCTCTCCGGCGTGCGCGCCTGATGCATCAGCAGGCAATATCCCTGCTCGCGGCCGCGAACGATGCGCCCGCGCAGCTGATGCAGCTGCGCCAGGCCGAAGCGCTCGGCATTGCGTATCACCATCAGGGTGGCGTTCGGTACGTCGATACCGACCTCGATCACCGTCGTTGACACTAAAATATCGGTATTGCCGGCGGCGAAATCCTCCATGATCTGCTGCTTTTCGCGCGCTTTGAGCTTGCCATGCAGCAGCGCCACGCGGCGGTCGGGGAAAACCTCGTCGCGCAGCTGCTGATAATGCTCGGTGGCGGAGGCCAGGTCAAGGCTTTCGCTCTCCTCGATCAGCGGGCAAACGACGAAGGCCTGCCGTCCGGCGGCTAATTGCTTTTCGATGAAGGCGTTGACGCGCGGCTGCATATCGAACTCTACCGCATAGGTCTTGACCGGCAGGCGGCCTGCCGGCAGCTCGTCGATCAGCGACAGCTCCAAGTCGGCATACAGCGTCATTGCCAGCGTGCGCGGTATCGGCGTGGCCGACATCACCAAAAGATCGACGCCGTCGCCGCCGCGCAGGCGCGCGCGCTGCGCCACGCCGAAGCGATGCTGCTCATCGCTGACCGCCAGCCGCAGGTCGGCAAAAACCACGTCGTCCTGGAGCAGCGCATGCGTGCCGATGATGATATTGAGCGCGCCGCTGCTCAGATCCGCAAGTATGCGCCGCCGCCGCGCCGCCGTGGTCGAGCCGGTGAGCAGTTCCGCCGTCAGGCCAAGCTGCCGCATTTGCGGCTGCAAAGTGGCGAAATGCTGGCGCGCCAGCAGCTCCGTGGGCGCCATCATCGCTGCCTGCCCGCCGCGCTGGCAGGCCTTATGCAGCGCCGCCGCCGCTACCGCCGTTTTGCCGCAGCCGACGTCGCCTTGCACCAAACGCGACATCGGGGCGGGGCTGTTGATATCGGCGTAGAGCTCGGCGATCACCCGCTGTTGGGCGGCAGTCAGCCGATAGGGCAAGGTGGCGCAATAGTCGGCCAACAGCTGCTTGTCGTCCACCGGCGGACGCGGCGTTTTGCTGTGATTGGCGGGGCGGTTTGCCAGCATCGCCAGCTGCAGTATCAGCAATTCTTCATAGGCCAGCCGCCGGCGCGCCTGCTCCGCCTGCTGCGGCTGCTCGGGGAAATGTATTTGTGCGAGCGCCTGCCGCGCGCCGATCAGCTGATGCTGGTCCAGCAGCGTCTGCGGCAGCAGCTCGGCGATCAGCCGCCCGTAATTGTTGTAGGCGGTGCGAATGTCGCGGCGCAGCGTTTTTTGCGTCAGTCCCTCGGTGGCGCGATATACGGGCGCTATGCCGGCGCTTGGCTCCTCGCCGGCCAGCGCATAATCGCTGACGCTGAAGGATAGCTGGTCGTATTTGCCGTCCAGCTTGCCGCTGACATAGATCTGACGGCCTACGGTCAGCTTCTTTTGCAGGAAGGGCTGATTGAACCACAGCGCCGGTATCATGCCGCTGTCGTCGCGGATATAGACTTTAAGTATATGCTTGCGCCGGCGCGTGCTGATGCTCTCGACGGCGGCGATAATGCCGCAGATGGTGCAGCTCTCGCCGATGCGCGCTACGGCTATCGGCGTGATCTGGCGGCGATCCTGATAATCGCGGGGGTATAATTGCAGCAGCTCGCCGACGGTATGCACATTCAGCCGCGCGTACAGCGAGGCGCGGTATTCGCCCACGCCTTTGAGGTAGCGTATCGGTATGGCAAGCGACGGTTCGCGCGGCGCATTGCCGCCGCCCCCGACAGGCCGCGAGAATGGCGTGGGAGAGGGCGTGGGGCTGGGGGCGGGAGCGGGAGAGGGAGCGGAGGCGAGGGCTTGACGCATTTGCGCCAGCAGCTGCGGGCGCTCGGCGGCGCTGGCCTGCCGGTATTGTTCCGCCAGTCCGGCCAAGCGCGCGTCGCCCATTTTCTCCGCCCGCGCGCGCAGATACTCGGTGAAGCCGCCGAATACGGAGCTATCCAGACAGCCGCTATGCAATTCTTTGTCGATCAATTGTAACAGGTCGTTCATCGTTATACCTAATATGGCGGCAGCCGGCGATTATGAAAATGGCGGCCGGACGGCCGCGAGCAGCATGGATGGAAGGAAGAACAGCAAAAGCGCGGGCGCACCCAAGTGCGCCCATACGCAAGATAAACTATTCGACGGAGAGCAGATAGTAGTACAGCGGTTGGCCGCCGTAATGCACCTCGACGTCATAATCGGAGTATTTCTTGGCCAGACGGGCGGCGGCGGCCTCGGCTTGCTGCTCGTCCACACCCTCGCCCCAATACAGGCAGATCAGCGAGGCGTTATCGTTATCTTTGGTCATGTGCTTGAGCAGAGCGTCGAGCATTTTATTCAGCTGTTTGCCGTGAGCGATGATATTGCCGTCCAGCAGCGCCAATACGTCGCCTTCCTTGATCTCGAAGCCGTTGTATTTGCTGTCGCGGATGGCGAAGGTCAGCTCGCCGTTGACGACGCTATCCAGCAGCGGCAGCATCGCCGCCGCGTTTTCCGCCGCCGGCGCTTGCGCGTTGAAGCCGAGCATCGCTGCTATGCCCTGCGTCACATATTTGCTTGGCACTACCTCTACTGGCAGCTCAGACAGCTCCTTGACCTGCGTGGCGGTGAGGATGATATTGCTGTTATTGGGCAGTATCACCACCTGCTCGGCGCCTGTTTGCTCCACGGCGTTCAGTATATCCTCGGCGCTGGGGTTCATCGTTTGGCCGCCGGAGATCACCGCCGCGCCCAGATCCCTGTAAATGGCGGCGATACCTTCGCCGGCACATACCGCGATCACTGCTGTGCCGCTGCGTTTGACAACCGGCGGCGGCGCGGGCGCGTCGAACCGCGAAAAGTCGTCCTTATGCTCGGCCTGCTCGCGCATATTGTCGATGACGATATCGGAAAGCTCGCCGAATTGGCCGCAGTATTGCAGCACCTGCCCGGGCTCGTCATTGTGGAAATGGATCTTGATCAGCGTTTCGTCGCCGACTACCAGCAGACTGTCGCCGGGCGGCGTATGCGATAAATGCTCGCGTATCTTGTCTATCGGCAAATCGCTGCCCTTGATCAGCAGCTGCGTGCAATAGGTATAGGGTATATGCTGCTGTGGCGAGGGCGGCTCGGCGGCTGCCGTCAGAGGCACC
>JAUNBC010000013.1 GCA_030527285.1 Bacillota bacterium | reverse complement strand
TTGCTTGAACAGTTTTTCCTTCAATTCATTGTCTAACTTTTTGGGGTCACTTCAACAGAGGTCGGGTTTTTTGTCGGGATGGATGGGTGAGTTTCAAATCCCCAGCGCGTTCAGAAGGCCTACCTGGCTTTTCCCTATGGGAAAACCTCAGGTATGCACTCCCTTCGGTCGCAAGCCAGACAAGTCCCCAGCGCGTTCAGAAACAAGCCAGACAAGGCGCGGACAATGACCGGCAAGGGAGCGTACAAAAAAGGTACGTGACCGCAGCGGGCCGTTGTCCGCAACGCCGTATGGCGAAGTTTATGGACGCGCTGGCGTTAGCGTTCCTCGCGGAAGTAATTGAAGCCGCATTGCTTGGGCATGGCGTGCTCGCGCGTCTGGCGGATGCTGGTGAAGATCAGCACCAATATCGTCGCCAGATAGGGGAAGATATCGTAGATCTCGATCGGTATGCCCATCGGCACATAGAGGCGGAGTATGGTCAGCCCGCCGAAGATGATACCGCCCAAAATGGCGCGCGCCGGCGACCAGGTGGCGAATATTACCAGCGCCACGGCGATCCAGCCGCGGCCGCCTACGCAGTTGTATATCCATACGCCCTGCGCCGTCACCATCGAGATATACATGCCGCCGATGCCGCAGATGCCGCCGCCGATGATCGTGGCCAGATACTTGTAGCGGTTGACGGCGATGCCGGCCGCGTCGGCGGTGGCGGGATTTTCGCCCACGGCGCGCAGATTGAGGCCGATGCGGCTGCGGTTGAAGAACAGCGCCATCAATACGGCAAGGATGACGCCGAAATAGACGAGGAAATTATAGGAGAAGAACAGCTTGTTGACATAGAACCAAAACTGGCTGCTCTCGCCCCAGCGCGCAAGAAACGGCAGTATCGGCGCGTTGGCAAAGGCCAGCTTGGCCGCGGAGGAGATGACCATGTAATTACTGGCGTTAGCCGAGCTGAATACCGCGCCGAAGAAATTGGCGAAACCGATGCCGAAAATGGTCAGCGTCAGGCCGGTGACGTTCTGATTGGCGCGCAGCGTGATCGTCAGAAAGCCGTAGATGGCCGAGCCGATGCAGCCGAAGACGAAGGAGCAGACGATGGCCAGCGTCATCACGATCAGCGCGCTGCTGAGCTCGCCCACCGCCGCCTCGACGAAGTAAACGCCGGCCAGGCCGCTGATCGCGCCCATGAACATCAGGCCCTCTACGCCTAAGTTGAGGTTGCCGGATTTCTCGGTCAATATTTCGCCGATAGTGCCGAATAACAGCGGCGCGCCCGCCAGTACGGCGGCGTTGATCAGGTTAACGAAAATATCCATCAGGCCTGACCTCCTTTCTTGCGCAGTATCAGCCGGTAATTGATGAAGAATTCACAGCCGAGCATGAAGAAAAGGATAATGCCGATCAGCACCTCGGAGGCGGTGGCCGGTATATTGAAGGTGGTGTGGATACGGTTAGCGCCCTTTTGCAGTATGGCAATGAAGGCCGCCACCGCGACCATCGCCACCGGTTGCAGCTGCGCCAGCCACGCTACGGTGATGGCGGTGAAACCGACGCCGCCGGCGGTGCTTTCATTGAGCGTATAGTCCGCGCCCGCTACCTGCATAAAACCGACCAGGCCGGCCAGAGCGCCGGCTACGACCATGGTGCGGATGATCACCCGCGTCACGCTCATGCCGGAGTATTTGGCGGTATTGGCGCTTTGCCCGACCACGGTGGTCTCATAGCCATGCTTGGAGCGGGTCAAATAGATGGCGACGAAGATCACCGCCGCGATGGCGATGATCCAGCCGATATGGACGCCGAACAGCTTGGGCAGGCGCGCCGCCTGATCGAACATTGCGATCTTGGGGAAGCCGCCGGGCTTTTTCCACGGGCCGGCCTGCAAATATTTGACCAGACCCAGCGCCACATAGTTGAGCATCAGCGTGAACAGCGTTTCGTTGGTATTCCATTTGGCTTTGAAGAAGGCGGGAACGCCGCCCCACAACGCGCCCGCCAGCGCCGCCGCCACCATCATTATACACAGCAGCAGCCACGAGGGCACGGCGTCGAACCAAAACAGCGCAAAATAGGAGGCGGCGATACCGCCGGCCAGGATCTGCCCCTCCGCGCCGATATTCCAGAATTGCATCTTGAAGGACAGCGCCACCGACAGGGCTGCTACCAGCAAGGGTATAGTGTTCTTCACCGTCTCGATCAGCGAGGTCTTAGTGCCGAGCGCGCCGACCAGCATATCCGCATAGACGACGAAGGGATTGTGTCCGAGCAGCGCGATCATCAAAGCGCCGGTGAGCAGCGCGCTGACGAAGGCCACGCCGCGGATCAGCCACGCCTTCCTTTGGCTGATCGTCGGCCGCCGCACGATGCGCAGCAGCGGTACCTTATGACCGGCGGCCAGCTTGGCCTGCTGCCTGTCAACGATGGGGTCAAAGACCTTATTCATGCTCCCGGGCCTCCTTCCGCTCGCTGATACTGGTCATCATCAGGCCGATTTCCTCCTTGGTCGCGCTGCGTGCGTCAACGATGCCGGAAACGCGGCCGCCGCACAGCACCAGTATGCGGTCGCAGATCTCCAGCAGCACGTCCAGGTCCTCGCCGATGAACAGCACGGCCACGTCGCGCAGTTTTTGCTTATTCAGCATTTCGTATATCGTATAGGAGCTGTTGATATCCAGCCCGCGCACCGGGTAGGCGACGATCAGCACCTCCGGGTCGGAGGCGATCTCGCGTCCCAGCAGCACCTTCTGCACATTGCCGCCCGACAGCAGCCGCACCGGAGTCGAAACGCCGGGGGTGATGATCTCCAGCGTGTCGATCAGCTGATGCGCTAAGCGGCGCGGCGTTTTGCGGTCGACGAACGGTCCTGCGCCTTTATAATAGGAGCGCAGCATCACGTTGTCGGTCATATCCATGGCGGCCACCAGACCCATGCCCAGCCTGTCCTCGGGCACAAAGCTCATCTGCACGCCGGCCTTGATGATCTCCATCGGCGCTTTGCCGGATAATTCCTGCTCGATCATTTGTCCGTTCTCCAAGATGCGCGAATAAACGTGGCCGCTTTTGATCGGATGCAGTCCGGCCAAGGCTTCGCACAGCTCCTTCTGCCCGGAGCCGGCGATACCGGCCACGCCTAATATCTCGCCGCCGAATACGGAGAAGCTGACCTCGTCCAGCGCGGTGATGCCGTCGCTGTTGAGGCAGGTCAGCTTGTCCACGCGCAGCTTCTCGATGCTCTTGACCGTCTCGGGGCGGTCGATCTTCAGCTCCACGGCGCGGCCGACCATTTTCTCGGTCAGCTCCTGCCGGCTGGTATGCGCGGTCTCTACCGTGCCGATGAACTCGCCCTTGCGCAGTATATGTACGCGATCGGAAACCTCCAGCACCTCATGCAGCTTATGCGTGATGATGACGATAGCGTTGTTGTCGGCCTTCATCTTGCGCAGGATGTCGAACAGCTTGCGCGTTTCCTGCGGCGTCAGCACCGCCGTCGGCTCGTCGAGTATCAGGATATCGGCGCCGCGATACAGCACCTTGACGATCTCCACCGTCTGCTTCTCCGATACCGACATATTGTAGATCTTCTTCTCCGGGTCGATGTCAAAGCCGTACTTGCGGCTGATCTCACGGATATCGGCGTTGATCTTCTTGCGGTCGATGGTCAGCCCGCCGGGCAGGCCGAGCACGATGTTCTCCGCCGCGCTCAATACGTCCACCAGCTTGAAATGCTGATGCACCATGCCGATGCCCAGAGCAAAGGCGTCCTTGGGACTGCGTATCGTCACCTGGCGGCCGTTGACGTAGATCTCGCCGGAATCGGGAAAATAGATGCCGGAAAGCATATTGACCAGCGTCGTTTTGCCGGAACCGTTCTCGCCGAGCAGGGCGAGGATCTCGCCGCGGCGAATGTCCAGCGATATTTTGTCGTTGGCCACGGTCTTGTCGAAGGTCTTGGTGACGTTGACAGTTTGAACAGCGACCTGTTCCTGAGGCGAACTCAAAATCGAGGCACCCCCTTCTTTTGATTTTTGTTCAGCGGCGAAAAGAAGCAAGTCCGCCCGACCCGCCACAGCGAGCCGTTTCATAACAACAATATTTCTGTATCGGGCTGGGTATTTCCTTTACGAAAGCGGCGGGAAATGCAAATAAAACAGCGGTTGATCGTATTATAGGGATTATAGAGAAAATCGCAGCGGAAAAATGGCGCAAGGATAAAAAAGGGCGCGCATATGCGCGCCCCTTCGAGAGTATTAAACGGCTTGCTGCGTCGCCCGCTGCGGCGGCGCGGAGATATGGCGGAGCGGCGAGCGTCGCCGGGCCATGCCGGAGCCTTAGGCCAGGACGTCGGCGGCGAGGGCGTCGGCGAGCGCCTCCAGCTCCTCTAACTGCGGCTGCTTGAGCGCCGAGGGCACCAACAGCGGCGCGCCGATGAAGGTCATATCCTTGAGCGGCTCGAGTATTTGCCGCATCAGCTTGCCCGCTACCGGCGCCCAGCTGCCGTTTTCTATCAGCGCGATCTTGCGGTTGCGCAGGGCATGGGCGGCGATATCGTGGAGCAGGTTTTCCATGGTCACGAATACGCCCATGTTGTAGGTGGTGGCGGCAAACACGAGATGGCTGTATTTGAAAGCGTCGGCGACGATATACGAGGCCGGTATCACCGAGGTATCATGCATTTTGACTTTCACGCCGCGGTCGCTGAGCTTGGCGGCGAGTATATTGGCGGCGTTCTCCGTATGACCGTACACCGAGGCATAGGCGATCATCACGCCCGACTGCTCCGGCGTATAGCTGCTCCATTGGGCGTATTTGGCGATAAAATCGCCAAAGCCCTGCCGCCAGACAAAGCTGTGCAGCGGACAGATATAGGCGATATCGAGGGCGGCGGCCTTGTTCAGCACCGCCTGCACCTGCGGCCCGTATTTGCCGACGATATTCGTATAATAACGGCGCGCCTCGTCGATGTATTCATGCATGAAATCGACTTCATCAGCGAAAATACGGCCGTTCAACGCGCCGAAGGAGCCGAAAGCGTCGGCGGAAAACAGTATCTTGTCGGCAGCGTCATAGGTCATCATTACCTCCGGCCAATGTACCATCGGCGCCATGACAAAGGTGAAATTATGCCGGCCGGTACACAGCGTATCGCCCTCGGCGACGATCAGCAGCCGCTCGCTGAAGTCGGTTGCGAAATAGCGCGCCAGCATCACGCGGATCTTGTCATTGCAGACAACGCGCGTTTCCGGATGGCGCAGCAGCAGCCCCTCGACGGTGGCGGCATGATCCGGCTCCATATGCGATATCACCAGATAATCGAGCGGCCGCCCGCCGAGTCCATAGCGCAAATTCTCGAAAAACTGCGCCTCGGCGGCCTTGTCCACGGTATCGAATAATACGGTCTGCTCATCCAGGATCAGATAGGAGTTGTAGGATACGCCGTCCGGTACGGCGTAAACGCCTTCAAAAAAGGCCAGCCGCCGGTCGTCCGCGCCGACCCACAGCATATCGCCGGTGATCTGTTTTACACAATACATAGTCGTCCTCCGATCATTTTTTATTGCTGGCCATTGCCTGCTGTTCATAACGCCAGGCGGATCAATAAGCTCGACCCGGCCGGAAAGCTGCCGCGGCGGCCGGTCATTGGTATTTAGCCGCTAATTTACGCGCTACGTGTACGCCGGAGGCGCTGGCCTGCGACAGCGAATGGGTAACGCCGGCGCCGTCGCCCAGCGAGTAGAGGTCGGGCACGGCAGTCATCAGGTCGCTGTCTACGTCAACGCGCGAATTGTAGAATTTGACCTCCACGCCATAGAGCAGCGTATCCTCATTGGCGGTGCCGGGGGCGATCTTGTCCAGCGCGTATATCATCTCGATAATGCTGTCCAACTGACGCTTGGGCATTACCAGCGACAGGTCGCCGGGAGTGGCGTTGAGCGTGGGGCGGGTGAAGCATTTTTCCATGCGCCGCTCCGAGCTGCGCCGTCCCTTGACCAGATCGCCGAAGCGCTGCAGCAGCACGCCGCCGCCCAGCATATTCGACAGCCGCGCGATATGCTCGCCGTAGCCGTTGGAATTGGTGAAGGGCTCGGTAAAGCGATTGGACACCAGCAGCGCGAAATTGGTGTTTTCGGTATGCAGCGAGGGGTCGGCGTAGGAATGGCCGTTGACGGTGACGATGCCGTTGGTGTTTTCCGACACCACCTCGCCATAGGGATTCATGCAGAAGGTGCGCACCAGATCATTGTATTTGTCGGTCTTATAGACGAGCTTGCTCTCATAGACCGCGTCGGTGATATGGCGGAATATCTCCGCCGGCAGCTCCACGCGCAGGCCGATATCGACGCGGTTGCTCTTGAGGCCGATGCCGAATTTGCCGCAGATCTCGGAGATCCAGCGGCTGCCGCTGCGTCCGCAGGCCAACAGCAGATCGCGGCATTGATACTCACCGCCGCGCGTCGTCAGCACGCGAAAGCCGCCGGCGGGCAGTATTTCGATATCCTCGGCCTCGGTGGAGAACTCGATATCGACGCGCTCCCGCGAGTAGTCGTAGATATGCTGCAATATCTCGGCGTTGCGGTCGGTGCCGAGATGGCGCACCTTGGCGTCCAGCAGATAGAGATTATGCCGCAGCGCCTGATAGCGCAGGTCGGAATCGCCGGTGGAATAGAGCTTGGCCTCCGCGCCGCCGAGCTGGCACAGCACCGAATCGACGTATTCCATCAGCTCCAGCGCCCGCTGCTCGCCGACGTAGCTGTGCAGATCGCCGCCGAATTGGGTAGTGATATTGTATTTACCGTCGGAAAGCGTGCCCGCGCCGCCATAGCCGTTCATGATGTGGCAGGGCTCGCAGCGGATGCAGGCGGCGGTCTTGCCGCTCTTGATCGGGCAGATGCGCTCGGCCAGCGGACGGCCTTTGTCTATCATCAGCACGCTGGCGTTGTTCTTGATGCGGGTCAGCTCATAGGCGGCGAAAACTCCGGCCGCGCCCGCGCCGACGATGATGATATCGTATTTTTTCATGGTTGGCTTTCTGACGTTGTCGTCGATACAGAGGAAGCGCCGCCGTACCCTTTTGCCCGGCGGGCGGCGCATGGCCGCAACGCTGTTATTATATAGTACCGCCGCTAAAAATGCAAATCGCCGCTCAGCCGCTGCCTTTGGCGCTGAGCTGCCTGACCATCAGCTTGTACACGCATACGCCGTCCAGCTCGGCCTCGCTGAAGCGGAAGTCGGGCGCTACCAACTGCCCGTCGCGGCAGCTGTGGCCGACGATCGCCCGCAAGCCCCGCGTTTTCTCCTCCGCGTCGGTGACGATCTCGATGCGGCCGGTGGCGATGACGCTGCGGTAGGGCAGGCCGTATTGGCAGTAGCGGCCCTCCTGCGCGACCTCGCCGTAGGAGTCTATCTCCAGCGCGGCGCGGTCGTCGAGTTCGAGCAGCGCGAATTTATAGCCCCGCCGCGCGGAATGGAAGTAGAACAGCGGCGATTCGCCGTCCCAGAGCACGCCGAAATTGAGCGGCACGATATAGGGCGCTTCATCGGTGTTCAAGGCCAGACGGCAGACGATGGCGGCGTCGATGATGCGCCGTATCTCCCTCTGGTCGGTGATCTCGCGGTCTTTTCTGCGCATATGCTCCTCCTGACAGGCCGATGATAAGAGGCGGCGGCGGGCGCGGCTTTTATTATTATATAGTATCGCCGCGCTTCTGACAAGCATGGGACACGGTGCGGAGAGAGGCAAGAAATAGTCGGGATAACGCTTTACAAAAGCCGCCGGATAGGCTATAATGATTAAGTAAAACAGGCCGCAAAAAATAAATGGGCTTGTTGATGGCCGCTTTTCTCATCAAAATGGGCGTCAGACCTGCTTTGATAGAAAAGCACAATTTTTTAAGAAGAGGAGAGATAATTACATGAAAAAGCTTTTAGTCGTTTTATTAGCGCTGGCTCTGGTATTCGCCTTTGCCGCCTGCGCCGCTGAAGAAGCACCGGTAGAGGAAACGCCGGTAGAGGGCGGCGAGGAAGCCGCCGAGGGTCTGACCGCCGAGACGATCAAGGTCGGCCATATCCACATCAACGACGAGGCCGAGCAGGGCTACTCCACCGCGCATATCAACGGCGTTACCGCCGCCTGCGAAGCGCTGGGCATCCCGGCTGAGAACGTCATCGGCAAGTACAATATCAGCGAGGACGACAGCTGCGACACCGCGCTGCGCGAGCTGGTAGAAGCCGGCTGCAACATCATCTTTGCCGATAGCTTTGGCCATGAGGACTTCCTGCTGGAAGTCGCCGCCGAGTATCCGGACGTGGTGTTCTGCCATGCCACCGGCTATCAGGCCGCTTCCTCGGGTCTGGATAACGTCGCCAACTATTTCGGCAATATCTATGAAGCCCGCTATCTGACCGGTATCGTCGCCGGTATGACCACCGCCACCAATAAGCTCGGCTATGTTACCGCCCAGCAATTCGCCGAATGCGTCAGCGGCCTGACCGCCTTCTACCTCGGCGCCAAATCGGTCAACCCCGACGTCACCATGGACATCATGTTCACCAACACCTGGTATGACGTAACGCTCGAATCGCAAGCCGCGCAAGCGCTGATCGACGGCGGCGCGGACGTTCTCGGCCAGCATGCCGACTCCGCTGCCACTCAGACCACCGCCGAAGCCGCCGGTAAATACGCCGTGGGCTACAACACCGATATGAGCGTTGCCGCTCCGGCCGCCAACCTCTGCTCCGCGGTGTGGAATTGGGCGCCCGCTTATGAGCATTTCATCGCCGCCGTGCTGAACGGCGAGGCGATCAGCGACTACTCCGGCTCGATGGCCGAGGGCATGGTCGATATCGTCTATAACGACGCGCTGATCGATTCCCTGCCCAACGGCGCTGAGATCAGAGCCGCCGTGGACGCTGCCCGCGCCGGGATCGAAGCCGGCACCCTGCATGTATTCGCCACCGACACCTGGACCGTTGACGGCGCGGTCGTCGAATCCACCGCCGATCTTGACGGCTTCTACGGCGTGGAATACATTTCCGACGGCTATTTCCATGAATCGGAATACGCCTCCGCTCCGGCTTTCTTCTTCTTTGTGGATGGGGTCAACGTCATTCAGTAAACTGACGCCAGCCGCATAACGCGGTACATAACGGCATAGAAATACGGCATGGCGCCTGAGCGCGATGCCGTATTTTCTTGCGCGGGGCGCGAGGCTGTGGAAGCTGAAAATTTGCATTGAAAGAGGAACATAAATAGGGTATAATGAGTCTATATGCAATACGGATGGCAGGGCAAGGAGGGAAACCGCAAGCGCTATCCGCCGCACAGCAGCCAAGAACAGCGAAAACAGCTGATAATAAAAGGGGGATTTTGATGAAACGCTTACTCTTTGTATTGATCGCCAGCTTATGTCTGATATTTGCTTTTTCCGCCAGCGCGCTGGCAGACGCTACTGTTGTATGGGACGCCAGAGGTACTGGCCTCGAGTCAACCGGCGACAACTCGGCCAAGGCTCCGGCTGACGCCACAGGCTTGTCGATCACCTGCACTGTGAATGCGCCGGAAAATGTTGATGCTACTGCACCAGAAATTGGTACCGCGGGCACGGCGGAAAGCATAGATTATACCTTGCAAGCTGTTGAGGATACTGGTGATAACTATATAAATCTGTCGGGCGATACAAGCTTATTGAATGGCAGTAAAACTAATGTCACCATGACGGCGGCGGGTATTACGATCACCACCAAATATAAATTGACCACCACTACCCGTACTTTTACCTATTCAGAAGACTGGACGGTAGAGCCCGTACCCACAGTCAGCGAGGTCAGCGAGACGTTTACGGAAACCTTTACGATCAGGGCTATAGAAACCACGACGAACATTGCTTCGTTCAAGGTCAACGGCGTTGCGCTCAGCGGTTTCAGCAATACGGAAGGTGCAAACGCTTATAGCGTCAGTATTCCGTTCAGCATTAACTCGGTACCGTTCGAGATCATTACCAGCGGCGATCATGCGAACATAACCAGTAGTAACATGACCTTAAGTAAGTCCAGCAATACATATTCTGGTAATTACACATTTTCTTCTTCTCCGGCGACGTTGACCTTTTTAGTGACGTCGGAAAGCGGTGCTACGCGCTCAATATCCGTAACCCTGACCCGCGCAGCCGCCTCGACCGTCAATACTATCAAATCCTTCTCCACGCAGTTAATCAGCGTTACCAACAGCACTAAAAGCTTTACCGTCGCCGCCAGCGCTACTACATTGACCGGCACTTTCCCCTATGCGACTAAGAATGGTACGGGAAATGACGGTAAGGTAGAAGTTGAGCTGACGCTGGACGACGCAAATGCCACCGCCGCCATATCTACTCCTACAGGCGCCGCCTCTACCAGCATAACGAACAGCTCAGGCAAGGCTACCTTTACGCTGACGAACATAACCGGCGATACAGTGACGGCGACAATTACCGTCACCGCCGAAAGCGGCGCGGACAAGCATTATCAACTGACCCTGACCCGCGCCGCGGATTACTACACGCTGACCGGCGTCGGCTTCTATACCGGCAGCGGCTACGGCTCCTCGACCGAGCTGACTACCAGCACCTGGACTACCAGCTCCACCAGCAGCTCGCCGATGACGGTGTACGTGCCGAGCAGCCAGGGCGTGCTGTACTTGCTGCCCATCTACGGCGATAACGGCTCCTCGGCCAATACCTTCAGCATCAGCGGCACCGCGGTATCCGGCACTCCTACCGCCAGCGGCAACGGCTACCGCGTCTATCTGGTCAGCAATGCCGTCAGCAGCAACAGAACCATCAATATCACCTACGGCGGCAACACCTATTATTACAAGCTCTCCCCGACCGAGGTGGTCAACTCTTACTGCCAGCTGCAGACCTTGGCGGTATCCAATTCGCCCACCCAATCCAGCGGCAGCCGCTACATTTACACGCTTTCGCCGGCTCTCAGCGCCAACTCCGCTACCTACAGCTGCAATGTCGACGACGGGACCACGACCGTATACTTGCATCTGGCGGCGGATAACGACAGATCCGCCATTTACAGCGTCAGCCGCTCCTCCGGCACCGGCACGGTTTCGGCCTATACTGCCGGCAAGGTCTATCAGGTGACGCTGACCAAGGGCAAGAGCGTGACGCTCTCAATAGTAGTCAGATACAACAATCAGACCAGCAGCAGCTATAATCAGACCTATACGCTGACCATCAGCGCCGGCTCGGCTTCCGGCACGCTGTCCTCGCTGCTGTTCTCCAAAACGGCCTCCAATACCGGCGTTTATAGCATGGCTCCGTCCTTCTCCTCCAGCATCTTTAATTATGTGGTGCTGATCCCCTATCAAAACGGCAGCGCCACGGTGTATGTCAAGCCGACGGTATCTGTCAGCGGCGATACGGTGCAGGTGGGCAGCAACAGCAACGCCATGTCCACCGTGACCAGCGGCGACTGGCAAAGCCTGACTTCCATCAGCGCCGGCAGCAATCAGGCTTATTATATCGACATTGACGGCGCTACCAATGAGACTTATACGGTGCGCGCTTTCCACGCGCCTTCCAACGGCAGCAGCAACGACACGCTGAGCAAGCTGTATATCCAGACCGGCAGCTCCAATTCGAGCAAGGTCGATATGAACACGAGCTTCGCCACCTCGGTTTCAAGCTATACCGCCAAGGTCAGCGAATCGGTAAGCAGCGTGCGCGTCTATGCCGAGGCTGCTGACAACGACGCCATCGTCGTGGTGGGCGGCAAATATGTGGATCCGGCCAGCGGTTATGTCAGCATCGCGCTGGAGGAAGGCGAGAACGTGATCGACGTCTACTGCTACGCCGAGAATTGCAGCGATTACACCAGCTACAAGCTGACCATCACCCGCGGCACCAGCGCCAGCCAGCTCAAGTCCATGTATCTGTTGAGCGGCAACGCCTATGTGTCGATGAGCCCGACCTTCAGCGCCGACCTGTACAATTACGTGGCCACCGTGGCCAACGGCGTCAGCTCTCTGGCCTTCTACGCCACGCCCAATGACAGCGGCAGCACGATGCGCCTGACGGTGATGCAAAACTCCACTACTGTTGCCAGCAGCAAGGTCATCAGCAGCGGCGAGGCCAATACTTACAGTCTGGCCGAGGGCGTGAACAGCTTTGCCGTCACCGTGACCTCGTCTGGCGGCAGCAGCAATACCTATTATCTGTCGGTGTACCGCCAGCCCTCGACGCTGAGAACGGTGGTATCCAGCCAGGCGCTGAATATCGACGGCAGCGCCAGGACCCTGTCCGCCTACAACATCAACGGCAACAACTTCGTGATGCTGCGCGATCTGGCGGCGCTGCTGGAAAACAGCGGCTGCCCGATCAGCGTCAGCTATAACACCTCCAGCAACTCCGTATATATCACCAGCAACGCCGTCTACACACGGCGCGGCGACGAGCTGGGCATACTCGGCAGCGCCAAGAGAACGGTGCTGTCCACGCAGCCGATATATCTGGACTATGTGCGCGTAGCCCCGATCGCCTATAATATCGACGGCTCCAACTTCGTGCTGCTGCGCGATATGGCGGCGCTGCTCGACTTTGGCGTCAGCTACAGCGGTTCGACTATTTACATCGACTCCGATACCAATTACGTACCGGGCAAGTAAGCCGTAAGAACGCAATATAAGCAAAAGCCCTGTGCCATCTGCACAGGGCTTTTCTTATGCGTAAAAAGCGGCTTTTGCTTATACTGTGGTAAGTAATGTGCTCATGGCTGCGGTTTTTGTTTGGCGGCCAGCGTATCGGCGCTGCGCTGCAGCTCGGCCCAATGCTCCTCGCCCTGACAATGGTCGCCTTGGCGCGATTGGCGTATCAGCTGCAAACGGCGCTCCTGCATCATGCGCACGGCCTGCGAGGCGGTAGCGCCCCAGCCATAGTAGCGGGTTATCATATTATCGGCCAGCAGGTCAAAGGCCGCTTTGTCGATATCGCCGCAGATGATGGCCTCGCAATCGCGCTCGGCGCTGGCTTTTGCAAAAAGCAGATCCGCGCCGCCGTCCGCCGCTTCCAGCACCTCGGTGACCTGATTTTGCTCGGGATCGACGATCAGCAGGCATTTGGCGTCCGCTAAATGCTCGCTGACTGCGGCATGGGGAGAACGCTCGTCTACGGCAACAGCTATCAGCATCATCCAGCCCTTCTTTCGCAGATTATCACGAAGATTATACCATTTGCCGCCGCGCCGGTCAAGACGGCGGGGCGAGCGGCGGCCGCGACCGGCCTTCGCTCGCTTGCTAAAAACAGAGCGTTATGGTATAATCCTTATTGAGGAACTGCCCGCCGCCGCGCTTTTGCCGCGCCGCGGGCAATTATGCTAAGCGGGTAATTATGCTGATCAGGAGGGACAAATGGGCGAGCAGGATAATTGCTGCTGCAATCAGCAGCGCAGCGCGGCGGCAGCGCCGGCGGCCACGGCCACAACGGAGCGGCCGCGGCATACGCGCTCGGTATGTCCGGTATGTTTGACGCAGGTCGAGGCCGTGCTCAAGCGTGAAGGCGGCCTGATATATATGGAGAAGACCTGCGCCGAGCATGGTACGTTCCGCACCGTGGTATGGCGGGAGCTGGCGGATATCGAACAATGGCGCGGCTGCCTGCCGGAGCTCGGCGCGGCGGAAAATCTGGGCTGCCCCGATAACTGCGGCATTTGCCCCGAGCATCAGCAGGGCAGCTGCTGCGTGCTGCTGGAGGTAACGCGCCGCTGCGATCTGCATTGCCGCTTCTGCTTTGCCGACGGCACGACGCCCGAGCCGTCTTTAGATGAGCTGAAAGCGGCGGTCGATGATATACTGGCCAAGGCCGGCCAGCCGTTGTTGCAGCTATCCGGCGGCGAGCCGGCGCTGCGCGACGACCTGCCGCAATTGGTGGCCTATGCCAAGCAGCGCGGTTACAAATACGTGCAGCTGAACAGCAACGGCCTGCGTCTGGCCGCCGACGAGGCCTATGTGCGCGCGCTGGCGGAGGCGGGACTGTCGTTCGTCTTTATGCAATTCGACGGCGTGGACAACGGCGTATATGAGTATTTACGCCATGCGCCGCTGCTCAAACAAAAGCTGCGCGCCATCGAGCTATGCGATAAATACAATATCGGCGTGACCCTGGTGCCCACGGTGGTGCGCGGGGTCAACGACCAGCAGATCGGCGAGATCATCCGCCTCGCCGTATCAAGGTCGCCGGCGGTGCGCGGCGTGCATTTCCAGCCGGTCAGCTACTTTGGCCGCTATCCCGAGCAGCCCGCCGATGACCAGCGTTATACCTTGGACGAGCTGCTGCTGGCGATCAGCGAGCAGGCCGGCGTGGCGGCGGAGCATATACTGCCCTCGCGCTGCGATCATCCGTTATGCGGCTGCCACGCCTCATTCGTGGTGCTGCCCGACGGCTCGCTGCTGCCGCTATCGCGGCGCAGCGATGCGCAGCAATCGCCGAGCACAGCCGAGCAAAACCGCGAATACGTGGGACGGCATTGGCAGCGGAAGGAGCCGGAGGGCTGCTGCTGCGGGCCGCAGGCGGCGCAGCAGGAGTTGGACGTCGCCAGCCTGGAGGGCTTTGCCCAGCGCGCCAGCAGTCATGGCTTCACCATCACCGCTATGGCCTTTCAGGACGCGATGAATCTGGATATCGAGCGATTGCGCCGCTGCTCGCTGCACGTGTACCATAACGGGCGGCTGATACCCTTTTGCTGCCGCTATCTGACTCCCATCGGAGGATAAATGAGCTTTGACCACAATTACGGACAAGATCTGCGGCGGCTGAATCCGCTGGAAGCGGCGGAGATCGGTCACGTGCTGGCCGCCTATTGTCCGCCGCAGGCCGCCGTGCTGGACGTGGGCTGCGGCCGCGGCGAGACGCTGCGCTGGCTGGCCGCGCATAGCGAGTACCGGCTGAGCGGAGTGGAGGCGGACGCGGAATACGCGGCTATCTGTAACGCTGTCGTAGGTCGGGCGGAGCAGCTGCCCTTCGCCGACGGCAGCTTTGACGCGCTGCTGCTGCAATGCGTATTCTCGCTGCTGGACGAGCCCAAGCGGGCGGCGCAGGAGGCCTGGCGCGTGCTGCGCGCGGGCGGCGTGCTGCTGCTATGCGATCTGTACGGCCGCGCCGGGGAAGCGGAATTGCGCGATAACCGCCTGCTGCGCCATATATACGCGGCGCGGACGCTTTGCGGCTTTTTTACGGCGAGCGGCTTCAGCGAGCGTCGGTTCACCGACTATACCGCCGCGCTGCAGGCCTTGCTCGGGCAGATGATCTTCGACGGTACGGCTTGCGACTGTCTGGACGAGAGCTGCCGCGCCGCGCTGAAGCAGGCGCGCGCCGGTTATGGGCTATGGGTGCTGCAAAAATGAGCGTATTCGACCAAACGTGGAGCCTCGGGCAATTACGCGAATATCAGTTGGCGGCCTTGAACCGTCAGCTGCAGTGGGCGGCCGAGCGCAGCCGTTTTTACGCCGGCTTGCGCGGGCGAAGCTTGCGCGAGCTGGACGAGATAGCGGAGCTGCCCTTCACTACCGCCGCCGACCTGCTCGAACGCGGCGGCGAGCTGCTGTGCCTGCGCGCGTCGCAGGTGCGCCGCGTGGTCAGCCTGCGCAGCTCCGGCTCCGGCGGACGCTGGAAACGGCTGGCTTTCAGCGACGGCGATATTAAGCAGACCGTAGATTTCTTCGCCGCCGGTATGCGCTATCTGTGCGCGGCAGGGCAGCGGGTGCTGATCTGTATGCCGGGCGCAGCCGAGGACGGCGTCGGGCGGCTGTTGGCGCAGGGCTTGGAGCAGCTGGGCGCGCGGCCGCTGCTGTTCGGGCCGATAGCGGACTATCAGGACGCGGCGCGCTGTCTCGGCGAATTCAGGCCGCATACCATCGTCGGCATACCGGCGCAAATACGCCGTCTGGCGCTGACCGCGCCGCAATATCCGCCGCATAATGTGCTGCTATCCGCCGACAGGGTGGGAGCGGTGCTGCGTCAGGCCATCTCCCGACTATGGGGCTGCGCGGTATTTGAGCATTACGGCCTGACCGAGAGCGGCCTTGGCTATGCGGTGGAATGCCCTTACGGCAGCCGTATGCAGACGGCGGCGGCGAACGGCGCAGCGGACGGACTGTCCGGCGGTATGCATCTGCGCCATGACGCGCTGTATACGGAGATCGTCGAGCCGGACGGTGGGCAAACGCTGGCGGCGGGACAATGGGGCGAGATCGTGCTCACGACGCTGACGCGGCAGGCGACGCCGCTATTGCGCTATCGCAGCGGCGATTGGGGACGGCTGCTCGATGCGCCCTGCGGCTGCGGCAGCGTATTGCCGCGCTTGCAGGTAGCGGGACGCATCGACGAGCTGCGGCAGCCGCTGTCCGTCTATGCGCTGGACGATATATTGCTGGCTGATGACCGCATACTCGATTACGCGGCGGTTTGGCAAGGCGATACGCTGCGCCTGAGCGTAGCCGGCGACCTGGATACGGCGCGGCGGCTGCTGGCCGGCAGCTACCCCGATCTGCCGTTTGCGGTCGAGGCGGGTACGGGCTTTATGACGCGCGGTACAATAAAGCGCAGCCTGCGCGGTCGAGGCGGCGAGGGCGGCGCTGAGGATTAGCGGCGGCCAGCAGCAGCCGCTAATACGACGGCTCCGTCCACGAGCGCATGCGATGGGACGGAGCCGTTTGTTTTATATAAGAGCGCCATATGTTTACCGGCCGCGGCTCCGCGAGCCTGCCCGCCTCTGCCGCGCCGGTGCGCGGGTCGCGTCTATTGCCTCAGACTTGACCGCTGCCGGGGACTGCTCTGCTTCAGGAAGAAAGCCGTTGGCGGCGCTTACTGCAGCGGCCCGTAGCCAGCTTGCTCCACGCAGGACTGTCCGGCGGGGGAAAGCATGAACTTGACCATCTGCCTGGCGGGACTATCCTCGGGCGTGTCGGCGCGCAGCACGATATAGGTGTTGTTGGCGAGAGGATAGCTGCCGTCGGCAATGGTCTTATCCGTGGGGTACACGCCGTCGATGGCCAGCAGCTTCAGCTCGCTCAGGGTGTCGTAAAACACATCCATGTTATGATAGTAATAGTAGATGCTGTAACCCAGGGCATAGGCCGGAGGATCGGCGGAGTACGCGCCCATGACGTCGGTAAGGATATTGGACATGGTGATAGAGGTAGTCTCCTGCTGAATGGTGGCGTTGATGGTTTCGCCGCCCAGGAAGTGCCGCTCCATCTGCGCCTGGGAGCCGCTGTCCAGATTGCGGGCATAGGGGATCAGCTGCGCGTCCGAGCCGCCGAGCTGCTGCCAGTTGTCATAAGCGTTATCCACATAGATGTCGGTGATTTGCTGGCTGGTCAGGCCGGAGGCGGGATTTTCGGTATTGGTGAAAAAGACCATGGCGTCATAGGCGATGGGGATCAGTTCCAGCTCCACGCCTTTTTCTTGCGCTAAAGCTAAAATATCGCTGGCCGGGTAAACGGAGGCGAACAGCATATCCACCTCGCCTGCGATCAGCCGCTCATAGGAGGCGTGGCTCTTGCTGTGACTGGCGGGCTTGTCCGGATGGCGGTAGCCGTTGCTGAACAGCGCGCCGTACACCGCCTCGGTAAAGGGATAGGTGGAGGTGGAACCGTCGATAACGGGCATGGCCTGGTCAAAGCCGTATTGTATCGCGAGCCGGGAGGGATAGACCTGCATATCATCCAGCGCCCGCCGCAGCACCAGCGCGCATTCATAGCGCGTGGCCGCCTGCTGGGGCACGGCGTAATACTGGCTAATGGGAGCCTTATCCGCAGCCAGCTCCAGCGTCTGCAAGCCGGTGGTGATGACGCGAGTGCCTTGCAGCATATAGGCGGCACGCGCCCAGTCGGAGATATCCGCCCCGTCTACGATATTGCAGGCGGCGTTCACTTCCTCCGCCGCTACGGTTTGTCCGGCCCATTTTTCCATCGTCTGCAAGCCGGTTCGCTCCATGGCGCGAGCCAGCATGGTGGTGAATTCCTCGCGGCTCACCTGACGCTGGGGATTGAACAGCTCGTCGGAGCTGATCACGCCGTTATCCTCGGCGATGGCCACGGTCTCCGCATACCAAGCGCCGGCGGGCACGTCGGCAAAGCCGCTGGGCGCGGCGGCCTCCAGCGTATCCAGACCCAGCATACGCACGATCAGCGTCACCGCTTCCGCCCGGGATATGGTATCAAAGGGGAGCGCTTCGCCATTGGCGTTGCCGCGGATGATGCCGGTGCGGGACAGCTCCTCCAGCACGAAGAATTCATAATACTGCTCGTCCGCGTCAATAAAGACGAGCGCCTCCGCCATATAGGCTTCCAGAGGCCGCTCGGCGTTGGCCGCCGGGATAGTGGCGAACATATAGCCGTCGTAATAGGCGTTCAGCGGTATCGGCGTTTTATCGTCGGCATAGCGCGCCTGCAAGGCTAACTGCTCCCGCCAGGTGAACAGGTTGACGTCCTCCGTGTAAGCCCAGGATACGGTGACGTACTCCTCGCCGCCGGCGTCCGCCAGCGCGGCGGTAGCGAAGCCCAGCCAGCAGCTCAGACATAAGGCGAGGATGCACAATAGTTTTTTCATAAAGCGATCTCCTTTCAACACAAAACCCCGCGCAACAGCAATGAAGCGTCCGCGCCGCCGTCCGCGCTTTGCGGCGCGGGGCAGCGAAGATCCGTGACTCGCTCGCTCGCGGCCGCAGCCTGCGCCGCGGGTCGCCGGACGGCTGCCGCTATTAGCTGTTTATTCAAGATAGCTTGCAGATCTTCCTGCATTCGGGTTTGCGGATAAGCGGGTTTTGCGGCCGGAGTCGGGATTTAAGCCCAAGACCTCGGGTTGCTGATAAAGGAAGTCGCTTTATCATCGCCGGCGGACAGCTTATCGGCGGGTCGGGAACCAGACCACGTCGGAGGAGCTGGGCAGGTGGAAGCGCCAGCCAGTCGCTGTTTCCGTCAGGAAGCTGTCAACGTTACGCTGGAACTGGGCCATATCCACCAGCTCCGGACGTTTAGCCATGCGGATAAGCCAGTCATAGGCAGCCTGCTTGCTGGGAAAGTTTTTGCTCCAGCCCTCCGTAACCGTACTGACATGATATTCGATACCCGCCTCTTCTAAGGCGGCCAGCAACCGCGGTCCGCCCATGGGCAGCTTATCGGCCAATGACACGGGGCCAAGGCCGCCAAATAGCCTGCCGTCGCCTCCGCCGGGCGGCCCGCCGGCCGACCGCTTGAAGGGACGCAGCTCCGGATATTTTTCCTGCGCTTCTTTGGAATAGCAATCAACAAACAGCTTTTGCCTCGATTCCGGCAGATTGGCCGCGCCCTCCGACCACATGATCGTCGCCGCGAATCGCCGGGCGACCCGCCGCAGCTTGTCCAGAGTGCTGGGACCGCCGCCGCCGCGCGACTGTATGATAACATCTACCGGCGGCAGCAGCTTTTCCACGTCCTCGCTCTGCCAGTCTGCCAGCAAAAATTCCACGTTGGTCACGCCCGCCGCCGCACAATTTTTGCGGCATTCGGCCAACATTTGTTCGGAGGAATCCAAGCAGATAACTTTTTTCACCCGCCGCGCCGCACATGCGCCGATCCGTCCCGGCCCGCTGCCGCAATCCAGCACTATGTCGTCGGGGGCGAGCGGCAGACAATCCAGCTGCTTTTCCGTGCCCTCGGCTTCCAGTAACGTCATCAAACTGTAGCTAAAGGCTTCCTCATCCCACATATTCGGCGGCTTGATCGTCCAGCTGCCTACCGCTTTCTGGATCGGGGTAAAACCAAAGCGCATAAAGCGGTTAGCCAGAAAGACCTCGGCAAAGGCTGCCGCGCCGGACGGGTTTGGCGCTGTTTTAGGGATGACTATGGCATGCCGGATGACCGAGCCCCGCACCGTTTCGCCGCCGTCAACCTGAAAAGTAGCCGTGTTATAGACCTCCTCCAGCTCCGGCACAGACAGATTCATCACCGCCGGCAAAGGCGCAAAGGGCTTATCCTGCATCACCGGCATACTGCGGTAGCCGATCCGATATACCCCCGGCTCAGCGGTAAAGGGAGGATGGGCGGCGTTTTCGTACTGCCGCCGCTCCAGCCCATGATAATTCGGATGGCGCAGCAGCTTTTCGCTAAGCCCCATGCTTACCCGATCAGCCAGCTGCAAGGCCATTACGGCGCGATAGCCGCCGGGATCGTTATACGGGTTGGCGTGACGCAGCTCGCTGGTCGGATCTAACAGTCGCTCCTGCCAGTTTTCCGCCGTGATATCCTCCCCCATGACGACCATCTCGTTGCCGCCCCAGATAAAATAGCCGTCGGCATAGTCCGGCATCATCATCTGGTCAATATTGGCGTGATCAGCTAAGATCATCACGTCGAAATCCTCGCCGGACAGCAGGCGCTGCACGCCGGCGGTAGAGCCGCCCCATACTACCTCGCATTTATAGCTATCATCCTTTGCCTCAAGCCGTCTGGCCGCGTCCTCGGCCAGCTTTCCCGCAACGCCGGCGGAAAATATACGTATTGTTTCCATGTTTCCTCCGTTTCTCTGTATAGCTGCTTATTCGCCAAATATTTCCCGCAGCTCAGCGTCAGTCAGAGCAAGACCGAAGAACTGCCGGTAAAAGTCGGCGGCTATTTGTTTTACCTCCGCCAGCGTATAAGCATTATGGAATTTATAGGCGAGCCAGACCGCCTCCAGCGGCGATTCCAGACTGCCCTCCGTCCAATCGCACATACCGCGCGGATTGACGTATATCTCGTAATCGCCCACCACGCCGCAGTAAAAGCTCTCGCCGTTGATGGTGATATAACCGTTATTATCCGTCGGATGATACTGCCAAAACCAGTTTTCCTCCACCGCCGCCTTGATGCTCTCATCCGCGACGATCAGAGCCGGGAAGGCTTCGCTGCCCAGCTGATAATAGACCGTATTGCTGATCATGCGGGAAACGAACAGGTCAAAGGCCGCGCCGTATTCGCCGGAGCCGGAATAATAAACGCCCTTCGTTCCACTAACCGCAGGATCAAACTGATGAAACATCGGTGAGACGTATAGCCCCTCGGATTCCCGATGCGTGCTGCGAATGCGGGTCGCCTCATTGACCACATTAGCCGCTGCCATGCAATCGCTAACGATCTGGCTTTTTAGCGGCGACCAGGCCACGGCCATACCGCTGCCCTGAGCTTCAATAGCGCCCTTGGTGTAGTTGAGCGTATAGGCGGCGTTATCGTCCCAATCGGCAAGATAAAGACTGGTCAGCTCTTGCGCGTCAGTTTTGCCCGCTACCTCCCGCACGATCCCATCCAGCCAGGCGATATAGGCGTTGGCGGCGGCGGTTATCGGGTCGTCCGGCGTATCCTGCGCTAAAACAGCCGCGATCAAACTGACCGCTTGCTTGAGATTAGCCAAAGAAGTGACCGAAGGCAGCACGACGTAAGGTATCCCGGCTGCCGTTAGCTGCGTCACCTGAGCGTCGCTGAAGGTGCGTTGACCGCTGATCTCAAAGCATACGCCGGGCTTTTTGCTCAATAGCTGGGCAAAAGCTTCGTCGGAAATATAGCTGCTGCCGTCGCCCGACCAGGAACTGCTGACCGCGCTGAGGTCAAAGGCAGACGCGGCCAGAGACGCGGAGAGAAACTCCTCATCCGCCGCCGCCAGCAAGCCGCCGCCGCTGAGCATACTGACGGCTTGCGCCGCCCAGCCCACCGCCGCGGCCGAGCCCACGTTTTCCGGCAGCTCCACGGTACGTCCGGCAGCGTCCACGATCTGCTTTGCGCTGTTGCCGCCGGCCACGGGCGCCGCCGTATCTGCCGCCGCTTGCTCCGCCGGCTGCGCTCCGCCTTCCGCATCGGCTGTTTGCTCCGGCGCGGACGTGGGAGCGTTATCCGCCTGCCAGTCGTTTTCCCCGGTGGCGCTGTACTCTTCCTCCATCGATTGCTCCGCCGAATTATCCTCTCCGGTCAGCCCCTGAGTGGTCTCGCTGTCACGGGGAGTTTCCGCGTCTTCATCCTCTTGCTCGTCGAAATCCTCGTTCGCCAGCCCTGATTCCTGCGAATCGAGCATAGTTTCGTTTTCATCCACTTCCGGCGCGGAGGCTTCGTAAATCACCTGACGCAAAACGGGACTTTCCCGACAGCCGCTCAACAGCGAGCAAAGCAGCAGCATTGATAGAACTATGGCTATTAGTCGCGTCCGATGCTTGTATTTTTTCACTGCCGCTCACCTCGCTGTCAGGCAGGGGCCGCCGGCCTTTCCCGACGACCCCCGCAAAAAGCTTTCGCAAACAGGCTATTTGCTGGTCACCAGCATGGTGCGGGTCGCCGCGTCATAGCCTACCTCAAAGTTCAACGCCGTGCCAAGATCACGCAGCTTGAAGAAGTTGTTTCCGCCGATGTTGAAGGCGGTGAGCGACGCCGCAGTATCGTTGATGATCAGCGATTGACTGCTTTCAACCAGCGTCGAGGAAGCGTCCCTACCGGCCGCCATTTCGCCGCCGACCGCAACATAAGCCTCGCCGGTCTTGACGGTGATGCTGCGCGCGGCTTCGTCATAGGCAACGGAGAATTGCGAGCCGGTGTTGTTGAGCATATGCGCAACGTCGCGCAGCTTAAAATAATTGTTGCCGTCGATATTGTATATCTCGGTAGATACGGCTTGGCCGTTTACCGTCAAATTCTGCGAGGTGGCCACGCAGGTATGGTCTACTTTATCGATCATGCCGATAAGGAGATAGGCGGAAGCGTTGAATTCAGCCGGATTGTTCGCGAAATACTCCAGTCCGCTATCGATCTTGGACTGAACGGCAGCGTCGCTGTAATCCGCCGCCAAGGTAGCGCTTACGCCATCAGGCAGGATAACGCTGGCATAGTTTGTCTTGACCACGGTGGCGATCGCGTCCAAATCGGAGATATGCAGAAAATGCTGATAGAAATAGGCGCTGAGATCGACCGGGTCGATATCTATCACGTCGCTGTAAATAGAGCCGATAACATAGGCGTAACCCATGGCGTTTTCTACGGAGTTCATGGTCATGCCGTAGAGCGTGGCAGGAGAGCTGGCCACGAGGATACCATCATAGACCTTGTCGCCGAAGGATTCCAGCATTTGGGTATGGGTGATATTGTTGTTGTTGATGGTAACGATGGCGTCGGCGGTCAACAGCTGATCCAGCGTGGCGGTGGTGCTGTCGATCTCGTCTACCAACGATTTGCTGACGCACATGGTGTATTCATAGGCGCGTACCAGCGAAGTAGCGCTGCGAGAAACGGAATCGGCCAGAGTATAAGTGCCGTCTTCGTTAACAGCCGTGACCACGGCCACGGTTTTCATATCCAGGCCCTTGGCGTTTAACTGCTGATGCACGTAGCTGACGATGCCGTAAACGTAATTCTCGTAATCATCGGCGATCTGCTGCGGATCCTCATAGCGGGTGGTCTTGCCGGTCTCATTCTTGACCTCGGTGATAGCGTCGGCCAGACGGTGCATGGACTCGATCATCTGCTTGATGTAGGTGGTCTGATAGCTGACCAGCTTCGGGGCATAGTTTTCATCGCCTTCCTGATAATAAGGGGAATCTTTGGCAAAAGAATTGATGGTAGCCAGCTGATCGTTATAGCCGTCGGTATCAGTACCGTTACCGGTGGAGCAGCCAACGACGATATCCGGGCGGGTCACTAATGAGACGGAGATGTTGCCGTATTCCGCCACCAGATTTTTATCAGCCTGCATGGGGCTGGCAGCCACGGCTGAATTTAACAGCGCGTCTTCAGCGATGGCCAGATTGTTCTCTGCGGCGTAGAAGTTATAGAAATAGTTCCAGTAATAGGGGTCGGGGTTGCTGTTGATGGAGCTGCCCCACACGCCCAGGGCGGATTTCTGGATAGCCTCGGCATAATTCGACGGCGCGGAGCCGTTGATCATACCAAAGCCGGATACGGCGTTAACGCCCATCATTCCCAGAGAGGGGCTGGCCGCGCGGTGAGCGGTGGCGGTGATAATATTATCGTCCACCACCATGGGGCTGGTCGGAGCTTCGTAGGTATAAACCTGCGTTGCCTCCTGACTGGCGCTGATATCGTCCGCCGCCGTCACGGCGGCGCAGGACAGCAGCATCGCAAGCGCCAATAATACTACGAGTAGCTTTTTGCTGGTGTTCATGTTTTATTCTCCTTTTAGTTTATTATCAAAGCCTTACGGCTGTTGACGCAAGTGAGCTGCCGCCTGAGACTAATAGCGAAACAGACTCAGATAGTATTTGAGCGTGCCCAGCTCGCGGCGGAGCGCGCGATAGAATCCGGCATAAAACCGTTCAAAGCAGGCGTACTCATCCTCGCTGACCGGCTGCCGGCCGTAGATCACCTTTTGGCAGATAGCGGTCATTCGGCTGAAGCTGCCGTCATCAGGAGCGAAGGGGCGCAGCCGGTCGTCATAGAGCGTAACGTATTCCAGCAGGGAAACGGCCGGCGGCTTGGGCAGGCCGGCGCGGGCAATATCGCGCAGGAAAAACCGATAATAGTTGACCACCGCTGTTTCCCGCGGCAGGGTTTGCAGCCAGTCATGCCAGCGCTTTTTTCGCCATATTCGCAGCAGGCAAGCCGCCGTGAGCAGCAGCGGCAAGAATAGCAGCCACAAGGGAAAGCGCCTCTCCTCATCATAGCGGATGGCTGACCATTGTTCCTGTAGCCTTGAAGTCAGCTGCTGTATCTGCTGTCCGGCTCCGTTTAACCGCTCGGACTGTTGGTTTTGGCCGAGCAAGGTCTCGGAACGCTCATCACCGGCCAGACCTGCCGTATCCTGCTGCTGCGGCTGCTCCGCAGAGGCCAGCGCAGGATCGAACACGATCTGGGTGCTGGCTACGCCCATCACCTGCAGCAGCTCCATAGAGCGCAAGATAGTGATCAGCTTCAGCTCCATGGTCGGCGGCGACAAAGGACGCACCGCGCCATAGTAGATACCGCAGGCGGCAACGGCTGCGATAAGGCACAGCGTCAGCGTCTGCCGCAAATAGCGCGGTATATCGCCTCCGGGAACGTCGGCACGAGCCACGGAATGAAGATAGACGCGCAGCAAAAACAGGAGCAGGGCGGCAGCGTCAAACAACAGCTGCGTCCACAGCGGCGCCGGATACTGTAAAAACTGTGCGCCCGCGCAGATCAGATTGCCCGACAAAAACAGAATACAGGCTCCGGGGCGGCTTTGCCCCAGCATAAACACGATCAGACCAGCGGCGGTCAGAAAAATAAAGTACAGCAGCAGGCTGTTGTCCGTATCGCTGATAAGCGGCTCGCGGATGCGAAAAAAGACGACGCAGGCGATCAGCAGCAATAAGGCCATGACTGCGCTGACCTGCCGCCGCCGCCTGCCGGCGGTAAGCAGCGCCACAACAAGCTGGAGCAGCAGGGAAAAGCCCAACGTAACCCCCGCTCGGGAGGAAAACTGATCCTCCAGGACACATCCCGAGCATAAGGTCAGCGTCATGCACCAGGTCATAACGGTATAAAGCGCCGTCTCTGCGCCATGTTTTTTAAGATAACCGGCCATGCCCATTCCCCACATCGTTTAAGCCCACGCGGTTTTCCGCCGTTGAAACAAAATAGTAAGATACGTCCGCATCGCTCAGCGGTAAGAGCGGCAGCGCCGCAGTTTCTCTCTGCCGGCGACTCCAATCCGCCGGTATGACGAAATACAGCTCGGCGGTACGGCGTTGATTTTTAATACTCACTAACTGCTGCGTTAGTTCTGCGGAGGCTTTGCAGGTGACGGCCAGCACCGTTCCGGCGCGATTTTGCATGGCCGCTTCCTGCTGCAGCAGCTGCGCTCCGTCGATCGCGGATTGCGGAGCGATCATGGCAAAGGAGGACATCAGCTCGGCATAGCTATCCGTTCCCGCCGGTACGGCGCGGCAAAGCTGCCCTCCGCGATCCATATACAGCAGCGTATAGCTCTCGCCACGCAGGTATATCTCCTCGACCAGCGAGAGGGCGGTTTCGATCAGGCAATCGTTCAGCTCCATCAGCTGCTGCGGATTTAGGTCGGCAGCGGCGGCAAAGTCCAGTATCACAACGTATTCCTGTTGCCGGTTGCTCTCTTGTATCTTTGTCACATATTCATGGGAGTGGGCGGAGAGCTTCCAATGTATCTGCTTCATCGGGTCGCCCAGCGCGTAGGGCCGCACGCCGGTATAATCCGTGCCGCCGACAACGGAAAGCCTGGTCTCGCTGGCAGCCTCCACCGTTGCGTTATCGACGGCAGTCAGCTCCAGGATGGGGCGGATGCGCGGGGTAACTGTTGCGGTGCAGCAGCCAAAAGCCGGCAGGCTCAGCCGGAACACGCCAAAAGCATCGTATAGCTCAATGCGCTCGACGCCCACGCGGTAACAGCCCAGATGCGGCATTTCTAATTCAAAGCGGAATTTAACCTCACCCCGCCCAGAAACGGTAAAGCGTACCTGCCGCAGCGCATCGTTCCCGCCAAACAGATCAGAAATAGTCACAAACGCCGCGGCTTTGGGACAAAAAAACCGTGACCGGTTATGCAGCCGCAGGCCGATCTCCACGCTTTCGCCGCGAACGCAGTACACGTCCGCATGATCCGCCTCTACCGTGATCGCCCGCCGCAGCAGCAGCAGGCTGACAAAGGAAAGCAGCAGCAGCATGGTCAGGAATAACGCCGGTACATAACCGCTGACGCCGTTCATGAACACGGCAGGCAGCGCGGTCACCATCAGCGCCGCGATGCAGCAGGGGATAACTATGGGAAAATATATTGTTCTCTGTTTGCGCGCGTCCATTATCTTAAACCTGACCTGTGGGCACGACCACCTGACTGATAATATCTTTGATTATAGCCTGTGGCTGCCGCTTTTCGGTTTGCGCGCTGTGAGTCAGGATCAGCCGATGCGCCAAAACATAAGGAGCCAGCAGCTTAACGTCGTCCGGCAGCACATAATTCCTCCCCCGCGAGAGGGCGTAGGCGCGAGCCAGCCCATACAGGGCGATGCTGCCGCGCGGCGATGCGCCCAGCTTGATCTCGGCATGGCTGCGGGTAGCCTCGACGATTTGCACAATGTAAGCGGCCACCTGCCGGTCTACGTATACCCGACCGCACAGGTCGATCAGCGTGTTGATTTGCCGGACGTTCACAGCCCGCCCGATTTCGGCTTTGGCTTTCTTGCCGGACAGCACCACTTGCAGCTCATCCTCAAATTCCGGATAACCCAGCGACAGCTTGATCATGAAACGGTCGATCTGCGCTTCCGGCAATTTGTAGGTGCCCAGAGAATCTATGGGATTTTGCGTGGCCAGTACCATAAAGGGCCGCTCCATCTTGTATGTATGCCCGTCCGCCGTGACCTGACGCTCCTCCATGATCTCCAGCATGGCGGATTGGGTCTTAGCGGAGGCGCGGTTGATCTCATCCGCCAAAACGATATTGCTCATGGCGGCGCCGGGACGAAACTCAAATTCACCGGTTTTTTGATTGTATACGGAAAAGCCTGTCACATCGGAGGGCATAACGTCCGGCGTAAACTGGATACGCTTATATTCGCAATCTACCGTTTTTGCCAAAGCCGATACCAGGCTGGTTTTGCCGACGCCGGGAATGTCCTCGATCAAAACATGACCCTCGGCCAGCAGACACATGACGATCAGCTCCACTTGGCTGTGCTTGCCCTTGATGACGGTATTGATATTGCCGGTAATGCCCGCGACCGCCTCGCCGGCCCATGCGGCTTCCTCGGCCGTCAGCGCTGCGTAATCAAGGTCAGTTCGCTCAAGCTCAAATATCTTTTCCACTATTGTTTTCTCTCCGTTCCTCGCGCAGCCGCGGCACAATGACTTTGAGTGGGATGCCGTCCGCGCTGATGATCTCTAATATTTGGATTTCCGCCTGATAAGCTTCGTAAAGATTGCGGCTGGTGATGACTTGAGCGGCGTTGCCAAAGAGCGCCGCCTGCCCCCGCCGCAGCATGATCGTTTTTGCCTCGCACATAAAAGCCTGATCCGGCATATGGGTAGTAAAAATGATACACATACCCTTGTCTGCCAGGCGCCGCAAGGTCTTCATGACCAACAGCATATTGCCGTAATCCAGATTAGCCGTCGGCTCGTCCAGCATTAGCAGCTGCGGTTGCTGGCAAAGAGCTCGCGCGATCATCAGCAGCTGCCGCTCGCCGCCTGATATCTGCGAATAAGGCGCATCCCGCAAGTGCCGCAGCCCGACGTCCTCCAAAGCCTGCTCTACGATATCGTGATCGTCGCGGCTGGGCTGCCGCAGGCTGTTGATCTGCCCCAGCCGCCCCATCATCGCCACCTCTTTGACCAGATAGGGAAAGACCGGCGCGTGCGCCTGCGCCACATAAGCCAGGTAGCGCGAGACCTGCTGCGGATTCCAGCGGCGGATGTTCTGGCCGTCGATGCTCACCTGTCCGCTCAAGGGAGGCAGCAGATTGATAACAGTTTTGAACAGCGTGGTTTTACCAACGCCGTTGGGGCCAAGCATACAGCAAACGTCGCCGCTGTTAAGCGTCATATCTACGCCGAAAACGATCGGTTTTTGGCGGTCGTAGCCGCAGCTGAGATTATTCAGCTCAATCCGCATCGGAATTCCTCCTGTATGTGGCGAGGATAAACATGAATAACGGGGTCAACAGCAGCTCGATGGCAAAGGAGATAGGCAACGGAGCGTCGGCGATCATCACAAAACTGGTGATCAGCCGGCACAGCAGCAGCAAAACACCTCCGGCCAGCGCGCTGTATAACGCCAGATAACGAAAATCAAGCCCCAGCCTTTGGCGGATGATATAGGGAATGACCAGGGAGACCATACCGATACGCTCCCCGCAATGTATCATAGCGCAGGCTGACATCAGTACGCCGCAGATCTGCGCTATCGTCCGCAAACGGCGTGTATCCAGGCCAAGAGCAGCGGTCTCCAGTCGCGTCATGCCCAATGCGTTCAGGCGATAACGCATCAGCATGACCGGCAACAGCGACATGGCCATAATAGAAAAAAAGACGATCATGCTGTACTTATCCGTGGAGTTATATACGCCGAAGCTGATCTCCTCGTACAGCACTAATTCCTCATCCGGCAGGTTATACATAAAATACATGGTGAAAACGCGAATCACCTGCGAAACGATGGAGCCGGCCATGACCATTTCTAAAATTGAATAGTTACTATCTCTGCTCCCCGCCAGTCGTCCTAAAAGCAATACCAGGCCAACGCAGATAACGGTGAACGCATAGCAGTATTCATAGCGCAGATAGACGTTTTCCAACGCCGCAGTAGAGCAAACCATCACCACCACCACGTTCCCCAGACCCACGCCGGCGGAGGCGCCGATCAGATTTGGCGAAGCCATGGGGTTACGATAGGCGGTCTGAAAGATCGCGCCGGCCGTCGCTAAAGCCGCGCCGGAAACGAAGGCCACCAGCATATTCCGCAGCTGCGCCAAGGCTCCGGCATAGATCACGCCGTCCAGCGCGGCGATCAGCTCCTCCCGCTGATGCCACAACGCCGTATCCAGCAAGCGGGAAAGCAGCAGCCGCGCCGCTAAAACATAGCTGCGAAAATACTCTACCGGCACAAATTTATCGCTGAAATAATAGGCGTTATAGCGAAAGCACAGGCATAAAACGAATACCGCTACGGTAAGAGCGATCATCCGCAGCAGGCGTTTTCGCTGTCTGCGCTTGTCCTGCTGCCAGCTGAAACGAAGCTGCTCCTTGCTAAGCTGCACGGCGCGCGCCTCCCTTCCGCAACAAGGCCAGCAGAAGCGTAAAGCCGCCGATCGCGCTGGTAAAGACGTTTATGTAATCCTGCAGGCCGGCGATATAGGCTGCGTCATAGACCACGACCAGCACGATCGCTCCCAGTAAAATGGAGGCCGGCAGCAGCTTGGCCATTTGCGGCCCGCAGATACGGCGGCCGATCAGCGGTATCATAAAGCCTAAAAAACCGATATGCCCGCAGAAAGCGATCACCACAGCAGTCAGCACGCTGCCCGCGGCCACAATGGCATAGCGCAACCGGCGCACATTGACGCCGGAGGCCAGCGCTTCATCATCATTGAGGGAGAACAGCTCCATGCGGTAGCGCAGACGCAGCATGATCGCCAGACACAGCAGTATCGGTATAGCCATCATCAATATGTGCCGCCAGGAGGTGATATTGACAAAGCTGCCCATGACCAGATTACGTATAGCGTCGATGCGCGGGTCGGTGGGGTCGGTGAGGATCAAATAGTATTGCAGCAGCTGCGCCGCGTTGCCGGTCAGCGTGGAAAAAACCGTGCCGGATAATATCATGGCCGTAGCGGAAAGCCGCCCTCGTCCGGCAGCGGTAGCTACCGCCAGCACCAAGCCTACGCCGGCTATGCAGCCGGCCAGCGTGATCAGCTGCTGGGCAAAGATCTCAAAAAATCCGCGCTGCGCCCACGCTTGCAGGGTGGTAGACGTTGCGGACGGAGAGTAAAATAGCAAATATATCATCAGCCCCAGCGTTCCGCCGGACATCACGCCCATGGTAGAGGGGCCGGCCAGCACGTTGCGGAAGCCGCCTTGAAAAACAGCGCCGCAGCAAGCCAGAGCGCTGCCGGCCAGCATCACGGCTATATATTGGTATACTGTAACGGCAAAGTCGCCGGACTGGCCGGTGATAAATAAATACAGCTGCTCAAAGCGATTGCCGATAGCTTCAAAAAAATAGGCCGGATTCATCGACCATCGTTGATAAGGAATGACGAATATCAAAGAGCAGACAAAAAGAAAGAAAAGCGTCAAACATAAAACGGCGGCCAAAGACGGCCGCGTCGTGGCTTGCCGCTCCGCCATGCCCGATTTCTGCTGCTCGGGTGAAGGGAGTAACCGAATGCGCTCTGTTTTTTGTTCCGTTTGTTGGTCAGGCATCAATGATCATCTCTTAGCGTAGGCTTTTGCGGCGTATTGGTTCGGAAGCTCGTCAGCAAAAGCCTGTTAGAATTCTATCTGCCGTTAATTAAGAGGCGTACTATATTCTTTAGACAGTATATACTTATTATAATCTATTCTTGATAAAGTATAAAGCATTTTTTGCATATATGTCAAGCATAAATGATATTTATATAACAATTTTGCAGTCTCATGTTTTAAGACATATGAGGGCTTACCCCGCCGTAAGCCCCGCCAACACCGCCGACCCGGCAATAGAACCGCCGCTTACTTGTTTTCGGAGCCGGGCGGATAGCAGCGCCCGCCGCCTGAAGGCGAACGCCCCAAAACGCGCGCAAAAAAACCGCAAGCTCTATAAAGGCGGCGCGCCTTTATAGGGCTTGCGGTTTATTCTTGCGGAGGCGTACGGCTTATTACTCTGTCTTGGCCGCCGCTTCGTTCTTTTTACCGCTGCGCTGCAGCTTGCCCTTGAACAGCGAGCAATAATCGCGCACGCGCTTGGGCACCAGACCGGCGGGACGCACGATCAGCACCGTCACTAATATCACCGCATAGATGATCTGCCCGTAATCGGCGAAAGAGCGCACCTTCTCCATGATCACGGTCAGCAGCAGCGCGCCGACCACCGTGCCGATGGGATTATCCATACCGCCCAGTATCACCATGCAGATGAAGATCAGCGAGCGGGCGAAGGTAAAATCTGTGGGGCCGACAAAGGAAGCCAGACCGCCGTACAGCGCGCCGCCAATGCCGCAGAAAATGGAGCCGATAACGAAGGCAAACAGCTTTTGCCTGTTGCAGTTGACGCCCAGGCAATCGGCCGCCACCTCGTCCTGCGCGATATTGTTCAGCGACAGCCCCCAGCGGCTGACGTAAACGCGCATCGCGATATAGACCATGAGCACCAGTATGAACAGGCACAGGAACAGCAGCGGTATTTGCGGAGCCAGCTTGACCCCGAATACCGTATAGCTCTTGTAGAAGAAGAACTCCCCGATATTCAGTGATTTTACGCCGGAGATGCCGTTGGGTCCGCCCAAATAGGGGATATTCTTGATCAGCTGGGTAAAGGCCAGCTGCAAGGCCATCGTCACCAGCGACAGATAATAGCCCTTGGTACGCAGCGTCGGCAGGCCGATCAGGATGCCGGCAATGCAGCTGAACACGATAGCCGATAAAAAGCCCAGCCATGGCGATACGCCCATATTGACGGTGAAAACCGCCATCGTATAAGCGCCGATACCCATAAAGGCCGCCGGCGCGAAATTGACCATGTCGGTGGAGCCCATCTGAAAGTTCAAGCCGAGGCAGACCATAGCGTATATCACCGCCATGCAGGCGATATGCGCGATATAGCGCTCTGTGGCTAATAGCAGCGGCAGCGCGATGATGCAGAGCATCGCCGAGATGAAGGCGACCTTCTTATGACGGATGAATAATGCGAACAGCCAGTTGATATAGCCCTGCTTATCCGCCAGCAGCAGGCCGACGATCACCGCCGCGATAATGATCAGGCTGACCATTTCGCTGGCGCTGAGCATGAAATAAACGATAGCGAACATGATGATATTCGCAGCGATTACCAGCAGATTTTCCAGCGGGAGCTTTTTTTCCTTTGCCATCTTATTCGCCCCCCCGCTCATACTTTCTCCACCGTCTTCTCGCCGATAACGCCCTCCGGCTTGAAGATGATGAATCCCACGACGACGACGAAGGCGACGATACTGGCATAGGCGGCGCCATTACTGATATAGCCGGCGATAAAGGTCTCGACAAAAGCCAGCAGCATACCGCCGATGATCGCGCCCCAGGTATTGCGCAAACCGCCGACCACCGCCGCCGAGAAGCCCTTGACGCCGAACATCGCGCCGTTATCAAAGCTCATCACCGTCTGATAATTGCCGAGCAAAAAGCCGCCGATGGCTAAGATGATACCGCCGATGACAAAGGTGGAAACGACAGAACGCGAAACATTGATGCCGGTCATCGTCGCCAGCTCTTTATTTTGAGAAATAGCCTGCATCGAGAGGCCAGTTTTGGTCTTATTGAGGAAAATAAACAAGGCGAGCAATATGCCGACCGTCACCGCAATGATGATGATATTGCGCACGTCGGTATTGCCGTTTATCGAAAGCAGCTGCGGAAAGCCCTGCGGATTGCGTCCGCTGACCACCGTCACCGCGTTCTCGCCGGCAAACACGCCGGATAAACCGTTGGTGACCGGCATGAAGAACAGGCCGATCACTTCTTTGATCACCGTACCCAAGGCAATCGTTGACAGCAGCGGCATCAAAGCCGAGGATTTCTCAAAAGGCTTGATCGACACCCGATGCGCAAATAAACCCAGCGCCGCGCAGCAGGCCGCGCCGATGATCAGCAGCGCGAGTATGATGAAGATCAGGGGCCAGCTGCCGATCATACCGGTACCCTGCATGATAGTATAAGTGCCTAATATGACAAAGGTGCCGAAAATAGCGATATCGCCGCAGCAGAACACCACCACGTCCATCACGCCAAAGAACAGGGAAAATCCCACCGCCACCAGGGTATAAGTACAGCCAAGCAAAATGGCGCTGACTATTAGGTCTAAAAATAAGCTCATAAACTAAAGCCAACTCCTTCCGTAAAGGATGGGCGAAAAACAAAACATACGGGGCGCGGCGCTATACCGCGCCCCGTGTTCGCTCGTTGCGAGCTGGATCACATAGACTATTGGCCGCCAAAAGCGCGCGTGCCGTCGGCGTACTCGGAATCCTCATAGGGGACCCAGGCGCCGTCCTGCGCCACGTTCAGATAAGCGGCGACATTGGTGGTCTGGCCGATCTCATTGAAGGTGGTGGTGCCCATGATGCCGGTGGTCTCGCTGGCGAGGATCGCATCGACCATCGCGGCGGCCGTCGGAGCATCGCCGCAGCTGCGCAGCGCGTTGATCAGGATCAGGGCCGCTTCATAAGCATAGGGGGTATAGGCGCCGATCGGTTCGGCAAAGCCTTCCGCCGTATATTCGTCGATGAAAGCCTGGCCTTCCACGCTATCCTCGAGAATAATGCCGGGGCTGACGATCAAAGCGCCTTCCGCGGCGTCAGCGGAGATCTTGAAGAAGTCTTCGGTCTTCATGCCGGAAATACCGCAGAACAGTATATCGGTAACGCCGGCAGAGTAGAGCTGCTCTTTGAGCAGGGAGCCGATATTAACGGTGGAGCCGCAATATACGGCCTTGGCGCCGGATTCCCTGATCTTTGCCACCACGGCGGAGAAATCGGTCTGGTCTTCCAGCACTACCTCAGAACCGAGAGCGGTGATACCGCGCGCGCTCAATTCGGCGGTGAAGGCCTCAAGATTGCCCTGGCCATAGGAGCTGGCGTCGGATACGATGAACCAATCCTGATAGCCCATTTCATCCAGTACCGCTTCCGCCAGCGGTTCGTTCTCCTGTTTGTCGGTAGGCGCGGAACGGGTGATATAAGGATAGTTCTCGGCCGAAGTCAGGGATTCGCGGATCGCTCCCCAGATCAAAAGCGGGATCTCGGCTTCCTTGAACACTTCGGAAGCGGCGGCGGCGGGGCCGGAATTCCAGAAACCGGAGGCCGCGACTACCAACTCGTCGGCCACGATCTGATTAGCGCCGGCTACGGCCACAGACTCGGTGCTCTGATCGTCAACGATGATCAGCTCGATCTGATAGGGCAGCTCGCCCGACTCATTGACATTGTCGATCGCCATTTGGAAAGCGTTGCGCGCGGCGGTGCCTTCGGCAGCGTTAGAGCCGGTGATCGGAGCAAAAAAGCCGATTTTCACGACGTCTACGGCCGGAGTATCGCCCTCAGCCTCTTCCTCAGCGGGAGCTGCGCAGCCGGCAAATACTAACGCCAACGCGCTGATCACGACCAGCAAAAACAATAAAGATTTTTTCATTTTCCACATACCTCCTTAATTCTCTTTCTTAATGCTCTTGATCTCTTGCCATACTGCTATATCAATCGCCGCGCCGGCTGACGCGGCGATCAATACCCTAAGATTCGCGCCAAGTTACCCAAAATCCCGGCGGCGCGTTCGGAAAGCCCGCTGGCTGCCGTATGAGATTTGGCTTAGGCGCCATTCGCGGGCGCGCCGGCGGCGCTACATCACCGGATTTTCCACAAATTCCGAGCCGCGCAGCTGCTCGGCGTCGCCGCTAAAGACGATAGCGCCCTTTTGTATCACATAGCCGCGCGTGGCCACGTTCAGAGCCTTGGCAGCGTTCTGCTCGACCAGCAATATCGTCATCTTCTCGTCACGCAGGCGCTTGATGATCTCGAACACTTCCTCGACCATGATCGGCGCCAGGCCGAGCGAGGGCTCGTCCAGGATCAGCAGCCGCGGCTTATTGATGACCGAGCGGGCGATGGCCAGCATCGTGCGCTCGCCGCCGGACAGGGTCCCGGCCTTTTGCTGCAGGCGCTCGCGCAATACCGGAAAAGAACGGTATATCTCTTCCAGCCGCTCGGACAACAGCTTGGCGTCATCAATGAAGAAAGCGCCCATTTTGAGATTAGTTTCCACGCTCATCTTCTGGAAGGTGCCCACGGCTGCCGCCGACAGGGATATACCCTGCTCGATACGCTTATGCGTCGGCCAGTCGTCGATCGGCTCGCCGGCTAATTTCATCCCGCCGGAATCGGCCTTGACCATATTCAGTATCGCCTTCACCAGCGTGGTCTTGCCCGCGCCATTAGCGCCCAAAACGCAGCATACCTCGCCCTCGTCAATATCCATGCTGATATCCATCAGCATCGGGATACGCCCATAGCTGGTATACAGCTTGTTGATCTCCAGCATTTTCGTCATACGGCGGCACCCCCTAAATATGCGTTGATCACAGCGGGATCGCTGACGATATCCTTATATACGCCCTCGGCGATCTTTTGTCCGGCATTGAACACGACGATATGCTCCGGCACCTCGGCCATGACCTTCATATCATGCTCGATGATGATGATGCAGATATCCTGTATTTTCTCCTTGATCTTGCGTATATCATCCATCATCTCCATCGTTTCATCATCGTTCAGGCCGGCGGTCGGCTCGTCCAGCAGCACTATGCTCGGATGAGAAACCAGCGCGCGGCTGATCTCGATGCGGCGGCGGTCGATATGCGGTATGTTCTTGACCAACTCATAGCGGCGATCCACCAGCTCGGGGTTAAAATAGCTGAGCATATCCATACATTGCTGCAAACCGTCATAGATCTCGCCGTCGGTCTTTTTGGGACGGAAAATGGTATCGGCAAAACTGTATTTCTGCTTGGTATATAAGCCGATAAGAATATTATCCGCCACGGATAGATCCCAGCACAGGCGGCTGGACTGATAGGTGCGGCTCATACCCTTTTTGAATATCTGATAAGGCTTGAGGCCGGTAATAGTCTCGCCCTTCATCATCACCTGTCCCTCGGTAGCGGTATAAATGCCGCTGATGATATTGAGGAAGGTGGTCTTGCCGGAACCGTTGGGTCCGATCAGGCCAATGATCTGCCGCGGCTCGATCGAGAAATCAACGTTCTTGACCGCCCAGAGGCCGCCGAAATTGATTGACACGCCGGTAGTTTCTAATAACGCCATATGCACAACTCCTTCCGGGAGATTAATACCGTTATTTACAATATAGAAGCTTATTTCGCAGATAACGCAGATAATAAAAGGCCAGGCATAAACCAAACGCGGTGTAATACGTATAAGAAATAATCTATATATATGCAATATATTTATCTGCCAAGCTAAACCCTTGCAGACATAAAATATCCCGCAATATCTGTTAAACACCGGCTAAAGCAGGTTATTCATCAACAAACAGCAGGATGGCGATCGGTTTTATTGTCGCAGACGCTAATCTCCTTACGCACGCGATACGAAAATTATACCAGATACGCATATAAAATGCAATAGCCAAATTCAGCGGCGGCGTAGCAGCGTTTTGGCCAAAAGCAGCGCCCGAGAGCAAAAAAGGCAAACAAAAACCCCTGTTAGGCAGCGCGCCTTAGGGATACGCCGTTTCTGCGTCGGCTCTTTCGGCGCAGTGTGGCGTTGCAAATGCTCGCAATAGGCTCCGTCTATTGCTGCGCTTTGCGCCTTGCCCTGCGCCGAAATTTCTCGCCGCAGAAATACTTCGTAGTTTTCCGCATAAGAAGAAGCCCTGTTTGCGCAGGGCTTTTTGATTTAGGTGCGGAAAACCGCCGCCTCCCTAAGTTGCACCGCCTTGGCAGCGCGCCTTAGCAGGGGTTTATGGCAGCCGCCGTCGGGCTTCGCGCCCAAGCCCTGGGGCTGCTGATAAGGGAGCGCGGCTATTACAGCCTGCTCTCGCCCGACGCAGCAGGACGGCAGCCACCGCCGCCGTCAGATCAGCTCCAGCCGGCACAGCCAGCGCGCGCAGCGGGTGCCGAATTCGTCCTCGCGCACGATGACGCGCAGCGGCCCGCTGCCGCCGTCGTCCATGGTTCCCAGAGGCTCGCCGTTCAATAGCCAGCAGATATAGATATTGCCGTCCGCCAGCGCTTCGCTGATATCAAAGGCGATGACATAGCCGTCCTCGGCGCGGGCGGCGATCATACTGCAACCGCTGTCTTGCCAGCCGGGGGCGGCGTCGTCCAGCAGCGTGGCGAGAGCCACGCCGCTCCACAGGCCGCTTTCATCAGCGAAGTTGGCGGATAGTATATCCTTCTCAAATTGGCTGGCCGGCAGGCTTTGCAGCTCGGCCACGCTGTAGCTGGTCAATAATTCCCCGTCCTGCATGATATCCAGTTGGCCGGAGATCAGTTGACCCTCGGGTCGATTGAGCAGGGCTAATATCGCCACCGCGATAATCAGCAGCAGCAGGACGGCGATGATAAGGCGATTTTTCTTTGCCATAAGCTCTCCTTTAGAGCCGGCTGAGCAAGGCCGCCAGCTCGGCGCGACTGACCGTCGCGCCGCCGGCCGGAAGCCGCAATTCCGTACCGATAGCGGCCAGCAAGGCGTTCAGCTCCTCGCGGCTGATATATGCGCCGGCAACGGCCTGCTCCGCGACCGGCAGACCCTGCTGCGCGGCCAGACGCAGATAGGCTTCAGCCCAGTTTTCACCGGCCGTGCTCTGAGGCGGCTCCTGACCCTGAGCCAACAGCAGCATCTTCACAGCCTCGCCAACGCGCGCCGCATCTTGCGGATAGAAGCCGCCGTCGCCGCGGCCGTGCACCGCGCCGCGGGCGTACAGCCGGTACACCGCCGGGGCAACGGCCGCGTATTCCCCGCTCAGGTCGGTGAACACCGGCTCGCCAATCAGGATCAGCTCCACGTCCTTCACCCATTTAGAGATGGTGTTCTCCACCACCAAGCGCAGAGGGCCGTAGGCGTTGCCGCCGTTATAGAGCGGGTCTTGGGCTGTTTCCACCAGCGGCGCGCCGTCTATGGCATAGGCCAGCAGCAGCGGGCGGGTCAGCCCCGGCTGATAACCGCTGACCACGCCGTTTGCCAGATCGTGCAAGTCCAGCGCGGCGGCATAGCCGTCGCCGGAGATCACGGTCACCGCGCCGGGGGCTTCCACGCCCTCGGCCAGATAAAGCTTGATCAGTTCGTTCAGCTTCAAGCCTTCATAAATATTGCGGCCGGCCGAGGCGGCGAAATAGTCCCTGACTATCAGCTCAGTCGCGGCTTCCAGCTCGCTCAGGGTCAGGACGGCGCTTTTGGCCTCGCTGCCGGAGATGGTCAGGGTATGAGCGGCATAGGCGGCGTAGTCGCCGCTATGCGTCCAGTCCCCGCCCTGCGGCACGCTGTCGCTGAGATAGGAGCTGTCGCTGTCGCGGCTATAAACATAATCCCCCGCATCGCCCACCACGATGGCGGCCAGCCACTTGGCGCAGCTGGGAGCGTTATATTCGCCGGCCAGCCGCTGGCCGATCACCAGACGCAGAGGCCCGCCGCTATTATCGCGAGCTTCGTCATAGCCGTCGGCGGCGGTGAATTTAGTATAGACGGCCTGGCTGCCGGTAGGGCCGACCAGCGGCAGGCCGTTTACGCCATAGGCGATCAATACCGGCTGATTGGGCGTGATAAGAGCCGCGTCCGCCTCCTTGCCCGCGTAACGATTATAGCCCTGCCGCAGCTGGCCGAGGGTCAGGCTGGTGGCGTAGCCGTCCTTGGAGATGAATTTCACCGCCGTACCGTCGGGAAGATCCGCCTTCAGTCCGGCGTATTGCAGCAGTTCATAGGCGCGCACGCCGCTGAAGAGGGGCTCCGTGAACACGTTGCCGCGGCTGAGCAGGCTGTAAACGTCCTGCCAGCCCAAATTCAAAGCAGCGTCCGCGGCCAGCGCTTCCAGCTCCAGCACCGTGTATACGACCTGCCCGGCCATGCCTTCGCCGGTGATGGTCAGCGTATCGTAAAGATAATTCGCCTGACCGTATGGAGACGGCGCCGTCTCGCCGGCCTGTACGTAATAGGAGTGAGCCGCCGCCTCATCCGGCGGGGCGGCCGCAGCGGGCGGGACGATGAAAACCAGCGCCAACAGCAGCAGCAGGGTCAGCAAAACGGAGCAACGGCCGATATTTTTCACAGCTAAGACCTCCCTTTTATAGATGGAAAGGCGCCTTGCGCCTAATCGTTCAGCAGCGGTACCAGTATATCCGAGGCGCGAAAATCGCCGTGCCCGCCGCCGTCCTCGGTCGGATGCTGGCCGTGGTCAGAGCAGACGATCACCGCGCCCGGCCAGGCCGCCAGCAATTGCCCGGCCATCGCGTCGGTGGCCGCCAGCTTGGCGTAGGCCTGATCGCTATGGGGACCGTATTGATGCTCCACGTCGTCGATACCGTGGAAATGGACGAACAGCAGGTCATACTCCCGCTCAGCCATGGCGGCCAGGGCGGCGGCGAGCACTTCGTCGTCGGTATCGCCGTCGCCGTCATCGTCCGGGTTCAGCTCCTGCGTCACGCCGAGCTCGAGTATTTGCGCCGCGCCTTCGATGACCGCGGCGCTGAGTCCCTGTTCCGCAGCATGCTCAAAGAGGGTGGGCGCGTTGAGCTGCCGGTCGCCCCGCTGCTTTACCCCGCTGGCGGCGGGCGTTTGCCCGCTGACCATGGCAGCGTAATTGACCGGGGTGATGCTGGGCCAGCAGGCGGCGGCCTGTTGGGCGTTCAGCGCGGCTAAATGAGGGGTCAGCCCCTGCTCCAGCCCATATATCCAGGTATCCCAGCCCAGGCCGTCAAGATACAGTATCAGTACCTGCTCCCCTGCTTGCAGCCTTTCCCTCGCCATAGCGTATACGTCTGTGTTTGCGGCCGGCGGCGGGTCCAGCAGCAGGCCAATGACAGCGTCATAGCTGTCGTCGCCCACGCTTAAACAACCGTCGCGGCTCAGCGTCACCTCGGCGGCTTGCGCGTCAATGATCCGGCCGTCCGCGGTATAGATATCCGCCGTCTTTATCTCGGGATAAACCGCGCTCAGAGCCAGCTCCCGTTGCTCTACTGTGATAACGCCGTCCGTCGCGGCCGCGCCGTCGATCACGGCGAATTCTGCTGTTTGCCCGCAGGCGCCGAGCAGCGGCAAAACCGCCAGCAGCGGGAGAAGCAGATATTTTTTCATCATATGATCTCCGTTATATCACCTTGCCGGTTTGTCCGTAAAGGCGCAAATTCCCCGGCGCGGTTTATGGACGCGCCGCCGCCTAAGAAAGCCGCGGCGTTTCCCCGAGCACGCCATAGCGGCGCAGCCCCTTTAACAGCTGCCAGCTCAACAGCCCGCCCAGCCCTCCGGAGAGGGCGGCCACAGCCAGAGACAACAGCAGCGGGATCAAGGGCAGGCGGAAGAAGATGAGATTTGTGATGACCGTGCCGGTAAGATTGGCGGCTATACCGGCCGCAAAGCAGCAGGGGCGGCAGCAGCAGCGATGACGGAGCAGCAGCAGCGTCCCGTCGATAGCCAGACCGGGCAGGCTATAGCTGAGCAGGCTCATCACGCCGTGAGAGCCGACAACGCCGGTTATCAGCACTAAGATGGCCTGCACGACGGCGGCCAGCGTCGCCGCGCCCCGCTTGCCGGTCAAACCGGCTGCCATCACCAGCCACATCATATACAAGCCGCCCGCCAGCGCGCCGCCGGGTATCAGCAAGGGCGTGCTGACCAGATGCGCCAAGGGCACCACGACGGGCTTGATCGCTATGCCCAAGGCGGCCATGGCCGCGATAAGCAGCAGGTCTTTGACGGCGAAGCGCCGCAGCGCTTTCATTACAGGCTGACCTCGAGCGCGATAACGTCCTTTACCCAAAAGGTACGGTTATACTCGCCCGCGATGTTTTGACCCATCACCAGAGTCAGATCGTCCCGGATTTCGCCGTCCGTCATCCAGGCCAGGATCATGTACAGCTGCTTGGAGAGGTCGGTCTCGTCAACATAGGATTTGCGCACATTGCTCATCGTATAGCTCATGGCATAGCCGTCAGCGGCGCGGAAGGCGACCTTGGCCGCGCCCTCTTTTAGCTCTATCTGATCCAGCAGATAAGCCACGCTCAAACCTTGACACAGGCTATGGCCGCGAGATGGGTCTTTGCCGCGATAATAGTATTCCGCCTCCACGTAGCCGCCGCTCAAGGCTTGCAGCTCCGCCATGGTGAACCAGCGTTCCTCCGTTACGCCGTCGCCGTAAATATGCAGCGCCGCGCCGGCGGGCGCTGCCGCTGCCGCCTCAACCGGGGCTGCCGTTTCCGCCTC
>JAUNBC010000003.1:48117-108769 GCA_030527285.1 Bacillota bacterium | reverse complement strand
ATAAGGAAACAGCATGGCATACGGCAGGAAGACCTTGCCGCCGCATTGGAAGTATCCCGACAGACAATTGGCTCACTTGAAAACGGTCGGTATAATCCATCAATCATTCTGGCTTTCAAAATTGCAACATACTTCGGAATGAGTATTGAAGAAATCTTTATTTTTGAGGAGGAAAAGGGAAATGAAACAATATAATGTCGGCCGATATGTTTTTCTTTCTGTAATCGGATTTGTTATCTTTGGCGCAGGGCTGGTACTCGTAAAACTGCTGCCAGAGGCAGAAGGAATACTTAAAGCATTGCCCTATCTGTGTATAGGCGTTGGGGCTGGTGTCTTTGGCGGCAATCTCGGAACGGCAATCAGAAACAAAACGATGCTAAAAAATCCAGAAGTCGCAAAACAAACGCAAGTCGAGCAAAAAGACGAGCGCAATCAGACTATTAGCAATAAGGCAAAGGCAGGGGCGTACGATTTAATGATATACGCTTATGCCGCGATACTACTTGCATTCGCTCTCATGCAAGTTGATATGTATATTATCCTTACCCTTGTTGCGGTCTATCTGTTTTTCGTTTTTACAAACGTCTATTATCTCAACAAATACCACAAGGAAATGTAGCTGGTACATCAAGGCGGCGGGCAGGTCAAACTGCCCGCCGATTTTCCCGTTTACAACTCCGTTTCCCGCGTCCGGCTTGGTGGCTGTTTTCGCTGTTCGCGCCGCAAGGAAATCATCGCCATTTCCTCCGGCATGGCGGTAGGCATTAGGCACAGCGGATGTACCTGCGGCATTCTCAACGGAGGCGTGCTTGCCCTATGTCTGTTTTTTGACCGCACGGAGTCAAACGGCCCACAAGACCCGCAAGTGAATAAGTGTATGCCCTTTACCCACGAGCTGCACGATTGGTTTAAGCCAAATAATGAAAAAAACTCCATCTGCTGCCGGATATTCACCAAGGAGTTCGACATGGCACAGGATGAGCACAAGGAGCAACGTCTCCGCTTTACAGGCCTTGTGGCCTGGAAGGTGGCGGGGATCGTCGCCAGAGAGCTGGATCTGGCGAACAGCGATGCTTGCTAAGGGCAGGAGGGATCTTCCTGTGCAAAATGCCATCCAAAAACAGCCGCTGTGATAACTGCTTTGACAGCGGCTGTTTTTTCTTCTCGTCCTTCAGCATAGCCTGATGAATACGAGCCGGCACAATCAGCCGGGACGAATGGAATCGGCAGATAGCTATAATACAGAGCTTGTCTGACCAAGGGAACATCCACCGAAAAGAGCGATATCGATCTGCCGGTGAGCAGCAACCTGCGCAGCCTGAAATTCGTGAGTATGATGAAAGCTGTGCGCCACGCCACGGCCATGCCGATGGATGTGTTGATGTGAGTCATATCGAAAAAAGCTCCCGGTACGCCAAGAGCATGGCTACCGGGGACATTGAGGCATATGAGTAGGCAAAAACGAGAACGTTAAGTTCCGGGCAACGGTTCTCAATAACCTGAAAAACTGCGGAATAGAAGGTATATTCATCGCCTGCACGGATAACCTGCCCGGGTTTTCCGTCGCCATAGAGGCCGTATTCCCGCGAACAGAGATTCAAAACTGCCTCAACCATCAGCTCAGCAATTTGTCAGAGTTACTGTGAGCGCTTTATTCTAACAGATGATCCTTTCACTGCGGCTTTTTTATGTGCTCAATTTGATTTTACAATTAACGAAAGAATCAATACCATGCACGTTTTTATCGAATCAGCTGTAAAAAAATACCCGTCAGCAATTACAAGTGTGCTGTGTCTACCGCGATAGACATAACTCTATCGCGGTAGACACTATGTTAGGAGGAGAATATGACGTCGGATCGCCTTTGAGTTCATAATTTATTTACGATTCAAAACAAATAATGCGTCTAAAACCATAGTACCGAAAGAGCCGATCCGCACAGGGTTCAAGTCGATTTCTCGTATCATATCGCCATGATACTCGGTCAAAGCAGCTATTTTTAGGAGGATATCCACTAAGGGCTCTATATCCAAGGCGGCTCTGCCCCGCACCTCTCCCATAAGACGATAACTGCGAGAATTTATTATCATTTGCCGTGCTTTCGCTCTGCTTAACGGTAAAAGCGACAAACTGCTGTCTTTGAATACTTCTACATAGATACCACCCAAGCCAAAGACTATCACTGGGCCAAACTGAGGGTCTCGATTCATGCCGATAATTAAGTCAACACCCTCCGGCGCCATTTCCTGGACGCTTACGCCGTCTATTTTGGCTGTAGGGCTTTTTTGTTTTACAGTCTCCAGCATATTTAGATAAGAAGCTACCAAGGTCGCTTCATCGCCGATATCTAAAACTACGCCGCCCACATCGGTTTTATGGAGAATATCAGGGGAAACTATTTTTAGAGCAGCTTTGCCTTTAATCCTCTTCCATGCCGTCGCTACTTCCTCCTCGGAACGACAAATGATATCTGCAGTGACAGGAATATCCAATAAGCGCAGGATATCCTTACTTTCCCGCTCGCTTAGGCTTGTTTGCGCTTCAGCGGCCTCCTTCAGGAATTGGCTAACCTGTGCCCAATTGACAGCCGTGCAGCAGGGTTCCTGAACGGCGTTGACTTGCTGCACCGGAGGCGTATTAAAGGTAAGTAAATGTTTAATCGCGACCAGCGCTTCCCGTGTTCCCTGTAATAGAGGCAAATTTTCGTCAAGCAATTGTTGCATGACCCCAGGGTTAGCCGGGGAAGAATGATTGGTAAAGGTTATGATAGGCTTATTAGCATCCCTGGATACTTCCGCGATGGCCTGGATAACATTGGGATAAAACTCCACCAAATCATTGGGCGCATCTTGTGATACTGCGATCAGACCGATTTCCGGATCATTTGCCAGATGACGCAGAACATCCCGATATTCGCGGTAATCCTTTTGACCCAATATCCCCACATCCAGAGGATTCTTCACCGTGATATAATCAGGGACAATCGCCTCGATGTTCTTCGTAGTTTGGGCAGACAAGGCTCCCATGGGCAAGCCGATTTCTTCGGCAATATCGCCGATAATACCACATTGACCGCCCGAAACCGCCATAGTAACAACCTTGCGTCCCGAGCATGTGATTGGCTTACTCTTTACTATGGCTATCACGGTCTGAACCATTTCATCCATATCAGAAACTTCCATTATTCCATGTTCCGTGAACAAGGATTCATAGACTGCATTGGATCCTACCAGCGCGGCAGTATGAGCTAAGGCAACCCGTTGGCTGATGGCTGATTTGCCTATTTTGATCGCCACAATTGCTTTGTTTTTTGCACGGCAATAATCTACTGCATCCCGGAAAGCCGCACCGTTGTTCACGCCCTCGATGAAAGTAGTGATCACCCGCGTATGAGGGTCGTCAGCCAAATAATAAAGATAATCGGGTAAAGTAGTCACAGCCTGGTTGCCGTAGGAAATGACATGGCTGATCCCCAGATTATACAGACATTGAAACATTGCTATCGCCATAGAACCGCTTTGGGATACGACAGCTATTGAACCCTCTTTACATTGAGTTGGATAACTGGCATAATATGACCCGGTTCGGTTGATTCTATCAATATGTCCCAGACAATTTGGCCCACAAATGTTGATCTGATGCGCTTCCGCAATCTCCGTCATTTGCCGCTGTAATTCCGCGCCTTCCGGGCCGGCTTCGCTAAAGCCGCTGGCAAAGACCGTGGCCGCATGACAACCGATCTCACCCATTTGCTCTAAAACGCCGTTGACCGCATGGGCCGGCAAGCAAATAGTCACCATCTCCGGGGTTTCCGGTAAATCCTTGAGACTGGGATAGCAAGGAAGCCCGAATATGCTTGGGTACTTTGGATTTATCGGATAGAGCCTGCCCGTAAAGCCCATGTCCAGCAAAGCTCTGATTGCTTCTTGAGATGCGCTGGGTTTTTCTGTAGCACCAACTACAGCAATTATTTGCGGTGCAAGTAAAGACTTCAAATCAGTACGCCATTTTTCTGCCATTTTACACTCTCCTTTTGCCAAATTCTTTTCTGGCTAAGCTACTTTGCTGTTGCCCACTCCTCCCTCACGGGAGCTGAAGGTAGGCGGCTTAGCATCCCTGATGTTATTTCTGCGGGATACTTTGATGATAGAGCGTGTTTTGGATAAAAAACTCCTGAGATAGATTCATGCAATCGAGCTTCCTGCAAAGCTCATAGCAGCGGGAAATGGTAAATTTTAAATAGCGCATGGTTCCGCGCTCCACCTTAAGAACCTGCTCCGCCAGACCCAAAGTGGCTTGGGGCAAACCAGCAAAGGATGCGATCTGATTAATCACGCCCATTTGAACCATTTCTTGCGCGGTGTAGAATTTACCAGTAAAAAGCCATTCATTCATTTTATTATAAGGCATTTTCCACATCTCGAGCAGAAATTCCGGTGAATCACCTAAGAGCGATTCCGGTTGACCAAAAGTGGCCTCGGCTGAGGCGACGATTAGATCACAGGCCAGTGCTATCCAAACTCCGCCGCCGATGCAGTATCCATGCACCTGAGCGATAACCGGTTTGGGGAAGAAGGCTATTTGATGGATAAATTCCGCTTCTTCCATTACCAGACAACGGGCTTGCTCCACATCCAAACGACCGAATTGCTCGTATTCTTTCAGATCAAAGCCGGCAGAGAAAGCTTTCTCCCCCGCCCCGGCCAAGATCACCAGATCCACATCAGTATCAGCAGCAGCCAGGGAAAAGGCCTCGCTGATATCTGCGATCATCGCCCTGTTGATCGCATTACGTTTTTCCGGGCGATTCAGGTAAATTTTAGCGATCTGCCTCTGCTTTTCATATAAAATCGTCTGCATAATGCTATACCCCCGTCATAATCATTTGCTTATCTATATCCCAAAAGACCCAAGGTGGCCCAGGGCAAATATGTGGTTACCGCTAAAACTACCAGTAGCGCCAAAATCATCCAAACTGTTGTTTTCATCATCGGGCCAATGGGAACCTTTCCGATGATCGAAGCATAATAAAGACCAATGCCATAAGGCGGGGTGAGATAGCCGATGGCTAAATTCAGGGTTATCACCACGCCAAAGGTTACCGGATGCATCCCTGCAGCCGTTACCATAGGTAAAAGGATAGGAGTGAAGATGATGGTGGCCGGGATATTATCGATAAAGAGTCCGGCAATCAAGAGCAGCAAATTTATGATGATTAGCACTCCCAAGGAGCTGAGATGCAAATCTTGCATAAAGGTGATAAATAACTGCGGTATTTTTTCCATAGTCAATACCGAGGAAAAAATAGCGGCAAAGCCCAGCATATACATACCCATACCCGTAACACGAGCAGTTTCCAGGAGGGCGGCTACGATTTTCTTTAACGTCAATTCCTTATAGACTAAGATACCTATTACTAAACTATACACCACCGCCAAAGCCGCACATTCCGTCGGCGTTACGATGCCAGTATAAATGCTGCCTAAGATAATCACCGGGAGAATGAGAGCCCAGATGGACTGTTTGGCTGTTTTTGCGATATTGCGCAGCATAGGCTTTTCACCGGTACCTTTATAGCCTTTCATCCGGCAGTAAATATAGCACACGACCATCAGCGCCAACCCCATGAGGATTCCCGGAATGATACCGGCGATGAAAAGGTCAGAGACTGAAACTGAGGCCACATAGCCATAGATAACAAACATCATACTGGGGGGGATAATAATGCCGGTGGTACCGGCTGCCGCGCATATCGCCCCCGCAAAGGGTCTGTCATAGCCGGCCTTTACCATTTCCGGGATCATAAAAGTGCCAATAGCAGCAGTGGTGGCCGTACCGGATCCGGAAATAGCCGCGAAAAACATACAGGCTGCTGTGGTAACAATGGACAGACCGCCGCGCACAAAGCCCAAAATTGAATTGGCGCAACGCACCAGCGATTGAGCAATGCCGCCGCTGGTCATTAAACTTCCGGATAAGACGAATAGAGGGACCGCCAGCAGCGGAAAAGAATTTGTACCGCTGATCGCATATGTCGAGATAGAGGCCATAATATAATCTGGGAAAATCCACATGCTGATTATGGACGAGATACCGATGGCATAGCCGACCGGAACACTAAGCATCAGGCAAAAGATAAAGCTACCGAATAAGACCAATAATGCTGACATTTAGCATCCTCCTTTAGCTTTGTTTCGGCGAGGGCTGATCAACCTGTTCCAGCGGCACTCCAATCGTTTCTTCAGTAACATACTCTGCAGTTACAACAGCAGGAATCTCATTATAATGGATAAATCGGTACAAGCCTCTACCATGCTTCACGCATAAAGTAATCTGCCGAATCGAAACCGTAAACATACCTAAGGGCAAGCAAGCATAGACAATATAAAGCGGTATACCGATGGCATGCGATGTCTGTTGGGTGGAAATCAAATTCAATACCAGTTCCATCCCATAGTAAAACATATAGGCCGAGGTAGCCAGAACTAGGAAATCGCTGATTAAATCAAGGCATAATTTACCTTTGATCTTAAGCTTATTATAGATAAGCAGCATGCGGATATGGCTGCCATCCCGAAAGGGAATATTAATGGATATCCAAATCAACCAAAGAAATAAAAAGCGGGACGCTTCATCGCCCCAATAAAGAGAGCTGTTTAAAACATACCGGAAAAATACCGCTATAAAAACTATGGCCGCCAGCAGAGCCGTAAGGATAATAGAAAACTTTTCTTCCGCGTTATTGTAAATATAGGCTATTTTCTTAATTGTGTTAAGCATGATATACGCCTCCTGATGATGGGCGCAAAGCAGAAACTATACTTTGCGCCCACTGTTTCATTCCCTATATTTACCTACCAACTAATTGCCAAAGCTCCTCAGAGAATTGATCGCGATAATCTTCATACAAAGGTGCAATGGCTTCCTTGAATTTTACCAGGTTTTCCGGTGAGATCTCATTGACTTCCACATATTCGCCTAAAAGGTCAAAGTTCTTTTCCTCATTTTCCATTTCTTTTGCCATAGCTTGGGTGCAATAATATTCCATGCCTTCGTCGAACAACTGCTTGCTGGCATCGTTCAGGCTATTATAAAAATCTTCGCTGTAAATCATCGTGCTTAAACCATAGACATGCTTAGTCAGACTGAGATACTTGGTTACTTCATACATCTGACCGCTGATCATATATGAAGAACTTGTCTCCAGACCATCCACCGCGCCTTGCTGCAAGGCCATGAACAACTCAGTCCAATCCAAAGGCGTGGGATTGGCACCCAAGAGATTATACAGGTCCACATTGACCTGGGAGGGGAATACACGAATCTTGATGCCCGCCATATCTTCCGGAGTATTGATTGGCCGCACACTGTTGAGAATAGTGCGGGAACCCCAAGTATACCAACCGGAAATCTTCAGACCGGTGCCATCCAGAAGATTAGCAAAATATGCGCCCAGCTCACCTTCGTTCAGTTCTTTACAAAAAGCGACGATATCATCAGTGATCCAGGGCAGGGAGAGAATGGCGAAATCGTTGTTATAAGAGGCCAAGCTTTCCGAGGAAGGGATAAATAATTGAAGAGAGTTTGTTGAAACCAACTCCAGCACCGCATCATCAGACCCCATCACGCCACCATCATATACTTCCAGCTTGAATTTGCCGCCGGATTTTTCTTCCCAGAATTCTTCTAGTCGATGCATCGCCCATACTTCGCCCACATACTCTTCGTCATTATCATAACTGGCATAATATGCTGTCTTCATAGTGAGTTCCTGTAAATCCGCATACGGATCATCAGCGGCAGCAGTGTCTTCTACGGAGTCGCTGGCCAGCGGCTCCTCTGCAGGAGCATCATTGGTGCAAGATGTCAGGGCGAACACCATACACACAACGAGAAGCAAAACTAAGAGCTTGTTCATTATAATATACCTCCATTTTTTGTGTTGACGGATAATATACCTTGACCGAAAAAACCAACCGGTAAAAGAGAACCTTATTTTTTTAGCGCACCAGTAAGGCCGACGCTTTTAACATTGGCGTTAAACTCCTCAGCCAGCGTTTTTTGACGATACAGCAAAGCTTGAATAAACACTTCCGGCGCAAAGTTCATGGTATTGCGCATCCCGCGGAGATCAAAGCACTGGCTGATAGTATGCTTCATGTAACGCATGGTTCCGCGCTCTACCTTAAGAACCTGCTCCGCCAAAGCCAAAGTGGCCTGAGACAGATCAGCGAAGGGTACGACTTGATTGACCACGCCCATTTGTTCCATTTCCTGAACCGTATAATACTTGCCAGTAAAGAGCCATTCATTCATCTTATTGTAGGGCATTTTCCACATTTCGATGGGGAATTCCGGGGAGAAGCCCAGCAGTATTTCCGGCTGACCGAAAGTGGCGTCGTCTGAAGCCACGATCATATCGCAGGCCATAGCTATCCAATTGCCGGCGCCGATGCAATATCCCTGCACCTGAGCAATGGTCGGCTTGGGAAAATACAAAATCTGTTGGAAAAGCCGGGATTCGCTCAACGCACCCTCTCGTGTCTGCTGAGGATCATCAGTATCTACCTCAACCGCCTCTTTCAGATCAAAACCAGCAGTAAAGGATTTTTCCCCTGCTCCGGCGATGATGACCAGATCCACCTCAGGATCAGCCGCAGCCTTGGTCAACGCTTCGCAAATATCCCCAATCATGGCCACATTGATCGCATTGCGTTTTTCCGGTCGGTTCATGGTGATGATTGCAATTTGATCTTGTTTTTCATATAGAATGGTTGACATGTTACTCACTCCCTTCAGATTAACAGCTGCTTCGCGCTTGCATAATAATAGGGTTATTTAGCTGGCTCAAACAGCTATTTAGTTCCAAGCCGTCGTACTTGGTTTTCTTAATACATTTATTTGGATTAAACAAAACCTCCCTTCCTTCTTGATCCGCGGCTCTTTTGCAAACTACTTTTCGTTCCGCCTTTGCTGAATAGCATCACGCAAAACCGGCAAAAACAACTCCACATCAGCTGGAATCGCATAATCCGCCTGGCTGAGAGATAGGGCATTCTTATCGTTATTTATCTGGAAAACCGTGCCCGCTTCCTGAATGCCGCACGTATGATGAGCCATTCCGGAAACGCCAAAACCTAAATAGACTTGGGGCGCAACATATTTACCGGACGTACCGATCATCATATGCTCTCCGGCTGCCCAGCCCTCGTCGATGGGCGCTCTGGTACAAGCTACCGTGCCGCCCAGCAATCCAGCCACTTCTTCCAGTATTTGCCAATTTTCCGAACTGCCGACTCCTCGTCCACCGCAAATAATCAGTTTTGCTTCCTCTATCTTGTCGTGCGTCTGAGCGATCGTAGCGCTACCCAGACAATAGCTGACCGCATTTCTTTTATCATCAACAGGCGTAACGCTGAATGTTCCGGCAGTCATATTCTGCGTCAAAGGCTGGGCGGGTACTCTTACGCAACAAATCTGAGGGCGATGATGAGGACAAATGATATCCCCCAAATATTCGCCGCCATAAGCCGGTATCTTTGCTGTTAAATTACCATTTTCTGCCAGACTGACATCTACGGCATGAGCAATAGTACCTGTTTTCATCCTTGCTCCCAGAGTAGCCCCTAATACACTAGTGAAATTCTCCACGGGCAGGAGCAATATTTCCGGCTGCTTTTCTTGGATCAAAGGAGTAAGCAGGTCGGCAAAAAGCAAGTGATCCGGAATCGCCAATGATGCCCCTTGAAAGACATAGAGATGATCCCATCCCATTGCCAATTGGGATAACGCTACATTAGTCTTCGCAGTAAAGAGCAAGCTGCAAACCCGCCAGTTGGAACTATTGCCAACCATTTCGCGAGCTTTAGCTAATAAACTCACGGAGGTCAATGACCAACTATCACCATCAGACCAACAGTATACCCAAATCTCTTTAGCCTGTTTTTCCATGATAATTCATCTCCCTCCCGGGAACGATCCCAATGCTACCAGCTTATTTAGAACTTTTTCGACTTGGGCATGGATATCCCCGTCCAGCACCTCACCATGGCGAGAATGTATGATCTGGTGTAAGTCGCCGCTTTGGGTGGGTGAGCCAAGCAGACCGACGTCAGCCGGGACGATACTCAATGCCTCGGCATCCCAAAGGATGATCTTCTTCTTTTTAGCCTTCATTATCCCGGGTAAAGATATATAGCGGGGCTTGTTCAATTCACGCGATACGGACAAAAGAACAGGAGGCATAGCTTGCCAAAGAAAAACCCCGTTGCCGTTTGCGAAAGCAAACTCAAATCGCTCATCTTCATAACTAAGCTGGTGCAAAAAATGATAATGAGGTATTCCTAATATCTCTCCTACCTGCGCCGGCACCTGCGAGGTTCCGCCATCGGAGCTATAGCTACCAAAGAGCAGTAAGTCCCAGTTCACAGATTCCGCAGCAAGACATAATGCTTTGGCCAAAATCTGGGCTGTAACCAACGTGTCGCTTCCGGCAAAAGCACGGTCAGATAGCAAATAAGCACGATCCGCTCCCATAGCCAGCGCTTCCCGTAGAATCGGTTCGGCAGCAGGCAGCGTCATAGAAAAAACGCTTACCTCACCGCCATGGGCTTCTCGTAACCGCAGGGCAGCTTCCAATGCATTCCGGTCCAAGGGATTGATCACACTCACAGACGCTTCTCTGCGTAAGGTCTTTTTTATGGGATCAATGGTTACCGATTGTGCTTCGCGCGGGTCTGGAACCGCTTTAATGCAAACTGCTATGCGCACACTTCCATCCTCTTTTCTACATATATCTGAATCACATACAAATATCTACAATACTCAATCAATTATTAGAGACTTTCTTTTAAGGCCGCGCCGCTTACTACGAGCTTATGAATATGCGAGGTCCCGCCGGATGGAATAGCAGCCAATGCATCGCGCAAAAACCGACCTATCGGGTATTCGTTTATGCAACCGTAAGCGCCCATCAGATCCATGACGTTTTTCGCTGCTTTAACCGCTTCCTCAGAAGCAAACAGTTTTGCCATAGCAATTTCCGTAGCACAGGGCTCTCCCCGGTCTTTCAGTTCTGCGGCATGATAGACCATAAGTCGGGCTGCTTCATAGGCGGTGCGTACTTCTCCGATGATAAATTGAGCGGATTGCAATTTGGCAAGGGGTTTGCCGTAGATAATCCTCTCATTAGCAAATTTTATTCCTTCTTCCAAGCAGCCTCGAATAATACCGAGACAAATCGCTGCCATTCCGCTGCGTCCAACTTCGCTGATGGCGCTCATACCAATTTTCGCTCCGCTGCCCACCGCGCCTAAAACAGCGCTATCCGGTAAGCAAACATTATCACAAATAATTTCGCCTGTAACAGACCCTCTAAGGCCAATTTTCTTTTCCTTACGGCCTGCTTTATGCCCAGGTGTATCCTTTTCGATTATGAAAGCGGTCAGTTCAGGTCGTCCTTTTTCGTTTACACCACTGCGCACCGTCCAAATGTCCACGTCAGAAATATGGGAATTGGTTATGAAACACTTACGGCCATTTATCAGCCAATCATTTCCATGCCGCTCGGCCGTGGATACTTGTCCCATAAAATCCGACCCGCCGCCAGGCTCGGTTACCGATAGTCCGCAAATCTTTTCGCCTGTAGCCAGTTGGGGAATATATTTGCGCTTTTGCTCTTCACTACCGGAATCCAAAATAGCGGAAAGACCCAAATGATGAGTCATGACCGCTATTCCCAATCCAGCGCTGTGACGGCTGATTTCTTCTAAACAGATCGCTCGCTCCAAATACCCGCAACCGACCCCGCCCAACTCCTCGGGGACAAAAACTCCGATAACACCCAATTGCCCCATCTCGGCAAAGCATTCTACCGGGCAAATATCTGCCTCATCCCATTCAGCCGCATGTGGAGCTACTTCCTTCTCCACATATTCTCTTACGGCTTTTCGCAGCATTTGTTGTTCCCCTGTCAAAAACATTCCATGCCCTCCTCTGTGTATATAGCTATCAATTTATGATGACCTTCTACAAAATACCGCAAGAGAATTATTCTCATTATGAAATATAGAGCTGGATCGCGGCAACAATGTTAGCGTCATATTTATATATCATGATAAATTCTAACATAGAAAATAGTATTATGCAAGATATTTTTATAAAAAATATTTATCTGCTCCGTTCCTTAATCTATTGCCATTTTCATAAAAATATTGTATTATTAAATGTACTGGTTAATCAAACTAATCTGAATATATCTAAATAAGTAATGGCTATATTTCAGATAAGGACTTAAGACAAATTAAGTGCATCTTATAACTCAGAGAGTCCTTGCGCAATATCTACAATATTATAAAGGATGGTTTATCATGGAAATCAGAAACTGTATTAACTATATCCTCCATCGAGGGCAACAAACGGTAGTACAAGTATTTCGAAAAGAACTCCAGCCATTAGATATCACTCCGGTGCAATATGGCATCTTAATATACCTGATCACTGAGAATGGTTGTCTTTCTTCTGATATCGCTAAGGAATTCGGTCTTGAAAGCTCAACCGTTACCGGCATCATAGATCGACTGGAACAAAAGGGTCTGCTGAAACGAAAAGCCAAACCCAATGACCGCCGGGCTAATTCGATCGAGATAACCCCGAAAACCTTGAATATTTTTGACGATATGGTGGCGGCCTCTGAACGCGGTAATGAAATAATCGAACAAAAACTGGGTAAAGAGGATTTCATCAAACTAAAAGAATTGCTCTCTCGAATTTACGAAGAATAAACCGTAAATTGCAATAACAAATTGAACATTTCAGACCAAAGTCTCGGATTCGAGCAAGCGGCTTTGGATTACGGAGAGAGGGGCGAAACCCCGAACGGAGAAACCCAAAGCCGGCGGCGGTCGGCGATCAGAGGCGTAGAGCTTATTCAGTTGATCCTCTAAAACTTGACGCCGGGCGGGGAAAGCAGCCGCGTATAAAAGCTTAGTGGGGTGATAGCATGGATATGGCGCAAAAAATGCAATCCTATCAACTATTGATCGAGATGGCAAAAAAAATCACCTCGACCATGGAAAGCGACCTGATACTGCAATTCATCATTGACGAGATCGTTGCGGTAATACCCGGCGTGGATGCGGGCGGTCTGTATCTGTACGAGGAGGATAAAAACCTGCTGCGCATGTCCGCCTCCTGCAATCTGGTATATCGTGACGAGCAGCCGTATTTGCGTTTGGGCGAAAGCATCAGCGGCAAATCCTTTGTCCGCCGCGATTGCGTAGCGCTGAACAGCACCAAGGTATTTGCCGACTATATCGAACAACAGCCCACTTTGATGACCACGCGCCATAAATATCCCTGCTCGGCTATGACCTGCTGCATGTTGATCGAGGATCAAGCCGTAGGCGTGGTTTCGGTATATAATCATCTGCACAACGACATGCAATTCACCCAAGACGACTTAGATCTGCTGCGCGCCGCCGCCAACCATGCGGCGCTGATCATAAATAAATCTAAGCTGATCAAGCAGAAGGATTTCTATATCAGCCAGCTATCCGCAATGGTAGAAATACAGAGCAGCTTCACCAATATACTGCTGGATAACGGCGGCTTTGAAGGCATTATCGACTATCTGAAAAAGGTGGTCGGTGAAGACGTCATGCTCTACGACGCTTTCTTCCAGCAGATATACAGCACCGACCCCATGCAGACCGACGCGCTGCCGACGCAATTCCTAAACGAAGACTTCCTGCAAAAGGTCAACGCTCACGATAACTTTGATCCGATCATCCTTAGCCACGGCGATAGTTATATCACCGTATCGCCGGTAGCCGGCAAAGGCCGTCTGCTGGGTTTTTTGCTCGTACATATGCAAACGCCGACGATGCTCAATCAAATACAGATCATCGTCAATTATGCCTCGCTGGTGATAGCTCTGGAATGGATGCGTCAGGACGCCGCGACCAAGCGCGTCAGCGACCGCTACAACAAGTTCTTTGAGATGGTGCTGACCGCTCCGGCTGACGCGAAAACGATCCACTACGCCGAGCAACTGTCATTGAACAGCGAAGATGATTTCTGCGTGCTGATCGTTAGCGGCAACAGTCCGGATAAGCAGCCGCCGCTGCATCGCGAATCCTTTGCCGACATGATGATGCAGAAGATCGTGACCGTGCTCCGCCGGTCAGCAGTACGCGGTATCGTTTTTTCGCATGAGGACGATATATACATTATCTTCAGCTTCGACAATAACAAGACTTCGGCAAAAAAAATCATCCGCCGCATCAGCGAGCAGCTATTGGAGCTGCATGACAGCATCAACATTGCCGAGGGCGGCGTTCATCATTCGCTGAGCAATATCAAACGCTCGGTGGAGGAGGCGCGCTTATGTCAGAAAATGCTCGCCCTGGGCGCTAACAACGTCCGTTCCGTCTGTTATGATGAATTAGGCATATGGCAAATACTGCTGCGGCTGGAGCAGGGCTTGATACGCGATTACGCGGTCAATATCCTGCACGGACTGCCGACCGGGGATGATGAAAAGAGCCGCGAATTCTATCAAACCCTGCAAGCCTATATACTGAACAACAAAAACATTCGTAACACGGCGCGCGATCTGAATTTGCATCATAATACAGTCTATTATCGGGTGACAAGGATGGAAGAAATACTCGGCGTCGATTTTGCTGATGAACAAGATTGGCTGAATATCCAGATCGCCTGTACCATTTGCCAGCAGCTGATAACTGATTAATTAAATTTCTGGCCTGTTTTGGCCTTAAATATACAAAAAAGTAACATCATTTTGGACAAATGACCAAAATATTCGACTTCATTTCAGATGCTCACCTATTCCGAAACTAATATTGATATGCTACAATTCAGCTATGATCGTTTTTCACTGCTGGACAGTATCAATATGAAAGATTGGTGGAGCTATGAAGATCGATAAAATTACGCTGCATTGCATCAAGCTGAATATGCGTATACCGTTGGAGATCAGCTACGGGGTTTTTGCGGATCGCGAGATCATTTTGGCCTGCGTCACGACCACGGACGGAGTCTGCGGTTATGGTGAATCTGTAGCTTATCCGGGCATTATGAGCGGTATGGAAACTAATCTCACCAACGTTGCGGTGATGGAAGAGCTGCTGATACCGATGCTGTTTGCCGCCGGCGATATCGAGCATCCGGATCAGGTCAGCGAGCGCATTTTTGCTCCGCTGGACGGTAATCCGCGCGCTAAAGCTACATTAGAAAACGCCGTTTGGGATGCGTATTGCAAAACAAACGGCATTTCTGTATCCCGAGCGCTGGGCGGCACGCAGAAAAAAATCGCCTGCGGCGTCAGCGTCGGCATCAAGCCCTCGATAGACGCGCTGATGGAGGCGCTGGCCGTGGATATGCCGCTCGGCTTCCAACGCATCAAGCTCAAAGTCAAGCACGGCTGGGATATCGACGTTATCCGGCGGGTGCGCGAGGCCTATCCAGATATGATTATCACGGTGGACGCCAATGGCGCCTACGAGCCGAAGGATCTCGAACATCTGCGCCAATTCGATCAATTCGATCTGGCGATGATCGAGCAACCCTACAAGGGCTGCTATTTAGCGGAAATGGCGGAATTGCAAAAACAGCTCAATACGCCGATCTGCCTCGACGAGAGCATCGAATCATTTTATGATTGCAAACGCGCGGTCGATATGGGCAGCTGCCGCATCATCAATATCAAACAGGGGCGCAACGGGGGACTGACCGAATCACGCAAGATCCATGACTATTGCCAGCAGCATGGCGTGGCGCTGTGGTGCGGCGGGATGCTGGAATGCGGCGTCGGTATCGGCGCGCAGTTAGCTATCGCCTCGCTGCCAGGCTTTACCCTGCCGGCGGATATCTTCTCATCCTATTACTGGTTCGGCAACGATGACGTCATCGAGCCATTTATTTACATGGACGAACAGGGTTATATTAAGGTAGAGGACGACGTGCCGGGTATAGGCAGTTTTACGCTCGATCAGCAGCGTTTCTGGCGCGCGCATCAATGGAGCAAGTCCTATACCGCAAAGTAAACAGATCTCAGGATTTATTAAAGGAAAGGATGGTGATCGAAACACAACAGAATATGCTAAGAGATTGTTGTCGGCAAGAGAAGGTGGATGATCATGTAACAGCTGTTATTACAGCAATGATAATCCGCAAATAATTAACTGGGGGGTATAAAATGAAAAAGTTTCTGGTATTGTTGTTAGCTTTTTGCTGCTTCTTTGCTTTGGCCGCCTGCGCTCCTGCCGAGGAGCCCGCACCGGCGGAGGATGAATCGGTCGCCGAGACTCCTGCCGAGCCGATCGTGATCAAGATCTCCCACGTGGAGAATGAAAACGACGCTTTGCAGGTAACCAGCCTGATGTTCGAAGAATATGTTGAAGAGCAGACCAACGGCGGCATCGACGTTCAGGTATATCCCAATTCCGAGCTGGCCAGCGATGAAGAAGCCCTGCAAGGCATTCTGCTCGGCACCGTGGAAATGGCTATACCCAATTGCGCCATTATGGAAAGCTATCAGCCTTCTTTCGGCATCACCAATATGCCGTTCATCTTCAAGGATGACGACTCGATGTACGCCGCTTTGGACGGCGGCCTGGGCGAGAGATTGGCCGCCGACGCAGCCCAATCCGGTTTTCGTGTACTCGGCTTCGCCAATTTTGGTCATAAATGCTTCTCCAACAGCGTCCGTCCGATCGAAACTCCCGCAGATATGGCCGGCTTAGACATCCGAGTGATGAACAGCCCGCTGCTCGTTTCGACCATGCAGGCGCTGGGCGCCAATCCCACGCCGATGGCTTTCGGCGAGCTTTACACCGCTTTGCAGCAGGGCGCTGTCGATGGTCAGGAGAATCCTATCTCCATCTTCTATGATTACAAATTCTATGAAGTCCAGCAATATCTCAGCCTTACCTATCATGGCGCCGGTATCGGCGTTGTCACCATCGGCGAAGAATTCTTCAACTCGCTGAGCCCCGAATATCAGGCGATAGTTGAAGAAGGCGCTCGCCTCTATCTGGTCGAAGAACAACGGCGCATCAAGACCGAAAGCATGTCGCAGTATCTGGATATGATCCTGGCCGAAGGCATTACTGTGACCGAGATCTCCGAAGAGAACCGTCAACTGTTCATTGACGCGGTACAGCCGGTATATGAGCAATTCGAGGCTACCATCGGCGCCGATATCTTTGAACTGGCGCAGCAATAAGCGTCTACCTGCCGTCAGACAGGCATAGCAATTCCTGAAAACGCACCGGTATTCGGAGCATCAGCTCCGAATACCGGTTTAGCAGGAGGATTTACGATGAAAGAATTCTTTAATGTCTATAACAAAGCGGAGGAATACTTTCTGGTCGGTTGTCTGGCCTTTACCGTGTGCATCGTCTTTTTACAGGTGGTGATGCGCAATTTATTCAATTACGCTTTGCCCTGGTGCGAGGAATTATCCCGTTATATATTCGTGTGGCTGGTATGGCTGGGCGCGAGTATGACTACCAGAAAAAAAGGGCATATTCGCGTTGAATTCATCTTCAATATTTTCGGCGGCAAATACCGTGTCTTTTTTGAAATACTGACCGCAGTAATCTGGTGCGGTTTCTGTATTTTCTTAGCTGCCATCAGCAGCCAATTAGTGATTAAAGCCTATAATATAAATAACGTATCCACCGCGATGCAATTACCTATGTATATTTCTTATCTGGCGATACCTGTGGGAGTCGGTATAATGTCCCTGCGGCTGATAGGCCAAATAATTGAGATAATCAAAACTATGGGCAAAACGCCGGCAAAGGAGGCGTTGGAATAATTATGGAAGGAATACTGTTAGTCGTATTACTCGTGGTCTTTATCGCCATCGGCGTACCGATCGGCATTTCCATCGGCGTCGCTACCACCGTAGCCCTGGCGGTCAACGGTTATCCGCTGATCGTGATGTCGCAGAAAGCCTTTTCCGGAGTTGATTCCTTTACCTTTTTAGCCATACCCTTCTTCATGCTGGCCGGTTTATTGATGTCCACCGGCGGTATCGCGCGGCGGCTGATTGACTTTGCCAATACCTGCATCGGCTTTATCACCGGCGGCCTGGCCATGACCACCACCGCCGCCTGTATGTTCTTCGCCGCCATTTCCGGCTCGGCGGTAGCCACAACTTCCGCCGTCGGCAGCATTATGATCCCGGAAATGCGGAGGTATGGCTATGACAATTCCTTCAGCAGCTCGCTATCAGCCTGCGCAGGCACCATCGGCCTGATCATACCGCCCAGCATCCCGATGGTCGTGTACGCGGTGATGGCGCAGCAATCGGTAGGCAAAATATTCATTGCCGGCATCGTACCGGGCATACTTTTCGGCATATTTCTGATGATCGCCTGCTATATCATGGCCAAACATTACAATTATACCGGCACCGGCGTTAAACCGACGCTGAAAGCGGTGGCGCTATCCTTCATCCATTCTTTCTGGGCGCTGCTGGCGCCGATCATCATTCTCGGCGGTATTTACTCCGGCATTTTCACCCCTACCGAAGCTTCCGCCGTTTCCGTCGTTTATGCTTTCGTGATCGGCAGATTCGTCTACAAAGAGCTGACGTGGAAGAAGGTCTATGATTGTCTGGCCAACTCGGTATCGGTAAATGGCGCGGTCTGCTATTTGATCGCGTTGTCGATGGCCTTCGCCTATTTCCTCAGCGTCAATCAGATACCGCAGCAGGTCGCCGGCTTCTTGCTCGGCATCACCGATAATTACATACTGCTGTTCCTGTTGATCAACCTGATGCTGCTGTTTATCGGCTGCCTGATGGATTCGCTGCCGGCGCTGATCATCCTCACGCCGATACTGCTGCCGCTGGCTACAAGCATGGGCATGTCGCCGATCACCTTCGGCGTGATGATCGTCGCCAATCTGGCTATCGGCATGGCTACTCCGCCCTTTGGCCCCAGTCTGTTTGTGGCCGCCACGATCGGTAACGTCACGCTGGACTCGATGATCAAGCCGACGGTCTGCTTTGTTGCGGCGATGGTCGGCGCGTTGATGCTTATCACCTACTGGCCGTGGCTGACCCTGATGTTCATGTAAGCTCTTCTCTTTGCGGCGCTCAGGCAGATCCAAGCCCGGGCATACAGCCCGCTCCGGCCGCCGCTTTATCATTCGTATAACAAGGAAACCCATGAATACAAACAACATTGAGCTGGCGCGCGTAGACCGGCTGATCGACGAGCTTATGCCGCACATGACGCAGCATCTATGCGAGCTGATCGCCTTTCCGTCGGTACGCGAGGAGCCGCGTCCGCGTCAACCCTTTGGCCGGCCTATCGGCGAGGCGCTTGATTATTGTCTCCGCTTATGCGAGCAATCAGGCCTCGCCACGACCAACGTTGACGGATATGCCGGCTTTGCCGATATCAGCGGCAGCAGCGACGACTATGTCGCGGTGTTGAGCCATGTCGACGTTGTGCCTGCCACGCCCGAGGAATGGCGCCATCACCCCTATCAGCCGGTGATCGAGCAGGGACGCATCTATGGACGCGGCGCTATCGACGATAAAGGGCCGCTGATCGCCTCCTTGTTCGCCGGTATCGCCCTGCGCGAATGCGGGATGCGGCCGAACAAAACGCTGCGCTTTATTTTCGGCTGCGATGAGGAAAGCGATTTCGCCTGCGTCCGCCACTATGTCAAGCATTATCCGCAGCCGGTATGCGGCTTTACTCCGGACGGCTTCTTTCCGCTGGTTATCGGCGAAAAGGGCAATCTGATATACCGCTTGAGCGCGCTGCTGCCGGAGGAAGAGCAGCTGTCCGCCGCGCCGCGCCTGACGGCGCTGACCGCCGGCAATGCCAGCAACTCCGTGCCGGCGCAGGCTGAGGCGACGTTTATCGAAAGCGTGCAGCCGCTGCCGACGCTGAGCCTGCCCGCCGGCGTAACGCTATCGCGCCAGGAACAGCGGCTGACCATACGCGCGACAGGCGTGGCTGCGCATGCCTCCATGCCGCAGCAGGGCAAAAACGCCATTTTACTGCTATTGGAGGCTCTGTTTGCGCTGGATTATCAGCCCCGCGCTTTAAAGCATAGCTTAGACCGGCTATATTGTTTGCTCGGCGGCAATGGCCACGCGGCCTGCGCCGCTTTCAGCGGCGCGGATGAGCTTTCCAGCCTCACCCATGTTCCATCGCTGCTCAACGCCGGCGAACGCTCCTTCGCTCTGACCTGCGACATCCGTTTTCCGGTCAGCCATGATTGCGCTCGTTACCAGCGGCAATTAGACGAGCTGGCGCGCGCCGAAGGCTGGGATATCGAATATCTGATGGCGATAGAGCCGTTGTATCGTGCGGCGGACGATCCGCTGGCCGCTACCCTGCTGCGCGCCTACCGTGATATATGCGGCGGCGACACGGCTCCGCTAATCGTCGGCAGCGGCACATATGCCAAGGAGCTGCATAACACGCTGGCTTTCGGCCCGTCTTTTATCGACGCGCCCTTTTTAGCGCATCATGCTGATGAGTATATCAGCAGCGCCGACCTGCAACGCCTCTGCAAGATCTATGCGCGAGCCATATACGAGCTGGTAAAATAAGCTGCCATCGGCTTTTTGGGGTCAATACAGGCGGACGAGAATGAATGGGGCTGCTCCCGTGTATCACGCTATACGAAGAAGCACAAAAACGATACAGGCGGTCAAACACTCGCTCAATGAATGGCAAAGCCAAATGGCTTCGCCGCCAAATAGAAGCGGCAAAAGCAAAATCAAAACGGGCGGCCAGATGATGCTGCGCGACAGGGAAACGACAAGCGCCTTTCGGGTGCGCTGCGTCGATTGCCAATAGGAAATCATCAGGACGTTGTACCCGGCGAGGAAAAAGCCGCAGAAATAGTACAGGCTCTTGCTCTGCATAAAGTCAATCAACTCCAGATCTCCCGGATTGAAGATGGTGAAGAAATTGCGGGAGAACAGAACGATCAGCAGGTAGCATAGAATACCGACGCCTAAAAAAACCTTTGCCGCAAAGCGCCGCATATCTCTGTTCCTGTCCGTTTCTCCCGTACCCGTAAAATAGCTGAATACAGGCTGCAAGCCCTCGGCCATACCCAAAAAAATGGTGAGGATAATGAGCATCAAATATCCGATCACAAGGTAAGAGGCAAGCCCGATTTCCCCATAGCCATGCCTGATAATGGCAAAGTTATAGACAAAAGTAACGATGCCGATGCTAAACTCCATAATAAACGAGGGGAAGCCCAGGGTGAAAATACGCCGGATATTGCAAAAGCGTATCTTCCATTTGGCAAAATGCAGCTGCCCCTTTTTCATCAGAAAATGCGGCAGCAAAATAAGCACGCTGAAGATCGGCCCTAACGCCGTAGCCAACGCCGCGCCGGCAATACCCATATTCAGCGGATACATGAACACATAGTCCAATAGCATATTGGAAACAGAGCCAAAAGCGAGTGCGAACATCGCCAGCTTCGGGCGTCCGTCGTTTCTGACAAGTCCGCCCAGCAAAAAGCTAAACAGCAGAAACGGCGAAAAGGTGACGATGTACCAGAGGTACTCTATCGCTTCATCGTGGATTCGCGGCGTGGAGCCAAGAAGCTCCGCAAGCGGGTGAATAAAGACGTTGCCCAGCGCCACTACGACAATACCGATACCGGCTGAACAAAGGATGGCGGTATTAAAGGTTTGTACCGCCTTGTCATTTTCCTTGCGCCCGATTTGGCTGGATATGATAACGCCCGCGCCGGACGCAACAGCCATAGACAGCGCTATCAGTATTTCAATAAACGGTACGGACACAGCGGCGGCAGCCATGGCGTCCCGCCCCAAACGATTGCCGATAAAAATACCGTCTACGATCAGATAAATTGAGTTGAACAGCAATCCTATCATTTGCGGGATCGCGTACTTCACGAATAACGAGTGCGTTTTGCCCTCATACACGGCGAAAAACCTCCTTAATAATAAAAAGAGGCCTGTGTTTGCGTAACACAGGCCTACTACACAATAAAATGAACCCCGGCGGGCTGATTTCGTATTATTTATCTTATGCTTTGGGCGATCAGATCACCTCATACCCGGCATTTACAAGCGCCGCTGATGCTTTCAGATAATTTTCGCGTTTTGTCAATATATAATCCGTATTAAACGTTGATATAGCAAATATTCCTATATGGTTTTCCGCTAATATGGTCGATAGTTTGGCAAGTATCCCGACCAAAGAAAAATCCAAAACCCCTTGTAGCCGAAACGCTTTCCATCCGTCGTCTCTTTCGATAACGTTGTCAGGGACGTTTTGCGTGATGCACACCAAAGAGTTTTCCTCGTCCGTCTTGCCGATAAAGCAATAATCGCTTTGGAAATCGACCTGTGAAAAGTCCGTTACCTTGCATACGGAAAAATCATGGCTTATCTTCTCTATTTGATACATCGCAGCACCTCTACAAAAAAACGCCTTGTCCTCCATTCCTGCTATGGCCTAACGGAATGGGGAAAGACGCAACCCGGCGGTTATTGGCTAAATTATAGTATATGACCCTTGAAAAGTCAAGGATAAAGTATTATAGGCGGTATATCCGCAGACCAGTCGAATAAAACGTTCTATTTAGCCATATTGCTTGGACACGCAGGCATATAATTGGAATAGCGATAGATAAGAACAGCAGCCAGCGAAACGGTAAAAAAACAATACCGCAAAACAGAAATTCAATAACAACAGCCAAAATAGCGCTTACCGTCAAGGGCACCTGTTCAAAAATGGCCTTATTCCTTATCGATCGGCAACCGTTATACCCAAGACAGGCGATAGCCATAGATATGATCGTCGCTGATAAAAGAAGCAGGCACAGCAATCCTGCTCTTTTAAGCATCGTGTAAAAATCTAATTGAATTGCCGCTGCCAAAAATAGCGCCGTTAATATGCCGAATACCGTTAAAGGAAGGAAGGCGGCGATTTTGACGGCAATCAACCGGTATGGCCTGCGCCCGTTTATTGCTCTCATTATATTGTACGGCTAAATCCGCTTCAGGCCTCCATCACTTCGGCAAGGCTGGCGACAAATGAACCGGCGGGCAGCTGCGCCAATTTAGCGGCGGTGAGGAATACGCCGTCCATGTAAATATCGCTGGTGAAATCCATCACTTCCACCTTGATGATCTCATCAGCGCGCGCCAGGGTGACCACATGACCGGAATAGGGGCCGGGAAAGGGCAAACGCTGGGCGAACACCGGCACGCCGGCAATAGTCGCGCCCAATACCCCCGGATAGACCTCGGCCGCTTTGACCTCGCCCATCGGGCCGGAGGCCGCCTGCGCCAAGCTGGCGGCAGTACCGCTGGGAGCATTGGCCATATTGTGGGTATGCTGGTCGATAATGCTCACATAGGGATAGTATTTGCGGACGCTTTTGATGAATTCGCTGACTAAGCTTATGCCCAGGCCATAGTTGGAAATAGCCGCCCAACGCAGACCCTTGGCCTTGACCTGCGCCGCGAAGGGAGCCAGCTCGTCGTCGGTGAGGCCGGTGGTGCCCACGACCACATTCAGCCCATGTCTGAGATAGATTTCCAGATGCTGCTTGAGCACCGGGGTAACGGAGAAGTCGATCACCACGTCGGGAGCGGCGGCCTCAAGCCCCGCATCCAGCTCGGGCGCGGACATGATGCCCAGCTCGCCGATGCCGGCCAGCAGACCCAGATCCTGCCCCGCCTCCAGACAATAGCCGCCGGCCAGCGTAAACTCGGGCTTATCCTGTATAAAACGCACAATCGTCGCGCCGACATTACCGGACGCGCCGGTAACAAATACCTTGATCATCATCACACCTCCGAATTTTGTTCAGCCTCATAGCAAACCGCTCTTAACTCAGTCGATCACTTCCAGCTTGAAGATCACCGGCCGCATACCGTCATTGCAGCAGTTGATGCAGGTGTTGCTGCCTTCCTTGAGCCAGCGGCCGTCATAGATATCGGTACCGCCCGAGGACAGGGCAAAAACATTGCGGCTGATGCAGGCCCATGCGTCCTCGCAGCCAAAGCCTTCCGGCCGCTTGTTCTCCTTGCATTCATAGACCTCCCCTACCTTAAAGAAGGGGCAAAGCTTCAAATCCCTGGCTCCGTATTCATCAGCCAGATCTTTATACAGCTCTGTTTTCAGCACCGTAACGCGAACTCTTTTCATCGCCACGACCTCCTTGGAATTTTCATCTTGCGCTTATTTCATTATCCTGACATATATGCTATTATAACAAATATACTGCTCAACGGAAAGCGCCGGCGCAAATTTTGCCGGGCTTTGGCTTGACGCTATCGCGGGTTCAGCGAAGCGCATCGCGTCAAGCGCCTCTTTGCCGGTAATTATCACCGCCCGACGCATAAATACGGGATACGGCTCGCAGCTACGGCATAATTGCAACGCAAACGATGGATAGAGCAAAAGCGTCCGGCGCCTGGAGCAAAACTCGGTCTGTGCTATGGGTTTAGCGGTAAAAGAAGAGTTTTTGCCATTTGACTTGGAGTTCACACTATATGTTAAACTATAATCAATACTGTGAACACAGGGAGGTATAACGATGCGATTAAGCAAAAAAACCCTGCTCCTCAACGGCGCGGAAAAAATGTTCATTTACGACCCAGCCAAGGATTCGCTGGCTGACGTCTTGCGCAAGCTCGGGCTCACCGGCACCAAGATCGGCTGCAATATCGGCGTATGCGGCTCCTGCTCGGTGATACTTGACGGCAAGGTCGTTCGTTCATGCAGCAAAAAAATGGACAAGATCGCCGATTACAGCGAGGTCGTCACTATTGAAGGCATCGGTACGCCGCTGCATCCGCATCCGCTGCAAGTAGCCTTCGCCCATTTGGGCGCTGTACAATGCGGCTTTTGCACCCCCGGTTTTATCGTCTCCGCCTATGCCCTGCTCAAGGAAAATCCCTCGCCCAGCCGCGAGCAGGTGCGCGCATGGTTCAAAAAGCATAGCAATTATTGCCGCTGCACCGGCTACAAGCAGATCGTGGACGCGGTGATGGCCGCCGCCCGCGTATTGCGCGGCGAATGCCGCGTCGAGGATATCATGGTCAAGCTGCCGGAGGATCGCGAGTATTACGGCAAGGAGCTGGTGCGTCCCTCGGCTATGGCCAAGGCCTGCGGCGTGGCCGATTACGGCGACGATATCGCGCTGAAAATGCCCGACGGCACCCTGCACGTAGCGATCATCCAGCCGCGCATCACCCATCACGCAAAAATCCTCTCCATCGACTTTTCCGCAGCGGAGAAGGTACCCGGCGTCGTGCGCTTCATCACCGCCAAGGACGTGCAGGGCACCAATCGCCTCAGCCTGTTCGTCGGCCATCAACGCAGCACCGTCACCAAACCCACCTGCATGATCATCAGCGACGACACGATCTATCGCTGGGGCGACGTGGTGGGCCTGGTGGTCGCCGATACCAAGGAGCATGCCCGCGAGGCCGCCGCCAAGGTCAAGGTGAATATCGAAGAATTACCCGCTTATCTCAATTATCTGGACGCGGCCATGCCCGACGCACGGCGCATCCATGACGATACGCCGAATATCTACTGCTATCAGCCGGTGCTCAAAGGCCGTCATCAGCAGTTGCCCGAGCTGATCGACTCCGCCGCTTATGCCGTAGAGGGCAGCTTCTACTCCTCGCGCGAGCCGCATCTGACCATCGAAGGCGATACGGTGCAGTCCTATTATGATAAAGACGGCATCCTCGTCATACACTGCAAATCTCAGGGTCTGTACGGCACCCTGTACAATGTTTCGGAAGCGGTCGGCGTGGATATGGAGCAGATGCGCATGATAGAAAATCCCACCGGCTCCAGCTTTGGCTGGGCGATGTATGCCGGCTCTTATGCGCTGTGCGCCATCGCCACCATCGCCACCGGCATGCCCTGCGCGCTGTCGATGAGCTACGAGGAGCATCAGCATTACAGCGGCAAACGCTGCCCCTCCTATTCCAATGGCCGCTTGGCCTGCGACGCGCAGGGCAAGATCGTAGCGGCGGAATTTGACTGCGCGCTCGATCATGGTCCTTACTCCGATCTGGGCGACGATCTGACCACCCGCCCCGCGCGCTTCATGTACTTCCCCTACTATATCCCCAACGTCGCCGGTTTGGTGCGCGTAGCCAATACCAATCACAGCTTCGGTATCGCCTACCGCGGCTACGGCTCGCCGCAGGCCTACACGATGAGCGAGGCGATGATCGATATGCTGGCGGAAAAAGCGGGCATCGACCCCTTTGAATTCCGTTGGCGCAATATTGCACGCAGCGGCGAGACCAATATCAACAACCGTCCCTTCGCCCAGTATCCGATGGAAGAGCTGATGCTGAAAATGAAGCCCTATTATGAGCAAGCGGTAGCGCGAGCCAAGGCCGAGGACAGCCCCGAATTGCGCCGCGGCGTGGGTCTGGCCTGGGGCGGCTATAATGTCACCGAAGGCCCTTCCGACGCTTGCACCGTGGCTTTGGAGCTGGGCGCGGACGGCAAATTCATCAAATACGATACTTGGCAGGATCAGGGACAGGGCGGCGATATCGGTTCGCTGATGGTCACGCTGGAGGCCTTGAAGGAATTGCAGGTCACGCCCGAGCAGATCCGCCTGGTGCAAAATGATACCGGCTTATGCCCGGATCATGGCTTCTCCGCCTCCAGCCGCTCGCATTATATGAACGGCTTGGCGGTATCGCAGGCCGCAGACAAGCTGATCGCGGCCATGCGCAAACCCGACGGCAGCTATCGCAGCTATCAGGAGATGGTCGACGAAGGCATCCCCACTAAATACGAGGCCACCTATGAGAACGTCTCTTTTGACGGCCTGGTCTATCTCGACCCCAATACCGGCGAGGGCAATCCCACGCCCGCCTACACCTATGCGCTGTTTATGGCCGAGGTAGCGGTGGAAACGGCTACCGGCAAAACGCATGTCATCGGCTATACCTGCATTGACGACGTGGGCGTGATCGGCAATCGCGCGGCGGTCAACGGGCAGGCGATAGGCGGTATCAGCCATAGCATCGGCTTTGCGCTATCCGAGAATTATGAAGACGTGCGTAAGCATAATAATATCGTCTCCAGCGGCATCCCTTCTATCACCGATATTCCCGATAATATCGTGATCGAGCATTGCGAAAATCCGCGTCCCGACGGACCGTGGGGCAGCTCCGGCGCATCCGAAGCCTTCCAGTCCAGCGGCCATATGGCGGTGATCAACGCTATCAAGAACGCCTGCGGCGTGCGTATCTATGAGCTGCCCGCCACGCCGGACAAGGTCAAGGCCGGCTTAGAGGCGCTCGCCCAAGGCCAAACATATCAGCCGCAGCCCTATTTCCTCGGCTCCGACCTGTATGAGGAATTGGAGAATATCAAGAACAACCCGATCACAGAATAAGCGATACAAGGAGTTATATGCCAGATTCCTTTATGCCGCAAATGGATGAAGCTATCCAACGCTGCCGGGAGGACAGGCCGCCGCAATGTCAGGCCGCCTGTCCTTTTGGCTTGGATATACGCATGCTGACGCAGCGCATCAGCCGCGGCAGTTTTGACTATGCCTATAAGGCCTACCGTAACGCGGTAGGCTTTCCCGATATCGTGGCGCGGCTCTGCCCCGCCCCCTGCGCGAGCGCCTGTATTGTTGACGGACAGCCGCTGCAATTACCGCGCCTGGAGCGAGCGGTGGTCGAGTATGCAAAGCACAAACGACCGAACCGCTACAACGTGCCGCGCAAAGATAAGCGGATCGCGGTGGTGGGCGGCGGTTTAAGCGGCTTGGCGCTGGCGCTGCGCATGGCGGAGAAGAATTACGCGCTGACGCTGTTCGAGCAGGAGCAACAGCCGGGCGGCACGCTAAAGGACTTATTGCCGGCGGACATCTACCTCGCCGACATCGAACGGCAGCTGGAATTCGCCCGCCCCGAGATAATGCTCGGCCGCCGCATCAGCAGCCTTGACGATTTGGCGGGCTATGACGCGGCGTATATCGCCACCGGCGCGGACGGCGATGATTTTGGCCTGCTCGCCAAGCCGCGTCCCGGGTTTTTCCCCGGCGGCTCGCTGCTGGGCAGCGATAAGATGACGGCTCTGGCCGGAGCATTGGCTGCCGTCGACGCGCTGGAATTATGGCTGACCACCGGCGCTTTTAAGCCGCAGGCCGCTCATCCGCCCGCCGGCAGGGCGCGGAGCATAGCACCGTCTTGCGGCATGTATGAACAAGCTGAAGCGCAGGATGAGGCGGCGCGCTGCCTGCAATGCCGCTGCGACAGCTGTCAAGCTAACTGCGAGCTGCTGGCCTATGCGCATAAGCAGCCCAAACGCTTCAAAGATGAGATCGACAATACCGTGTACCCGAAGAACGTGGACGGGCACGGCAAGACGGTCAAAAGGCTGATGGCGGCTTGCCTCGATTGCGGGCGCTGCGCCGAGACCTGCCCCGAGCAGATCGACTTCCGCGCCTTTATCCATCACGGCCAGGAATTATTGCGGCAAAAGCAGCAAACGCCGCCGGCCTTCCATGACTTTTGGCTGCGTGATTTTGCCCAAGCCAGCGGCGCCGAAGCAGCTTTGACCATAGCGCCGGCCTCCGCTGACGCAGACGCGCAGCCGAACACCGTTTTTTTCCCCGGCTGCCAGTTGGGCGCTTCCGACCCCCGTTACGTGCAGGCCGCCTATGAGCTGCTGCGGCAAAGCGACGCGCATACCGGACTATGGCTGGATTGCTGCGGCGCGCCCGCCTATTGGGGCGACGGCAACGAGCAGCATCAGCGGCATTTGCAGCATATACAGCGGCAATGGCAGGAGCTGGGACGGCCGCGGCTGATACTGGCCTGCCCGACCTGCCGCCGCATGTTCGCGCAATTCCTGCCGCAAATACCCTGCGATTTCTTTTATCAGCTGCCGCAGGTACAGACATGGGCGGCGGCCAAGAACGGCGCGGGCGAATTGGCTGTGTTCGACCCCTGCGCCAGCCGCGCCTATCCCGGTCTGCAACAGGCGGTACGGCAATTAGCGCAGCAGGCCGGTTATACGCTGCATGAGCTGAGCACAGCCGGCGCGGAGGCGCGCTGCTGCGGCTATGGCGGTCAGGGAGCGATCGCCGAGCCGCATCTGGCCGAGTATATACGCGAGCGGCGGCTCGCCCTCTCCGACCTGCCCTATCTGACCTATTGCAGCAATTGCCGCGATATTTTCGCCCTCGGCGGTAAGCAGGCGCTGCATTTATTGGATATCTTGTTCGACTTGGACGACGGCTGCCGCCCCGCCCCGCTGTGGAGCGAACGCCGCGACCACCGCCGCCGGCTCAAGGCGCATTATCTGCCCGAAGCGACGCAGCCCGCCGCTAATGGCGTCAGGCTGCTGATCGCGGACGAGCTGCGGCGGGAATTGAGCGCCGCCTATATACTGGAGGAGGAGATCGCGGCGGTGATCGAGCATTGCGAGGCCAGCGGCGAGCGCCTGCGCGACCTGCAAAGCGGCCATTATTTCGGCCATTTGCGGCAGGGCTGCCTCACCTACTGGGCGGAATATTCTCCCGAGGCAAACGGCTGCTATACGCTGCACGACGCATACGCTCATCGCATGAGCGTGGAACAGGAGGCCGGACATGAGCGATAAACAAGACGCGCCACGGCTGGTCTGCGATAAATGCGGACTGCCGCTGCAAATGGTCAAAGTCGCCTTCAGCTATTTGGGGCGCACCTTTCACAGCGAAGTCCCCGCCTGTCCCGGCTGCGGGCAGGTATTCGTCTCCCGCGAGCTGGCCAAGGGCCGTATGGCCAACGTCGAGACCGTGATGGAGGATAAATAGCGTAATACCCTTCACCGCAAAAAACCGGCTCCTAAAGGAGCCGGTTTTATTACGGCGCAGCATGACCTTGTCCGTGATAGAGCGACGGCCAGCCAAACTGCGGTAAAACGCGGTCCTTCGTTTCTCCCCAAACTTATTCCGCCAGCCCGTATTTTACCTTGATGCGATCCAGCTTTTCCAGCAGCGGCTCGGCCAGCAGCCAGAGGAAGACGAAGGTGGCGGCGGCGTGAATCAGGTCGAAGGGGAAGCCGGTGGCGTAATAGGCCGCGAGCGTCTGCCAGTTCAATGTGTTTTGCCACATGATGGCGGACGCCGGGTTCATGATCCCGCCGTAGATCGCCACCGCCGCCAGCGCGCCAAACAGGGACAGGGGCAGCCGTCCCCGACGCAGCCAGCCCTTGCTAAACAGCAAGCCGGCCACAAAACCAATGATACCCATGGCAAACATCTGCCAGGGAGTCCAGGGCCCTTGCGAAAAAAGCATATTACTGACCAGCATGGTCATAGATCCTACCAGAAAGCCGGTCTCGCCGCCGAAAGCCACCCCGGCGATAATGACCAGAGCTGTCACCGGCTTGAACTGGGGAAGCATAAAAAAGGCCGCTCGCCCTGCTACGCCTAATCCGCACAGCACGGCGATCACCACCAACTCCCGAGCCTGGGGTTTGCGCCCTTCGAAAATAAAAGCGAAGGGGAGCATGGTCTCGATGAGGATCAGCAGGGAGATAAAATAATATTTGCGCTCGCCCAGAAAATATACGCCCACATAGAGGGTCAGCGGAATAGCCAGCAGGATCAGCAGCACCGCCAGCTTGGTGCGTTTGCTGAGCCTGCGTTGTTCTTTGGGCGTTTGGATAAGCGGGGATGAAGCACGACGGCTGACGGAAAAGGCGAAGATGGCCATGGATAGCAAAACCAGGGCGTAAGGCGTCAGTTCTATCCAGGTAGCAGCCGCAATACCGGGAGCCTGCGCCGCCCGGATCATGCCATAGACGGTAGCCGCGCCGGAGAGGATAGCCAGCAGCTTGCGCCATAAAGGGAAGGGTTTTGAACCGATTGTTGGCGACGCGGCGGCAGCTTTCGTCCGCGGGACGCCGGCAGCGCCGTTGTTATCATCATCGTCAAAAGCCGGCAGTTCCGGCGGCGCAGGAGGCGTACCGCCGCAGGCCGCAATGACCTGACCGGCGGTGACAGCCTGAGAAAGCAATCCCCGGCTCAGACGGCTGGCGGCGGTGGTATAGAAGCTGTTGCCGCTGAAAAAGGCCGGCGGCGTCCCCTCCGTCACGATAGCCCCGTCAAAAAACAGGGCGCAACGGTCTGCGTATTCAGCGCAAAACTCCACGTCATGACTGACCATGAGTATGGCCACGCCCCGACGGCGCAAAGTCAGTAAGATCTGCGCCAGTATGCGTTTGAACTCCGCATCCAGCCCCATGGTGGGCTCATCCAGCAGCAGCAGCTCCGGCTGTAAAAGCAGGGTCTTAGCCAGGGCTGCCCGCTGTTGTTCGCCGCCGGACAGATCATAGGGATGGCGCTGCAAAAGACCTTCCAAGCGACACAGCCGCGTTATCTGATGGACGCGGCTTTGCTGTTCGTCCTTTTCCAGCTTGCGCCCGCGCAGGGCTTCGGCCAAATCCTCGGCCACGGTCTTTTTCACGAACAGGGCTTGGGGGTTTTGCGGCAGCAGCCCTATCCGGACGGCACAGCTCGACTTGCCCCTATAGGGCTGGTACAGACCGGCGATCAGGGCGAGCGTCGTGCTTTTGCCCGCGCCGTTACCGCCCAGCAGAGCCAGTAGCTCGCCCTTGCTCAGCGTCAGCGACAGCCCCTTCACCACGTCCGGGCCGGCCTGCTCATATTTGAACCACAGCTCGTCCAGACTCAATACCAGTTCGCCGGCAATTGCAGACGACGCTGCTGATTCAGTCGCGTTAAGCAGATGATCATCGGCAAAGCGCTCCAGCCATTCCCGACCCTGCCGCACCGTCACCGGGCAGGGCTGCTCGCTCTCTACCGCCGCCCAGATGCGCATAGGCGCAGGCATGGCGGCGAACATGGCATGACCCTCCTGCCGCAGCAGCTCGCCTGCCTCTCCCGGCGAGCCGTCGGCAATAATACGGCCGGAGTCCAGCACCAGGACCCGGTCGGACAAGGGAAAAACTTCCTCCAGCCGGTGCTCGCTCAAAATAACGGTGGTTCCCAGCTCCCGGTTGATCTTGCCCAATGCGGCCAGAAATTCCCCGGCAGCGATGGGGTCTAATTGGGAGGTAGGCTCGTCCAGCAGCAGCACATTGGGCTGCATGGCCATGATGGAGGCCAGATTGAGCAGCTGCTTTTGCCCACCGGACAGCTCGCTGACGTTTTTGTAGAACCAGCTCTCAATGCCAAAAAAGGCAGCCATTTCCGCCACCCGCGCCCGCACCGCAGGCGTATCGCAGCCCAGGCTTTCCAGACCAAAAGCCAGCTCATGCCAAACCTTATCCGTGACGATCTGATTGTCGGGGCTTTGCAGGACAAAACCGATACGCTGCGCCTGCTGCCGCTGATCGAGCAAACGAAGAGGCGCGCCCCGGAACAAGATCTCGCCGCTTAGCCGTCCATGAGGAGCCAGCACGGGCTTTAACTGTCTGAGCAGCGTAGTCTTGCCGCTGCCGCTGCTGCCGCAGAGGGCGACGAATTGACCCGCGAGGACAGTCAAATTTATATCAGATAGCACGTTATCCGCCTGCTCCGGGTAGGCGAAGCTGAATTTGCACAGTTCAAAACAGTTCAATGTATGTGCTCCTTTCGCCGCCATTGCCGCGCCGCCGCCACGTCCAGCAGCAGAGGCAAGGCCAGCAGGACTAAATAGACGGCATAGACGCTGATCGGAAAAAAGCCGGTCAGCGTCCCTTGCATGGTAGGAAAATAGCGCCAGCTAAAGGCTTGGCACATCCGCCCGGCGATAATATAGCCCACGGCGCATAGTACAAAGGCCAGCGCCAGACTATCCCGGCGGCTCCAGCGATAAATGGAAAAAGCGGAGCGTCCCGGCAGGCCGTAACCCCGCGCCCGCATGGAATCCGCTGTTTCGACAGCGTTTTCCAGCGCCCAAGTGATCATGATGGAGAGCACGGTCAGCCCTTGTCTGGCGCGGCTCAACAGGCCGCCGCCGCTCAGCTCTCGACCGATGCCGCGCTGGGCGTTGATCACTATTTGCAGCTGCGCCTTGAATTTCGGTACAAAGCGCAGCGTCATGGACAGTACCAGGGATAGAGCCGGTATGACGCGGCCAAACAAATAAACAAACTTATCCGAGGTCATCACCAGATTATAACAGACGAACCAGCAAAGCACGGCGGCCAGCATGACGCCGGCGGCCAGACCATAGCAGATGCTTTCCCAAGTCAACGGATTGCCATTGGGCAGATAGGCGAGGATCGTAGCTCCTTCATGGTTAAAGGCCGGATTCAAGAGCGCCGTCATCAGCAGCAGGGGCAGCAGGAACAGCAGCCTGCGCCGCGTCGCTTTACCGCCGCTAAGATATAATGAGTAAGCAAAAGCGCAGCTCAAAGACATCCCTAAGCAGACCGGATGCAAAAAGAACATGGAAAACAGCAGCACCAGACCGAACCAAAGGAAATTGATCAGCGGATGATAGGAAGAAAAGGTATCTGCGTTTGGCATGATTCACTCACCCGCAGCGTAGCCGCCGCCAACGTCATAACCCAGATCGCAGGTATAGACCCATTTGATCACGTCGCCGTCCGCTAACTGATAGCGGGAGCAGCCGTAATTGGGAAACCAGCCGTTGACCTGATACATCCAGCCGCTAAGCTCCCCCGCGTCAAATTCGTAAAGATTCGCGATCCCTTCGATATAGGCCGCATCATACATGGGCGTGTTGACGTATTCCATGTGGATGCCGTTGCTTTGGCACACCCTGAGCAGCAGGTCGAATGCGCTTTCTCCGGCAGTGAATTGGACGGCGGTGGCGGCCAGGATCACCCCGTCCGCCGGAACCAGCTCTTGTTTAGCCGGGTCGCACAGCTCCATGTTATCCAAAATGGTGGCGCAGGAGATGGAGATGGTGCAAGTGCCGCCGCCGGCAGGGGCAGGCTCGGCTTCCGCTGCCTCGTCCGGCGTTTGCTCCGCCTCGTCCGGCGTAGTCTCCGGCGTAATCTCCGCTATGCTTTCCTCCGCCGCCGGAATCTCCGTTTGCCTTGCCGGCTGTTCCGGAGCCATGCCCCAGCCGCGGCTGTCCGGCGCGCCGCCGCCATACCAATAGGCGAAGGCCAATGCGGCCAGCAGCACCAGCCCAATGACCAGCCATTTTTTACGTTGCTTCAACCACTTCATATTTCCGCTCCTTATAGCTTGCCGGCGTCTTTCAGCAGATCATAAAGCAGCCCTGCGGTCTCGCCTCGGGTGATCTGTATTGCAGAAGGCTGCCAAACGGCGGTGACTGCGGCTTTCACGCCCAATTTCACCGCTGCCCGATCCAGAATCAGCTTGGCCTCGCTATCGGTAATGGCGCCTTGCGGGTCGAACAGCGTAGCGGAGCGTCCGGCGATCATGCCGTAATCAAAGGCCGCGCCTACGTAGGCCGCGTACCAGTCTGTGCTTTTCACATCAGAAAATACGGCGTTGGCCTGGGGCGTAAGGCTCAGCGCCTTGACGATCAGGGCGGCGAACTCGGCGCGGGTCAGGGTCTTATCCGGGCGGAAGCTGCCGTCCCCCATGCCGTCGATAAAGCCGCCTTGGGACAAAGCGGCGATCTGTTGCGCATAAAGATGACCGTCAATATCCGTAAAAGCCGCGGCCGCAGCAGGCTGGCTATTGTCCTGCACATCGCTCATATCGTATAAGGCGTTCTGTCCCCGGTTGGCTCGCTGGATGGCTGTTAGAGCGTAAAGTCCCTGTTCCGTAGACAGCTGGTCATTGCCCGCGCCGGTCTCCGCAGTATGGGTGAAGCCGTTGCCCTGGGCATAATATTGCAGCAGGCCGTCGGCCACGGTATAGCCGTTTTTCACGAAACGGCTGTCCTCCAGATCGATGCCCAGACTACATAGAGCTACCACCACTTGGGCGCAGCTTTCAGAATTGGCTATGCCCGATGAGGAGAAACCGCCGTCCGCATCCTGCATGGCGGAGAGACGGCTCAACGCCTTATCAATGGCTGTTTTCACATCGCCGCGGCTTTGGTAATTGCTCAACGCTTGCAGAGCCATGCCGGTCATGTCCGGGTCGGCCGCTGTTCCGCTCAAAGCCCAGCCGCCGTCAGCCAGTTGTTTGTCTAGGATGTAGCTGATATACAGCTCCCGCGTAGCCTGAGTAGTAGCGCCGCTGTTTATCGGGACAGGATGATCGCCGCTGTCCAGCGCGATCAGCGCCCAAATAGGGCCGTTTATGCCCTGCCAGATAGTCTTGATATAATCCCCCAGCGGAGCCAGCAAATCGTATCCGCCTACGTTGGCTGGATCCTTGCCGATGGCGGTCAGGGCTAATATCAGCCGGCTGTACTCGCTGTATTTGCGTTGATGCAGCACTCCATTGGCGTCCTGCACGGTCCTGACCACTACGTTGTAGTAAGCGTCATAATAGCCGTCGGGGACGGCGGCGTTACTGCGAGCCAAACCGATGACAGCCCATTCCCCGCCAATGCTGCCCACCTGAGGCGAGGGTATATGCTTGACCACATAGGCCGCCGTGTCCGTAAGCGCCGCTCCGATCTCCTCATCGGTGGCGGCCAGAGCCGGAACGCAAAGGGCGAACAGCAGGCAGGAAACCAACCATAGCGCGACCCCGCCTTGCTTGAGCTTATTCATTTTCCGCTCCTCCTTAAAAGATTTATGATTTATGTCTTAATATGCGATATCGTCCAGATATGCCGCATGGCAAAGCTCCTTTCCGCAAAAAGAAAGAGCTTTGCCAGACAGTATGCAAAAACAAGGACGCGGGAGAGGCTGAGCAGACCTCTCCCATGATTAAGGAAAGGAGGCCGCGCCGCTCAAGCAAAGCAGGAGCGGCTGATGCTTTGAGAGCAAAGGATGTTGGGAGAGGGGTGGATCAGGCCCCTCTCCCGATGGAAAATGTGAACGCCGGATTATTTGCAGGAATCCAGCAGATACACCATCTTGGCGGCCTCGGCGCGGGTAGCGCTGCTCTTGGGAGCAAAGCTGCCGTCCGGGTAGCCGCCGATGATCTTGGCCTGATACATGGCGTTCACCGCCTCCTCGGCATAACCGGCGATCGCAGCCGCGTCGCTGAAGCTGGCCGCGCCGTCCGCCGGCAGGGCGATACCCATGTGCCTGGCATAGCGGTAGAGCATCGCCGCCATATCCTGACGGGAGATCAGCGCCTCCGGCCGGAAGCCGCCCTCCCCGTCGCCGGTGGTGACGCCGGCCGCCGCCGCCCAGGCCACGGCTTGCGCATAATACCTATCCGCAGTCACATCGGTGAATTGACCGCTATACGCCGGCAAGGTCTGTTCGCTCAGGCGCGCCAGCATGACGATGAAATCAGCGTGTTTGATGGCGGCGTTCGGCTTGAAGCCGCCGTCCGGGTAGCCGCCGATCACGCCGCGAGCGGACAGACTGTTGATATAGGCATTGGCCCAATGGCCGGCGACGTCGGCGAAGGCGGCCACCGTCACATTCTGGATAACGAAGATAGAGAGGCCGTTGACGCTGAAGACGACCACGCGCTTGCCGCCTGCCAGAACGCATTTGCCGGTCAGCTCGGTGATGGTTCCGTCAGCGGATATTTCCAGCACCCGGTAACTGCTGCCCACGGCGAATTCGGAGCTGGCCGGTACGCTTATTTCGATGCTGCCGCCGCCCCAGCCGGTGATGGCGCTGCCGCCCGACTTGATCTCGACCTCGACGATGATCGCGCCATCCATGTCGATACTCTTATCGGTGATATCGGCGGCGCTCTTTTGCGTGACGCTGATCTCAATGCTGCTGCCGTCGGACTGCCCGACTATCCCGACCAGCGCCTGGCCGGGGATGCTGACGCTGCCGCCCGCCGTCTCAACGATCAGCTCAAGACCCGCGTCGGCGATCTGCCCGGCGGCGCTTGTAGGCAGGCTGACCTTGACCTGCTCCGCGCTGCCGGTATCGCCGGTCACGATCGTGATGGAAGCGCTGTTGTTGTCCCTGGCCGCGTCGATTGCGCTATGCACCTGAGCCGCGGTGACGGTGGCGGTGGCGATGTCGCCCGAGATTACTGTGTTCGGGGTCAGCTCGGTGCTGCTATTCACCGCCGACCAGCTTTCGGAGCCATAGTCTCTGGTGTAGTCGTCGGTGTAGAACCAAACGATATTCGCGTCCGCGGTCAGCTTATAGTCGCGGCAACCCGCAGACGTCAGCACGCCGTTCACCATATACATCCAGCCCGAATTGGGGCCGTAATCAAATTCGGAAACGCCGTTTATCGAATCAATATAGCCGTAGCTGCGCTCCGTATAGGATACGTTGCCGGCGCTAAGCGCGGCGTCCAGCGCGTCGAACACGGTGCTGCCGGATTTCAGGGTGACGGTCTCGTTGGCAATATCCGTATAGACGCTGGCGTTATGCTTATAGGTGTACGCTCCGGCGGGCGTGCCGCTGGCGTGCATCTTAACGGCGACGCTGACGCTGATATCGCTGTTGCTCTCGGGTAGCGCCGAAGCCAGCGATATGTAGACCGTCTTGGGCGTATGTCCGCTCGCCTCAGCCGCCGATACCGTGAAGCTGCCCGTTTTCTGCGTATAGCCGCCGGCGGAAGCCGTGTAATTATAGGTACCGGCGGGGAGGTCGTAGAGCTTTGCCGACACGGCCGTTTGGCTTGCAACAGTCACGGTAGCGTTAACCGGGATAGTGGCTATATGTACCGGGCAGCCCGTCCATGCCGTGCCGTAGCCGGGTTCAACAGCGTTGTCGCTGAAATCATAGAGGTCGTAGGCGTAACCGGGGGCGCCGCTGTTAGCCAGCATCTGCGCCGCCGCCACCAGCGCGCGGAAGCCCTGCTCCGTGGCAGATGCATTTAGTTCTGTGTTGTTTGTATAGCCAAAGCCCGACAGGTCGGTCAGCGCATAAGACAGCAGCCCATCCAGTACGCTTGCGCCGCTCTCCGCCAGGAAACGCGCATCGGTATGCGGGTCAATACCGGCGGCGGCCAGGCCGATGATGACCATGGCGTCGGTATTGGCGTTGCCGAAGCTGCCGGAGGCGTTTTGCGTCGCGGCGGCCAGCTCGCCGATGATCGCGTTTTTGATCGCAACAGCTCTATCCTTGACGCCATATGTATCCGCGCCTGCCGCAAAGGGCGCGACGGTGGCGAGGATGTTAGCGGGGGTGTCTATGTCTACCCAACCCCAAGATTCATATATATAATCGCCGCCGCTTGCGTATCCCTCTATCACGTCGAACAGCGCGTCCGCTTTGGCGCTCGTCAGCGTAGTACCTGGCTGGCGGTAGGCGTGGAGGGTGATATAGCCGACATTGTAGATACTGCTTGGGGTCGTGCTGTCCAGCGCGGCGAACAGGTTGATCGGATCGCCTACCGGATAAAGCGCGGCCGGATCTATGCCGACGCTTTGCAGCGCGACGATATCCTTGGCGAGATCGCCGTCGCGTAACGACGCAGCTTGTCCGTGAGTAATAGCGCCGTCGATCAGAGCCTGTACGGAGCTGGCTTTGGTGCGGCTGCTCGTGCCGCCGTTATACTCGAGATAGGCAGCCATATCTATAACAACCCACGGGTCGCTGCTATCCTCATAACCGCCGGCGATGTTTGCAAGCAGCGTGTCCACGTCGTCCTCGCCGATCAGGTTGACGTTGACCGTGAAAACTTCCTCATAACTGCCGCCGACGATCTGCAATACGTCACCGTCCGCGACCGTTATATCGCTATTCAGCGCATGGGGTGATCCGTCATCGTCATAAACAACGACCGGCGTTTTTACGCAGGGCGTGGCCGTGACCTGCACGGAGGTAGCGGAAGCCGGCAAAGTCAGGGTCAGCGCGAGATCATAGCTCAAGGCGGAGCCGGTGGAGCTGAGCGTACCGGCGCTAAAGGCGAATCCGCTATCCGTGGTATTTGCGCTGCCCCAGCCGGTCGTACCGCTGACGGTCATATCCAGCGTATATTCCAGCCGTATAGCGTCGCCGTTTTTGACATAGACGTCGCTAAAGCCCACGGCGGCGGAAATGTTATTGATCGCGCCCATCCAGCCGTCGTAATAGTAATTCCAAGCGTCAGAGGCGATAACACCGGCAGCGGAGGCCGCGCCGGCGCTAAGGCCGTTGATGCTGTCCAGATAGGTACCGCCATAGGCGATGTTGAAGCCGCCTTCAGTATAACTGCCGGACGTATATCCGGCGGCGGTCAATGCCGCCGCGATCGCGTCCATGGCGGTATCGCCGGCGGTGATCTCCACCGTCGCCGCCGTACCCGCGGCCGCGCCGTTCAAATCGAGCGCGCCTTCAAACGGCGCGCCAGCCTCCTCATCAAAGGCGCTGGGGTTGGAAATGCTGACCGTGACCGTACCGTCCGCCGCCAGCGCAGTTGCCGGCAGCAAGCACAGGCACAGCGCCAGCACCGCGGCTATCAGCCAGCGATATGCCTTGCTCTTACTGAAAAGATAGTGCATAGATAAGACCTCCCCATTATGCGTTATTTGTATACTGCCCAACGGTATATGAAAACCCGCGCCCATGGCTTTTTGCCGCTGTTTGCTTTACGGTAAAAAAATAAGGCCTTCTCAATGAGAAGACCTGCCGCCATATACGTTTACAGCAGCTACGGCCATCCATCACCCAGAGGTTGGCGCAGCTGCATACCGGGCGCGTATACCGACTCGTTCCGAGCCGCAAAGGAAACGGCTCTTACCGCAAATAAGCGGCTTCCTACTCAGGCCGCCTTCCCGGAGGTCTCCCCCCAGTGGCTTACATGACCCTTTCGTTGAACACACGGTTGCTTGGTACAGCGCCGGATTCGCACCGGCTTCCTACCAAGTATGCTCTGCATTATGCGCCGCCGGACAAAGCTATAAGCTCGTCCGCCGGCAATTTGTCAGAAAACTAACGATACACTTGTATTTAACCTTATCTTCCGTGCTTTGTCAAGCTTTTTTCATTTTTTATCTCCTGCGCCGGTGAAAAACCTGAGATGATATTTACAATCAGTCCGTCAAACTATATAATGCTCACATGAATAAAAACAATTTGTTTATTTCTACGATCGCAGACGATGCGGCGGCGTTAGCCAGCAAGCATGAGCTGGGATTGGAGATCGCCGAGTTCTGCACCGCCGTTAATATGGACGATAATTTCCGGCAGATCGAGCCGGCAGTCCACTCGGCTCTGGACGCGACGAGCCGCTTTGTTTTTCATGCTCCTTTTAACGAGCTGTATCCGGCAGCCATCGATCCGCTGGCAGTCAAATTAGCGCATGACCGGCTTGATCAGGCCGTCCGGCTATCGCTATCTTACGACGTCCAGCGTATAGTCATGCATTCCGGCAATTTACCGCAGCTGTATTGCAAAAGCTGGTTCGAGGAGCGTTCCATCGTATTCTGGCGGGAATTTTTGCATGACAAACCGCCCGACATACGCATATATGTTGAGAACGTTTTTGATAACGACCCGAAGCTGCTGCTGAGGGTGATAGAAGCGGTAAACGATCCCCGCCTGTCGCTTTGTCTGGATATTGGCCATGCTAACTGTCAAGCAAATTTATCGCCGTTGGAATGGCTGAAAACAAATGCGCGGCAGATAGCACATTTTCATATTCATAACAACAGCGGCGAGGACGATACGCATAACAACCTCAAAGACGGGACTATTGATATCAAAGAATTCTTGACCGCGGCCGCCGTATTATGCCCTAACGCAACCTACACCATCGAAACGATGCATGCTGAACCGTCGCTGCTGTGGTTGATCGAAAACGGATTTGTTTGAAAGAGTTGATTCGAAGCATAAGGAGGAAGCAGCAGGATATCGTATATGAAAACGATATCCTGCTGCTTCTTTTCCGTACCGGCTGCCCCGGGTCAATATTCGCGCTTGTGCGTATTGCCCCAAAAGAAGCCGGTTTTATTATATGATATACAGGTCAGGGAGTTTATTCGCTGTCTGCCGCGGCAACCAGCTCGGCTTGCAGCTGTTCCAGCGGCACAGTCTCAAACAGCGGCTTTTTCATGATCGCCTTGACCCAGAAAATACTCCAGGCCAGACATACCGCGAGCGCCACGCCGGCGAAGGCGAATATCTGTTTGGCCACGATCGGGTCAGGGTAAATAAGAACGATCATCAAAATCAGGCCGGCGGTGGAAATGATCGGCAGTATCGGGCCGCCGGGCACTTTGAACGGGCGCTCGGCATTGGGATACTTCTTGCGCAGGATGATCACGTTGGCATGAGCGATGATATAAGCGATCATCCAGCCGATGCAGCCGGAAAGCACATAGGTAGAGATCATGGCTACCGATTCCGGATCATTAAAGGCCAGCAGCAACACGGTGATGCCGAAAACCAGCAGCACGCCGACATACGGCGAACCATATTTGTTGAGCTTGGAAAACACCGCGGGGAACTGGCCTTCCTTGGCCATGCCGTACAGCATACGCGGAATGGCGGCCACAAAGGTATTGAGCGTGCTGCCGGTAGCCACGATGGAGATGATACCGATCCAGATCTGGCCGTTGCGGCCCAAAACTGCGGTAGCGGCGTCCACATGCGGCGCGGTAGAATTAGCGAGCGTGTCCAGCGGCAGATATTTCATCGCCATGAAACCGAACAGCAGATCGCTGATGAAGATGATCACGATACCGCCGATCATCGCCACCGGGATGAAACGCTGAGGTTTCTTCACTTCTTCGGCAAGCGGGCAAACGAATTCCAGCCCCACAAACAGCCAGAAAGCCACGGAAAGCAGGCCGATGAAACCGATGGTACCGGCTTGCTCCGCGCCGAAGCCGGTGGGCAAAGGTTCGCCGCTGCCCAGATCAAACAAGCCGATGCAGGAAAGTATGACCATGGAGACGATCATCGTACCGGCGAGGAAAACCTGCGAGTAAGCAAAAGACTTGATCCCGCGCAAATTGATCAGCGTGAGAATGACCATCAGGATCAGCGCCCAGACCGTGGGCGATACGCCCCAATTCGGTACGAAGAAATCATGTATCACCGTGCCGGCGATGGTGGATTCCGCAGCGTTGGAAAGAATAGATACCAGAAAATAGCCGGATAAAACCGCGAAAATGCCCATCGTGCGTCCCATTGCAGGCAGCGTGTAGTGATTGATGCCGCCCGCCGCCGGCAGTAAGCCGGTAAGCTCGGCAAAGGAAAAAGCGACAAACAGGTTGACCAAAGCGGCAATGATCATAGCAAAAATGAAAGAAGGACCGCCCAAGCCAAAGCCTTGACCGAGCATGAGCAGAGCTGAAGACGAGACCACGATGCCAACTGCGGTGGCTATCGCCGGTATCAGCCCTATCTCACGTTTTAAGCCAGTATTACTTGACATAAATACACCTCCTGTTTATTTTTCTGCCTATTAAATTAAGATGATACCAATTTACTATACCGAATATGCTCCGTGTCAAGCGTAAATAATAATAAATATGATTATAATCTGGAGCATATTCGGTTTTTCGTGCTGAAGGCCGGACTAACTTGCGGATAAAGGTTTTTTGTTTTTTTGCCAGAAATATATATTTACGGTTTTACTGCGATATGGGGCGAATACACGGAGGAGCGGTCTATGCGTATCGGCGAATTCGCAAAAAAATACGGCGTTTCCATCGACAGCCTCTACTTCTATATGAAGCGAGGCCTGTTGGTGCCGCCGCAAAGAGGCAAGCAGCATTATTTCAACGAAAGCTGCGAAAAAGACATTAAAACCATACTCGAATTCAAGGACTGGGGCTTTTCCCTGAATGAGATACATTCGATACTCACGCTGTACCGCCTCTCCAATATGCAGCTATCCGAGGATATGCTGGAGATCATCAATATCATGCAGAATAAATACGACCAGCTGCAGGCGGAAAAGGAACGGATCAGCGAAAACCAGCGCCGCATCAAGGAGGAGCAGGAGAAGATCATCCGCGCCATCCCCTCGGTCACGGAAAGCACCAGCGGCCTGCCGGTATCGATGCTGCAGCTGCTGATCTGCCCCAACTGCGGCAGCCAGCTGCAATTGTCCAAGGCCGAGATGAACCCGCGCTATATCAGCAACGCCGAGGTCGGCTGCTCCTGCGGCTATACGGCGACGGTCAAAAACGGCATCTTCATCACGCCCAACCGTAATACCAGCCAACATGACCGCCCCGACCTCAATCGCGCCATCTATAAAGACATGCCTTTTGATATGATCAGCCACTATCAGCGCGCCTATAATTACATGGGCAATCTGCTGGACGCACAGGGGCTGGATAATAAGATCATCCTCGAAACTCATCTCAACGCCTATTTCTTTCTCCAATTCTATATCGAGCGCGCCGCCTCATCCAATGTCAAGATCATCCTCGTCGACAAATTTCCGGAAATGTTGGAAATGTATAAGAATATGCTCGACCAGCTTAATACCGGCCTCGATATACTCTATATCGCGGATAGCAGTTATCAATGGCCGTTGATACCGCATTGCGCGGATATATTCATCGACTTTTTCGGCTCCAATGAGCATCAATTCTTCAGCCACAGCCAGCTGATCGGCGAGATCAACGCTTTTTTAAAGAACAACGCGCGGATCATCGGCACCTATTTTTATCTCAATAACGGACGCAAAACGCTCAAACAGCTGCGGGATGATTATCCGGAGGCCAGTCCGAACAACTTCGATTTGCGCGCGTATATAAAAGCGCTGGAAGAGCACGGCTTTCATAAACAACAGGAAGCGGAGATCGGCGCTATTTCCAGTACCGGCGATAATTATTGGGCCTTTGGCTTCCATCAAAGCGGCGAGGATCTGTCGATGCTGTCTTTCTTGGCCGACAGATAACAACTGTTGCAAAACCTAAACCTGGAGTAGTATCCAGGTTTAGGTTTTTTCTTTTGCGCGAGCGGATAATTGCCGCCCTATGAATACAATTTGCATTAAAACCCGCAAAGTTCAATATTGACATGGAGTTTGCGCTATCGGGTATAGTGTGGATAGAGCATTAGCAGGGAACCCACTCTACATTATATTAAAGGAGGCAATAATAGTGGAAAAGCAAGCTGTACTAAAAGAGCTGGATCGTATTCTCGGCTATATCGAAAGAGGCGATGAACTCAGCGCCGCGGAAATAGCCAGAGTCAAACAGGATACCATCGACAATTATTACGCATACTTCAATACCGGCTACATGGATTTTCGTAAATCCATCACCCCCGACGGCGCTACTATCGAATGGAGCGATACCACCGAATGCATCAATGACGTGGAAGGCAACGAATACATCGACTGCATCGGCGGCTTCGGCACCTACATTTGCGGTCATCGCAATCCGGAAATCCTTAAATATGTGAAAAAGCAGCTTGACCGCCTGACTCTGTCCAGCACCGAGCTTTTGGAACCGCTGCGCGGCTATCTGTGCGAGGTATTGGCGATGATCACCCCCGGCGATCTGCAATACTCCTATCTGACCAACGGCGGAGCCGAGGCCGTAGAAATGGCGCTGAAAATGGCGGTGCTGTACAATGGCCCGGGTCATTTCATCTCCACCGTTCACGGTTTCCACGGCAAATCCATGGGCGCGGTATCCATGACCGGCAACGCCGACTTCCGTCGCCCCTATCTGCCGATGATACAGCAGGTACAGCATATCGAATACGGCAACGCCGTCGATCTGGAAAAAGCGATCAAGAATTTGCAGGACGTCGGCCAAAAGGTCACCGCTTTTATCGTTGAACCGGTACAGGGCGAGGCCGGCTGCCGCATTCCCCCGGTCGGCTATCTGAAAGCCTGCCGTGAGATCTGCGATAAATACGGCGTGGTCTTCATCGCCGACGAGATCCAAACCGGTCTGGGCCGCACCGGCTATCTGTGGCGCTGCAATATGGAGGACGTTACCCCGGATATCCTGATCTTTGGTAAGGTATCCAGCGGCGGCATCATCCCGATCACCGGCATCATCTCGCGCAAGCATATCTTTGAGAACAGCGGCTTGGCCGATAATCCCTTCATCCTCGGCTCTCCCACTTTCGGCGGCAATGCCCTGGCCTGCTCCGCTACGCTCGGCACCATCAAGTATATCATCGAAAACGATATCCCCGCCATGGCTAAAGAAAAGGGCGAGTATTTCCTCAGCAAGTTAGAGGAGATCAAATCGCGCCATCATATCATGACCGACCTGCGCGGTACAGGCTTGCTGATCGCCATGGAATTCGAGACCTCCGATATCGGCTTCGAGGTATCAAAAGAGATCTTCGCCCGCTACGTATTAGTCGCAGGTACGCTTAACAATGCCCGCGTGATCCGCATCGAGCCGCCGGCGGTATTGAGTTACGCCAATATTGATAAGGTCCTGGCCGTGATCGACGAATCCCTGAGCGCGGTAGAAGCCAGACTGTAAGCATTACGCAACGCCGCAAGCGCTCGCGGACAACTGCCCACAACGTCCCCTGACCATACGAGCGTCATACTACCGGCAAAAAGCAGCATCCCGCCAAAAGGGAAGCTGCTTTTTGCTGTTTGCGCATATCGCTGCTGTTTCTGTTTATTCAACACCGGCGTTTATCCGTCCGCTCCCTTCGGCCTGTCGCTTGATTATCGACTGCATCATTGCTATAATAAAGTAGCAAAACCAAACCATAAAGAAGGGCGGCGATGACCCACATGCTGAACTTTTATACCAAGCAGGAAGCGGCGGCGCTGATCCCCGATGGCGCGGTGGTCGGCGTCAACAATTTTCTGGCGCTCTGCCAGCCGGCTGCTATACACGAGGGTATCACCGATAGCTTTCTGCGCAGCGGGCATCCGCGCGACCTGACGTTGATCTGTACCGGCGGCTTCGGCAATTGGCGCGAGGATACGCTGGCCGAGCCCTACGTCGCCGCCGGAGCGGTGCGGCGGGTCATCGCCAGCCATTACGGCTCGATGCCGGTAACTACGCGCCGGGCGCTGAATAATGAGATCGAGGCCTATTGCCTGCCGCTGGGCGCGATCTCCCATGGCATACGCGCCGGAGCGGGCGGCCTGCCCGGCTGCCTGTCGCAGGTGGGCTTAGGCATCTTCGTTGACCCGCGCATCCACGGCGCGGCGCTTAATCAGCGCTCCAAGGAGGAATTCATCAGCCTACTGGAGCTGGACGGCGAGGAATATCTCTATTATCGCATCCCCCGTTTGGACGTGGCGCTGATCAAAGCCACCTCTCTGGACGCGAACGGCAATCTGTCTTTTGAAAACGAATTCATCACCGCCGACGCGCTGTCTTGCGCGCAGAATGCCAAAGCCAACGGCGGGCTGGTGATCGCGCAGGTAGACCGCGTGAGCAGCCTCTCCACCCGCCCGCGCAACGTGATCGTGCCCGGCTTCCTCGTCGATGCGGTGGTGGTAGAGGAGCCGGAGGATCATACCACGGCCTATTCGGCAATGAACGGCGACTTTCACGCGCCGCCGCTGCATCTTAAATACTGGATGGACCGGTTGAACAGAGAGCGCGGCGGGGAGCAGGATAACAGCGGGCAGCGGCATATCATCGGCCGCCGCGCCTGCGCCGAGCTAAAAGCGGGCGACGTGGTGAATATCGGCATCGGCATACCCGAGCTGGTCGGCATATACGCGGCTAAGAACGATATACTCGAGGATCTGACGCTAACGGTAGAAGCGGGCGGCGTGGGCGGCCTGCCGGCGGCGGGCGAGCTGTTCGGCGCGACCATCGGCGCGGATATGGTCAGCGATATCGCCACTCAATTCGACTTCTATGACGGCGGCGGACTGAGCGTCTGCTTTATGGGCGCGCTGGAGGTGGATCGCTACGGCAACGTCAACGCCCATTCCCTGCCCGGTCAATTCTCCGGCATCGGCGGCTTTGCCAACGTGACCCATGCAACGAAAAAGGTCGTATTCTGCCTGACCTTCCGCACCGGCGGTTTGAAAGCCTCGCTGCTGGATGACGCTACGGTGCGCATCGACACGGAGGGCGAGCAGGCCAAATTCCGCGCCCGGATCAACAGCATCAGCTTTTCCGCCGCCAATGCGCTGAAAAAAGGCCAGCAGGTATTGTACGTGACCGAACGCTGCGTCTTTGAGCTGACTGCCGCCGGCTTGAAGCTGATCGAGGTCTACCCCGGCATCGACCGGCAAAGGCAAATACTCGACCTGCTGGAATTCCCGGTGATAGTTGACGGCTCTGCCGGCGTTTAGGCGCTCTTGCATTTTGCGCGGCGCGACTGTATAATAGGTCAATAAATAGCAAAGCGAGGCTCTGATATGCGTTCTGTGATCACCGTGGTCGGCAAAGACCGCACCGGCATCATCGCTATGATCTCGGCGATGCTGTACAAGTATAACGGCAATATACTCGATATCGCGCAAAACGTGCTGGGCGGTATTTTTACGATGATGATGCTGGTGGATATATCTGAGCTGAATATCCCCTTTGACCGCTTTGTCGTAGAAATGGAAAATCTGGGCGCTACGGAAAAGGTCAAGATCCATGTTATGCATGAGGATATATTCAACGCCATGCATCGCATATAAAGCTGCAAGGAGCCATAATGATAAATACCAAGGATATACTGGAAACGATCAATATGATCGAGGAGGAGCATTTCGATATCCGCACCATCACGCTGGGCATATCGCTGCTCGATTGCGCCAGCGAGGATATGCGGCGGCTGTGCGCGCGCGTCTATGACAAGATCACATCCAGCGCCCGCGATCTGGTGCGCGTGGGCGAGGATATTTCCCAGGAATTCGGCATCCCGATCATCAATAAGCGTATCGCCGTCACTCCGGCGGCTTTGGTGGCGGCCGGCTGCGGCCGCACCGACTTCGTGCCGCTGGCGCGCACGCTGGACAAGGCAGCCAAGGAAGTCGGGGTAAACTTCATCGGCGGCTATTCGGCGCTGGTGCATAAGGGCTATACCGACGCCGACCGCGCGCTGCTCGATTCCATACCCGAGGCGCTGGCCGTCACCGAGCGCGTCTGCTCCTCGGTCAACGTCGCCACCTCCAAAAGCGGCGTCAATATGGACGCTGTGGCGGATATGGGGCGGCAGATCAAGCGTTTGTCTGAATTAACGGCGGCTGATGATTCTATCGGCTGCGCCAAGCTGGTGGTATTCGCCAACGCCGTGGAGGACAACCCCTTCATGGCCGGCGCTTTCCATGGCGTGGGCGAGCCGGAAACGGTGATCAACGTCGGCATCTCCGGCCCCGGCGTGGTGCAGGCGGCGCTGCGGCGGCAGGGCGAGGAAGCCAATCTGACGCAGTTAGCGGAGACGATCAAGCGCACCGCCTTCAAGATCACGCGTGTCGGCCAGCTGGTAGCCAGCGAGGCGTCCCAGCGCTTGCGCATACCCTTTGGCATCGTTGACCTGTCGCTGGCTCCCACGCCGGAGATCGGCGACTCGGTGGCGCGCATCCTCGAGACGCTGGGGCTGGAAAGCTGCGGCGCGCATGGCAGCACAGCGGCGCTGGCGCTGCTCAACGACGCGGTCAAAAAGGGCGGCGTGATGGCCTCCTCCCATGTCGGCGGGCTGTCCGGCGCTTTCATCCCCGTCTCCGAGGACGAGGGGATGATCGCGGCGATACGCGGCGGCTCCCTTAGCCTCGACAAGTTAGAGGCGATGACCGCCGTCTGCTCGGTAGGCCTGGATATGATCGCCATACCGGGCGATACTCCGGCGGAGGTGATCTCCGCGATCATCGCCGACGAGATCTCGATCGGCGTGGCCAATACCAAGACCACGGCGGTGCGCGTGATACCGGCGGCGGGCAAACAGGCCGGCGACAGCGTCTTTTTCGGCGGACTGCTCGGCGAAGCGCCGGTGATCGCCGTCAACCCCGCCTCGCCGCTGCTGTTCATCAAGCGCGGCGGACGCATCCCGGCGCCGATACACAGCTTGAAAAACTAACTGTTCCGTTCCCCTGAATTAAAAGCCATTACAGATCATCCTGTAATGGCTCTCTTGTTGTTATAGATAAAGACAGGCAAAGCCAAAGGGTTATCTGACCTTGCGGATACTGTAATATCAGACCGGCAGCCTTGCGGGGCCAATAGCTTTGGAAAAATATCCGCTTTTTGAAACCGGATTTGATTTTTATCCAATATTATAAATGACGGCCGTTAGAAAGAACCGGGAGGTGGTGGCAGCAGTGGACGAAGAACAGGCGCTGCGGGCAATAGAGCGTAAGGACGAAGCTGCGCTGGCATGGGTCATAGACCGCTATTCCGCCTATGTCAACACGATTATCTATAACATATCAGGAAAAACCATGACTGCAGCAGATATTGAAGAAGTAACCTCCGATGTTTTTCTCGTGCTTTGGTCAAGCGCGGCAAAAGTCAGGCCGGACAAGCTGAAAGCCTATCTGGGCGGGATAGCCCGCAACAAAGCAAAGGAGAAAAATCGCTCCAAGGGTCTGGATATACCGCTTGAAGAGGATCTGATGCCCGTCTCCGATATAGATATCGAGCTGGAATTTGAAGGGCGGGAGCAGGCAGAGTTTATCAGGCGCGCCTTGCTGACCATGGAACACCCTGACCGGGAAATTTTCCTGCGTCATTATTACTATTACCAGACGACAGCTCAGATCGCCAAAGAGATGAACGTCAACTGCTCGACGGTCAAAACGCGGCTGCGCCGCGGACGTGACCGGCTGAAGGAATCATTATATGAAGGAGGCTATGAAATTGACAAATAAGATATCAGATATGATGGATCATATCCTGGACGATACCGTTGATATCCAAATACTGGATATTGCCTCCTCTGAAAAAATCAAGGAGGCGACAATGAAGAAAATTTACCCAAAGAAAAACAGAAGGCTAAAAGCAGGAAAGCTGTCAGGGACTGCGGCCTGCGCCGCTGTGATGATAGCAGTTCTCAGTATATCGACCATAGCGTTGGGTTTGAGCGTTTTCGTTTCACGGCAGGCTGAGTTGCGCGCCTCTCTCGGCGTTGAAGGAAAAAACATTCCGGAATATGTGGAATACAGCGAGGCCGGCGAACCGGCCGCCGGCGGGCTCACCGCTGCCGCCGTCTCTTCCATGCATGACGCGCAGTTCCAGTGGTATTATATACTGGTTCAGCCTGTATCCTACGCTGATGCGAAAGCCCTGACTTGGATGGTATATCTGCCCGATGCGGACGTCGGTACAGAAGCAGCATACGTTGGCGGCTTTGAGCAGGCATACGATGAAGAGACCCATTCTCTGCTGTTGAAGGTCTGTTTTCCTTATGAAGCCCTTGCCTGGGGCAGCGGCGCGCCTGTCGCCGCCGAGCTCTCCGGCGGCAGGCTGTCCGAAAGCGAAGGCGAGGGGCTGAACGACTATTCGCCTTCCCTCAGCGCCCAACTGGCTCTCACCCCCAGCGAAAGAGAGGCCAACGTGACGGCGATTACTTTTGACAACGGCCTTGCTTTCACCAATGACAACGGCGCCGGTGGGATCATATACGGCGCGGAGATCAGCGCAAGCGGCGTGACATGGTTTTATACCTTTGAGGACGCTGATGGGATATTTACGGCGCTGGCCAATTACGAGAGCCTTACGCCGGAGGAATTGACATATTACCGGGAGGCTCAAGCCGCGTGGATCAATGCCTTTGAACAAGCGATAGCTGACGCTCAGATCACCCTTGCTGACGGAAGCATTTTCGGGGAGCTGACCCCCAATCGGGCGGTTTTTGAATGCGGTATCTACGCTGCCACCGCCACCTGGGGATCTCCCCTGGAGGTCAGTGAGATCGAAAGCATCAGCGTATGCGGCCGGACATACAGACCGTGAAGGATAAAGCATGAAACGCTTCCGCATCTGCCCGCATCCCGCTGCTTGGTCTTGACCAACAGGGAAGGCTGATCAATGTAAAGCAGCCGCATATATCAGCCGCCAAAGAGCCGGAGTCAGAGCAAAAAAAGGGTGTATCAAAATGCATGCATTTTGATACACCCTTTTTTTGCGGCATAACGCCGTTGCCTGGCACTCGATCATTCGGCGATGATTTCTTCCGCCGAGCCTTCCCCGGCAGGCGTATCAGCGCTTTCTTCCGACGAATACATCTCCTCTATCACCTGCTGCGTATGCTCGTTCATCAGCTGATACAGCTGCTGCTCATCGGCGGTCAGCTCAAAGCTGCCGAGTATATCCTCGATCAGCCGTTGATTTGCGTCAAAATATTCGGCGGAGCAAAAGACCCACAGATAATAGCGCAGCGAAAACCCGGGCGCAACGATACGCAAACAGGAGGTCAGCGGCTGCCCCGCGCTGTCCGTTCCTTCGACCACGTACAGTACGCTGCCGTCATCCAGCTGCCCGGTGCGCGCGCCGTTTTCGGCGGCGCTGAACACCTCCGCCGGTAATTGCGCCAACAACAGCTCCGCTAATTCCTCCGGCGCATAATACTCCATGCCGCCGAATTCGCTGCTGACGTTGAGCAACACCGCGCCGTCATTGCCGCTGCAGCTGATACCGTCCTCATCCTCGCTCACCGCCCATGAGGCCGGCAGCACTAAGCGATAGCCGTCGTCGCTGTCATAGGCCTGCGTTTCTCCGTCATAGAGGCCGGCGGCCATCTGTATCGCACAGCCGCCGCATAATAGCACCGCCGCCAGCAGCGGCCATAATCTGCTCATCTACTCTACTCCTTGCAGGTATTCCTCCAGCAGCGACAAGGCTGCCGCTACCGTTTGCTCGCGCACCGCCGCGCGGTCGCCGCTAAAAAGATTGCGCCGCACTATGCTGCCGTCATCCGTCGCCAAGGCGATATACACCAGCCCGCACGGTTTGTCCGGGCTGCCGCCGTCCGGTCCGGCGATACCGGTGGTAGACAGAGCCAGCTCCGCGCCGGAGATGCGCCGCGCGCCCTCAGCCATTTGCCGCGCCGTCTGCTCGCTGACCGCGCCGTAATCAGCCAAGGTCTGCGGCTCCACGCTAAGCCAGTCGGCCTTGATGCGGTCGGCATAGCTGATCACGCCGCAATCGAATACCGCCGACGCGCCGGGAATATCGGTAAACGCCGCCGCCAGCAGCCCGCCGCTGCACGATTCGGCGGTGGCGATATGCCAGCCGCGCCGCGTCAAGCCGGCGACCAGCCGCCGTGCTGTTGCCGTATCGCCTCTACCTGACATATTGCCAGCCCTTACGCAGATAATCAGCGCCGGAGATGACAGTCAACAGCACTGCCAGCCAGATCAATACCTGGCACAGCGCCTGATATAAGGGCCAGTTCACGCCCATGCCCAGTATCAGCAGCGCCACTACCATCACCATTTGCGCCGTGGTCTTACTCTTGCCCCATTTGGAGGCGGCGATGACCACGCCCTGCTCCGCCGCCAGCAAACGCAGACCGTCCACCGCCAGATCGCGGAACAGTATCAGTATCAGCACCCATGCCGGCAGCAGCTGATGATAGATCAGGCAGACCAGAGCCGCATCCACCAGTATCTTGTCGGCCAGCGGGTCGAGGAATTTGCCGGTATTGGTGGTGAGATTGCGGCTGCGCGCGATATGCCCGTCCGCCGCGTCCGATATCGCCGCGACGACAAAGACGATAGCCGCCCAGAGCAAGCCCAGCCTGATCGGGCACAGCGCCAGCACGACAAACAGCGGCACCAGGCAAATACGCACTACGGTGATCCTATTCGGTAAGTTAAGCATTATACCAGCTCTCCTATCATATCGTAATCGTCGATAGCGGTTATCCTCACCTTAGCCAGCTGGCCTGGGCGCAAAGCGGCGCGGACATAGATCGCGCCGTCCACCTCGGGAGCCTGATACTGACTGCGCGCGCGCTGCCAGCCGTCCTGATACGGCGGACCGGCCTCGCCCTCTACCACTACCGCCAGCTCCATGCCGACCATACTCAGCAAACGCTCGCGGGTAATGGTCTCGCTATACGCCAGCACCGCGTCCAGCCGCTGCTGTTTCAGCTCCGCTTCCACCTGCGCGGGCAACAGCGCCGCCGGCGTACCGTCCTCGGCATAATAGGGAAACGCGCCCACCCAGTCAAAGCGGCAGCGCCGCAGCAATTCCAGCAGACGGCGGAAGGCCCGCTCGTCCTCGCCGGGGAAGCCGACCATCACCGTGGTGCGCAGCATCACGTCGGGCAAATAGTCGCGGATCAGCGCTACCTTGGCCTCGATCAAGGCCGCGCTGTCGCGGCGGTTCATCGCGGCCAAGACGCCGTCGTCGCCATGCTGTATCGGCATATCCAGATAATGGCAGATATTCGCTTGCGCCGCCATCACCTTGAGCAGCCGCTCGTCAATATCGGAGGGATACAGGTACAGCAGCCGTATCATCGCAAAGTCGATCTGCGCCAGCCGCTCCAGCAATTCCGGCAGCCGCCGTTCGCCGTACAAATCAAGCCCCCAGCGGGTGCTGTCCTGAGCGATCAGCACCAGTTCCCGCACGCCGCGCCGCCGTAACTGCTCCGCCTCGGCGCATATATCCTCGATAGTGCGCGAAACATAAGCGCCGCGCAGCGTCGGTATCAGGCAATAGCTGCAATGATTATCGCAGCCGTCGGCAATACGCAGATAAGCCGTGCCGGGAGTGGTAGACAGCTCGCGCCAGAGGAACAGGTTGGCGGGCGCGTCCAGCGCCGCCGCCGTCTCGCCGCTTTTGGCCGCCAGCAGCTCATTGATGCGCGGATAATCGGCGATCGTTATCAGCAGATCTATTTCCGGCAGCGCCGCCGTCAGCTCCGCGCCATATGCGCCGGCCATACAGCCGGCCACCGCCAGCAGCGCCCCTTCTTTACGCGCCGCCGCCAGTTCGAGTATATACTCTATGCTCTCGGCCTTGGCCGCTTCGATGAAGCCGCAGCTGTTGACGATGATGATATCAGCCGCCGCCGCCTCGTCGCATATCGTATAGCCGCCGCGCTTCAGCAAGCCGCTCAGCAGCTCGCTGTCGACGAGGTTCTTGGCGCAGCCCAGCGACAGCAGATACACCAGCTTGGCTTTATCCATACATTTCCTCGAATTCCTCGATTGTCATCAGCACCTCGCGCGGTTTGGAGCCATTCGGCCCGCCGACCACACCTTTGCTCTCCAAGGCGTCGATCAGCCGCGCCGCGCGCGGATTGCCGATAGCCAGCCGCCGCTGCAAATAGGAGGTCGAAGCCTGCCCGCTGACGATGATCAGCTGCGCCGCGTCATGGAACAGCTCGTCTAATTCCTCGTCGCGTCCGCCGCCCACGCCGTTCGTTGCGCCGGCTGCCGCCGCTACCGCCGTCTGCGAAAAGGCCGGAGCGGCCTGCGCCGCGCAATAGGCGACCAGCTTCTCCACGTCGGCCTCGGCGATATAAGTGCCCTGTATGCGCATCGGCTTATTCACGCCGATCGGCGCATACAGCATATCGCCCTTGCCCAGCAGCTTCTCCGCGCCGCCCATATCGAGTATGGTGCGGCTATCCATGAACGACGACACCGCAAAGGCGATGCGCGAAGGGATATTGGCTTTGATCAGGCCGGTGATAACGTCCACCGACGGACGCTGCGTCGCCACCACCAGATGTATGCCAGCGGCGCGCGCCATCTGCGTCAGGCGGCAAATGCTGTCCTCGACGTCATGCCGCGCCACCAGCATCAGATCGGAAAGCTCGTCGATGACGACGACGATCTGCGGCAGCTTGCTCTCGGGCTGCGCGTTATTGTAGCCCTCGAAATCCTTGACCCCGCCGGCGGCGAACAGCGTATAGCGGTTTTCCATCTCATTGACCGCCCATTTGAGCGCGTTGGCGGCCTTTTTACTGTCATTGACCACCGGCGCTACCAGATGCGGCAGCGTGGCATAATAGGTCATCTCCACCTTCTTGGGATCGATCAGCAGCAGCTTGACCTCGTCAGGCTTGGCTTTATACAGGATCGAGCAGATGATCGAATTGATACAGATGCTTTTGCCCGAGCCGGTAGCGCCGGCGATCAGCAGATGCGGCATCTTCACCAGATCGCCGATCACATAACTGCCGCCGATATTCTTGCCCAGCGCAAAGCTGAGCTTGCCCGCAGAATTGCGGAATTCCTGCGAATCTATCATCTCGCGGAAAAACACCGTATCGGTTTCCTTGCGCGCCACCTCGATACCGATGGCGCTTTTGCCCGGTATCGGCGCTTCGATGCGCACGCCCTGCGCCGCCAGCGACAGGGCGATATCATCGGCAAGATTAGTGATACGCGACACCTTGACCCCCGGGGCGGGCTGCAATTCATAGCGAGTGACAGCCGGACCGGCCACCACCTGCGTCACCGTGGCCTTAACGCCAAAGCTCTCCAGGGTCTGCTCCAGCACGCCAATATTATCGGTGATCGCTTTATTCAAACGCGGGTTTTTGACGTTTACGCCGGGGGCGATCAGTTCCGGCGGCGGCAGCTGATACTCGCCTTCAGCAGTCTGCGTAAGCGCCGGCTCCGCCGGCTGCGGTTGATCGCTGCGGGCGGCGGCGTTCTGCCGTCTTTTGGCAGCGGCAGCCGCGCGCGCGGCGCGGGCGGCGCTCTCCGCCTCCGCCGCCAAAGCGGCCTTGGCAGCGGCGGTCTTATCCTCCGCGCTATCGCTGATATTGGGCAGATAGACGCGCACGAATTCATTATGCGGCGGCTCTGCTATCGCGACGGGCGCAGGCGCGGCCGCGCTCTCGCTGACGCCGATGATCGGCGCATCCTTTTTCTCCGGCACATAGCGCACCTCGATCGGCGTGGCAGCGGTCTTATCCGCGCCAATGCCGATGATCGGCGGCAATTCCGCCTGTTCCGGCTGCACTTTACCGCTTTGCGCTATGGTATCGCTGACCTTCTTCACCGCGCCGCCGGTGGTGCTGAAAATGCGCCCCAGCGTGGTCTGCAAGGCCAGCAGCAGGCCGATGACCGCCAGCGCGGCAAGGAAGATGATCGCGCCGACCTTGCCGACGGTTTTATAGAGGATAAAGCTGATCAACGCGCCGATAACGCCGCCGCCCTCGCCGCCCGCCGCCGCTCCCATGTAGTCGAGGAAGCCGGCGGGCTGCTGGCCGATATGCAGCAAGGCCAGCAGCGTGAAGAAGCAGATGATCAGCCCGGCGAAACGGCGCTTGGGGCCGCTGTTATGCCGGTCGAGGCAGATCAGAACGCCAAAGGCCAGCAGGAACAAAGGCAAAGCAATCGCGCCGTTGCCGGCTAAAAAGCGCAGCGCGATCAGCAGACCCAGCGACACCACGCCAATGACGCCGGTATCGGCGGCCTCCGGCTCAGGCGCGATCAGGCAGCCGGTCAGCAGCACCAGCGCGGCGGCGATGAAGATGATGCCGATTATCTCTTTGGAGCGCAGCAATTCCTCCGGCGATTTGGCGTTAGCGGCGGACTTGCGGCCGGCGCTTTTGCCTGCCGGCTTACGCGGAGCGGCGGCGCGTTTTTTTGCGGAGCTTGGTTTTTTGGTTGCGGGCATATTTCCCTCGGCAGCGATCAAGGTATGAGTTATAATTAACGGCTATATCGCCGGATATTAACTATAAAATATTCTCCCCGATCAGGCAAAAATCCTGCTAATCAATATTGCTGCCGCCACGAGCCATACATAATACGAGAAAAAGCGCATATTGCGTTTTTCCAATAATTTGAGAAAAACGCGAATGGCGAAATAGCCGCATGCCGCCGCCACCGCCGCGCCTAAGAAATACGTCCATTCAAACACCGTTTCGCCGGTGAAGATATCTATGCTCTCAAGCAGCGCCGCGCCCAGTATCACCGGTATCGAGAGGATGAAGGAATAGCGAGCCGCCTCCGCGCGCTTGAGCCCGCACAGCAGCGAGCCGAAGATGGTGGAGCCGGAACGCGATAGGCCGGGCACGATGGCGCAGCCCTGAAACAGGCCGACCAGCAGCGCGTCGCCAAAGCTCATATCGGCGATGGTCTTTTCGCCATGGAAGCGGTCAGAGATGAACAGCAATATACCGGTGACGATCAGCGCTATCGCCACCACAAGCAATGAATTATATAAGCTGTTGAAGAAATCGTTGAGCAAAACGCCCATCAGGCCGGCCGGTATGCAGCCGACGATGATCAGCGCGGTAAAGCGGCAGAAGGGCTTTTTCAGCAGCGCCAGTATATCCTGCCAAAAGGCCGCGAATACCGCCGCCAGAGTACCCAAATGCACGAATACGTCAAAGATCAGCACGTCGTCGGTAATGCCAAGCAGCGCCTGCGTGATCACCAGATGCCCCGACGAGGACACCGGCAGGAACTCGGTCAGACCCTGTACCAAGCCCAGCAATATCGCTTCTAATACCGTTACAGTCATTATGGCCTCCGTCGAAGATAAATTAAACACCGCTTCATATTATACTGCAATCCCTCGCCAATTACAACCACAAGCGGCGGCGCGGACGATACTGGAGGCAGGCAAAAAAACATCACCGATAGAACGGTGATGTCGGTAATACTCTTTCAGCTTTATCAAAAGCGCTATCCGGCGTTAGCGATATTGAATACGCCTGCCGGGCGACAGACGCGGGTCGATATAATCCGCCGGCGCGCTGGACAGCAGCATCACGATCTCGGCGCCGCCCTTATCATCGTCGCGCACCAGCATTTGCCGCCCCAAATACGACATTTGGCGGAGCGGCTGCGGTTTTTGCCCGAGGTCGGCAAATATCACCTCCTCGGCGATCACGCTCCAGATCATTGCCCGTCCTCCTGCGGCGGCTGCCCGTCCTCCTGCGGCGGCTGCGCGACCTCGCGCTCGGCGATCAGCTGCTTGAGCGCCGCCAAAGCGTCGGCCAGACCGCCGCAAGCGTCGATCAGCCCGCATTCGACCGCGCCTTCGCCCACCGCTATCGTGCCGACGTCGCGCGCCAGCTCGCCGATGGTCATCATCATCTCGCGGAATTTCTCCGGCTTGATCCGCGAATGCTCGCTGACAAAGCTGATCACCCGATCCTGCATCCGCTCCAGATAATCAAAGCTCTGCTGCACGCCCACCACCATACCGGTCAGGCGTATCGGGTGTATGGTCATGGTAGCCGTAGGCGCGATGAAGGAGCGATCCGCCGCCACCGCTATCGGCACGCCGATACTGTGTCCGCCGCCCAAGACCAGCGATACCGTGGGTTTGCTCATCGAGGCGATGATCTCGGCTATCGCCAGACCGGCCTCAACGTCGCCGCCCACGGTATTGAGGATCACGATCAGCCCCTTGATATCCGGCGATTGCTCCACCGCCACCAGCAGGGGGATGATATGCTCGTATTTGGTGGTCTTGTTCTGCGAGGGCATGATCAAATGCCCCTCTACCTGCCCGATGATCGTGATAACATGGATGCTGTCCGGCGATTTGGGCAGATCCATGGCGCCGAATTGCTCGAGGTTTTCCGCCTGCGGGCAATCGTTTTGCCCATTGTCCTGACCGTCCGCATCCGGCAGCAGGTCGGGGTTGATCTCATTGACCACGCGCCCCGGTAAATAATAACGATATTGCTCGTACATATACTGCCTCCCATCGAATAGGAGGCGCCGGCACTTGCAAGTATCCCGCCAGTATAATGCGACAAAGCTATGCGCCGCTTATTTAGCGCAGCCGCAAGCTAAAAGCAGCAAGCAGAGCGCGAAGCAGGCAACGAGCCGAGCAAAGGCGTATTAAAACATACGCCGCCGCAGGCGAGTTGACTGCGACAAAGCTATGCGCCGCTGATTTTAGCGCAGCTAAATCAGACTTCTACTATCACCGCCATAACTACCGGCCTCCGTTTTGTGCGTTCCATGACGAAGCGGCTGATGCCGGTGCGGATCTGATTGCGCAGGTCATAAAGATTACCGTCGGCGAGATTCTGTTCGGTGCATAACGCCACCACTTTTTCTTTCATCTCGCCTATAATATGCTCATATTCCTTCTCAAATATGAAGCCGCGCGTATAAATTTCCGGACCGGTCAAAATACGCGGCGTTTTCTTCTTGGTATAGATCATCGACAGCACGATCACGCCGCTCTCCGATAGCTGACGGCGCTCCTTGAGCACGGCGTTGCCGACGTCGCCCACGCCCAGCCCGTCCACCAGCACACGGCCGGCCTGCACCTGCCCGTTGATGCGGCCATGATGACGGCCCAGCTCCAATATCTGCCCGTTCTCCATGACGAAGGTATCCTCCGCCGCGATGCCCACCTGCTGCGCCAGCAGCGCATGCTTATACAGCATACGGTATTCGCCGTGCACCGGCATGAAGAAGCGCGGGCGCACCATGTTCATCAGCATCTTCAATTCCTCGCGCGAAGCATGGCCGGAAACGTGTATGCCCTCGTTGCGCTCATATACCACCGACGCGCCGAGGCGGAACAGATTGTCCACCGTCTTGGCCACGGTGCGTTCATTGCCGGGTATCGGCGTGGCTGAGATCACCACCAGGTCGCCGGGGATGATCTGCACCTGCCGGTGCTCGCCGGTTGCCATGCGCGTCAGCCCCGACAGCGGCTCGCCCTGCGAACCGGTGGTAATGACGACGATCTTGTCGGCGGGGAAATCATTGATACGCTCGATGTCGATCAGCAGCTTGTCCGGTATCTTGAGATAACCGAGCTCCTGCGCGATCGCCACCATATTGATCATGCCGCGGCCCACCACCGACACGCGGCGGCCCACCTGATAGGCGGCGTTTATCACCTGCTGCACCCGATGCACATGCGAGGCAAAGGAAGTGATGATGATGCGCCCCTGCGCGGCGGCAAAGATCTTTTCAAAATTAGCGCCTACCGTGCGCTCCGAGGAGGAAAAGCCTTCCTTCTCGACGTTGGTGCTGTCCGCCATCAGCAGCAGCACGCCCTTCTCGCCCAGGGCGGAGATGCGGCCGAAATCCATCATCTGTCCGTCGATCGGCGACATATCCATCTTAAAATCGCTGACAAACAGTATCGTGCCTACCGGCGTGTGTATGGCCAAGCCCATCGAATCGGGGATGCTGTGGGTGAGGCGGAAAAATTCGACCTTGAACGAGCCGACGCTGATCACCTCACGCGGGGCGACCTGCCGCAGATCGGCCTCGACCTTGTGATCGAGCAATTTGCCGCGCAAAAAGCCCAGCGACAGTATCGAGCCATATACCGGCTTATTCACGTCCTTGAGCAGATACGGCATCGCGCCGATATGGTCTTCGTGGCCGTGGGTGATGAAATAGGCCAGCACGCGATCCTGATTTTCCAGCAAATAGGTATAATCGGGTATCACCACGTCGATGCCGGGCATGGTATCGTCGGGGAAGGCGATGCCGCCGTCGATGACGATGATCTCATCATTGTACTGGATCAGCGTCATGTTCTTGCCGATCTCGCCCAAGCCGCCCAGCGGGATGATCTTCAGCCGGTAGTCGATCGCCGAGACGCGGCGCAGCGACATCTTGTCGCGCTGCTGCTGCTGACCCTGCGCCAGCGGATTGCTGTTGAAGGCCAGCGAGGCCGAGCTCTCCTCGATCATCGCCTGCTTGGAACGCGCGGTGTGACGGCGCGGCTGACGCTTTTTGCCCGCCGCCTGCTCCGGCTGCGCGTCCTGTCGTTCAGGCTGCCGCTGCTGCTTATCGGGCTGCTGCTTGTCCTGTTGTTTAGGCTGCCGCTGCTTTTGCTGCTGCGGCGGCTGCTGCTGTTTAGGCTGCCGCTGTTGTTGCTGCTGCGGCGGCTGCCCGGCGGCGACCGGCTCATCGCCCGCATCTCCGATTT
>JAUNBC010000003.1:0-48107 GCA_030527285.1 Bacillota bacterium | reverse complement strand
CGTTTGGCCGGCGGCGCGTTCTCGGCCGCGCCATCCTCGGCAACGATGATGCGCTCGATGGCGCGTTCCACTACCAGATCGATACCCTTTTTCTTCTCGTCCATAGTTTCTCCTTAATGATACATACGCTGGCGCGTATGATAATATAGCAATATCGAGCAAGCCAAACAACGGTGATGATCACCGCGTTTAGGCGCATTATGTCCATCTGAGCATACGCAAGCCGATAACAGGCAGCTCCGCCGTCGGCAGCTGCGCCTGCCACGCTGTACGCTACATAAAGCCTACAAAAGCATACTCCTATTCTATCCCCATTGCGCGGGACTTAAACTCATCGTCATGGATCCGACAACAGCCGGGCGCTCCCGGCTTTCACTTACAATAAACCGTATTCTACGAGCAACGCATCCAATTCCCGCGCCGCCTCCGCGTCTGCGGCGATCAGCGGCAAACGGCAAGGACCGGCGGGCAGGCCGAGTTTGTTCAGACAGTACTTGAGCGGTATCGGATTGGAGCGGATAAACAGCTTGCTGTTGAGCGGATAATAGCGATTATGCAGTTCCAGCGCCTTATCATTATCGCCGCGCTCAAAGGCCGCGATCATCTCCTGCAGCGGCTGGGCGATCAGATGCGCGGATACGGAGATCACGCCGCAAGCGCCCATCGCCAGCATCGGCAGCGTCGTCGCGTCGTCGCCGGAATAGATGAGAAAATCAGCGGGCGTGCGCAGGCGTATCTCGATCATTTGCTCCATGCAGCAGGCCGCTTCCTTGAGGCCGGCGATATTGTCAAGCTGCGCCAGACGCTCCACCGTCTGCGGCTGCAGATTAACGCCGGTGCGCGACGGCACGTTATACAGTATCACCGGTATGCGCACCGCCTCGGCGATGGCCTTGAAATGCTGGTACAAGCCCTCTTGCGGCGGTTTATTATAGTAAGGCGTAACGGCGAGCAGCGCGTCCGCACCCAGGCTCTCGGCCTTTTGCGACAGCTCCACCGAGGTCATGGTATTATAGCCGGAGGTGCCGGCGATCAGCAAGGCGCGCCCCTTGGTCACCTGCTTAACGGCGGCGAACAGCTTAAGCTTCTCCTCCTTGGTCAGCGTGGGATTCTCGCCGGTGGAACCGCACAGCACCAAGCCGTCCACGCCCTGATCCAATAAATATGCGGCCAGCTGCTGCGCCGCGTCATAATCGACGGCGTAATCCTCAGTAAAAGGCGTTACCATCGCTGCGATAACTCTACCGAAATCCATATCTTATCCTCCGCTTATGCTGTCTAAGATCAAACCAGTCCTTCTTTGACCAGTAACTCGGCGATCTGTATGGCATTGGTAGCCGCGCCCTTGCGTATCTGATCGGCTACCACCCACATGGCGATACCGTTGTCGCAGGATATATCCTCGCGGATGCGGCCGACGTAAACGTCGTCGGTATCGCAGGTGTAGAAGGGCATCGGGTATTCGCTCGCCGCCGGGTCGTCGATCACCTTGACGCCGGGGGCGTTGCGCAGCAGTTCGCGCGTCTCCTCGACGCTGAGCTTGCGCTCGGTCTCGACGTTCACCGACTCCGAATGGCTGCGGAACACCGGCACGCGCACACAGGTGGCGCAAACACGGATATGCGGGTCATGGAGCATTTTCTGCGTTTCCCAGACCATTTTCATTTCTTCGCGATAATAGAGATTATCCTGCAATTTGTCGATCTGCGGTATCAGGTTGAAGGCGATCTGATGCTGGAAGGCCTCGACCTTGACCGCGCGGCCGGCCGTGATATCGGCGGCCTGCCGCTCCAGCTCATGCAGACCGGGCAGGCCTGCGCCCGATACCGCCTGATATGTAGAGACGACGACGCGCTTGATCCTGGCCGCGTCATGCAGCGGCTTTAAGGCCACTACCATCTGTATGGTCGAGCAATTAGGGTTAGCGATGATACCCTGATGCCAGCGCACGTCCTCGGGATTGACCTCCGGCACCACCAGCGGCACCGCGTCGTCATAGCGGAAGCTCGAACCATTGTCGATAACCACCGCGCCCGCCTTGACCGCCGCCGGAGCGAATTCCACCGCCGCGCTGCCGCCGGCGAACAATACTATATCCACGCCTTCAAAGCTATCGGTGGTAGTAGCGCGTACCTGATGCTCGCGCCCCTGGAAGGTTATGGTCTTGCCCTCGGAACGCTCCGAAGCCAGCAGGCTGAGCCGCCCGTAAGGAAAACTGCGCTCCGCCAATATTTTCAGCAATTCCTGCCCCACGGCGCCGGTCGCGCCGACGATAGCTACATTATATTTACGCATAGTTATGACCTCGTCAGATTATTTAGCCGCCGAAGCGCCGCACAGACGCTGCCGCGAATCAATCAGAATTTCCATGATATCTTGTTATTATATCACCGCCGCTTATGGTTTGCAAGATACATTCAGCTTAAACCGGCGGTATTGGCGGCGCGGCGAGCAGCGGCTGATACTGCCGCCCCTGCAAGGCCGCCTGCATGGCCGGCAGCAGCGCGGTATAATCCGAGACCAGCGAATTGGGTTTATGCAGCGGATCGTCCTGATAAAAGGGCAGGAAAAAGATATGCTTGTAATTGAGCAGCGCGCCGATATTCTTGGCATTGGCGGCTAAGGCGTCATTGCTGGATATGGCCAGCAGCAGCGGCCTCTGCCCGCGCAGATGCGCTTTTGCCGCCATCGTCACCGGCGTATCGGCGATGCCGGCGGCCAGCTTGGCGCAGCTATTGCCGGTAAGCGGCGCGATCAGCAGTATATCGAACAGCCGCTTGGGGCCGATCGGCTCCGCCGCCTCGATGCTGTCGATAACGTGGCTGTCGGCGGACAGGGCGCGCAAACGCTCATAGCGCGCCGCCGCCTCGCCGAAGCGGCTGTCGGTATAACGCACGCTGGCGGAGATGAGCGGATAGATCAGCGCTCCGCGCTCGCGCAGCAGTTCCAGCGCCGTAAAAGCCCGGTCGAGCGTACAATGAGAGCCGCAGAGCGCAAAGCCGACGCGCAGACCCCGAAGCCACTCACACATCGCCGCTCACCTCCCATGCCGCTTCCAGCAGCCGCGGATAAACGTCCGCCAGCACCCGCCCAGCATAGCGCGGCGCATACTTGCCCGGCAAACCGCCGGCGCGCACCAGACGCGCGCCGGCGCTCCGCGCCGCCTCCGCCGAGGCGCAACCCGGCGTGGGAGCCAGATCGACGATCAGCGCATGCGGCTTGAGCAGGCGCAGCACGCTGTCTGTGAACAGCCGTTTGGGTACGGTATTGTAGATATAATCGACCTGCGCCGCCACCGCCGCCAATTCCGGCCATGAACAGCAATGATAGCCGTCCTGCTCCGCCTGCTTCGCCCGCTCCGCGCCGCGGTTGGCCACGGTCAGCTGCTGCCGCGTTGCCGCAAGCAGCGGCGCTAATTCCCGCCCGATGCGCCCATAACCGATCAGCAGCGCGCGTTTGCCGCCAAGCAGGTCGTCGCCGTTGATGATAGCCTCCGCCAGCGCGCCCTCGGCACAGGCCGCGGCCAGGGGCAGCGCCACCGCGTCCAGCTCCGCCGTCTCGATCAGCCGCAGCCGCAAGCGCCGCGCCGCCTCAGCTAAGGATGCGGAGGCCAAACCGCAAAGCAGCGGCGCGCGCGGCGGCAACAGCGACAGCAGCGCCGGCGAAAAGTGATGCTCGCAGCCGCAGATATTGTGCAGCTCGCCGGACGCTCCCAGCGGCGGCATCGGCAGTATCAGCGCCGCCGCCTCGTCCATGGCCGCCGCCGCGTCGTCATAATAAGTAGCGTCTATCGGCAGCAGGCGGCTGGGCAAGGCATAGGCGGCGACGTCATAGCCCAGCTCCAACAGCCGATTCAGCACGGCGATCTCACGCCGGTCGCCGCCGCACACAGCAATCTTGGTCATAAAACGAACCCCCGCAACAGCATATACGACAATTTATGCCGCGCCGCGCCGTGTGGTGCGTAGTCATGCGGAGTATTAACGGCAACGCAAAAAAGCCCCTCGGGATATTACCCGCGGGGCTTTCAGAGCAACGGCTGTCAGTTATTGTCGATGATGCGCAGGATCAGCTTATCCAGCATTTCCTCGCTGTCGCTAAGTATCTCCTCAAAATCCTCGTCCAGCTCATTGAATATCTTGCGGAAGTCCTCGTCATAGAATTCCTCGATCAACGCCTCGCGCTCCTGCTCGTTTTGCGGCGCGCATTGATTGGGCAATGCCGCTACTCCCTGCTCAAAAATATTGGCCATCTCATCGGCGCCCACCGCTTGCCAGGCCGTTATCACCTGCTCGCTCAAGGCCGAATAATCGCCGCAAAAAAAGCCGAACAGACCGTTCTCCTCCACCTCGTCGATGGCGGAGCGCAGCAGATACCATGTGCGCTCATCATTGCTCAGCTGAGCGCCGGCGCGGCTTTTCTTCTCGATCTCCTCCCAAACAGGCAACCACACCGCGATATCCATGGGATCACCCCTTTTGATATAATCCCGAGCCCAAACGATATACTATCGGCTCAAAGGCCACGCCGCGGTCGAAAATATCCTCGATATCGCGGCCATATTCCATCGCGTCATAGACGAAGCGCGCCGCCGAATCCACGCATTGACGCAGTCCGTAACCGCGCATCAGCCCTGATACCAGCACCGAGGTAAAAAGGTCGCCGGTGCCGTGCATATTATACGGCAGCAGATTGATGGCGATCTCGAAATAACCCCCGCCCTGCTCATAGGCGCAATTATACAGCTTGCTGCCGCGCCGCACGCCGGTCAGCACCACGTTCTTGCAGCCCAGGGCAATGATCTGCTCGCACAGCTGCTGCGCCTCGGCGCTGTTCAGCTCGGCTTCCTTGTACTCGCATCCGGTGAGCAGGCAGGCCTCGGTGATATTGGGCGTGGCGATATCCGCCTTGGCCACCAGCGAGACCATTTTCTCGCACATCGCCGGCGTATAGGTCTTGATCACGATACCGTTATCGCCCATCACCGGGTCGATGACGGAAATGCCGCTGTCAAAGCCCTCTATCAGCTCAAGCACATAGTCGATCTGCTCGATCGAGCCGAGAAAGCCGCTGTACACGCAATCAAATTTCAACCCCAGTTGACGCCAATGATCAAAATGAGCGCGCATATGCGGCGTATAATCGAAAAAGGTAAAATTATCAAACAGCGTATTAGTGGACAGTATCGCCGTCGGTACCGGGCAGACCTCCACGCCCGCCGCCGAGATCACCGGCATCGCCACCGTCAAAGCGCATTTACCGTACCCGGAAACGTCGTGTACTGCGGCCACGCGCGGTAGTTTTTTTGTCATTGTCAGCAACCTCCTTTTGCAGCCATGTATCAAAACCGCAGCCTGTCCCCAGCAAAGCGCGGAGACGATAGCCCTCCGTGATCACGGCGTACCGCCGTCAGTATAAAATATTATATCACAAGCTAATAGAAAATCAATAAGCGATTATCGCTATTCGGCCTTCAGCACGTCCTTTTGCAGTTTTTGGATGATGCGCTTTTCCAGCCGCGAGATATAGGATTGGGAAATGCCGAGCATTTCCGCCACCTCCTTTTGCGTTTTCTCCTCGCGCCCATGCAGGCCGAAGCGCGTCTCCATGATCATGCGCTCGCGCGGGGATAGCTTGCATATCGCCGCAAACAACAGCTTGCGCTCCAGCTCCTCCTCTATCGACTTGTAGATGATATCGTTATCGGTGCCCAGTATATCGGATAACAGCAGCTCATTGCCGTCCCAATCGGTGTTCAGCGGCTCGTCGAAGGAGATCTCGGCGCGCGTCTTGGCATTGCGGCGCAGGTACATCAATATCTCGTTTTCGATGCAGCGTGAAGCATAGGTAGCGAGCTTGATATTCTTGCCGCTGTCAAAGGTATTGACCGCCTTGATCAGTCCGATGCTGCCGATAGAGATCAGGTCCTCGACGCCGACGCCGGTATTATCGAATTTGCGCGCGATATATACCACCAAGCGCAGGTTATGCTCGATCAGTATTTGCCGCGCATCGCTATTGCCGGCGGCGAACAGCTTGAGCAGGCTGCGCTCTTCCTCCGCGCTCAAGGGCGGCGGCAATATCTCCGAGCCGCCGATATAATCGGCGCGCCGCAGCCAGGGAAAGCGGTATAAGCGCAATAACAGCAAAACGTACCAACTGGGCTCATTTTTTTTGAACATCGGCTTCCTCCTTATGTTAAGCTTGCTACACAGCCTTAGCCAGCTGCCGGTCGAGTATATGCGGATTGGCCACGGCGCGATAGCCGCCGCTTCCCCAATCACGGTCGGTGATACAGACCACCGCCGGCGCTAATTGCGCCGGCTGTTCGCCGAGCAGCGACAGCGCGTCCGGCCTGAAGCCGAGCAGCAGCCCATGCCGCGCGCCGAGGCTGGCGAACGGTACCAGCCGCAGGCGGCGCGTCCAGCCGTCGCCGTCGGGCAACGCCGCCATCAGCCGCAATATTTCCGCCGCGTCGTCGGGCGCGCGCTCAAAGCTGTCGCGCAAACGCTGCGGCAGCAGGGCGCGCACCGCGCGGTAATCGGCGACGATCACCGGGTCGGCCGACAGCGGCTCGCGCAGATCGTTGCCGGTATCAAGCAGCGCCGTCAGCCGTATCCGCTGCGCGGCGGCGCATAGCTCCAGCTCGATCAGAAAGTCCTCGCGCCGCCACACGCGGCTGAGCGCCGACCAGCCGCGCCGCGCCAACGCCAACGCCGGCGGCAGCGCGAACAGCAGGCAGCCGGCTCGAAGTATCTGCGGGCTGTAAGCGTGCCTCCCCTGCGCGTCGAGCAAAGTCGAAGCAGCCAGCGCCGCGCCGGCCATAGCGAAGCAGATCAGGTAAAAGGCGGCGCATAGCTTGCCGAAGCCGCGCCAGCCGTTCCACGGATAGGCGGCGCGCAGCAGCAGCAGCGATACGGCTATCGCCAGCGGAGCGCTGTAAGCTGCCGCTAATGCGGGGACGAGCACGCCGACGCCGTACAGCGCCGCCGCCAGCGTCGCCGCGAGCAAGCGCCACAGCGGCGTGCTCAAGTGCAGAAAACAGCCGCTCGCCCACAGCAGGAACCAGTCGAGACAGAAATTGAGCGCGAATAAAACGTCGGCATATACGATATAGCTCCCGCTCATCTGGCGCCTCCTATGGCTTGTCAGTTCATCCTATGCCGCTATCGCTCCCCTCATACCTCTGATTATAAAACACAGCCGCTGCAAACTTCGTCGCAACCGGCTGTGAACGAGCATTTATTCTTCGACTATTGTGCCGTCCGTATTCAAGCCGATAACGTCCGGCCCGATATCGCCCAAGCCCAACTCCGCGCCGCCGTCCGGCAGCAGCGCGCCGGTCAGCTGCGCGCGGTTGATCGCCGCCATACCGGCCGCCTTGCGCCGCGCCGCCAGCACGCCGCCGATGCGTCCGCTGTCCGCCGCGCTCAGTCCGCTCCAGCCGTCGCGCTCGACTTCAGGCCATAAACCAAGCTCCTTGGCGATCTCGACCTTTTCGGCCTCCCAGTCGGCATTGCGCTTTTTCATCTTGCTTTTAAGCGATCTTTTAATCTCGGACATACAATCACCCCGCCCATAGTTTGAGCGGGGTGAGGATTTTTATACATAGGCGCGGCGCGCTCGAAGCGGCACGCCTGAGTCAGCGCTACAACGCGGTCTCGATGAAGGCCGTCTCGCCCAGATCCTGCCAATGCGCGCTGCCGTTGCTGAGCTCGGCCAGCGCCGTCTCAGCCTGCGCGCGCTGCGCGGCCGTCAGCAGGCAGATGAAGCAGACCTTCTCGCCGTAGAGCTTGTTCTCGACGCATAGCTGATTGGCGAACAGATACGGCTCGATGCGCCCGAGCAGCGTATAATCAAAATCGAGCGCATAACGGCCGGCCTCGCTGCGCTTCACGCGCCGCGCCGCCTCGATCGCCAGCTGCGCGCCCTTGCCATAGGCGCGCGCCAGGCCGCCCGCGCCCAGCAGTATGCCGCCGAAATAGCGCGTCACCACCACCGCCGCATCCTGCAAGCCGCTGCGCTTGAGCGCCTCCAGCACCGGACGGCCGGCGCTGCCCGACGGCTCGCCGTCATCGGAGCTGCGCTGGAATTGCGCCTGCTCGCCGATCAGCCAAGCGTAGACGTTGTGATTGGCCTCGCGATGCTCGGCGCGGATACGCTCGATGAAGGCCTGCGCCTGCGCCTCGTCGGCGACCGGCGCGATATGGCCGATAAAGCGCGACTTCTTCTCGATGAATTGCGCGGTGGCATAGCCGGCCACGGTGATAATGCTTTTGTCCATCAGCTCACCTATATCAGATTGGGGAAGCCCTGCTGCCGCAGCGCCTCGTAAAGAATGATCGCCACCGAATTGGCGAGATTGAGCGAACGGATATCGCGACCCATCGGGATGCGCACGCAATGATCGGCATGCGCCGCCAGCAGCGATTCGGGCAGGCCGCGCGTCTCCTTGCCAAAGACGAGAAAATCACCGGCGCGGTAAGACGGCTCGGTGTAGCGATGACCGGCCTTGGTCGAGGCATAGAAGAAGCGCCCCTCAGGGTATTTGGCCAAAACCTCGTCAAAGCTGTCATAATAATGCAGGTCCAAATACTGCCAATAGTCCAGACCGGCGCGCTTGAGCTGTTTATCGTCGGTAGAAAAGCCCAGCGGTCTGACCAAATGCAGGCTGGAGCCGGTCACCGAGCAGGTGCGGGATATATTGCCGGTATTATTGGGTATCTCCGGCTCGACCAAAACGATATGCATAGCCGCTCCTTGCGTTCAAACGCATTGGGTCTATCTCAACGCGGCGCGCGCCGGTACAGCCGCGCCGCTGTTTTTTATCATACCATTATACGCAAATAATTTCAAGTAAACGCCATATTGTTGTTGACAAAGGCCTATCATTTGGGCTAAAATGTAATAGCTGTCGGGGCGTGGCTCAGCTTGGTAGAGCGCTGCGTTCGGGACGCAGAGGCCGAAGGTTCAAATCCTTTCGCCCCGACCAAGCAAGAGTCGGCACTGTTTTTCTAAACAGTGCCGATTATTAAAAATATGTTAGGGGGGATTCTGCGTGCCGGATTACAAGGCGATGTATTATCACTTGGCAGGGCGAATGGCGACTGCCATAGAGGTGCTGGAGGCTACGACCAACGCACTTTCTGATATTACCGAAAAACTCAAACTTGCACCGAGTACCACAGAGGAAATGTTTATTTCTGGCAGCGAAGAAGATCAGGATGAAACTCTATAATTCCGCCCCGACCATGACGGGTGTTCTTACAGCATTTGCGTGCTATGAGAACACCCGGTTTTTTATGCTCTTTGCGCTGCTGAAATAACTAACCTATGCAAAAGGCAAAAACCCTCCGGCTCTTTGCATAGGACACGCCGGCAAACAATATACTTTAGCAACATCAAAGGAGGGGGGTGGCCGCTTTCCTGCTTCGACCCTTCGATTATCACAGCGAGGAGCGCCTGATACCAGGCCGCAAGGGTGAGATCAAGATCGAAAACCTTACGCCGGTTTTATCGGGAGAAGAACAGATCGAGCAGCGCCGCTGTATCGAGGAAGGCCTGTTCGATATCTTTTCTAAATACGCGGGGAATACGTCAAACATGAATGGCTATTCGGGAGCTGCTGCGGTATGAAATACCTGTCAGCAGCTCTTTTATAATCAAAAGGAGCTGCATATGATCGCAATATACGCGCGGCAATCCGTGGACAGAGCCGATAGCATTTCCATCGAAAGCCAAATCGAGTTCTGTCAATATGAAACCAGAGGGGAGGCGTTTCAATCCTACCTCGATCGGGGCTTCAGCGGCAAAAACACGGATCGTCCGGCCTTTGTGCAAATGATGGACGATATTGATTCCGGCCTGATCAACAAGGTCATCGTCTATAAGCTGGATCGTATCAGCCGCAGCGTACTGGACTTTTCCGCCATGATGGAGCATTTTGCGCAGCAGCATGTGGAGTTCGTATCCTGCAGCGAGAAGTTTGACACCTCATCGCCCATGGGTCGGGCCATGCTCAATATCTGCATCGTCTTCGCCCAGCTGGAGCGGGAAACCATCCAAAAACGGGTGACGGACGCCTACTTCTCCCGCAGCCAGAAAAGCTTTTACATGGGCGGGCGCGTGCCTTACGGCTTTAATCTGATCCCCACCGAGCTGAATGGAGTCAAGACCTCCATGTATGAAATAAACCCGGCTGAGGCCGAGCAGATCCGGCTGATCTACGAGCTTTACTCCCAGCCGGAATGCTCCTACGGTGATATCATCCGCTATTTTCAGCAGCATGGCGTGACCAAAAACGGCCGCCCCTGGGAGCGCACCCGTCTGGCCGACGTGCTGCGCAACCCCATCTACGTCCGGGCTGATTTAGCTGTCTATGAATTCTACCGCGGCCAGGGCGCGATCCTGGCTAATGACGCGGCGGACTTCATCGGCGTCAACGGCTGCTATTACTATAAAGGGCAGGGTTCTCAGGGGCGCAAGCAGATCAACCTTGAGGGCAATCATCTGGTGCTGGCTCCGCACGAGGGCATCGTCCCCGCCCAGCTATGGCTGAAATGCCGCGCCAAATGCCTGGAAGCCCAACAGGTGCGGCCTTATCAAAAAGCCAAAAACACCTGGCTGGCCGGGAAGATCAAATGCGGCCTGTGCGGCTACGCCCTGGTTGACAAGCACTATCCCACCCGTAAATCCCGCTACTTGCTCTGCTCCAACAAACTCAACTCCCACGCCTGCGCCGGCTCCGGCACCATCTATTCCGATGAGATAGAGGAGATCGTCTACGGGGAGATGCGGAAAAAGCTGGCACAATTTACCTCTCTGCGCAAACGCAAGCAACGGATCGCCAACCCGGAGCTGACCACTTTGCAGGTGGAGCTGGCTCAGGTGGAAGCGGAGATCGCCTCCCTGATGGAGCGGCTGGCTCAGGCGGACGACGCGCTCTTCCGCTACATCGATCAACGGGTGCGGGGACTGGACGCCAAAAAGCAGGAGCTATCCCGCCGGGCCTTGGAGCTGAAGCTGCGCAAAGAAGCAGACTATACGGAGATCAACAATCATCTGACCGTGTGGGATGAATTGAGCTTTGAGGACAAACGCCGAACCGTAGATCAACTGGTCAAGGTCATCCACGCCACCAGCGATACCATCAAAATCGCATGGCGCATCTGAATGCCCTGCATACCGCCATGTTCATCCTGTACGCTTCGGCGAGGCGTTGGTACAGGTGCAGGACTACTATGCCTGCAAGCGTACTTACTAAACGCGCTTACAACCGCAAAAACGCCGCTTGCAACCGCAAAAAAGAGCCTTGAGCATCAGCTCAAGGCTCTTTTAGGCTTACGGCTTGAGTTTGCCGGTGGCGCGGCGTTTGCTTACCGACTCGCCGGCGATGGCATAATTCTGCGGCTGCATCTCGTCGATGATGATACGCACCGCCTCCGGTCTGCTATCCAGCACATCTACTACCAAAGCTGTCATCTCGCGGACCAGCCGTTCCTTGGTTTCGACTGTTCTGCCCTCAAGTATATGTACCTCAATGATCGGCATAGTATCCCTCCTTTTTATATTACCGCTGTCGCGGCTTATAAGCACAGCAGCTCCTTGGTCGAGCGGAACATGATCTCGCAGCCATCCTCCGTGACCAGGCAGGTATCCTCGATGCGCACGCCGCCCCAATCAGGGATATAGATGCCCGGCTCCACGGTGACCAAAGCGCCGGCCGGCAGCGGCTTGTCATTAGCGCGGTTGAGATTGGGCAACTCATGTATATCCATGCCCACGCCATGCCCCAGCCCATGGCCGAATTGCTCGCCGTAACCCTGCTCGGTGATATAATCACGGGCGATGGCGTCGATAGCCTGGCCGGTCATGCCGGCCTTGAGCGCCGCTTCGGCGCGCAGATTAGCCTCTAGCACGACGCCGTAGATCTCCTTTTGCTTTTCATCAGGATTGCCGATGCACACGGTACGGGTGATATCGGCATGATAGCCTTTATAGGCGCAGCCAAAGTCCATGGTCAGCAGATCGCCGTTTTGCAGCTGCCGCGCCGAAGGCTTGGCATGCGGCTTGGAGCCGTTAGCTCCGGCGGCGATGATCGGCTTGAAGCTGGACACGCAGCCGGTATCATTGATGAAGCAATACATCTGCCATTTGGCCTCGCGCTCGGTGACTCCGGGATGCAGCCAGCCGCACATCATATCAAAAACGTCGTCGGTGGCGCGGCAGGCGATGCGCAGGTTCTCGATCTCGCCTTCATCCTTGACCGCGCGCACCTGCTCGACTAAGCTGTCGGTAGGCAGCAGTTGTATGCCCTGCAAGCTGCCGCTGATGCTCTCAAACATGGCGTAGCTGATATGCTCGCGCTCGAAGGCCAGCTTCTTGACCTGATACTTGGCGCAAAGATCGGCCAGCACCTTGGGCAGCGGCGTATTCGCGTCGCGATAGCGGAGCACCTGATAATAAGGGCATTGCTGCTCCGCCTGTTCGATATAGCGAAAATCGGTAATGAAATAATTGCTGCCGGCGGTGACGATGAATAAAAACGACTCGCCGGAGGTAAAACCGCTCAAATATTTGACGTTACTCTCATTGACGATAAACATCGCCTCGCAATCAGCGCCATACAACGCCGCGCGCAATTTGTCCAAACGTGATTTGTGCATGATGATCCTCCTTGTTCTGTGCTTGGTAATATGCTGATAAATAACGGCCGGCCGTGACGCTATTTATCCTCTACTCGCCGAATACATCCTCCGCGTCATCCGCCTGCGGCTGTCCGGCCAGCGCCATATCCTCGGCCGCAGCCGCCGGCAGCGCCTCGCCGTCGTCATCATGGCTCAGCACCTTGGCCATATCGACCACCACGTCGCCCTCGCCGAGCTTGATCACACGCACGCCCTGCGCATAGCGCCCCTGCTCGGAGATATCATCGACGTTGACGCGGATGATGATGCCCTCGCGGGAAATGATCATCATTTCATCGCCGGGGCGTACTACTTCGATGGCGACCAGCCGTCCGGTCTTATCATTGCAGCGCAGCGCATAAACGCCCTTGCCGCCGCGATTGGTGATGCGGAAGGAATCGAGCGGCGTGCGTTTGCCGTAGCCGTTCTCCGAAAGCACCAGCAGCTCGCCCTTCTCCTGCACGCTGTCAAGGCTGACCACAAAATCGCCGCCGTCCAGCGTGATGCCGCGCACGCCATGCGTGGCGCGCCCCATCGGCCGCACCTTGCTCTCGTCGAAGCGGATGGCCGCGCCCTGCGCCGTGGACAGCACGATACCGTTATTGCCGTCGGTAAGCTGCACGCCGATCAGCTCGTCGTCATCGTCAAGATTGATGGCGACCAAGCCGTCCTTGCGGTTGCTGTCGTACTCTAAGAGCACGCTCTTTTTGACAGTACCGTTGCGCGTAGCCATGAACAGATACTTGTCGTCGCTGTATTCCCTGACCGGTATCACGGCGGTGACCGTATCCTCGCCGGTCAGCGACAGCAGATTGACGATAGCCGTGCCCTTGGCCTGGCGGCCGGCCTCCGGTATCTCATGCACCTTGAGCCGGTAGACGCGGCCGCGTCTGGTGAACACCATCAGATAATGGTGGGTGGTGGTAATGAACAGCTGCTCGACGTAATCCTCCTGCTTGGTGGTCATCGCCGTCACCCCGCGCCCGCCGCGCCGCTGCTGACGATAGGTATTGCTGTTGAGCCGCTTGATATAGCCGGAATTGGTGATGGTGATCACCATATCCTCCTCGGCGATCAAGTCCTCCACCGAGATATCTTTGTCGTCGCTGACGATGATGGTACGGCGGTGATCGCCGTACTTGGCCTGTATCTGCTGTAATTCGTCCTTGATGATATACTGCACTAATTTGTCGTTATTCAGCACCTCGGTCAAATAAGCGATGGTCTTGATCAGCTCCTTGTACTCGGCGTCCAATTTCTCGCGCTCCATGCCCTGCAACGCGCGCAGGCGCATTTCCAATATCGCCGTGGCCTGCCGCTCGGAGAGGTTGAAGCGCTCCATCAGTTTTTCCTTGGCATTATCATGGGCGGCGCGGATGGTGGCGATCACCTCGTCGATAAAATCGAGCGCGATCTTCAAGCCCTCGACGATATGCGCGCGATCCTGCGCCTTTGCCAGATCGAAGCGCGAACGGCGCACGATCACGTCTTGTTGATGCGCCAGATAATGCTCGAGCATTTCCTTGAGATTGAGCACCTGCGGCACGCCGTCCACCAGAGCCAGCATGATGATGCCGAAGGTAGTCTGCAATTGCGTATGCTTGTACAGCTGATTGAGTATCACCGAGGCGTTGGCCTCTTTCTTGACCTCGAGCACCACGCGCAAGCCGTCCTTATCGCTCTCGTCGCGCAGATCGGTGATACCCTCGATCTTCTTGTCGCGCACCAGCTCGGCGATCTTCTCGATCAGCTGCGCCTTATTGACCTGATAGGGCAGCTCGGTGACCAGTATCCGCTGCTTGCCGTTGTTCATCATCTCGACCACCGCGCGCGCGCGCAGCTTGATGATACCGCGCCCGCTGCGATAGGCGGACTTGATGCCGTCCGCGCCCAGGATCAGGCCGGCGGTGGGAAAATCGGGGCCGGGTATTTTGGCCATCAGCTGCTCGATCGTAGCGTCGGGATTGTCGATCAGCAGGTCGATAGCGTCGATGACCTCGTTGAGGTTATGCGGCGGGATATTGGTCGCCATGCCCACCGCGATGCCGGAGCTGCCGTTGACCAGCAGATTGGGAAAGCGGCTGGGCAGCACCACCGGCTCTTTCTCCTCGCCGTCATAGTTATCGACAAAATCGACGGTATCCTTATTCAGATCGGCCATCATCTCCATGGCGAACTTATGCAGGCGCGCCTCGGTATAACGCATAGCGGCCGCCCGATGACCGTCCACCGAGCCGAAGTTACCGTGCCCATCTACCAGCATATAGCGCATCGAGAAATCCTGCGCCATACGCACCAGCGTATCATAGATGGAGCTATCGCCATGGGGATGGTATTTACCCATCGCGTCGCCGACGATGCGCGCGCATTTCTTATGCGGCTTGTCGGGAGTGATGCCCTGCTCGAACATCGAGTACAGCACGCGCCGATGCACCGGCTTTAAGCCGTCGCGCACATCGGGCAGGGCGCGGCCGACGATCACGCTCATCGAATAGTCGATATATGATTCCCGCATCTCCTTTTCCAGATTGCGGGTCAAAACCTTGCCATTGGTGAAATCCACTGTTCCGCCCCCTTATATATCCAGATTTTTGACAAATCTGGCATTATTCTGAATGAACTCGCGGCGCGGCTCGACCTTATCCCCCATCAGCACGGTGAATATTTCCTCCGCCTCTACCGCGTCTTCCAAGGATACCTTGAGCAAGGTGCGGTTTTCCGGATTCATCGTTGTTTCCCATAATTCGCTGGCGTCCATCTCGCCCAAGCCTTTATAACGACTGATATCGTATTTGTCCTTGTCCTTGTCGCTGAAAAAGCGAGCCAGATCCTTCTCGTCGTACAGATACGTTTCTTCCTTGCCGCGCTTGGCGCGGGCGCGAAACAGCGGCGGCTGCGCGATATACACATAGCCGGCCTCGATCAGCGGACGCATATAGCGGAAGAAAAAAGTCAGCAGCAGCGTGCGGATATGCGCGCCGTCGACGTCGGCGTCAGTCATGATCACTAATTTGTGATAGCGCGCCTTCTCGATATCAAAATCATCGGAGATGCCGGTGCCCATGGCGGTGATCATCGAGCGTATCTCCTCATTACCGAGTATGCGGTCGAGGCGCGCCTTTTCGACATTGAGTATCTTGCCGCGCAGCGGCAGTATCGCCTGAATACGGCGATCGCGGCCATTGATCGCCGAGCCGCCTGCCGAATCGCCCTCGACGATGAACAGCTCGGACAGCGCCGGATCCTTCATCGAGCAATCGGCCAGCTTACCCGGCAGCGAAGTGCGGTCGAGAGCCGTTTTGCGCCGCGTCATATCGCGCGCCTTGCGCGCCGCCTCGCGGGCGCGGGAGGCCTGCACCGTCTTTTCGATGATGCGCCGCGTTTCGCTCGGATGCTCCTCCAGATAGGTGCCCACGCCATCGCTGACCAGCGCGTCAACGACGCCGCGCACCTCGGTATTACCGAGCTTGGTCTTGGTCTGACCCTCGAATTGCGGCTCCTCGACCTTGACCGACAGCACGGCGGTGACGCCCTCGCGTATATCCTCGCCGGAGAGATTGGCGTTGCCCTCCTTGAGGATGTTCAGCCGCCGCGCATAGTCGTTGACCACGCGCGTCAGTGCCGTCTTGAAGCCGACCTCATGAGTACCGCCCTCCTGCGTATGGATATTGTTGACGTAAGAAAAGACGTTCTCATTGTAGCTGTCGGTATATTGCAGCGCGATCTCCACCTGCACGCGGTCACGCTCGCCCTCAAAGCAGATGATCTTATGCAGCTCGTCCTTGCTCTTGTTCAGATATTTGACGAAGTCCTTGACCCCGCCGTCATATTTGAACAGCGTCTCCGTGCCGTCGCGCTCATCGGTCAGGTGTATGGAAATACCCTTGTTGAGGAAGGCCAGCTCGCGCAGACGGCTGCTCAAGGTGTCGCGCGAATAGACCAGCTCCTCGAACACCTCGGGATCCGGCGCGAAGCTGATGCTCGTGCCATGCCCGGAGGACAGGCTGATCTGCCGCAGGTCATACTGCGGTACGCCGCGTTTGTACTCCTGCTGATAGAGAAAGCCGCCCTGCTCGACCTTGACCTCCAACCATTCCGACAGCGCGTTGACCACACTCATGCCCACGCCGTGCAGGCCGCCGGAGACCTTGTAGCCGCCGCCGCCGAATTTACCGCCGGCATGCAGCATGGTCAACGCCGCCTCCACCGCTGATTTACCGGTCTTTTCATGGATGCCGGTGGGAATACCGCGCCCGTTATCGGTAACGGTGATCGAATTATCACCGTGAATGATCACCTTGATCGTATCGCAAAAGCCGGCCAGCGCCTCGTCGATGGAATTATCGACGATCTCATAGACCAGATGATGCAGGCCGCGCGGGCCGGTAGAGCCGATATACATACCGGGACGGCGGCGCACGCCCTCCAATCCCTCGAGTATTTGTATTTGCTCAGCGCCGTAATCGCCGTTTTCCGGCTTGGTATCGCCCAAAGCGCCGTTTGGCTCCAGCAATACTTCGCTATCGCCGTTTTTGATTTCCTCGCTCAAGTTTCTACCTCCTTAAATCGCGGATATATTTATGCCTGATTAATTATACCACAACATATGGGGTGCATCAATAGTTTTCTTCTTATAAATATATATATTTTTCACAAAATGACGCGGAAAAGGGTTTCGCCGCCGATCCCGCGAATAAAGGCTTGGGAGGATGCGGTGATGAGAGACGGCTGCCGTATTTTTTTCATCGAGGCCGAGGACGACTTCGGCGGACAGGCGATGGCTCTGGATATAGCTGTGGACGACGACGCGGCCACGGTCGCCGACTATTTGCGGGCGTTGGACGGCTTTGCCGCCGCGCATCTGGCCGATTGCTACGGCTGCGACGGCTGCTGCCATGAGCGCGCGCCGCTGATCGCCGCCGATATCGCGCAAATGGCGGAGCCCGGCGCGGCCTATCCCGCGCATCAGGTGTGCTCCGCTCTCGCCTCCTATGCCGTAGACGCGGCGGGCGCGGCCGATATCAGCCTGCGCCGCGCTGACGACGGCAGCTGTATGCTGCTCGACGGCGAACGGCATTGCTGCTCGCGTCATCTGACGCGGCCCTTCGTCTGCCGCAGCCATTTTTGCCTGCCGCAAAGCGACAGGATGCACCGTTTAAGGGAATCTATCGTCAACAGCGGTTTGGATGAACTGACGCGACTTATTTTAGCTGAGGAGGACAATGGCGCGCCGCCCTTGGACGGCGATTTCTGCGCCCGGCTCAACGCGGCCGATTATCCGCCCGGCGGCAGCGCCGGCGCAAGCGATTATCAGCAGCTGCGGATAAAAGATATAGCGCCCGCCGAGTTGTGGGCAGAGCTAACAAAAAAAGAGGACTAAGGGCGGCGCGCCTTAGGGCTACGTTGTTTCTGCGGCGGCTCTTTCGGCGCAGTGCGGCGTTGCAAATGCTCACAATAGGCTCCGTCTATTGCTGCGCTTTGCGCCTTGCCCTGCGCCAAAATTTCTCGCCGCAGAAATACTGCGTAGTTTTCCGCATAAGAAAAAGCCCTGTTTGCACAGGGCTTTTTGATCAAGTTGCGGAAAACCGCCGCCTCCCTAAGTTGCGCCGCCTAATAACATCCTCTTTTTTATATTATATCTAATTGTATCTTATATCTGATTTTCGTTAACCTCGCTATCATACTCCGACTCGATGCTCATCTGCGGCAGCTCGCCGCTATCCAGTATCGCCGCCTGCTGTTCCTCGCTCATCAACGCCTCCAGAGCCGCGTGCTTGGGGAAACTGCCCAGCACCTCATAGGTCTCGTTGATGCAGACGAAAGCCTGCGGATCGATTTGCTGTATCACTTCCTTGAGCAGCGCCAGCTCAAAACGGCTGACCACGCAGAACAGCACGTCCTTATTCTTGCGCGTATAGCCGCCCTCGCCATGCAGCTTGGTCACGCCGCGGCCCACCTCATGCAGCAGCCGCTCGGCTATCGCGTCGCCATGCTCGGAGATGATCATCACATTGCGCTTGCGGTTCAACCCCTCCAGCACCTGCGTGAACACGCGCGCTGAGATAAACAGATTGACCATCGTATACATGGCGCGCTCAAAACCGAAGATAAATGCCGCGCAGAAGACGATCAGCGCATTGACGATCAGCGATATAGTACCGATAGAAATGTCGTATTTACTCTTGAGGATGATGCCGATCACGTCAGTACCGCCGCCCGAACCGTGATAGCGCACCACCGTGCCCGAGCCTACGCCCACCAGCACGCCGCCGAAAATACAGGCCAGCAGCGGGTTGGCGGTATAGGTCGGCAGATACGGCTCGATGAGTATCAGCAGCGCGCTTTGCAGCAGTATCGCATATACCGTATAGACGGCAAAACGCAGGCGCAGCTTATTCCAGCCCCAGAGCAGCAGCGGTATATTGAGTATCACCAAAAACGCGCCCATCGGTATGCGCGGCAAATAGTGATTGAGTATCGCGGCTACGCCCCAGACGCCGCCGGCCAACAGGTCATTGGGCGTGATAAGTATCAAGTAACCGGCGGTGCAGACCAGCGAGCCTAGGCTGATCATCGCGATATTACGGATATGCTTTTTTAACGGTGTTTTTTTCGTGCTTCTTCTGCCTGCCATGTTTACTCCTAAATTTACGCAAAAAAAAGTTTTAATATCAAGAGACTATGTTATATAATACTAATGTCGATTTGTCAAGATAATTATCAGTAAACAGGGGCGCTTATGTTTCCGCTGGTGCATTATTACGTCAACAAAAGAATATATGGCCAGGTGCCGCCGTTGATGACTCTGGGCGGCTTTTTCCCCGATCTGGCCTCCGGCACGGGTATGGAGCGCGACGCCGCGCATATGATGGGCGACGGCTTCCACGGCTGGTGCAAACGCTACCGTCCGCAGGCGCTGCCGCTGGCGCTGGGCATACTCTCGCATGGGACCGAGCCGCATGGCGTGGACTATTACGCCGACGAATACTGGCCGGACTGCGAGCATGGCTGGTGCTTCAAGCAGGGCGAGCGCTATATGGACGAGGTGCGCGACTCCACCCACCTCGGCGAGGACTACATATGGTGGAAGGCGCATAATTTCGTCGAGATGAGCTATGAGCTGATCATCAAACGCGATCAGCCGCAGACTAACCAGGAGCTGATCGCGGCGCTCACCGATTATCGCAGCAAAAGCATTGCCGCCGAGGCGCTGTCCGCCTACAGCGGCAGAAACGCGGAGAGCATCATTGGCGTCTATAATCGCGCGCTGCAGATCTTCGCCATCCGCGAGGTCACGGCGCTGGCATTGGCGCAAAAGCAGGCCGATTCCTTCATCTACCGCTTCAATATGCATGACGCGGAACCTCTGAAAATGGCGGCGCTGCTGGAAAAGATGAGCCGGGAGCTGTCAGACGGCTTTTACCCGTACATCGAACAGGTCATCGCGCTGACCGCTGAAATGCTCGGCGCCTATTAACTCCATCTTCCGCACCAAAAACACCTGCTGCTCATATTCTGTACCATAGACAGATATAAGAGAGGTGTTTTTTTATGAGCCTGCTTTCCGGCTGCTGCGGCAAGAATAATTGCTGCACTCCCATCAAGAACAACTGCTGCTGCACCGCCGCCAAGAGCAAATGCTGCTGCACCACTACCACTACCGCTGCCGATACCACCGTAGCCGGCGAGACCACCGATACCGCCGTCGGCCCGCAGGAGGTACGCGCGATGCTGCAAACGGTGCTGGATAGCTGCTGCACCACCGCCGACGTCTGCCGCGAGATCACCATTGACGCGCCGGCCATTTTCGACCCCAATGATTTCGAGGTCGGCGACGTTATCCCGCTCGAGATCGACGGCAATATCGAATTCCGCGAGGTCAACCGCGAAAAGGACGATTGCCTCTGTACCTCCACGGTACGCTTCCAGATCCCGATACGCCTGCTCAATCCCAACAATTGCGGCTGCGTCAACAACGCGCTGCGCCGGACGATCACCGTCATCCGCTCAGCCTCGCTGTGCTGCACCCGCGACAGCATACTGATGACGCCCAATACCCGCGTCGTCGCCGGCTCGGCGGTGATCACCGACATCACCGACGATACGATCCGCGTAGCCATCAGCCTGCTGTTCCGCTCCTGCCTGCAGCAAACGCTGCTGCGCGAATACACGCTGACCGCCACGCCGGTATGCGAGTACGCCGACTGCAACGACACGCGCACCTTGTTCACCGATCCCTGCGATACGATATGCGGCTGCGTGAGCGGGACCAAGAGCTGCCCTTCCTGCTGAAGATCAGCCATACTGCGCGTCCCCCTATACAAAAAAACCGCCTAAACAGGCGGTTTTTTTGTATAGGTCAATTTACCCCATTAGCCGCGTAAATGACCCTCGCGGCAGCGGGCGGGCTCATTCCATTTGCATTCGGCGCATTTGTCGTCGTAATTGGCGCATTTGCGGCCATAATAACCCTGCTCGCCGGTATAATCAAAATAATCCTCCAGTTTTACTTCCTTCTTCTCATCGGACATGGCAGTTCCCCCTTTAGAATTATGTTCCCCATACTTGATTAGATTTTACCATCAACGGCGCGGAAAAACAAGTGTTTTTATTGCGCCGCTCGACTCGCCGGCCGTACATAAACAAGCGGCTTAGCTGGACTTTGCCCTGCAAGGCCACCGACCGGGCTCCGCCGGCGCAGCTTACGCGCGCTCAGGCTTCGGGCAGCTCGGAGCAGCAATGCGGGCAGCGCGCCGCCTGCTCGTGCACCTCGCCGAAGCAGTACGGGCACAGCCGCGCCTCAGGCTCGGCTTCCTGCTGACGGCGGATAAACAGCGCGTTTACCACCTTGATAAAAATAAACACGAATAAGCCGATCAGTACAAAGTTGATGACGGCGGTGATGAAAGCGCCGTAATTAAAAGTAGCCGCGCCCACCTCCTGCGCCGCCTCCAGCGTCGCGTATTCATTGCCGTCTAAGGCGATGAACATATTGGTGAAGTCGATCTTGCCGAACAGCAGCGATATCAACGGCATCAGCATATCCTTGACCAGCGAATTGATGATCGCCGAAAAGGCCGCGCCGATGATCACGCCTACCGCCATATCGACGACGTTGCCGCGCAAGAGAAAGGCTTTGAATTCCTCGCTGAGTTTTTTCATATCATCACCCCGACGCTGATTATATCATCACCCGAGATAAAAATAAAGCCCCGACCGACGGGCGGCGGGGCTTTTGCTACCTGAATATTGATATTGCTATCTATATAGAGGTGCAGCTCCTGGATTACAACTTGACAACGTTTGCTGCTTGCGGACCACGAGGACCTTCGACGATATCGAATTCCACGTTCTGTCCTTCGTCAAGAGTTTTGAAGCCTTCACCTTGGATAGCGGAGAAATGCACGAAAACATCCTCGCCGCCTTCTCTTTCAATGAAACCAAAACCCTTCTCAGCGTTGAACCATTTGACTTTGCCGTTCATGTGTTACCTCCTAAATAAATATTAAGCGTGCACATTATAACATGCTAAATTCACGAAAGCAATAGTTTGGATATTTTTTTGCAAAATTTCTAAATATTTACCAAATACAAAACAAAACGCTTGCAATTTGCCATTATACCAGTTATAATGCAATCACCTACTGTTTTTTCTTCCCGGGATCCCTATTAGTCCGCTAATAAATACCCTGGTTGCGGATAAACAATAGGATTCCAATAAGGAGGAAAACGACATGACTTTTACGGATAGGACTTTAACGTGCAAAGAATGCGGCGCTGAATTCGCTTTCACCGCATCCGAGCAGGAATTTTACGCCGAAAAGGGCTTCGTCAACGATCCCGCCCGCTGCCCCGAATGCCGCAGCGCTCGCAAGAGACAGCGCAATAATCGCGGCGAGAGAGAGATGCATCCGGTGATCTGCGCCGAATGCGGCTGCGAGACCGAGATCCCCTTCAAGCCCACCGACGACCGTCCGGTGTATTGCCAGGATTGCTTCCAAAAGATCAGAAACAATCAATAGCGCGCAAACCAAACGCCCCTCAGTCACGCCGACTGAGGGGCGTTTTTATGCAGCTTTGGCGGCGGAGGCATTTATTCGGCAGCGCGTCCGGCCAATAGCTGCGGCTCGGCCGCTTGCAGCGCTGCCCTTTGCTGCTCCATCAGCTCCAGAAAATCCTCGAACTTTTGCGGGCGGGCGAAGCAATAACCTTGAACGTAGTCAACGCCCAAACTGCGCAGCATTTCCGCCTGCTCCTGCGTTTCCACGCCCTCGACCACCGTCTTTAGACCCAAATGCTGTATCATCGACACCGTATCCTCGAATACGATGGCCGAACTGCCGCTTTGCATCGAGGACACCAGCATCGAGCGATCGAGCTTGACAAGGGCGAAGGGCAAATGGACCACCTGCGTAATATTAGCATAGCCGGTGCCAAAATCATCCAGCGCAAAGCTGACGCCCCGACGGCACATCTTCATCATCGTGCGCGTCAGCGCCTGATGCGACACCGTGGCGGCCGTCTCGGTGATCTCGAATACCAGCTGCTGCGCGTCAACACGCTGCTTTTCTATCGTCGCGATCACCTTTTCCGCCAGCTTATCCTGTAAAAAATCGACCGCGGACAAATTGATCTCGATATTATCCAACCCATAGGCGGCGCATAGATCATATTCTCTGAGCCAACGGCAGACCCGCTGTAAAACCAATTCGTCGATCTTGACGATCAGGCCGCTTTTCTCCGCCATCGGGATGAATTGATCCGGCGGTATCATGCCCAGCGTCGGATGGAAAAAGCGCAGCAGCGCCTCGGCTGAGGTAAAGCGATTCTCGCGCATCGAATAGATGGGCTGCAGATAGACCTCAAGGCCGTCATTCTCCACCGCTTCGCGCAGTTCCTGCTCGATGGAGAACTCGCGCTGCGCCTGCGACAGCGTCGAAGCGTCGATCTCCAGCACCGTACCCTTGCCGCGGCTTTTGGCTAACGGCACCGCGCTCTCGATATGCGACAGCACCTGCATCTCGTTCTCGATATTATCATCGCAGTCGATATAGCAGATGCAGCAAGACAGCATCACGTCCACGCCCAGCAGCGACCATGGCTCGCTGAACCGCTGCTGAGCTTCCTCGCGCAGCAGCCGGCAATCCTCCGCGCTGAAGGTGATGACAGCGAATTGATCGCCGGCTAAACGAAAGATATAGCTGCGTACGTTTACATGCTGCAAATAGTCGGCGACTCGGCATATCGCCTCATTGCCGGCCGGTATGCCGAACAGCGTGTTCAGCTTGCGCATCTCGTCAATAGCCAGCACCGTGACCTGAAAAGGCTGCCGCTTCAGCAGCTGATCCTGAATGAACAGCATCATCCCCGAGCGATTGAATACGCCAGTCATCGCATCCAGCAGCTCGCCGGGGTTTTGGAAGGTGAAATACATCATCGTAAAGGCCAGCGCGATGGCCACGCCGGTCAGCAGCACGTGCGGGAACAGGTATTGCAGCAGCAGCGCCGTCAACACCAACAGCAAAAATGCCAGTACCGTCCGGTACTGGGTGGTAGACAGCTTGCGCTTTTGCACATGTATGTAAATAAAAGTCACCGCCACATAGAAGCCGGTGGCAACGTACAATAAAGTATAGCCCAGGCCGCGAATATACTGACCGTCGTCATCGAAGCCGAAAAACCAGCCTGTCCAGTAATTGCCCATCAGCAGTATTTCGCCGATGATCAGCGGCAGCAGCCATAAAGACAGCCGCCACAAATCGCTGAAAACAAAATTGCCGGTCAAAATCCACACGTAGATCAGCAGCATCGCCGGAAAAGCGCATTGCAGCGCGTAGAACACGGTATTCACCACATAGATGAGCCCTATCGGCAGATTATGCGCATAGGAAATAGCTATCGAGCCGAGAATATCCAGACTGATATCCAACAAGCCGCAGATCAGAAAAATCAGGAAATAGCGGTTTTGCACGCTGGGAAACTGTGGCTTGCTCAGAAAATGAACAGTCACTACCAGCAAGAATATTAAGGCGCTGACCTCATATCCAATCACATATATCATACTGACCTCAGCTGCCGGCAAGAAACGCATTAATAAATCTTATTACTATGTTACATTATATCAAATTAATTTTATACCTTGTAACGACATAATACAAGCATTATTATCTAAATTTGTCATATTTTATTTATATTTTTGCTGAATAACACAAAAAACGACCTCGCCGTTTAGACGGCGAGGTCGTTATACTTTGTGCCGCCGGCGATAAAGCCGGACGCCTTTATTTGCCTTGAGCGGCCAAACCCGCCGCAAACGACGCCTGGTTACGATCAGCGCCCTTGGGCCAGCGTTTAACGATAGCGTTTTCGATATCCTCGGCGCTGAACAATTCACCGAGGCAGCTTTGCTTGACCGCCGCCGCCAGCAGATAGATATTATCGGCCGCGCCCTCCGGCAGCTCGCCGGGATCGAGATACACGGTATGCGCGCCGATTTTAGCCGCGGCCGCTTTCACGTCCTCTACCTGAGGATAGTCAGCCTTGCCCAGCATCACGTCGGTGGGCAGCCAGTTGTAGCCGTAGACGACGAAATCGCCGCCCTTTTTCAGATAACGCAGCGCTTTCAGCGATTCGGACAACTCCATCGCGATCACCAGATCAGCGCCGCCGGCATGGATATCCGGCCCTACAGTCTCCGGACCCAGGCGCAGCTCGGCCTTGACAAAGCCGCCTCTTTGCGCCATGCCCTTGGTGGGGAAAAAGTTGGCGTTGACGCCCTTGGCCTCGGCGGCGCGGGTGATCAATTCGGCGATGGTCAAGATGCCCTGACCGCCGCAGCCCACTAAATAGATATCTAATTTCTTCATGTTATTTGCCCTCCTTCACTATCGCGTCCTTGGGGCAAATGCTGGTGCAGATGCCGCAGCCATTGCATTGCGCCTGATCGATGAACACCTTTTCGCCATCCCAGACCAAAGCCGGGCAGCCGGTGGTGTTGATGCAGATCTTGCAGTTGATGCATTTATCGGTATCGACATGCATGGTACCATACTTGATCTTACGGCGGCCGGCCTGGATCGCGCATTCACGGCGCGTCAGCACCACCTTGACGCCGGGCAGCTTGGCTGCTTCGACCAAGGTCTCGGTGAGCTTGGGCAGATCATAGGGATCGCAGATGAACAGCTGCTCCACGCCTAAGCCGCGGATGATGCGCTCCACGTCGACGCGCACTTTGGTCTCGTTTTGCTGGAATTCGGACGCGGTATTGGCGTTGACCTGCATACCGGTCATCGCCGTCCAGCCGTTATCCATGATGATCGCCGTCATATTGACGTTTTGCTGTACCGCGTTCAAAAGCGGCGGCATACCCGCGTGCATGAAGGTGCTGTCACCCATGGTCGAGAACACCGGAGTCTTGACGCCGGCATGGACAAAGCCCTGCGCCATCGCTACCGACGCACCCATCGCCACCTCGGTCCACAATGTATGGAAGGGCGGGCTCATGCCAAGTATCGTGCAGCCGATATCGCCGGTGATCATCACGTCGTCTTTCTTGTAGCCGAGCTTCTTCACCGCATTGTTGAGCGCGATATACACGCCGCGATGCGGGCAGCCGGCGCATACGCCGATCGGACGAGCCGCGCATAAGGCCTCGGCCTCGGTATAAGGCTCCGCCAGCTCAGCCGGCATAGCCACGCCCAGCGCGGCGGTTATGCCCTTGAGCACGGTCACGGCGTCATAGCTGTTGATCTTGGACAGTACTTCATTCAGCTTGCCGGTGATCGGCAGCAATTTGCCCAACTGATAAGCGGTGAGATATACGCCCCGCTCCACATACGGCTCGTTTTCTTCCAGCACCACTACCTTGGAACAATGCTCGAGCATCTGCCTGATCTCATGCTCAGGCAGCGGATTGGAGTTCTTTACCTGCAGCCAGCTATAACCGCCGGTTTTGATACCGTGCGCCGCCGCCAGCTCCAGCGCCTCTTTAACATAGGTATTGACCACGCCGACGCTGATAATGCCGAGGCCGTCCTTTTGCCCTAATTCCAGGATGTTCAGCTTATCGCGGGTGATGATATCCTGCGCCGCGTCCAAACGCGCCAGCAGGTCGGCATGCTGATCCATGCAGATCTTGGCGCCGGCCTTGGTATACTTGTGGATATCGCGGATCAGCTGCGGCTCGCGCGCGCTAAAAGGCGGTTCCTCGGGTACGTCGATGATCGCGTGGCTTTGCGATACCGAAGTCACCGAGCGCACCATCACTACGCCGCCCACCTGCTCGGACAGCTCGAAGGCATACTTGATCATCTGATAGCTCTCCTGCACCGAGCAAGGCTCCAATACCGGAATATCACTCATCTGCGCAAAACCGCGCACATCCTGCTCCGGCATACCGGCCGCCACGCCGGGATCGTCGCAGACGTACAGCACCATGCCGCCGGTGCAACCGGAATAAACAACGCTGATCAGCGAGTCATAGGCGACGTTCAAGCCGGACATTTTCATCGTGCACAATGTACGCTGTCCCGCCCACGCTCCGGCAGCGGCGATCTCCAGCGCTACCTTTTCATTAGTGCTCCACTCGACAGTCACTCCCGGTATATCCTTTTGCCAAATACTGCCGATGACCTCGGAAGACGGCGTGCCCGGATAACCGCAAATGATCTTTGCCCCCGCGGCCAGCGCTGCCTGCGCTACCGCTTCGTTACCGCTGAGATTCTTTTTGACCATAATCCTACCTCCTGCTTATTTGCTAATACTTCATCCAGATAAAAACATGGCCGGACTATATATGTCCGGCCACTGTCATTCGACTGCCAATGATCGCCTGCATGAACTTTGCCGAAGTATGGCAATACATTTTTCACCGCCATGACTATACGCTGCAAATTGCTCCATAAACTTCGTAATTCTCGCCAAACAGCCGTAATCCTTTATTTTTTTGCGGGAAATTATTTTTTTCGCAAAATTGTCGCACAATATTTTGTTATACGATTTTTATATGGCTACTACACCAAAAGTTATTATTTTCTTTGGGTCAAAATTATGATATATTGTTTTCGTCCTCTATATTTATAAGGATAATTATTTAGCTAATCAACAGGTTTCACCAATATGGAACAAAAGAAAGGAGGTCATGCCGCCCCGCAGAATGTTTACAGTCGAGAATTTTTTTCTACTTCAAAGCAATACTTGCACACATTATTAGGAGGGGAAAGAAAAATGAAAAAATTATTATTTGTTATGATGCTGGTCGTCGCTATGGTATTTTGCTTTGCCGCCTGCGCGGCCGAAGAGCCCGCTGCCGAGGATCCGGTAGCCGAGGAACCCGTCGCCGAAGGTCAGCAGGTCACTCTGCGCATCGGCCATGTTGAAGCCGAGGATCGCTCCACTCATATCGCTCTGGTCAATTTCAAGGACAGAGTTGAGGCCGAGAGCAACGGCAATATCACCGTTGAGATCTATCCTAACGCCTCGATCGGCGACGACGCGGAAATGATCGCCGCGGTGGCGCTGGGTACTCTGGAAATGACCCTGCCCGCCACCGGCAACATGTCTTCCTACGGCCTTGAATGGGGCGTATTCGACCTGCCGTGGCTGTTCACCTCGCCCGAGGCCGCTTTCGCCGCCTGCGACAATGAGATCGGCGATTTCCTCAACGGCCTGCTCGAAGGCACCGGCTGCATCAGCCTTGGCTACACCTACAACGGCATGCGCTGCATGAGCAATAACGACCGCCCGATCTATGGTCCCGAGGATTGCGTCGGCATTGATTTCCGCATCATGGATTCGGCCGTGTTCCGCAGCATGTTTGAGCTGTTGGGCTCCAACCCGACCGTCATCGCCTTCTCCGAGGTTTATTCCTCGCTGCAAAACGGCGTCGTATCCGGTCAGGAAAACGCTCCTTCCCTTACTTATGCGATGAGATTCCACGAAGTACAACAGTATTTCAGCCTCACCAACCATGTTCACAGCTTCCTGCCGATCGTCACCAACGAAGCCTGGTATTTGGCGCTTGACGAAACCAACCGCGCCATCATCGACGCCGCTATCGCCGATATGATCGTTGAGCAGAGAGAGCTGGAATTGGCCGACTATGATAAATACGTTCAGATGATCGCCGATTACGGCGTTGAAGTCAACGAAGTTGACGCCGCCGGCATGGAAGCCTTCAAAGAGGCCGTCGCCCCGATCTATGACGAGTATCTGGATACCTTCGGTCAGGAGATCTATGATCTGGCCGCCCAGTACAACGAGCAATACTCTAACTAAACGATCTATTATGTTCCCGGGGGACGGCCTCGTTCCCCGGGAATACCTTTAAGAGGTGAGTTTATTGAAAAGCACTCTGAAAAAGATCGGCAGAGCATATAATATCTTTGAAGAGAAACTGTTGGTATACAGTCTTATCGTCACCGTGATCGTTATCTTCATCCAGATCATCATGCGCTATGTGTTCAAAAACTCGCTGTTTGGCAGCGAGGAATTTGCGCGTTATGTCTTTATGTGGCAGATCTATCTCGGCGCCTCCATAGGCTTCAGAGAAGATAAGCATATCACGATCACGCTGCTTACCGATCATTTATCCGGCACGGCCAAAAAGCTCTGCGCCATCCTTGCCGATTTGATAATGTTGGCTTTTTGCGTATTCATCATCTATTTCGGCTGGGTCTTTCTCGCCAAGGTCGCCTCGATGAACATGGTGACCCCGGCCATGCGCATACCCTTCATCTTCGTTTACTCCTCGCTGCCGGTCAGCTGTGTCGTCATATTCATTCGCATCAGCCTGATGATGTTCAAGAAAATCAAGGAGCTGTTCCACGGCTCGGCTGACGGCGAAGACGCGGCTTTGCCCGCTGCGGCGCAAGCTTTGGAAGGGGGCGAGAATTAATGGCCACCCTGATACTGTTCGGCGTCTTCATCGTCTTTATCCTCATCGGCGTGCCGATAGGCTTTGCCATCGGCGCCGCTACCGTCGTCGCATGGATCGCGAATACGAATATTCCGCTGGTCACCATCGTACAGCAATCGGTCACCGGCGTCGATTCTTTCCCGCTGATGGCGATACCCTTCTTCATGCTGGCCGGTAATCTGATGAGTACCGGCGGCGTCGCCCGGCGCATCATTCATTTCTGCAATCATCTGATCGGCTCGATCACCGGCGGCCTGTCGCTGGTGACCACCGCCGCCTGTATGTTCTTTGCCGCCATTTCCGGCTCGGCTGTGGCCACCACCTCCGGCATCGGCTCCTTCATGATACCGGAAATGGAAAAGGAGGGCTATGATCGCGGCTTTGCCGCCTCGATCGCCGCCGCCGCCGGCTCGATCGGCGTGATCATCCCGCCCTCTATCCCCTTTGTCATCTATGCGGTCACGGTCAATCAATCGACCGGCGACCTGTTCATTGCCGGCGTCATCCCCGGCATATTGATGGGCATAGCGTTGATGATCGCCTGCTACGTGATCTCGCGCAAACGCCATTATCATGGCTCGGGCATGGGCATCAGCTTCAAGGAGTTCCGTGCCGCGCGCCGCGCCCATAAGCTGGCCGGCGAGCCGCTGCCCGGAGCCGCTAACGCAGCCAAGCTCAGCTTTGGCGAGGCATGGCGGCAAAGCGGCATGACCAAGAAGTTCAAAGAGCTGGGCAAAGCGTTCATCGACGCTTTCTGGGCGCTGCTGATGCCGGTCATCATTCTCGGCGGTATCTATTCCGGCGTTTTCACCCCCACCGAATCGGCGGTGATCGCGGTAGTGTACTGCGTGATTATCAGCACCTTCGTCTATCGGGAAATGAAGTGGAAAGACCTGTATCGCGGCCTGTTCGACACCACTATCGTCAATGGCGTGACCACCTTCATGGTCGGTCTGTCGATGGCCTTTGCCACCTATCTGAACATGATGCAGGTACCGTCGCAGCTGGCGGCGGCGCTGATGGACTTTACCGACAGCCCCTTCGTGATGTTCCTGACGCTCAATATCCTGCTGCTGCTGCTCGGCACGCTGATCGATAATATCCCCGCCACGATCATCCTCTCGCCGCTGCTGCTGCCGGTAGTCGTGCAATACGGCATGGACCCGATCACCTTCGGCGTAGTGCTGACGATGAATCTGGCGATCGGCTTCTGCACCCCGCCCTACGGCATCGACCTGTTTGTCGCGCAGGCTATCGCCAATATCTCGATGGGCGAGATGATGCGCACGATGCTGATATTCATCGGCTCGCTGATCGTGGTGCTGCTGCTGACCACCTTCGTCCCGTGGCTGACCTTGTGCCTGCTGTAAGGCCAAAGCCGGTCAACGCGGCATAGCTCAAACCAAAAACCCCTTGAGGCCACGCCTCAAGGGGTTATGTTTATGCAAGCTTATTGCGGCCAGCTCAGCAGCTCATGCTCGTCAAAAGGCAGCGCTATCGCCGCATCGGCTATTTGCAGTTTAGCGTTGCCGCGCAGCCTGGGCAGCATATTCTCGCTGACGTACAGTCGCTCAAGATGCGCGGTATCGCGTATCCACATCAAACCGGCCTGTTCCGGCGCGGCCGGACTGGCGCATTGACAGGCCGCCATCAATAATTGCCGGTCGTCGCTGAAATACATCGGCATATGCGCATGCTGCGGCAGCGTAGCGGTGATCAGGCTGGCATAGGTAGCCGGCCAATCGGTATGCTCCAACAACCGCGCCGAGCAAATATCAGCCACGCCGATGCCGGCGGCATTGCCATGGCTGGCCTCGGTCAGCTCCAGCGCCGCCAGCAGACGGATACGCGGTTCGGGCAGATCGGCCACCGAGGGTATTTTGCGCCGGCCGGTGATATTGGGATCAAAGCCGGCGCCGGAAATATCCTTGCCCATGCGCTGCACCAACAGCACGTCAATATCCTCCGCCGGCAGGCTCGGCATCAGGCTCTTGGAATAGCGCAGCAATTCCTCCTCGCGCGGCTCAATATGCTGCTGCGGCAGATACTCCACGGCCGCCACCTGCTTATAGGCGTTTTCGACTATACCTATGCCGCCCCAAACATTTGCCTTCTCGAGAATGATGCGCGCCACAGAGCGCACGTTCTCGCCTAATTCGGGGAAACCGGCAGCATGGATGGCAGTAGCGCCCTGATGCTTACCCAAGCCGATAGCGCACATTTTCATCACACCGCTTTCGGTAGCGGCGCTGAAATCGGTATGCGCCTTGATGCGATTGACCGGTATCACGCCGTCCAGACTCAAGGCGTCGGCGGAGAAATGCACCGCTATGCCGTTATCCGTTACGCCCAGACAATGCGTATCCAGAGAGCTGAGCACCGGCGCGCCCAGCTCCCGCTCGCTGATACCGTAGCCCTCCAGCACCTGCCGCTGGCCTTCGGCGCTGGGGCCGCCATGGCTGCCCATAGCCGGCAGCAGCAGCGGTTCGGCTCCATGCTCGCGCAGATAGCCGAGCAGCGCCGCTACGATCTCCGGCAGGCCGCTGATACCGCGCGACCCGCAAGCCACGCCGATACGCAGCCCGGGGCGCAGCCTGGCTCCCAGACCGCCGGCCTCGCAGCTCAGGCGCACGGCGGCGGCTATATCCGCCACCACCGGCGCGGCAAAAAGCTGCCGCACCTCGACGACGCGGGGCAAAGCTATCTGCCGCTGTCCCGTCAATAATTGCTGCGCCATGATGCGCGGCAACCGCAATCCGTTATCAATAGTCATCGGCTCTGACCTCCCGCCCGATCCGGCTTCGCTATTGCGCCTTCAACAGCTCGATCAACTCCAACAAAAACTCCATGCAGTCTGCGCATACGCCGTAATGAGCATAATTAAAGATCGGCGCGTCCGGGTCGCTGTTGACGGCGACTATCGTTTCCGCCGCGACGCCGGCCATGTGCTGCACCGCTCCGGAAATACCGCAGGCGATATACAGCTTGGGGGCTACCGTCTTCCCCGTCTGACCGACCTGACGCGGATACGGCATCAGCCCCGCGTCGACCAGCGGGCGGCTGGATGCCAGCGTAGCGCCCAGCAGCGTCGCCGCCTGTTCGGCGATGGCGATATTCTTCGGCGTACCCACGCCCTTGCCTACCGAGATCAGTATATCCGCGTCGCCGATATTGATATTATCGCTGTCGCCCTTGATATATTCCACTAACTGCACCGCCGTCAACGGCTGGCGGATATGCAGCGGTTCGCGGATGATCTCGCCCTGCCGCGCGGCGTCCGGCTCCGCCGGAGTGAACACCTTGGGCCGCACAGTCGCCATTTGCGGGCGATGCGCCGGGGTGATGATCGTCGCCATCAGATTGCCGCCGAAAGCCGGACGCGTCTGCTGCAACAGGCCGCTTTCGCGGTCGGCGGTCAGTACCGTGCAATCGGCGGTCAGGCCGGTGCGCAAACGCGCCGCCACGCGCGGCGCCAGCGAACGGCCAAAGGAGGTCGCGCCGAGCAGGAATATCGCCGGTTTGTATTTACGCACCAGCTCGACGATAACGTCGGTATAGAGCAGGTCGTTGGCCTCCTTCAAGGCCGCGTCCTCCGCCACGATCACCCGGTCCGCGCCGCCGGCGATCAGCCTGCTTGCGCTATCGCCGCTGTCCGCGCCCACCAGCAAAGCCGTGACCTCGCAGTCAAAGTCGGCGGCCAGCTTGCGCGCCTCCGCCAGCAATTCCAGCACCACCGGCCGCGGCTGGCCGCCCGCCAGCTCGCAATACACCCAGATGCCCTGATAGGCCGCAATATCCGTCGTACCGGCATGATCGACGAGCAATTCGATAGCGTCGAATTTACACTCCGGCACGCAAGCGCCGCATAGCGTACAGGCCTCGCTGATCACGGCTTTGCGCGTTTTCGCGTCCTCGCCGCTGAAGCCGATCGCGCCAAAGGGACAAGCGGGCGCGCATTTCTTGCAGCCGATACATTTGTCGTTCAATATTCTGATCGAAGCCATATGATCTCCTTAGCGTATGATCGCGCGCCGCGCGACCAATTTTTCCAACAACTCGGCAGCCTGCTCGGCAGGCTTGCCTTCGATCCACTCGATATGCTGCGTCAGATCGGGGACAAAGGTCTTGATCACCTGCGTCGGCGAGCCGGACAAGCCGATCTGCGCTTTGTCGACCGCAACGTCGTCGGCGGTGAACACCGGTATATCCGCCGCCAAGCCGCGCAGCACACCGCTGATCGACGGCAGACGCGGTACGTTGATCTCCTTGCTGACCGTGATCACCGCCGGCAGCTGCACGCGAATGCGTACATAGCCGTCGTCGGTGAGCTTACGGCACAGCAGCTCGCTGTCGCTGACCTGCTCGATCTCGGCGATATCGGTGGCATGCGCCACGCCGAGCATTTCCGCCAGCATCGGCCCCACCTGCGCGGTATCGCCGTCGGTGGCCATTTTGCCGCAGATATACAGATCAGCCGCGCCGAGCTTGTTGATGCCGGCGGCCAGCGCATGCGCGGTAGCCAGCGTATCCGCTCCGGCAAAGGCGCGGTCGGAGAGCAGGAAGGCCTGATCCGCGCCCAAAGCTATCGTCTCCTGCAGGATGCCGCGTACCGAGGGTATGCCCATGCTGATGGTGATGATCTCGCAGCCGCCATGCCGCTCCCGCAGCCGCAGCGCCTCCTCCATGGCAAAAGCGTCGAAGGGATTTAGTATCGACTCCACGCCCTCGCGGATAATGGTATTGGTGACCGGATCCATACGCACCTCGTTCGTCGCCGGCACCTGTTTAACGCAAACAATGATCTTCATAGCCTACCTCTGTATTTGATGTGACTTAGCTGAGAATATTGCCCGGCCCCAGAATAAAGTCCGGATCGAGCTGCCGCTTGAACTCCTTGATCTTTTGCAGGTTTTCCTCGCCGTACATGATGCGCGCCAGACGGGTCTTGATCTTGCCCGCGCCATGCTCCGCGGAAATGCTGCCGTTCATATCGTGCACGTCCTTAGCCCATTTCTCGAAAATGCGATGCCCCTGCTCATACTCGTCCTTGGTACGCGCCAGTATATTGGGGTGGAAATGATTTTCGCCGACGTGACCGAAAATGACCCAATGCAGATCGGTCTGCTCCAGATCGCCGCGATAGATGGCGAACAGCTTTTCCATATATTGATCGGACACGGCCATATCCGTGGATAAAAGGGTGATGCAGGGCTCGTTTTTCTTATTCTGCTCCACGATCAGGTCGATGGTCTCGGGCACGGTATGGCGGAAAAACAGCAGCTTTTCCAGCTCGCGCGTACCCTTGGCTACCCAGGTCTTATCGGGATCGCCGCCCACCGCCTCGACGACGTTCCTCAACTCGCGCAATACCGGCGCAAAGCTCTCGCTGTCCGCGTCGTTGAACTCAACATACACGGCGCTGCAATAATCCGCCGGCAGCTCCTGTAATTGCGCAAAGGCCGGCGTGATCTCCTTCTGCTTGAGTATCATCGTCAGGGCATGCTTATTGAAGAACTCCAGCGAGGCCGGCTTATGCTCAAAAACCGGCAGCCCCGGCAGCTTTTCGCCGCGCAGCAGCCGCACATAGGTGAGCGCCGCCTCGTCGGAAGGCATAAAGGCGGTCGCGCCCCACATCAGCTTTGGCGCATCGATCAACGCTAATTCCAATTCGCTGATGATCGCCAATGTTCCTTGCGAGCCCATAAAAAGATCGACGGTATCCATATCGTCATGGAAATAATAACCGGCGTCCTTGACTGCGGGCGTAGCAAAATCCGGCATCCGCAGCCGCCGTTCGCCGCCGCCCTCCAGCGGCAGCACGATATCCCGCCCCACGGCGCGATGCGTCCCGCGCCGCAGCTCGCTCAGCGAACCGTCGGCCAGCACCACGCGCAGCGCCTGCACATGGCGGCGGGTAGCTCCGTAGAGGAAGGAGCGCGCGCCCGAGGCGTTACAGGCGGCCATACCGCCGATGCTGGCGGTGGGCTCGGTAGGGTCGGGCGAAAAGAACAGCTGACCGGCCTTGATCCTGCTCAATGCGTCTATCGAATCCTGACTCCAGCCCTGTATGTCAAAAGCCTTGTTCTCCAGCGCCTTGCGCAACTGCGACAGCAGCACGCCCGGCTGCACGCGCACAAAAAACCTGTTTGCCGCCTCGTCGTAGCGCATACCGAGTATCTTGTTCATCCGCGATAAATTGAGCGCCAAGCCGCCCTGCGGGCTGGCGCCGCCGGCCAGACCGGTGAGGCCGCCCTGCACGTTGACCGGCGTTTTATGCGTGGCGCAGTAGCGGACGATCTCGACCAGCTCCTGCTCATTTTTAGGAAAAGCGATGCTCTCGGCATGACCCATGGTGCGCGATTCATCATGCAGATAATCGCTGTATTCCTCGGTAAATTCCCTGATCAGCTCCATACGAACTCCCTTCGCCGGCGCTCTTTGCCCTGCCTGTCCCGCTGCGCCGGACTGCTGTTAATGACCTATTGCTATTATACCACAGTCCTGCTATAATAGAATATACTTCTTTTAGCTGCTCCGCTCAATATAATTTGTATAGCAGGAGGCCTTATGGTCAATTTAAAACAGCTGGCGTATTTTATCGCCGCCGCCGAGCACGGCAATATCTCCGCCGCGGCCAAGAAGCTGCATATCGCCCAGCCGCCGCTGTCGCGCCAGCTATCGCTGCTGGAGGAGGAATTGCATTCCGAGCTGCTGATACGCAGCAATCGCGGCGTGGAACTGACCGAGGCGGGGCGGGTATTCCTCGACAAGGCGCGCGATATCGTCAAATCGCTGGATGAGCTGTGCGAGATCACGCGTGAGATGGATAGCGGCCTGCGCGGCGAAATACGCATCGGCACCATTTACTCAACGATACCGATACTGACGGAAAAAATCAAATACGTGTACGGCCATTTCCCGCAGATCAAATTCTGGCTGACTCACGGTACGCCCAACGATCTGATCGACCTGCTGGATAGCGGCAATGTAGATATGATCTTTTTACGCAGCCCCACCTGCGAAACGCGCGACTATCATTATCAGATACTTGATGAGGACAAGCTGACAATGGTCATGCACCGCGACCTCGACCCCGCCCCCGACAACGACGAGCTTGAAATCGAGCAATTACGCGGTCTGCCGCTATGTATGCTGCGCAGCGGTAAATACTGGGGCTACAATGAATTTCTGGTCAATGAATGTGAAAAGCGCGGCTTTACGCCCAATATTATCTGCCAATGCCATGACACTTCGCTGGCGCTGGCGCTGGTGATGGAGCGGGTCGGCGTCAGCTATCAGCCTCTGCAAAGCGTGGAAATGCTCGATCATCCGCACGTGTACGCCAAGGCAATACGCGATTTTGAGATCAAGACCTATCCGACGCTGATCTGGAATGACAACGCGCATCTGTCGCGCAGCGTCAAGCTGTTCCTGTCGCTGTTCGACGCTAAATCCGCGCAGCGCTACGAGGCGCTGACCGAGCTGCTGGGAAAAGAACTGCCCAGCGGCGGCACGATACTCAAGGAGGATATATAATGACTACGATCAACGCCATCCGCGCCCATAGCGGCGATAACTGCGTCACCCTGATCGCCGCCTGCGCCGCCGGGCAAACGGTATCCTATACGGACGACGGGCAAATCAGCCGCCTGACCGCCCGCGAGGCGATACCGCAGTATCATAAGCTCGCCATCGCCGATATCCCGCGCGCCGCGCCGGTGCGCAAATACGGCAGCGCCATCGGCCTGGCGGCGGTTGATATCAGCGCCGGCCGGCATATACATACTCACAATCTTGAGCCGCTGCCGCGCGGCAAGGAGGAATAGCTATGGAATTTATGGGTTACCGCCGGCCTTACGGCCGCGTCGGCGTGCGCAATCATGTATTGGTAATGCCGGGAGTAGGATGCGCCGACGTGGCGGCGCGCCGTCTGGCCGCAGCCGTACCCGGCGTCGTATATCTGGCCAATGGCAACGGTTGCGGTCAAAGCCATCATGACGCGCAGCTGACGCTGGAAATACTCTCCGGCCTGCTGGCCAACGCCAACGTTTACGGCGCGCTGATCGTCGGCCTGGGCTGCGAAATGCTCGGCGAGCAGCAATACCGGCAGGCGCTGGCAGCCAAAGCGCCGGGCAAGCCGCTGCATTACGTCGGCATACAGGAACAGGGCGGGCTGGAGCGCAGCGTCAAGGCCGGCATACCGCTGCTCCGCGAGCTGCTGCAACAGGCGCAAGACTGCCGGCGCACAGCCTGCGATATCTCTGAGCTGCTGCTGGGCTTGGAATGCGGCGGCTCCGACCCCACCTCCGGCCTATCGGCCAATCCGGTGATGGGCGCGCTGTCCGACCGGCTGGTGGACGCGGGCGGAACCACGGTGATCAGCGAAACGGTGGAAGCCATCGGCGCGGAGCAGCTATTGCGCGAGCGCGGAGCGACCGCCGCTATCGGCAGCCGCATCTATAACACGATCCTCGACCGTGACCGCGCCATTCGCGGCTGCGGCGAGGACGTGCGCAGTACCAACCCTTCTCCCGGCAATGTGCGCAGCGGCTTGAGCACGCTGGAGGAAAAATCGCTCGGCTGCATCATCAAAAGCGGCACTCGTCCGCTGAACGGCTGTTACAGCGCCGGCCAGCTGATCGAGGCCAGGGGCGCGCTATTTATGGACAGCGGCAGCTATGACCCGATATCTGTCACCGCCAAGATCGCCGGCGGATGCCAGCTGGTCGTCTTTAGCACCGGCATGGGCAATCCGATCGGCAGCGCCGTCGCGCCGGTGCTGAAGATCACCGGCAATCATCTGACCTATCAGCGGATGCCGGATATGCTCGACTTTGACAGCAGCGGCAATTTGCGCGGACAAAAAAGCGTCGCTCAGCTTGCTGATGAGCTGCTGCAACTGATCGTCGGCGTATGCAATGGGCGGCAGACCATGGCCGAGCTAAACGGCGCTGATATCGTAGGTTTGGATCAGCATCATATGTATCCCTGACCCTTAGCTTGCTTCGCCAGCGCCGCGATAATGCGCGGCTGCGCCGTCCCGGCATAATCACGGGCAAAATATATGTTCCGCCCTCCGTTCCATAGCCAAAACAGCGCCGTTTATGCTATAATGCCGTCATACGGCTTACCCTGTCAGCAAGCAGCTCCCAAGGAGGTAATCACATGGACTTTCAACAATTGCATCAGAAGCGTTACAGCTGCCGCAGCTTCAACGGCCGGCCGGTAGACAAACAACAGCTACTGACCTGCCTCGAGGCGGCGCGCATGGCTCCCTCGGCCTGCAACAGCCAGCCATGGTCGATCGTCGCCGTCATCGAGCCGGATATGGTCGCCAAAGTCGCCCGCTGCTGTCAGCCGCAGGGCGCTAATCCCTTCACCGCGCAGGCCTCGGCCTTTGTCGCCTTCGCCGAGCAGGATTTGCAGCAATTGGCCGGTATCAGCGACCGCGTATTCGGCGCAAACTATTTCGTGGCGGGCGACGTCAGCAGCGCCGTCAATTATCTGACGCTGCAAGCCGCCGATCTTGATATACGCAGCTGCATCATCGGCCTGTTCGACGAAACGGCGCTCAAAACGCTGCTCGATATACCGTCGCATTACAAGCTGCGGCTGATGGTGGCGCTCGGTCACAGCGACGAGCAGCCGCCGCGCAAAAGCCGCCTTGCGTTGAGCGAGGTGGCGCGTATCATTGAATAAGCGGAGCCGGCCCTGCCATAAACGGCGCCGGAGGAGTTGCAAGTTTTCGGACAATCTCGCGCCGGCGCGTTACAGCAGATATATGTAGCCAAATATCAGCGCCGCCTGCAGCAGCATGATCAGCGGCAGACCCAGCATAAACTTCTTATGCTGGGTTTTATGTCGTATCAGGCGCATCGTCGCATACATGGCTACCGAGCCGCCAAGCAGCGCCGTCAACAGCAGCGTTTTCTCCGGCACGCGCCGCGCCTTACCGCCGGCGACGGCCTTGTCATAGACGGTCAGCACGATCGCCGCCAGCGAGACGGCCGCCGCATATATCAGTATCGTTTCCATGCCCGTTTACTCCTTGAACCAAGCGTTATCATACTTCATATCCGTTGGCCGCCGCGCCGCGTCCCCGCGCCGTTACAGGCACAGCTCGCTGACCAGCTCGCGCATCTGCCCGATCTGGCAGCCGATGCGCGGACGGCGCGGCAAATGCTCCAGCGCCGCCAGGGACGCCGGCGGCTCGGTAGCGGTCTTGGCCGCCAACCGCCGCAACAGGCTCAGCTCATCGCCGCTGCCTATTTCCTCGCCCAAAGCGCCCAGCACCGCCGCCGGAAATTTATAAGGGCTGGCGGTGGAGGCCAGCAGCAGCGGCCGCCCCGGCTCGCGCAAACGCCCGACCACCGACCAGCCGACCGCCGTATGCGGATCCAGCACATAGCCGTAGCGGGCAAATACCTCGGCGATCGCCGCATGCGCCTGCGCCTGAGCGGCGTAGCCGCCGCACATCGCCTCGGCGTAAACATGGCGCAGCGCCCGATCGAGGACAAAACTGCCCTGCCGCCGCAATTGCGCAAAAGCGGCGGCGGTATAGGCCGCGTCATTACCGGAAACGTCGAAGACGAAACGCTCAAAATTGCTCGATATCAGTATATCCATCGACGGGCTGCTGGTGCGGTAGAAGGGTCGCTCGCGGTCATACAGGCCGCGCTCCAGGGCGTCGGTCAGCACGTTATTCTCATTGGACGCGCAGATCAGCTTGCGTATCGGCAGACCCATTTTCCGCGCATACCACGCGGCAAGAATATTGCCGAAATTGCCGGTGGGCACGGCCACGTCGATAGCTTCGCCCGCGCTGATGCGCCCGCTGCGCAGCATTTGCCCATAGGCGTAATAGTAATAGACGATCTGCGGCAGCAGCCGTCCCCAGTTGATCGAATTGGCCGAGGAAAAGCTCTTGCCCGCCTGCTTGAGCGCGCGCCGCAATTCCTCGTCGCCGAACAGCGCCTTGACGCCGTTTTGGCAGTCGTCGAAATTGCCGCCCAGCGCTACGGCATTGGTATTAGCGCCGCCGCCGCTAAGCATTTGCAGCTCCTGCACGCGGCTGACCCCGCCTTCGGGATAAAAGACGAGGATGCGCGTATGCGGCACGCCGGCAAAGCCTTCCAGCGCCGCCTTGCCGGTATCGCCGGAGGTGGCTACCAGTATCACCAGCTCGCTGTCGCCCTGCTGCTTGCCCAGCGCCGCCGACAACAGCCGCGGCAGCGCTTGCAGCGCCAAATCCTTGAACGCGGCTGTCGGCCCATGCCATAATTCGAGCAGCGTCATGTCGCCGATCTCCGCCAGCCGCACCGCGCCGCGCGGGAAATTTGCCGCGCTGTACGCGCCGCTGACGATGTCGGCGATCTCCGCCGCGCTGAAGTCGTCAAGATACAGCGCGAAGATACGCTCGGCCAGCTCCGCGTAATCGAGCTGCGCCAGCTCCGCCGGCATATAGCCCGGCAGCGTTTGCGGCACATACAGGCCGCCGTCAGCGGCGATGCCGCTTAAAATCGCTTGCGCGGCCGTGACCGGCGGCGCTTGTCCGCGTGTGGAAATATACTGCATATTGCCTCCTTCCGCCGCCTGTTAAATATGCTGCAGCGTATAGAATATGGGCTGCTCGCGGCGGCGATAACGCATTTCGTATTCGCTGAGCAGGCCGCTTTTGGCCAGCGGCAGAGCGAAATCGACGTCCGCTTGCAACCAGCCGTTATCGCGGAAATTAGCCAATGAGAACTCGAACAATTCGCGGTTATCCGTTTTTAACGACAATTCGCCGCCGGGACGCAGCAGGCGGCGGTACAGCTCAAGATATCTGGGCGCGGTCAGCCGCCGCTTGGCATGGCGGCTTTTTGGCCAGGGGTCGGGAAAATTCAGATAGATGCGATCCAGCTCCCGCTCGTCAAACAGCTCGGCCAAATAATCGGCATTGCTCCACAGCAAGCGCAGATTGTCCGGCTCTGCGCCGTCCAGCCGCCGCAAGGCCTGCATCAGCATCTCCGCGCGCAATTCCAAGCCGATGAAGGCGATATCGGGATACGCAACAGCGGAGGCGATGATAAAGCGCCCCCGCCCCATGCCGATCTCCAAATGCAGGCTTTTGCCCCCGCCCAGCAGTTGCCGCCAGCGTCCGCGATTGGCCTCGGCCTCGCGCTGATCGTACACCAGCGCGGAGGCGCGTATCAAGCCCTCGGCCGCCGCGTCATGTCTGAGCCGCATTATTCCGCGTCCGTGCCGGCCGGCGCTTCCTCGGCCCACAGCTTCTCTACTCTATCATCCAGCTCCTCCGCCGTCATGCCATCCTTGAGCAGGCGCGCCTTGATCGCATCCTGCCAAAAGTCGGCCTTGTCGGCGATCTTGGCGTACTTTTTGCGGTCGCCGTCTTTTTTCAGCGCGCGCAGCTTGGCGTTGGCGGCCATGATCATCGTGATACCCTTGGCCTGCACTAACTGATCGGTATCCATATTCTGATAGTCAGCCATCAAATGAGCCATCACCCGCTGATAATATGCGCTGAATTCGGGCAGCGGCAATTCGCTGTCCATCTTCACATATTCGCCCATTTTGGCAAACAGTTCCTGCATCTCGCCCATGTAAAATCCTCCGCAAGCATTGGTATATGAAAAACGATCGAGCAAATCTATAAGCCGGGTTCTGTAATAGATGAACATCTGTCTTGTTTGACCGTCGCCGGTCAAATCCAGCGGCCAAAGCAGCGGACGGGCCGCCCATAGCTGCCATACGGCCTTGCTCCGGATGGGGTTTACCTGGCCGGGCGGTCTCCCGCCCGCCGGTGCGCTCTTACCGCACCGTTGCACCCTTACCGCGAGTCGCCTCGCGGCGGTTTATTTCTGTGGCACTATCCTTAAGGTCGCCCTCACCGGCCGTTAGCCGGCATCCTTGCCCTGCGGAGCCCGGACTTTCCTCAGGTATCGCTACCCGCGTTCATCCGACTTACTCGATCGTTTCTCGCGCTGTTAATCGCCGTCGACGAACAGGATACGGCTGCATTTCTCGCAAAAAGTCTTTTGCCCCAGCACGGTGCGCTTATAAGTGACCGGCGGGACGATGGTGCGGCAGCCGGAGCATACGTGCTTGGCGTCGAGCCGCGCCACCGGGCTGCCATGAAATTTGTCGCGATTCTGCTCGAACCAGCTCAAGCTGTCAGGGTCGATATCCTTGACCAGCGCCGCCTTTTGTTCGGCCAGCTTTCGCTCATGCGCCTGCCATTGCGCCTGACGCTGCTGGAATTGCTCTTTGGTCTGCATGAATTGCTGGTACACGCCCTCCATCTGCTGTTTCAACTCGGCCTGCCGCGCATCGAGCGCAGCCTTTTTCTCGCCAAGGCCGGCGGCCTCCTGCTCGGCCTCGGCCAGCTTTTGCTCATGCGCCGCCGCCTGCGACTGACGCGCATCCAATTCCTTGGTCGAATTGATAGAGCCGTCATAGATGGCCTGTTTCTCGGCCTCGCATTTCTCGCGCAGCTCCTTGATCAGCGCCGGATAGGCGAACAACGCCTGCTCTATCTGCGCGATCTGCTCATTGAGCTCCTGCCATTCATGCTTTTCGCGCTCAAAATCAGCCTTTAAGGCGCATAAACGCTGGTACTCGGCGGAATTTTTCTTTTCATTATGCACGGCTCTCTCCGCCGCCTCGATGCTTTGCAGTTGGAATAACAGCTTTAGCATTTTTTCACCTCATCGTTTACTTCCTCGCGCAGTATGCGTTCGATTTTATCGGTCAGCACCTGCAGCGTCTGCAGGCGCTGCTTGGCGTCGGTGCTGGGCGCTTCCTGTAATTGCTCGATCAGCGTATGCAGATCGGCCAGCTTGGCGCGAAGATACTGCCCGAACAGCGGATGCGGGTCGCGCAGCAGCAGCGGCCCGAATACCGCCTCGTCCTCGCTCAGCGTCATCTGCCCATGCTCGGCAGCCAACAGCTCATAGTAGAAACCGTTGTCAAAGGCGATCTGCTCGGCGACGATGCGCCAGTCGTTAGCAGCCAGCCATTGACGCAGCATCGCAATATGCTTTTGCGGCTGCAATACCAGCCGCCGGCAGCCGGCGGTGATATGCGGCGACGCGGCTAATATATCCTTGATCAGATGCCCGCCCATGCCGGAGATGATAATGGTCGCGGCCTCCTGCGGTTGCAGCGGCTCCAGCCCGTCGCCCAAACGCACGTCGATCTGATGCTCCAATGACAGCAATTCCACCAGCTGCTGCGCCTTTTGAAAGGAGCCGCGTGATTTGTCGGTGGCGATCACGCGCGGACAAATGCCGTTGACCACCAGATACACCGGCAAATAGCTATGATCGGTACCGATATCGGCAGCCGGCTTGTCCGGCAAAACCAGCTCCGCCGCCGCCATCAGTCTGCTGTCCAATTTGATCTGCATAATCCGTCTCTACCCTTTTATCGCCACGCGTTGTTATTTATTATACTATATTTTTACCACCGCGACAAATAAAATCTTTTCACCACAATAAAAACGGCTCGCGGTATTTAGGCCGGAGCCGTTCTTATATTATTGCCCGAATGATGCTCTGCGGCTAAAACCTGCGGCTGCCGCCGCCGTGGATGCGCCCGCTCGACGAGCGATGAGTCGAAGTGCGGCCGCTATCAAAACCGCCGCCGCCCGGCTCGGCGATGCGCTGACGGCTGGTGCTGGTGCGCAAATGCGTATCGGTATTGTTGAGCATATTAAGCCTGGCGTAATTGGTGAGGTTATAGGAGTAGCGGCGCTCTTTGAGATTATACTTGCGGCGGATGCGTCCCTGATTGAACAGGCTCGCCGCCGCCGCGACCAAAGCAGCTATGCCGCCCTCGGCGGCGGTCAGCTCCTTTTCCTCCGGCTCGGCGTAATACTGATTATCCGGCACTCCGGCCTGCAAATAGCCTTCCATGCCGCTGAGGAAGGCGGAGGCGCATTGCGCATAATCGCCGTCTGCGGCATAGCCGTAGATATCGTCGAACAAGGCCTCGCGCCGGTAGTCGGTCAGATAGGGCATGAGCGCGCCGTAGGTGGAGATGGCCAGCTCACGATTGTCCATGTCGATGAGGAACAGGCAGCCGTCGTCGCCCTCGCCATGGCCAAAATAACCCACGCTGCCATCCGGCGCATAGTCATAGAAATCGTCGGCATAAGCCAAAGCCGTTTTACCGCCGGCGTCATTGGTAGTGACGATCACGAAGTCCATATCCCAGGCAGCGCGCAGCGCGTCGATCTGCTCCTCGAGCGCGATCATTTGCTCCGTGGAAAAGAGCGCGGCCTGATCGAATACCCGCTGCTCATAAGCCAGCGCCGTCGGAGCGCACAAGGCGAGCAGCGCCATCACCGCCAGCAACAGGCGGCCTGCTTTTTTGACTAAAACAGCAGCCACCCCCCAACCAGCAGCAGCGCAGCGGCCACGGCAAAGACGACGCCGGTATTAGCCCACAGCTTGCCCTTGGATATCGGCAGCCGGCCGCATACCTGGCCGGTCTGCCCGTTCATCGCGTAATAATAAAGCTGGCCGTCGCGCCCTTTATAGGTCAGCACCCAAGCGGGCAGCAGACAGTATTTGTAATTGACCTCGGTGTATTCGGTATCGGCATGACCGTTGAGGCTCGAATAGCGCTCGCCGGCGCGGATCATGCTCAGCGTATAATTCTCGATCTCTTGTTCGACCTCAGGGCGCACCTGCTCGGCCTCGATATCGCGCTTCTCCGCCATAAAGCCGGACAAATAGGCGGGCGAAAACTCGCGCGCCTGCTCCATATTATACGGATGCACGCCGTCGGCCAATTTGCGGTCCGCCTTGGACAGCGCGGGGCGCGCCAGGTTATCGTATTTGACCTCCGCGTCACGCACCACCTGATAATAGGCGGTATCGGTAACGTTGTACCTGCCCTCCTGCCGCGTGGTCGTCAGCGTGCCTTCGCCGACAAAATGCGTGACGCCGCGATAATCAGCCATCCAGTACGGATAATAGACGCCGCAGATCTTCTCCAGCTGATCGGCGGAGAAAAAATCGCGCGGCACGTATTTATACTTCTTGGTCCAGTCAAGAAATCTGTTCACCGCCTGCTCGCGATCGATAGTAAAGGGCAATACCTGATCGGGGCGGTATTTGGCCGCCAGCCGTCCGGTCAGCACCACGGGGCTGTGACAGTAATAGCAAAAGGTGGCGGCGGTGGTGGGGTCGGTGACGATCTGAGCGCCGCAGCTCGGGCAATTATAGACGACCTGCTCGCCCGCATCCTCCCTGGCCTGCGCCTGCTCGGCCTGCGCCGCGCTTTGCTGCGCCATGCGTCCGGCATAGGCGGTCAGCGTCGCCTCGTCAAATTCGGAGCGGCAGTAATCGCAATCGAACAGCTGCTTGGCCGGATCGAAAGTCGTCGGCCCGCCGCAATTAGGGCATTTGAAAGAAACCGTTGCCAAAAATCCGCACCTCCCTCGGCAACAAAAGGCTATCGCGCTTTATTGCACCGGAGCGCCGCAAGCCGCGCAGAACTTGCTGCCCTCGCTCAGCTTGGCGCCGCATTTGCTGCAAAAGGCCGCCGCGACAGCCGCCGGACGCGGCTTGCCGCAGGCCGCGCAGAAATTGCCGCTGGCCGCCGCGCCGCAAGCGCAGGTCCATGCGTCAGCCGCGGGTACGGCAGGAGCGGCGGCCGCCGCCTGCTGCTGCGCCTGCATCTGCTGCATATTGCTGTTTGAGGCCGCACCCATAAAGCCGCCGCCGGCATTCAGACCCATGCCCACGCCCATGAAAGCGCCCATCGCGCCGGCTCCGCCTTCATTAGCGCCGGCGGACTCGATGCCGCGCGCCACCGCGCCTTGAACATAGCCCTCTCTAAGCGAAGGATCGGAGAGCATCGCGCCCTGATTGCGTATATTGATCAGCTTCTGCGATTCCTCGTCGTAGGACAAGGACGCGATACCGACGTTTTGCACCTCGAAGCCGCGCTTGGCCTTCCAGTCCTCGTCCAGCACCTCCGCCATGTATTTGGACAGCTCCATGCTCCTGGAGGGCAAATGCGAAATGCGGATACCGTCGACGGACATTTGATTGATCGAGGCTTGCAGCGCGTTTAAGAATTCGGCCAAATACTGCTCATTGATATCCTCGATATCGACCTTGACCGCGTCGCGGGGCACGGCCTCGGCAAAGAACAGCAGCGGATTGGTGATCTTGAGCGAATAATTACCATGCGCGCGCATGAACAGCTCGGCGTTGTAGAAATTATCGAAGTATTGCAGCGGATTTCTGGTACCGAATTTGATACCCTTGATCTCCTGCAAATTGATGAAAAACACCTTCTGCGCCTGCGAAGGCGTACCGGCGTATTTGATACGCTGGAAGGCCTCCTTGAGCGTCTCGCCAAACTGGCCGTTGAACAAAGAGGGCATCGCCTTGTTATCTACGGTGTAATAACCCTCCTCGGCCGTATAATCGACGACCTTGCCGCCATCCAGCAGCATCATGAACTGATTGGGATACACATGGATCACCGAGCCGTCGGTGATGATATTCTCGGTACCCTTCTTGTTCTGATTGCGTTCATCGCCCTGACGCACCTTGACGCCCTGCGTCATCACCGTGGTATCGCTCATCGCGTCCGACTCGAAAACGTCCAGCCATTGATCGGCTAAACCGCCGCCCGCCGCTCCGGCTATGGCCTTGATAATTCCCATATTTTTACCCTCCGTGATTTATTATAGTAAAGCTGTTCAACGTATCTATTGCCACGCGCCATGCACGCTGTTACATATCGAATAGGCCGGTCACCGACTCCACCGGCAAGGCGAATACCACGGCGCGCGCGGCGCTGTCGCGGCCGGCCTGCTCGCTGATCGCGCGCATGATATTATCGCGATCGTCCCGCTTGGCCACGATATAGATCAGATCCTTTTCATCGGTGATGCTGACGCCGAAGAATTTGGACGCCATCTGCGCGCCGGTGCCGCGAGCGGGGACGATAGTACCGCCGCGCGCATTGGCGCTGCGCGCCGCATCCATCACCATATTCGAGTAGCCGTGCTCGGCGATCGCGATCACCAAAGAATGTGGGGTCTGATTCATTTTATTCACCTCGCAATTTTCGATATTCCCCTTATGACAGAGCATATCCTGCGCCGCCTTGTCCATTTGCTGCACCGCCACCGTGATCGCCATGCCGGCGTTGGGCGCGTCGATACGCATATCCCAGACCAGCCGGCGCATCAGCAGCTCCGCGTCAGCGGCGGTAGCCAGACAGCACAGCATCATCTTCTCGTTTCTTTCCAGACCCAGCAAATCGAGAGTCTTTTTCTGCGCCGTGCCTTGACAGAGCATGGCGAATACCGCCTGCGCCCCGTAATGCTTGAAGAAGGAGAAATACTCCTCATGGCGCTCGCGGCGTACCACGGCGATCAAAAAGCGCATCTCATCCATGCTATCCCTCCTTGTTAGGGCTTACTCCGGCGTCATCCGGCTCGCTTTGCTCCCGCGCCGCCTCATTCTGCGCCGCCTCAT
>JAUNBC010000038.1 GCA_030527285.1 Bacillota bacterium | reverse complement strand
CCTAAGCCTTATAGGCTTAGTGCAAACCACCCCTTTCAGGGGTGGTTTGTGATTGCGCAATTTTTCATTCATATATAAATATTTGACATCGTATGGCGAAAGGATTATAATAATTTGGTATGATTACCGCGTTTTTGAACTTAGGAGGGAAGTTGTATGAGCAAGCATAGTGGGCTCAAGCTGGTAGTGGTCTTGGTCTTGATCGCCGCGGCTTTGTTTTTCTCCATTGAGCCTTTGGTATCTCAGATCAATCTCGGCCTCGATCTGCAAGGCGGCGCGCAGGTCGTATTGCAGGCCGTTCCCAATGAAGGCGAGCAGGTGACCGCCGAGCAAATGTCGCAGCTGGTGGCCGTTATGAGTAATCGTGTCGATGAGCTGGGCGTATCCGAGCCGATCATCCAGGTTGAGGGCAATGACCGTCTGGTGATCGAATTAGCCGGCGTTGACGACCCCGAGCGGGCGATCGAGATCATCGGTACCACGGCGCAGCTGGAATTCCGCGATCCCTTTGGCGGCGTAGTGCTGACCGGCGACGATCTTGAGGACGCGCAGGCGATCATTGATTCAACTCAGCCTACCGCCAAGCAAAATCAGGTATCGCTGACGTTTTCCAGCAGCGGCACGGAGAAGTTCTTTGAAGCGACCGCCGCATACGTCGGACAGGTCATGCCCATCTATCTGGACGGGGTAGAGATCAGCGCGCCGCTGGTGGAAGACCCGATATATAACGGCTCGGCAGTGATCTCCGGCGGCTTCGAGACTTTCCAGGAGGCTGCCGACCTTGCCGCTCTGCTGCGCGGCGGTTCGCTGCCGATGAACATTGAGATACTCTCCAAGAGCACCGTCGGGCCGACCTTGGGCGCGGACTCGCTGGATAAGAGTTTATACGCGGCGATGATCGGCTTTATCATCCTGGCCGCCTTCATGATACTCTATTACCGCTTACCCGGCACGTGGGCCTGCATCTCCCTGGTCGTATACGCGTTGATATTGCTGTGGACGCTCAATCTGATCAACGCCACGCTGACGCTGACCTCGATCGCCGGCTTTATCCTCTCGGTAGGCGTGGCGGTGGACGCCAATATTATCATCTATGAGCGCATACATGAGGAGCTGTTCCATGGCAAGTCGCTGAAGGCCGGCATCGAGTCCGGCTTCAAGCGCGCCTTCTGGACGATCTTCGATTCCAATACCACCACCTTTATCGCCGCCATCGTGCTTTACTATTTCGGCAGCGGCACGATCAAGGGCTTTGCGCTGACGCTGGCCATCGGTATCGTCGCCAGCATGTTCACGGCCATCACTTTCACCCGTTATATGCTGCGTTGGATGAGCGACGTCAAGTTCCTGTCCAACAAGAAGCTCTACGGCATATAAGGAGGTCATATCAATGCTGAACATATTCGGTTATAAACAATTCAAATTCAACTTTATCGGCAGACGCTTATTATGGTATATCATCGCGCTGGTATTTATCGTGCCCGGCATGGTGATGCTGGCGGTCAACGGCCTCAATCTCGGTATCGACTTTACCGGCGGCTCGGTGCTGGAAGTTGCCTATGAGCAGGAGACTGCGCTCGAAGACGTGCGCGAAATCGTCGCGTCAATGGTCGAACAAACTCCCGCGGTCAATGAATCCAACGCCAATCAATTCTATATCCGCACCATCGAGCTGGAGGAAGAGGAGAGTCAGGCGTTGATCGCCGCGCTCGAGGAATTAGGCCCGCTGACGGTGATGAAGACGGAGCGTATTGGTCCGGTCATCGGCTCGGAGCTGCTGCGCAGCGCGCGCTGGGCGATCTTGATCGCCGGCGTGCTGATGCTGCTGTATATCACCTTCCGCTTTAAGTTCGATTTCGCCTTGACCGCGATCCTGGCGCTGGCTCACGACGTGCTGGTGCTGCTGAGCATTTTCGCCATTTTCCGCATCGAGGTCAACAGCTATTTCATCGCCGCGGTGCTGACCATCGTCGGTTACTCGATCAATAATACCATCGTCATTTTCGACCGCATCCGCGAGAATTCGCGCTTCACCGGCAAGAAGGATTATCCGCAGCTGATCAATACCAGCATCAACCAGACGCTGACCAGAACGATCAACACCGTGCTGGCCGTGTTGATACTGTTGTTCGCTCTGTACATCCTCGGCGGCGATACGACTAAGACCTTCGTCTTAGCCTTGATCATCGGTATGTTCGCCGGTTTTTTCTCCTCGGTTTTCCTGGTCGGCAATTTCCTCAACGATATTATCCGCAAGCTGGGACATGATTTCAGCGCCGCCAAAAGCGCCCGTCAGCCGGTCAAGAAAAAGGCCGCTGTCAGGCATTGATCGGCACTATGGCAAACTGGCTGCTCAAACAAACGACCGCAGACTATCGGGAATTAGCGCGCCAAACAGGGATACCCCCTGCTTTGGCGCGTATTCTTGCTGTGCGCGGTTTGCGTGAGCCGCAGCAGGTCGCCGGCTTTCTCGACGCCGACAGGCCGCTGTCCTCGCCGCTGCTGTTTGCCGATCTGCCGCGCGCCTTGGAGCTGTGCCGGGAAATGATCGAGACGCGGCAGCCCTGCTGCATTTTCGGCGATTATGACGCGGACGGCGTAATGAGCACGGTGATACTGTATCGCGCCCTGCAAGCGCTGGGCGCGCAGGTCAGCTATTATATACCCGAGCGCAGCGAAGGCTACGGGCTGAATATTCCGGCCTTGGAAAAGCTGGCTGGCGACGGTATCCGCTATATCATCGCTTGTGATAACGGCGTCTCGGCCTTTGAGCAGGTAGAGCGCGCCAATCAACTGGGGATGACCGTGATCATCCTCGACCATCATGCGCTGAGCACGGACGAGCAGGGCAAACAGCGTCTGCCGGCGGCGGCGGTAGTGGACGCGCATCGTGACGATTGCGGCTATCCGTTCAAACAGTATTGCGCCGCCGGGCTATGCTATCGTTTTGCCGAGGCGCTGTACGCGCAGCTGGGCGGCGACGCTTGGCAGCCGCTTGGCGATACGCTGCTCGCCTACGCCGCCTTTGGCACCATCTGCGATCTTGTCGATCTGCATGGCGATAATCGCCTGCTGGCGCGGCGAGGTTTGGAGCTATTGCCCAGGCTTCAACAGCCGGGTCTGCGGGCGCTGCTCAACGCCACCGCTTTGCAGCATACACCGCTCGGCGTATATCATATCGGCTTCATCCTCGGCCCCTGCATCAATGCCGCCGGACGCCTTGGCTCGGCCGGCGATGCAGTACGGTTGCTGCTCAGCGACGATCCCGCCGAGGCGGAGCAGTTGGCCGCGCAACTGGTAGCGCTGAACGATCTGCGCAAAGAAAAGACGGAACAGGGCGCTAAACTGGCGCTTAACGCGATCGAGCAGCAGCGATTGCAGCGGCAGAGGATCATCGTCGTGCATCATCCCGATATTGAGGAAAGCGTGGCCGGTATCATCGCCGGCAGGATCAAGGAGCAATTTTCGCGGCCGGTGATCGTGCTGTCCGGCAGAGGAGACATGCTGCGCGGTTCCTGCCGTTCGGTGGAGGGCTATAATATCTTTGCCGGCCTGAGCGCCTGCCGCGACATCTTGCCCAATTTTGGCGGACATCCGCTGGCGGCCGGATTGAGCATAGCCGCAGTAAATGTAGCGGCGCTGCGCGCACGGCTCAATCAGGACTGCGCGCTTACCGAGGATGAGCTGCAGCCGCTGTATCGCATTGATATGCGCCTGCCGCTGAACGAGATCACTTTGCCCTTTGCCGAAGCGCTGACGCTGCTGGAGCCATACGGCAAGGGCAATCCCGAACCGCTGTTTGCGGAAAAAGGATTGCGCCTGCTCAAACTGCATATCATCGGCAAGAAGAATAACTATTTGCGCTGGACGCTGGCCGATGGCGCAAGGAGCATCGACGCTGTCGATTTCAACGGCGCGGAGCGGCTGCAAACGCTGCTGGCTGCACGTTATGGCGAGACAATCTGGCAGGAGCTGCTGGACGGGCGCACCGCGCAGCCGCTATTGCTGGACGTGCTGTTCACCGTATCGCTCAATGAATTCAACGGCAATCGCAGCGCGCAAATGCAGATCAAAGACTATCGCTTATCATCATAATAGCCAGCTCGGAGGTTATATGCGCTTTTATATCCACACATTCGGCTGTCAGATGAATGAGAACGACTCCAAGCTGTTGGCCGAGCATTTGCTCAGCGCCGGCCATACGCCCGCCGCCGATATTGACGACGCGCAGCTCATCGTTGTCAATACCTGCTGCGTGCGCGAAGCGGCGGAAAACCGTGCGCTCGGCTTCATCGGCAGCATCAAGAAGCATAAGCAGCAGCGCCCCGAGACGATCATCGCCGTTTGCGGCTGCATGGCGCAAAGATCCGAGATCGCTGAGAAGCTTGCCGCACGCTATCGCCATGTCGGCGTGATCATCGGTACCTTCGCGGCGGCGCGCCTGCCGCGCTATATCGCCGAATACGCAGCTACGGGGCGCGTTATCATCGACGTAGAGGAGCGCTATACCGGCGAGGAGCTGTCCCATGACACTAATGTCATTGACAGTTATGCCGGACAATTCCGCGCCCAGGTCAATATCAATTATGGCTGCAACAACTTTTGCAGCTATTGCATCGTGCCCTATGTGCGCGGGCGCGAGCGCAGCCGGCAGCCGCAGCATATCATCGACGAGATACGGACGTTGGCGGCGGCCGGAGTTGTCGAGGTACAGCTGCTGGGGCAGAACGTCAATTCTTATGGTAATGACTTCACGGATGATAGCTGGGATTTTGCCGCGCTGCTCACGGCGGTCAACGATATCGACGGTTTGCGGCGCATCCGCTATATGACCTCGCATCCGCGCGATTTTGACCGGCGGCTGGCCGAGACCATTGCCGGTTTGGACAAGGTCTGTCATCATTTCCATCTGCCGCTGCAATCGGGCAGCGACCGCCTGCTGAAGCTTATGAACAGGGGATATAGCTGCGATTATTATCACAAGCTGCTATGTATGATCCGCGAATTGTTCACCGACGCTACCATCACCACCGACCTGATTGTCGGCTTTCCTGGCGAGAGCGATGAGGATCATGCGCAAACGCTGGACTTTGTCGCCGAATGCCAGTTTGACGCCGCATATACCTTCCTTTATTCTAAGCGCAGCGGCACTCCGGCGGCGGCGATGAGCGGGCATATTTCCGCCGAGCTGAAAAAGAAGCGCATGCAGCAGCTGACGGCGGTACAGGAGCCGATCAGCCTGCGCAAGAATCAGCAGCATCTGGGGCGCGTTGAAACTGTGCTGGTAGAGGGAGCGAGCAAGAATGACCCGCAGATGCTCAGCGGGCGCAACGACGGCAACAAGACGGTGATCTTCGCCGCCGCCGATGCGCGAGCCGGTGAATTGCGGCAGCTGCGCATTACCGGCGCTAAAACATGGAATCTATACGGGGAGCTTACCAAAAGTTGACCTATACGGCGTCTTATGGTATAATCTGCTTACATAGGGGAGTAGTTGCGCTTTTGCGTTCCAAGGCAGTTGAGCCTACCGTCAACAATACGCCATTTTAGGCTGGCACGGATTAAAATACGAGACTTATGTATGGTGTTTGCTATGCATAAGTTTTTGTTTATCTTGAGCAGGTATTTGCACATAATAGAGAAGAAAGGATAAGCGGATGAAATACTATTTACAGGATACGGATACCGTTATAAGCCATTTCAACAGCGCACAAAACGGTTTGACGCAGGCCGAGGCGGAAAGGCGATTGCTGCAGCACGGTAAAAACAAACTGCGCGAGGCCAAGCGGCCATCCTTGCTCAAACGGTTTATTGCGCAGCTGATCAATCCAATGATCATCGTGCTGATCGCCGCCGCCGCTATCTCTGCGCTGACCTCTTTCTATGCCGGCGAATCCTTTGCCGACGTTTATATCATCCTGTTCGTGGTGATATTGAACGCGGTATTAGGCGTGGTACAGGAAAGCAAGGCGGAAAAGGCCATCGAAGCGCTGCGCGAGATGACGGCCTCGACTTCCAAGGTATTGCGCAACGGCGAGCTGACAATGATCAAAAGCGAGCTGCTGGTAGTCGGCGACGTGGTGGTATTGGAGGCAGGCGACGCGGTACCGGCGGATCTGCGTATCCTGGAAAGCGCCAGCCTGCAAAGCGAAGAAGCGGCGTTGACCGGGGAATCGGTAGCGGCGGAAAAAACCGCTGATGTGCTGAACGGCGCTGATAGCGGCGATATACCGCTCGGCGACCGCCGCAATATGCTATATATGGGCAGCAGTATCGTCTACGGACGCGGCCGCGCCATGGTCACGGCCACCGGCATGGACACGGAGATGGGCAAGATCGCCACCGCCATCGCCGCCGCTGAAGACGGGCAAACGCCGCTGCAACAAAAGCTGTCGCAGCTCAGCCGCGTGCTGACCATACTGGTGCTGGCGATATGCGCGCTGATCTTCGCTTTTCGGCTGCTGCAATTCGGCGCGTTGAGCAGCGAGGTTGTCATAGACACGTTTATGCTGGCGGTAAGCCTGGCTGTGGCCGCCATTCCTGAGGGTCTGGCAGCGGTGGTAACTATAGTGCTGTCGATCGGCGTGACCAAAATGTCGAAGAAAAACGCCGTTATCCGCCGCTTGACTGCGGTAGAGACGCTGGGTTGTACGCAGGTCATCTGCTCGGATAAAACCGGCACGCTGACGCAGAATAAAATGACCGTCGTCGAATACAGCGCCGACGATCAGCTGTTATTGGCGCGGGCAATGGCGCTATGCAACGACGCGATAGCCGACGAGCAGGGCGAGATCATCGGCGAGCCCACGGAGGCGGCGCTGTTGGCCTATGCGCAAACGCTGGGTCTGCATCAGTCCGAGCTGAAAGCCGAGCTGCCGCGTATCGGCGAAGCGCCGTTCGATTCGCATCGCAAAATGATGTCCACCGTGCATCAGGGCGGGCAGGGTATAGTGCAGTATAGCAAGGGCGCGCCCGATCAGCTGCTCAATGTCTGCAAATACTACCTGCATCAAGGGCGGGTCATTGAATTGACGGAGCAGGCGCGCCAGCATATCGTCGCCGTCAACAAGCAATACGCCGATAAGGCGCTGCGCGTTTTGGCCTGCGCCTATCGCAACCATGAAACGCCGCCGGCCAGCTACAATGCCGCCGCCTTGGAGCAGGATATGGTGTTTATCGGCCTGACCGGCATGATCGACCCGGTACGGCCGGAGGTGCTGGATGCGATACAGCTATGCAAAAACGCCGGCATCCGTCCGGTGATGATCACCGGCGATCATCGCGACACCGCCGCCGCTATCGCCATGGAGCTGGGCATTATCACCGACCCCGCGCAGGCGATCACCGGCGAGCAGCTTGATGCTATATCCGACGAGGAACTGGCTGCTACCATCGGCAATTATTCGGTTTTTGCGCGCGTGCAGCCCGAGCATAAAGTGCGCATAGTCAGCGCCTGGCAGGCCAACGGCGCCATCACGGCCATGACCGGCGACGGCGTAAACGACGCGCCGGCGATCAAAAACGCCGATATCGGCGTGGGCATGGGCATAACCGGTACCGACGTGACCAAGAATGTTGCCGATATGGTGCTGGGCGATGATAATTTTGCCACTATAGTCGCCGCCGTTGAGGAAGGCCGGCGTATCTACGATAATATACGCAAGACGATCCAGTTCCTGCTTGGCTCCAATCTCAGCGAGGTGGTGGCGATATTTACCGCCACTGTGCTGGGCTTTACCATCCTGCAACCGGCGCATATACTATGGATCAATCTGATCACCGACTGTTTTCCGGCGCTGGCGCTGGGCATGGAAAAAGGCGAGGCTGATCTGATGCGCCGCCGTCCGCGCGGCGCTGAGGAGGGGATATTTGCCGGCGGGGTAGGGGCCGGCGTGCTCTATCAGGGCGTATTAGTGGCGATATTGACGCTGGCCGCCTACTTTATCGGTCATTATATCGAGAGCGGCGTTTTTGAGATCACCAATAGCGCCGACGGTATGACTATGGCGTTTCTCACCTTGTCGATGACCGAGGTTTTTCATTCGCTCAATCTCCGCTCATTATCCGGCTCCATTTTTACGCTCAAGCACGGCAATTTCTGGCTTTACGGCTCAATGGTTTTGTCATTGGCGCTGACGACTATCGTCATCTACGTGCCGGCTCTTGCCAATGCTTTCGGCTTTGAGCATATCTCGCTCAATGAGTATTTGATCGCCATGGCGCTTGCCGTCAGCATAATTCCGATAGTTGAGATCATTAAGCTTTTCCAGCGCAGCTTTCGTAAACGCGCTAAATAGTTGAGCATATTTTCGGAAGTCTGCAAAAGACGGAGCGCCGCTCCGTCTTTTGCTATTGCTTATGTGGGATATCTGTGTTATTGCTGATGTTCGAGGCTAAAATTGGTCATCCGTCATTTAGTTAACATAACATGTATTATCGGAAGCTGTGCCTTGCACAGCGTTCCGATAATACATGATTAAATTCCTAAGCTAAGCTAAGCTGTACTTCGTACAGCGTTCCGATAATACATGA
>JAUNBC010000012.1:24353-46725 GCA_030527285.1 Bacillota bacterium | reverse complement strand
TACAAACTACCACCCCCATTGACGATAGCGGTAAGCAGCCGCCGGCCGCCGCGCCGCCGCAAACGCCGCCGCGTCCGAGCGGCAATTATCGCCCCAACAAAAAGGTATTCGTCAAGGATATCGTCTTTGAACGCGCCTCCGAGGCGGAGAATGCGCGCGGCAAGGGCTTTGGCAAGAACGGCAAGTATAACAAGCCGCGAAAGGGCGACAAAGGCCGCCGTGAGGCAAAGGCTGTAATGCCGCCGGTCACGCCGAAAAAGATCACCATCGGCGAGACCGTGGTATTGGGCGAATTGGCCAAGACCATGGGCAAGACCGCCGGCGAGATCATCAAAAAGCTGTTTACCATGGGTATCATGGCGACGATAAATCAGGAATTGGATTCCGATACCGCGATCCTGGTGGCCGATGAATTCGGCGTTACCGTAGAGGTGCGCACCGATATCACCGCCGAGATCATGGAGGATATCGTTGACGATGAGAGCGATATGGTGGAGCGTCCGCCGGTAGTGACGATCATGGGCCATGTCGATCACGGCAAGACCTCGCTGCTCGACGCCATCCGTCATACCAATGTTATATCAACCGAGGCCGGTGGCATCACCCAACATATCGGCGCTTATCAGGTTGAGATCAAGGGCAAGAAGATCACCTTCCTTGATACGCCCGGTCATGAGGCGTTCACGGCGATGCGCGCGCGCGGCGCGCATATGACGGATATCGTTATCATCGTCGTCGCCGCCGATGACGGTGTGATGCCGCAAACCATCGAGGCGATCAACCATTCCAAGGCGGCTGGCGTGCCGATAATCATCGCCATCAATAAGATCGACAAGCCGGGAGCCAATCCCGAGCGCGTGATGCAGGAGCTGACCGAATATGGCCTGGTGGCCGAGGAATGGGGCGGCGATACGATCATGGTGCCGGTATCCGCCAAAGCCAAGGAGAATATTCCCGCCTTATTGGAGATGATACTGTTAGTGGCCGAGGTGGCTGAGTTTCGCGCCAATCCCGACCGCGCGGCGCGCGGCGTGATCGTCGAGGCCAAGCTGGATAAGAATCGCGGCGCTATCGCTACGCTGCTGGTGCAAAAGGGCACGCTCAATGCCGGCGACAGCATCCTTGCCGGTCCGGTGTTCGGTAAGGTGCGCGCCATGAACGATGACAAGGGCAAGAAGGTGCGCAGCGCCGGCCCGTCGATGCCGGTCGAGGTGCTGGGTTTCCAGGAAGCGCCGCCCGCCGGCGAGATCTTCGTCGTGGTCAAGGATGAGAAGGACGCGCGTCTGGTCGCGGCCAAGCAGCAGGTGAAAAAGCGCGAGGAGGAGCTGAATAAGAGCTCGCGCGTCACGCTGGAGGATCTGTTCTCCAAGATCGAGGAAGGGCAGATCAAGGAATTGAATATCGTGGTCAAGGGCGATGTTCAGGGCTCGGTAGAGGCCTTGACGCAGAGCCTGATCAAGCTCAATACCGATGAGGTCAAGGTACACGTCATACATCACGGCGTCGGCGGTATTTCCGAGTCCGACGTGATGCTGGCCGCCGCCTCTAACGCCATCATCATCGGCTTCAATGTCGTAGCCCCGCCGGCTGCGCGCAGCGCCGCCGAGGCCGAGGGCGTGGATATACGCCTCTATCGCGTCATTTACGACACCATCGAGGACGTCAAGAAGGCGATGAGCGGCCTGCTGGCTCCCGAATACAAGGAGCAGGTGATCGGCCATGCCGAGGTGCGTCAGGTATTCAAGGTGCCGCATGCCGGTATGGTAGCCGGTTCCTATGTCACCGACGGCAAGATCAGCCGCAACGCCTTGATCCGCGTGCTGCGCGACAGCATAGTGATCGCCGAGGATAAGATCGACAGCCTGCGCCGCTTTAAGGACGACGTCAAAGAAGTGCAGCAGGGCTTTGAATGCGGCGTCGGCCTGGAGAACTTCAATGATATCAAGGAAAACGACGTGCTGGAAGCATATATCATGGAGGAATTCCGGCGCGAGCTGTAACGGAGGATAAGAGTATATGGTCAGCCATAGAGTAGGGAGACTGTCGGGCGAGATACAAAAAGAGGTGGCGGATATACTGGATCACGAGATCAAGGACCCGCGTCTCGGCATGGTATCGGTGGTGGCGGTGGATATCGCTCCCGACGGCTGCTCGGCTAAGGTCTATGTCTCGCCGCTGGGCAGCGAGGAGACCTCCGGCGTGGCGGCGGCGCTGGAAAGCGCCAAGGGCTATATTCGCCGCGAATTGGGGCGGCGGCTGAAAACGCGCGCCGTACCGGAGCTGTTTTTCCGCGTCGATACCTCGATCGCCTACGGCGTGCGCATGATACGCGCTATCGACGAGCAGGTCTCCGCCGATCAAAAGCTGGCCGCAGGCCGTCCGCCCGAGGAGGAAGGCAAGTACAAGGATTAGGTGTGGAGAAGCATATGGATGCACATGGCTATCAGCAGATGATAGAATTTCTGCGCGCTCAGCATGATCTGCTGTTATGCGGGCATGAGGACGCCGACGCGGATTGCCTGGGCTCGATACTCGCCCTCTATCAATGCTTTGACGGCGCGGGCAAGAACTGGCGCATGGTCGTCGAAGGCCGCGTGCAGGAGAATTTGCACTATTTGCCCGGCCTGGAGCAGATGCTCGCGCCCGCTCAGCTCGATATCGAGCCGCAGGCGGTATTATTGGTCGATTGCGGCGACGTCGCGCGTGCCGGCAGCTGGCTGCCGCCGCTGGCGCAGGGCTTGCCGCTGTATTGCATCGACCATCATCTGTCCAATGCTTTTACCGGTAATCTGGCCGTGGTGGAAACGCAAGCCGCGGCGGCGGCGGAGATCGTGACCGCCATCTGCGAGCAGGCCGGCGTCGTGCCCGGCGCGGCGGCGGCGCTCAATCTGTTCAGCGGCATCGCCGCCGATACCGGCTGCTTTCGCTATCTCAACACCACGCCGCGCTGCCACCGTCAGGCGGCCTGGCTGCAAGAGCTGGGCGTAGACCTGGAGACGGTGCGTATCCATTTGTTCGAGGATCGCGGCTGCCGCAATATCAAACTGCTGGGGTTGTGCTGCGCCAATATGCAAAGCGAATGCGGCGGCCTGCTCGCCTACAGCTATCTGGACAGGCGGAGCATGGAGCGGCTGGGCGCGGGCAGCGCCGATACCTTCGATCTCGTCAACTATACGCTGGTTTTGAGCGGCGTTAAGGTCGGCATACTGTTTGAGGAATATGCCGATCATGTCAAGGTCAGCCTGCGCTGCCGCAGCGGTTATCGCGTCGACCGATTAGCCGCGGCTTGGGGCGGCGGCGGTCATGCGCTGGCTTCCGGCTTAAAGGCTTCAGGCAGCTTGCAGCAGGTGATGCCGCGTCTGCTGGCGGACGCCAGACAAATATTCGCACAGGAATAAGCTATTATGAGCATGGACGGTTTTATCAACCTGAATAAGCAGCCGGGTCGATCTTCGCAGTATGCCGTAGCCGCCGTCAAGCGGCTATTACATTGTAAGGTCGGCCATTGCGGCACGCTCGATCCGCGCGCCGGCGGCGTGCTGCCGCTATGTCTGGGCAAGGCGACGCGGCTGGCCGAATACGTCGCCGGCGGCGATAAGCTGTATATCGGCGAGCTCTGCTTCGGCGTGGAGACCGACAGCTATGACGCGGACGGCGCGCGCGTGGCCGTACATAGCGCCGCGCATTTATGCGCCGCCGATATCGAGGCGCTGCTGCCGCGCTTTTGCGGCGATATCATGCAGGTGCCGCCGCTGGTCTCAGCCTTGAAGCAAGGCGGCGAGGCGCTGTATAAGAAGGCGCGGCGCGGCGAACGGCCTGAGCTGGCGGCGCGTCCGGTGCATATATACGAGCTGCAGCTGCTCGATTTCCGTCCCGGCGATCCCGCCTATGCCACGCTGTCCGTGCGTTGCGGCGGCGGCGTATATATACGCTCGCTGGCGCATGACCTGGGCGCGGAGCTGGGCATGGGCGCGCATTTATCGGCGCTCAGCCGCCGGCGCGTCGGCCAATTCACGCTCGATCAGGCTTATACCGTGGAGCGGATAGCGGAGCTGGCGGCGGCCGGCGATCATAGCTTTGTGCTGCCGATGAGCGCTTGCCTTGAGCATTTGCCGCCGCTGCTGGTCACTAAACAGCAGGAGAAGCTGCGGCTGCTGCATGGCAACCCGCTGCTATTGCCCGACGACGCCGCGCCCTGTGACCTATGCCGCGTTGAGGACGGGCGCGGGCAGCTGCTGGGTATCGGCAGCGTCACAAATTCTGATGAAGGAATGCGCTTGGAGATGCGCAAGGTCTTAGCGGACGCCAAGCGGCAAATACAGTATAGCGTTTGCGCCATCGGCAATTTTGACGGCGTGCATCTCGGCCATCGCGCCCTGTTGGAGCGGGTGCATCAGCTGAAGCGGCGCCTCGGCGGCTGCTCGGCGCTGGTGACTTTCGAGCCGCATCCGCTGCAGGTGATATTGGGACGCGCTCCGCAGCTGCTCAATGCCAGGGAGCAAAAACGGCGTCTGCTCAAGGGCTATTATGATATCGACAGCGTATGCACGTATAAATTCGACCGCGAGCTGATGAATCTTACTCCCGCGCAATTCGTTGAGCGCATCATCATCGGCGATCTCGGCGCGAAAGAAGTGGTGGTCGGTTACAATTTCACCTTTGGCGCGCATGGCGCGGGCACGGCGCAGACTCTGCGCGAGCTATGTGCGGCGCGCGGCGTGAACGTGTCGGTGATCGAGGAGATCAGCTGCCGTCACGACGTTATTTCCTCCTCCAATATCCGCCGGCATTTGCATGAAGGCGATATGCGCGCGGTAAATGAGATGCTCGGCTACTGGTATATGATGGAGGGCGAGGTGATGCTCGGCAATCAGCTGGGGCGCACGCTCGGTTTTCCCACCGCCAATCTGCTGCCGCCTGAGTATCAGGCCGCGCCGCCCAACGGCGTGTACGCGGTGCGTATCGTTCATCAGGGGCGCGTCTATGACGGCGTGGCCAATTTCGGCGTCAAGCCGACGATCGGCGGCGAGATCAGGCCGCTGGTGGAGGCGCATCTGTTCGATGCGCAGCCGGATCTGTACGGCGAGTGGATACAGGTATATTTCGCCGACTTCCTGCGGCCGGAGAAGCGCTTCTCCTCATTGGCGCAGTTGAGTGAACAGATCACGGCGGACAGCCTGACCGCGCGCAAGCTTTTGCGTAAAATGGCTGCGCAAAGCCACTTGCCAAAGCCGCTGGGATAGTGTATAATAAGCAGGCTCGCAACCGTATCTGAGTTTAGCGACTCTCCGACGCCTACTCGGATGCAGGGGGTAATAATAAAAGGAGGAATAGACATGGACTTAGCCAAAAAGCAAGAGATCATCGAAAAGTACCGCGTGCACGATACCGATACCGGCTCGCCGGAGGTGCAGATCGCGCTGCTTTCTTATCAGATCGCCCATTTGACCGAGCATTTGAAGATCCACAAAAAGGATTTTCACAGCCGTCGCGGCCTGCTGAAGATGGTCGGCCAGCGCCGCAGTCTCTTGAATTATCTCAAGAGCAAGGATATCGACCGCTACCGCAAGATCATCACCAGCCTTAACTTAAGACGATAAAACCGTTTTACCCGCCGCCTGTCTTTTGACAGGCGGCTGTTCTTTATCAGGACAAAAGCAGGAGAAAGCCGTTTATCATAGAAATAAACAAGGTTAATTAAACGAGAAAAAGGAGAAAAATATGACGAACGTATTGAGCAGGACCATCGAGGTCGGCGGCCGGCCGCTGACCATGGAAACGGGCCGTATGGCCAAGCAAGCCGGCGGCGCCGTCTTTATCAGCTATGGCGATACGATGGTATTAGCCACCGCCACCATGAGCAAGGAGCCGCGCGCCGGTATCGACTTCTTCCCGCTGCAGGTAGAATACGAAGAGAAAATGTATGCCGTGGGTAAAATACCCGGCGGCTTTATCAAGAGAGAGGGGCGGCCCTCGGAAAAGGCGGTCCTGTCCTCGCGCATCATCGACCGCCCGCTGCGTCCGCTGTTCCCCAAGGGCTTCCGCAATGACGTGCAGGTCGTGGCTACCGTGATGAGCGTCGATCAGGATAATGCCCCCGATATGACGGCGATGATCGGCGCGTCGGCGGCGGTAACTATTTCCAAGATACCCTTCAACGGCCCGATCGCCGGTATCACCATCGGCCTGATCAATGGCGAATACGTGATCAATCCCAGCGTCGAGCAGGAGGAGCTCTCCGATATGCATTTGAGCGTCGCCGGTACGGCGGACGCGGTGATGATGGTCGAGGCCGGCGCCAACGAGGTATCGGAGCAGGTGATGCTCGAGGGCATCATGTTCGCCCATGAGGAGATCAAAAAGATCGTCGCTTTCATCAATGATTTCCGCGCCGAGGCTCTGGCAATGGGTCTGGCCAAGGAAAAGCTGGTCTATGTCAAGGAGCCGGTGGACGCCGAGCTGGAAGCCGCGGTACGCGAGCTGGCCGCCGCCGATTATCGCGCGCTGATGCGCCGCTGCTGTGACGAGCGCATCGACAAAGAGAGCCGCGAAAGCCTGATCGCCGAGTTGGACGAGCGCGTGCAGCAGGCGTTGGCCGAGCGTTTCCCTGAGCAAAGCGGCGTGATCGCCGAGCTGCTGTACACGATAGAGAAAGAAACGATGCGCAGCCTGATCGCCAAGGACAAGGTGCGTATCGACGGCCGCAAGACCACCGAGGTGCGCCCGATCAGCTGTGAGGTCGGCGTATTGGCGCGCACGCATGGCTCGTCGCTGTTCACGCGCGGCCAGACGCAGATATTGAACGCGCTGACCATGGGCATGGTCTCCGAGGAACAGCGTCTGGACGGTCTGGGCGCGGAGACGGAGAAGCGCTATATGCATCAGTACAATTTCCCGCCCTATTCCGTAGGCGAGACCAAGCCGATGCGCGGCCCCGGCCGTCGTGAGATCGGTCATGGCGCGCTGGCGGAGCGGGCTTTGCTGCCGGTGATCCCCAGCGAAGAAGAATTCCCCTATGCGCTGCGTCTGGTATCCGAGGCTATCGAGTCCAACGGCTCTACCTCGATGGGCAGCGTCTGCGCTTCGACCCTGTCGCTGATGGACGCCGGCGTGCCGATCAAGGCTCCCGTATCCGGCTGCGCCATGGGTCTGATCAAAGAGGGCGATGATATCACCATCCTCACCGATATTCAGGGCATGGAGGATTTCCTCGGCGATATGGACTTCAAGGTCGCCGGTACCGAGCGCGGCATCACCGCTATCCAGATGGATATCAAGATCGCCGGTATCGACCGCGAGATATTGACCCGCGCCTTGGCTCAGGCCAAAGAGGGCAGAATGTTCATTATGGGCAAGATGATGGAGGTCATCGACAAGCCGCGCGCCGAAATATCCAAGTTCGCGCCGCGTATCATCACCATGCAGATACACCCCGATAAGATCCGCGAAGTCATCGGCTCCGGCGGCAAGATCATCAAGAAGATCGTCGAAGTCACCGGCGCGCAGGTCGATATCGAGGACGACGGCCGCATCTTCATCGCCAGCGTCGACGGTACCAAGGGCGACAAGGTGGTCGATATCATCAACAATATCATCGCCGTGCCCGAGGTGGGCAAGATCTATAAAGGAACCGTGGTCAAGATCATGGAATTCGGCGCTTTCGTCGAGATCATCCCCGGCGTATTCGGCGCGGGCGGCAAAGACGGCATGGTGCATATCTCGCAGCTGTCGAGCAGGCGCGTGGACAAGGTCGAGGACGTATGCTCCGAGGGCGACGTGATGTACGTCAAGTGCATCGCTGTTGATAACGCCACCGGCAAGGTCAAGCTGAGCCGCAAGGAGGCAATGCAGGAGATGGGTCTGGACGTTTAAGCCCTATCCGGCCGCAGGAAGCATGAATAAGCGAGGCGGTATATACCGCCTCGCTTTTTGCGTGCTGAGACACGCCGCGCCGATTGTTTTGCATTTTCGGCGCTGATGTTGTATAATATCTTGGTATGACTTATAGCAAGCATAACGGAGGATAATATATGTGCGGGATAATCGGATATGTCGGGCCGCGTCAGGTAATGCCGATACTGCTGGAAGGGCTGAAGGCGCAGGAATACCGCGGTTATGATTCGGCGGGCATCGCCGTGCTGGAGGACGATGCGATCCGCCTGATCCGCTCCAAGGGCAAGATCGCCGTGCTGGAGAAGAAGATCGGCAGCGCCTATGGCAGCGCTACCATCGGCATCGGCCATACGCGCTGGGCTACGCATGGCAGCCCCACCGATACTAATTCGCATCCGCATCTCGATTGCAAGAACGAGATCGCCGTGGTGCATAACGGCATCATCGAGAATTATCTGGAATTGCGCAACTGGCTGCTGAAGAAGGGTCATGTTTTCGCCTCGCAGACCGATACCGAGGTGCTGCCGCATCTGCTGGAGGAGTTCTATGACGGCGATCTGCTGGCGGCGATGATGCAGACGGTATCCAAGCTGCACGGCTCCTATGCCACGGTGGCGCTGTGCAAGCATGATCCGCAGAAGCTGGTAGCGGCGCGCCGCGACAATCCGCTGATCATCGGCCTGGGCGACGGCGAGTACTATTTTGCCTCCGATATGGCGGCGCTGATCGAATATACGCGCGAGATGCTGATACTGCAAAACGGCGATATCGCCGAGATGACGCCCGACGGCGTGCGCGTGTTCAACGACGGCGCAGAGGTAGAGCGGCAGATACAGCATATCTCCTGGAGCAAGAAGGCGGCGCAAAAGGGCGGCTACAAGCATTTCATGCTCAAAGAGATACATGAGCAGCCGTGGGCGCTCGGTCAAACGCTCAAGGGGCGCATCGCCGCCGACGAAAAGGCCGTAGAATTAAAAGAGCTGGAGTTTTCCCCGGAGTATCTCCGCAGCATAGATAAGGTCGTGATGGTAGCCTGCGGCACCGCCTATCATGCCGGTCTGGTCGGCAAGGCGATCATGGAGAAGCTGCTGCGCCTGCCCGTGGACGTGGAGATCGCCTCCGAATTCCAGCATAAGGAGCCGATCATCGACCAGCGCACGCTGGCTGTGGTGATCTCGCAATCGGGCGAGACTATCGACTCGCTGTACGCGATGCGCGAATGCCGTGAGCGCGGCGCCAAGATCATCGCCATCTGCAACGTACTGGATTCGACCATCGCCCGCGAGGCCGACTACGTGCTGTACACGTGGGCGGGGCCGGAGATCGCCGTCGCTTCGACCAAGGCCTATATCACGCAGCTGATGCTGCTGTATATGCTGACCTTCTATCTGGCCGAGCAGCTGGGCAAAATGAGCGGCGAGCAATTACAGCCGCTGATCAGCCAGCTGTACCGCCTGCCGGAGAAGGTCGAGCAGACCATCACCCAGCTGGAAGCGCCGATCAAACGCATTGCCCGGGGGATGAAGACCTGGGAGGACGCTTTTTTCATCGGACGCGGGCTCGATTATGCGGTATCGCTGGAGGGCGCGCTCAAGCTCAAGGAGATATCCTATATCCATGCCGAGGCCTATGCCGCCGGCGAGCTCAAGCATGGCACTATCGCGCTGATCGTGCCGGACGTGCCGGTGATGGCGATATGCACGCAGCGCGAGCCGATGCCGCGCATGATCAGCAATATCGTCGAGCTGCAAGCGCGCGGCGCTTTTGTGGTCGGCGTGACCTGGGCCGATCAAAAGGACGTGATCAAGGTCTCGGATAAAGCGCTGCTGCTGCCCGAGGTCGACGAGCTGTTAGCGCCGATACTGACGGTGGTGCCGCTGCAATTGCTGGCTTATTACGCGGCGGTGGCCAAGAAATGCAACGTCGATCAGCCGCGCAATCTTGCCAAGAGCGTGACCGTGCTGTAAATCTCAGCGCCGCTAAATGACGCTTTGCCAGCTAACTCGTTCATTCTCCGCCACATGCTGAATATAGAACTCAAGCGCCGCCACTTCCTTTTGCGCTTTGGCGGCGCTTTGTTGCGTCAATACGGTTTGCGTGTCGATATAGGAGACTTCGATATCGCGCATATCGTCATGGTTGATCAGCAGCGGCCAGATCTCCCGCGCCTGCTGCCAGCGCGCATAACTGTCGCCGAACAGCAGCTCGGCGCGCGGCCAGTCCTCGTCCGCCAGCGCCTCCTGCAATTCGGGCAGCGGCTCGCCGATATAGGCGGCGGAATTGACTATATAGGCCACCGAGGCGATACAAACGGCGATCAGCAGCAGCAATACGGCTATCGCCCAGTATAATGCTTTCATTTGCGTCTCCGCCTTTCTTTACGCTGATAGAAGAATTCGCCCAGCTCATCCAAGCCGGCGACGAAAATATTGCGCGCCTCCCCGGCGTTCAGCTTCTGCAATGTTTGCTTCAGCCATTGCTCGTCCAGCCCCGCGGCGCGCAGCGCGCGTTGGTTGACGTGGCCGTCCAGGATCAGCAGCTGCCCCATCCGCTCCTCGGGCAAGTCGTCGCAGACGTCGCCGAGCTGCAATGGACGCGCGGCGGTCTTGGGCATGATCGACAGCTGGCCGTTGGTTTCCATGATCGCGTTTTCGATGGCGGTGAGGTCGAAATAGCCCTGCGCGCGGCATAGCTCCTGCACGTCGTTGATGTTCAGCCGCAAGCGCGCCATCGCTCGTTCCGAGAGGCGGCCGTTGCGTATCAGCAGCTCCGGCGTGCTGCAAAGCAGCGCGCGCATCTTCTCGCTCTTGAGATTGACCACCGACAGTATCACCTGCAAGGAGGCGATGGTGGCGATAGGTATCACCGAATTAGCCAGCGTCACGGTATTGCTCTGCATCGCCAGCGAGGCCATTTCCGAGATGATCAGCAGCGCTACGAATTCAAAAGGCTGTAATTGGCCGAGCTGCCGCTTGCCCATGGCGGACATCGCCAGCAGCGTCAGAAAAAACAGCAGCACGGTGCGTATCAGTAGCAGAACCATCGTATAACTCCGTATGATCAGGCATATAGAGCATATAATGCGCTTTTGCTTGCCGTTATATGCGCCGTATGATAAAATAATGCCATGAAAAAAACGCTGATGATGCTGATGGCGGTCTTGCTGCCGCTGCTATTGCTTATAAGCGGCTGCGCTGATAAACAGGAGGAAAGCTGTGATTTTATCTTCGTCTCCGACAGCCAAAGCGCGCCGGGCAGCCTCGATTACGCGCCCTTCGCCGCGCTGTTGCGGCAGGCGCTGGAGCAGCCGGCGGACTTGCTGCTGCATGGCGGCGATATAATCAACGATGGCGCTGACGCGGCGGAATTGCAGGCCTTTGCCGCGGCTTGCGGCGACGAGCTGCGCGCCCTGCGCTGGTATATCAGCCTGGGCAATCACGACGATATTAGCTTGGCGCAGCGGTTTGAGCTGCCCGAGAACCGCTATGATGATACGCGGATGCTGGTATACAGCGCGGATTGCGGCGCGGCGCATATTTTAGTGCTGGACGGCAATTATCTGGGCGTGGACGATGCGGCGCTGCGCGAATGGGTGCGCGCCGATCTGGCGGCGGCGGATAGCGCAAGCTGGAAGATCGTGGTCAGTCATTATTCGCTGTATCCGTTTACTGACGACGCCAAGGATATACAGCGCGCCGAGACGCAGCGCGAGCTGTGGGAGAGCGTGCTGGTCGAGGGCGGCGTGGATCTGTTCTTGAGCGGGCATCAGCATCATTACAGCCGCAGCGAGGAGCAAAACGGCGTCGTCTATATGACGGTGGCTTCCGGCGGCAAGGGCGGCTATACGCCGCCTGCCGATACCGGCGGCGCGGCGTTGCTGCTGAGCGGCTGCCAATGCTGGCAGCGCTATCATCTTGACGGCGCGACGCTGGAGATGACCGCCTATGACGCGGCGGGCAATATCATTGACAGCTTGACCTTGAGCAAATAGCGCATATTTGCGCGCTTTGCGGTCTATAATAACCTCGCAGCATGGTCCGCCATGCGAAAGCGAGGTTTTTTTATGGGCAAAAAGACAAAGAAACCGCAAGCGCCGGCCTGGTATCAGGATATCGTCGACCGCAATATGCCGCGCCGTCCGCTGCTGCGCAATTGCCTGTGGGCGTTCATTGGCGGCGGCGCGCTGTGCGCCTTGGCCGAGGCAGCGTCGCAAATATTGCAGCAGCAGGGGCTGGACAAGGAGTCTGCGCAGAGCGTCGTGCTGATCTCGGTGATCGCTTTGACCGCGCTGTTCACCGGGCTTGGCCTTTATGACAAGGCCGGTCAATTCTTTGGCGCGGGACTGGCGGTGCCGATCAGCGGCTTCGCCAATTCGGTGGCGGCGGCGATGTTAGAGCATAAGAGCGAGGGCTTTGTCCTCGGCAGCGGCTGCAATAGCTTCAAGCTGGCCGGTGCGGTTGTGGTATTCGGTATCGCCTCGGCTTTTGTCGTGGCCGTGGTGATGCTGATATGCGGAGGTTAAGATGAGCGTACAAACAGCGGCGCGCGCGGTATGGCGTTTTAACCCGCCGGTCGGCGTGCTCGGCGCGGCGGCGGTATGCGGCCCCAAGGAGGGCAACGGGCCTCTTGCGGCGGACATGGATCAGGTTTTCGACGACCTGTATCTCGGTCAGCGCACCTATGAGCAGGCCGAGCAGCAGATGCAGCAGCAGGCCTGCCGTATCGCCCTGCGCAAGGCCGGCTGCGACGTGCAGCAGGCGGAGCTATTGCTGTCCGGCGACCTGATAAATCAGATCACTCCCAGCTGCTTCACCGCGCGCGCCCTGCAAATACCTTATGCCGGACTGTTCACCGCCTGCGCCACCATTGGCGAGGCGGCGACCCTGGGCTGCATCGCCGTCGCCGGCGGCGCGGCGCGGCGGGTGCTGATCGCGGCCGGCAGCCATACCTGCACCGCCGAGCGCCAGTACCGCTATCCTAATGAATACGGCTGCCAGAAGCCGCCGCATAGCCAGTCTACGGCTACCGCATGCGGCGCGGCGCTGCTTGGCGATATCCCTGCCGCCGTCGGCATTTGCGCCGCTACTATCGGCGTGGTGCGCGATCACGGCGTTTGCGACCCCTTCAACATGGGCGCGGCCATGGCTCCGGCCTTTGCCGATACCTTGCAGCGGCATTTGGCGGCCACCGGCTCCAGCGCCGCCGATTATGACCTGATCGCCAGCGGCGACTTGGGGCGCGTTGGTATCAGCATTGCCCGCGAATTGGCGGCGGCGCAGGGCATACGCCTCGACGATACGCGCTTCGGCGATTGCGGCGTCAGCCTCTACGGCGACGATCCCTCGGTATTTGCCGGCGGCTCCGGCTGCGGCTGCGCGGCCGCGGTGGGCTGGGGATATATCTATCGCCGTTTGCAGCGGGGCGAATGGCGGCGGGTGCTGCTGATCGCCACCGGAGCGCTGACCTCGCCGGTGGCCGGACAGCAAAAGGAGAGTATTCCTGCGGTGGCTCATGCGATCTGTCTGTGCGCGAAAGGGGGAGAATGCTGATGGCGGAACCGTTGACCATGTGCCTGCGCGCGCTGTTGATCGGCGGCGGTATTTGTGTGATCGGGCAATTGCTGTTCGACGTAGCCAAGCTGACCCCGGCGCATACGATGAGCGTGCTGGTGACGGCGGGCAGCGTCTTAGGCGGCTTGGGCTGGTATCAGAAGCTGGTCGAGTTCTCCGGCTTCGGCGCGGCGCTGCCGATAGTCAGCTTTGGTAATACGCTGGTCAAGGGTGCGAGCGAGCAGCTGGCGAGCGACGGCTTTTGGGGCATATTCAGCGGTATGCTCGGCGCGGCCAGCGCCGGTGTGGCGGCGGCGGTGATCTTTGCCTTTATTATTGCCGTTGTGTTTAAGCCCAAAGCGTAATATAATACGGGTATGGAAAAATTCGCCGATATCGTGATCAACAGAAAAAGCCGCGCCGTAGACCGGCTTTTTACATACAGCATACCGCCGCAATTGCAGCAGCAGCTTGCGGTCGGTATGTCGGTGCGCGTGCCCTTCAACCGCGAGCAGTTAGAGGGCGTGGTGGTGGCCGTGCATCAGCAGCCGCCGGACGGTTTCGCCGTGCGCGCGATCAGCGGTCTGCTTGCGGACAAGCCGCTGTTCACCGGGGAATTACTGGCGCTGGCGGCGTGGATGTCCGACTACTATCTGTGTCCAAAGGCCGCCGTATTGCAGGCGATGCTGCCGGCGGGATTGCATTTGTCCGGACAATTGCCGCGCCCCTTTTACCGCGATCGCTATTATGCCGCCGACCCGCCGCCTGAGCGGATGACGGCCAAACGGCGGCAATTATACGACTATCTGCTGGCTCATGCCGGAGCGGAGCGCGAACAGCTGTTGGCCGCCGGTTTTTCGCCGTCGCTGCTCAAGGCGGCGGAGGTTGCCTGCTGCGTGTATAAGCGCCGTCTGCGTATCGAGGACGGCGCGGCTACGGCCGAGGCCGAAGCCGGTCAGCTCAACGCGCAGCAGCAGCAGGCATACCGGCGGATACGCGAGGAATGGCAGGGGCAAAACCGCCCCTTTTTGCTGCATGGCGTGACCGGCTCGGGCAAAACGGAGATCTATTTACGGCTGATACAGGATATCATCGCCGCCGGGCGGCAGGCGATAGTGCTGGTGCCGGAGATCGCTCTGTCCCAGCAAATGCTGACCATGCTCAGCCGCCGTCTGGAGCAGCCGGTAGCGGTGCTGCACAGCGGCCTCGGCGCTGCCGAGCGCAGGCTGATCTGGCAGGACATCGCCGCCGGTAAATACGCGGTGGTGGTGGGCGCGCGCTCGGCGCTGTTTGCGCCCTTGCCGCGTTTGGGGCTGATCGTCATCGACGAGGAGCATGAGAGCAGCTATAAGCAGGAGAACGCGCCGCGCTTCCATGCGCTGCGCACGGCTCGCGAACGGGCGCGGCTCAGCGGCGCGCGTCTGCTGCTCGGTTCGGCCACGCCCTCGGTTGAGAGCTATTACTATGCGGAGCAGGGAGAATACGCATTAGGCGAGCTGAGCGAGCAATATCATGCCGCCAGCCCGCCGCGCATCGAGGTCGTGGATATGCGCGCCGAATTGCGCGCCGGAAACCGCTCGATCTTCTCGGCGGCGCTGATCGGCGCTTTGCAGGGGACGCTGGAGGCCGGCGAGCAGGCGATGCTGTTCCTCAATCGCCGCGGCTACTATCAATTCTATTCCTGCCGCGAATGCGGCGGCTCGATCAGCTGCGACCATTGCGCGGTGGCGATGAGCTTTCATCAAGACGCGCGCGGCGGCCAGCTCAAATGCCATTATTGCGGCCGCGTCATCGCCCCGCCCAAGCTATGCCCCACTTGCGGCTCGCCGCATATCCGTCATTTCGGCGTGGGCACGCAGCGCGTGGTCGAGGAGGCGCAGCGGCTGTTCCCCGAGGCGCGTATCGCGCGGCTGGACAGCGACGTGATGGAGAAAAAGGGCGAGCATCAGCGTATTTACAAGGGCATGATGCGCCATGATTACGATATACTGGTCGGCACGCAGATGATCGCCAAGGGCTTGGATTTTCCCGAGGTGCAGCTGGCGGCGGTGATCGCCGCCGACACGATGCTCAATCTCCCCGATTGGCGCGCTTCCGAGCGAGCCTTCCAGTTGATCGGCCAGCTATGCGGCCGCGCCGGACGGCGCGAGCGGCAGGGGCGGGCGATCATTCAGACCTATACGCCGCAGGCCATCGCCGTGGCGGCGGCGGCGGAGCGCGATTACCGCCGCTTCTATGAGCAGGAGCTGCGCGAGCGGCGGCTGCATGGGTACCCGCCTTATGCGCGGCTGGTGCGGCTGCTGTTCACCGCAAGCGAGCGCGGCCCTTTGATGGAAGCGGCCAAGGCATACGCCTTTCTGCTGCGCCCGCTGCTGGGCGAGCACAGCGAGCTATGCGGGCCGGCGGAAGCTCCGTTTGCCAAGATCAAGGATCGCTGGCGCTGGCAGATACTGCTCAAGAGCAGCGATTTTACCGCTCTGCGTCCGGCGTTGTTGCAGGCGGAGCAGCAATGGCGCGGCAATTATCGCCTGCCCGCCGATATACTGATGATCGTTGATATCGACCCGATGAGCATGATGTAGATATGTTGATCTTTTACTGGAAAAAACGGTAATAATATGGTACAATAATTTTTACGGTACAATGCTTGACACCCCGTATTCAAGGAGGCAACATTTTATGGCGCAATTAAGGACCATTATCCTCGACGGCGACCCGATACTCCGCGAGCAGGCAATAGAGGTGCGCCGCTTTAGCAGCGCCCTGCATAAGCTGCTTGATGATATGAAATTCACCATGTACCATGAAAACGGCGTGGGTCTGGCCGCGCCGCAGATCGGCGTCTCCAAGCAGCTGGTGGTCATCGACGATCGCGAGGGCGGCTTTGTCGAGCTGGTCAATCCGCAGATCATCGAGGCCAAGGGCTGCGAGGAGGGCGTCGAGTTCTGCCTGTCGGTGCCGGGTCGCGGCGGGCGGGTGCTGCGCGCCGCGCAGATCAAGGTCAAGGCGCAGGATCGTTTCGGCAAGCCGTTCACGCTCAATGTGTCCGGCCAGCGCGCGCGCGTGTTCCAGCATGAGATCGACCATTTGCAGGGCAAGCTGTTCACCGACGTGATGACCGAGGAATTCTTCGGCGAGAGCGGCGAGGAGCCGGAGGATCGCGGTAAACGCGGCACAGGCGCAAAGGAGCGGGATTGATGCGCATCATCTATCTCGGCAGTCCGGAATTCGCGGTGCTGCCATTACGGGATTTAGTCGCGGCCGGTCATCAGATCGCCGCCGTGTATACGCAGCCCGACCGTCCGCGCGGGCGCGGCGGCGCGACGCGCCCGACCGCGGTCAAGGCGGCGGCCTTGGAGCTGGGTCTGCCGGTATTCACCGCGCACAAGATCAATCAGCCGGAGCATGTCGCGCAGATGCGCGCGCTGGAGCCGCAGGTGATCGTCGTGGTGGCCTTCGGCAGCATATTGCGCGACGATATACTGCGTTTAGCGCCGCATGGCTGCATCAATATCCATGCCTCGCTATTGCCCAAATACCGCGGCGCCGCGCCCATACAGTGGGCGGTGATCAACGGCGAGCGCGAAAGCGGCGTCACGACCATGCATTTGGACGCGGGTATGGATACCGGGGATATGATATTGTCCGAGGCGCTGCCGATCGGCGAGAACGAGACGGCGGGCGAATTACATGACCGCCTGCAGCCGCTCGGCTCGCGTTTGCTGCTGCGAACGCTGGAGCTGCTGGAGAGCGGGCAAGCGCCGTCGATCAGGCAGGATCATGCCGCCGCCACCTATGCGCCGCCGCTTACCGAGGACGACGAGCTGCTCGATTGGCGGCAGCCGGCGCAGCGCGTGCATGACCGCATCCGCGGCCTGTCGCCGTTCCCCGGCGCTTATACGCTGCATCGGGGCAAGCGGTTGAAGATATACGGCAGCCGGCTCGACGAGGGGCAGGGGCGGCCGGGGCAGGTCATCGCCGCCGATAAGCGCGGCGTCCGCGTGGCCTGCGGCAGCGGCGCGGTGCAGCTGACGTTGCTGCAGCCGCCGGGCAAGGCCAAGATGGACGCGACGGCTTACGTCAACGGCTACCGGCTGGCGGCGGGCGAAATACTTGGAGTTGAGGAGGAATAGCGATGTATTATGATTGGACGATGATACTGCTGCTGCCGGCAATATTGCTCTCGGCATGGGCGCAATACAAGGTCAGCAGCACTTACAGCAAATATGGCAAGGTAGCGTCCAAGTCCGGCGTTACCGCCGCGCAGATGGCGCGGACGATGCTCGATTATAACGGCTTGTCCAATATCAGCGTTGAACAGGTGGCCGGCAATCTCACCGACCACTATGACCCCAAGAAGAAGGTGCTGCGTCTGTCGCAGACCGTATACGGCAGCAGCTCGGTAGCGGCGCTGGGCGTGGCCGCGCATGAGGCGGGTCACGCCATGCAGGACGCCGAGTCCTATATCCCGCTCAAGGTGCGCGGCGCGCTGGTGCCTTTAGCCAGCTTCGGCTCCTATGCCTCATGGGTGCTGATCGCCATCGGCCTGGTGATGGGCGCGTTCAATCTGCTGGGCATCGGCATCCTGTTGTTCTCGCTGGCGGTGCTGTTCCAGTTAGTGACGCTGCCGGTAGAATTCAACGCCTCCCGCCGCGCCATGGCGGCGCTGGAAGGCGGCGGCTATCTGGACGCCGGCGAGCTGACGCAAACGCGCAAGGTGTTGAGCGCGGCGGCCATGACCTATGTGGCGGCGGCCTTGACGGCGGTGCTGCAATTACTGCGTCTGCTGTTGATCTTCGGGCGGCGCAATTAGTGTCCGGCCGGTCGCCAAAACTGCTGCCGGCGCGCGAGGCGGCCTTGCTTGCGCTGATCGAGATCGAGCAGCAGGGCGCCTATGCCAATCTCGCCTATGCCAGGGTCGTATCCGAGCATCGGCTGAGCGCGCCCGATCTGGCGCTGACCGCCGAGCTGGTTTACGGCACTACGCGGATGAAGCTGGCCTTGGACGCTATTGCCGCGCGCTTTCTCAGCAAACCGATCGCCCAATTACCGCCGCAGATACTGTTGATACTGCGGCTGTCTTTGTATCAGCTACATTATCTTGACGGCGTGGCGGAATTCGCGGCGGTCAACGAGGGCGTGCAATTAGCCAAGAAATACGGCGGGCAGCCGCTGGCCAATCTGGTCAATGGCGTGCTGCGCAATTATCTGCGTTCCGAGCGCGAGCGTCTGTTGCCGGATAAGGGCGGCGATACGCGCGCCTATCTCAGCGTCACGCTCTCGCATCCGCGCTGGCTGATCGACTATCTGGCGATGAGCTGGGGCGATGATAAGATCGAGGCCTTTTGCCGCTACAATAACCGGCATCATCCGCTGGTCGTGCGCGTCAACACGCTGCTTACCGACCGCGATACGCTGCTGGCCAAGCTGCGCGCCGCCGGCCGCGAGGTCGAGCCGGCCGCTCATGCGCCGCAGGGGCTGATACTGCCGGAGTCCGGCAATATCGCCGCCGCCGCTGAGTTTGAGGCCGGCGAGCTGATCGTACAGGGCGAGGCCTCTCAGTTAGCGGCTTTGGCGCTCGACCCTGCGCCGGACAGCGTCACGCTCGATCTATGCGCCGCGCCCGGCGGCAAGGCCACCTATTTGGCGGCGCTGATGGAGAATAAGGGCTGTCTGTACGCTGTGGACGTGCATCAGCATAAGCAGCGGCTGATCGCCGACAATGCGCGGCGTATGCGTACCGATATCATCCGCCCCGTGGCAGCCGACGCGCGCGCTTTGGGCGCGGCATACGCCGCCTGCGCCGATTATCTGCTGCTCGATGCGCCGTGCAGCGGGCTGGGCGTTCTGTCGGCGCGCGCCGACAGCCGCTGGCGCAAGAGCCGCGCCGATATCGACGAATTGGCGGCGCTGTCTTATCAACTGTTAGAGGCGGCGGCCGGCTATGTGAAGCCGGGCGGGCGGCTGGTGTATTCGACCTGCACGGTAACGCGCGAGGAGAATATCAACAATATCCGCCGCTTCCTCGAGGCCTGTCCGCAGTTCAGCTTAACGCCGCTGACCGCCTTGAAGCCGCATTTTGACGCGGCGGAGCAGCCGGCGCTGGATAAGGGTTATATTCAACTGCTGCCGCAAAAGCATGATATGGAAGGCTTCTTTATCGCCGCTCTGCAAAAGGCCAAGTAGCGAACGAGGGTGCAATGAGCGTAAACGATCAGCATACCGGTAATAACAGCGCCGCGCCGCCCTTTGACCTGCGCTCCGCCAGCCTGACGGAGCTGCGCGAATTTGTGCGCGGCCTCAATGAGCCGGACTTCCGCGCCGCGCAGCTGTTCGCCTGGCTGCAGCAAAAGGGCGCGCGCTCATATGCCGAGATGAGCGATCTACCGCAAGCGCTGCGCGATAAGCTGGCGCGGCAGGCTGCTCTGACCGCGCCTGCCGTCGTCGAGCGGCGGATATCCGCGCGCCGCGATACCGCTAAGCTGCTGCTGGAATTCGCCGATGGCGAGCGCATCGAGATGGCGCTGCTGCTGTACGATGACCCGCATAGCCGCGAGCGCGCCACCGTTTGCCTGTCCACGCAGAGCGGCTGCGCTATGGGCTGCAAATTTTGCGCTACCGCGCGCTGCGCCGATTTTCGCAATCTCAATGCCGGCGAGATCGTGGTGCAGGCGCAATACGCCGATGCTCTGGCGCGGGAGCTGGGCTTTGCCGGCGTGACCAATGTTGTGTTCATGGGCATGGGCGAGCCGCTGGCCAATCTCGATAATCTGCGCCGCGCCATCGAGCTGCTTAACGACGAGCGGGGCATGAATATCGGACAAAGGCGTATCACGGTGTCTACCTGCGGTTTAGTGCCGCAAATATATGCGATGCTCGATTGGGGCATGCAGATCGGCCTGGCGGTGAGCCTGCACAGCGCCCTGCCTGAGCAGCGCGCGGCCTTGATGCCGGCGGCCGCCAGGTATAGTCCGGCGCAGCTGATCGAGGCCTGCCGCGACTATCGCCGCCGCAGCGGGCGGCGCGTTACCTGCGAATACGCTTTGTTCGCCGGCGTTAACGACAGCGTTGCCGCCGCCGATGCTTTAGCCGCTTTATTGACAGGAACGGATATTCTTGTTAATATTATACCTGCAAACTCCGGCGGCGAAGGCGGATTTCACGCCAGCGACAAACAGACGACGGCCGCTTTTGCGGCCGCGCTCGCAAAGCATGGCGTGGACGTCGAGCTGAGAAGGGCGCGCGGGCAGGATATCGAGGCCGGTTGCGGCCAGTTGCGCCGCCGCAGCGACGGCGCGGGGAGGTAGAAAGTGCGAGCCGAGTTTTTATCGCATCGCGGTGCGGTGAGAGAGAATAACGAAGACGCGGTATTTTGCGACAGCAAGAGCGGCTTATTCGTGGTGGCGGACGGCGTAGGCGGCAGAGCCGCCGGCGAGATCGCCTCGGCGACGGCGGTGCGCATCGTCGCGGAAAAGCTATGGGACGCGGGGGACGCGGCTCCGGATATGCTGCTGCGCGAGGCCTTCTATGAGGCCAACGACGTGCTGCGCAATCATGGCCGGGAAAAGGGCATGGAGGGCATGGGCACGACGATGACCGCCGCCTGTGTGCTCGATGATAAGATATTAATTGTGCATGTCGGCGATTCCAGAGCATATTTATTGAACCGACAGGGTATTCGGCAGTTGACCACCGATCATTCGCTGGTGCAGCAATTGGTGCAAAATGGGCGTTTGACCGCCGAGGAGGCCAAGCGGCATCCGCAGCGTAATATTCTGCTGCGCGCGCTCGGCCAGGCCGATCTGGTGGAGGTGGAGGAGGTCGAGACCGGCTGGCAGAAGGATGATTTTCTGCTGCTGTGCAGCGACGGCCTGTATTCGTTGATCGAAGACGAGGAGATCAAGGAAGCAGTTTTGAGAGCGGCAAATTTGCGCAAGGCGGTCGATTATCTTGCGGAATTGGCCTATAATCGCGGCGGTTATGATAATATTTCGCTGATCTTAGTGAGCGCGGAGGAGAATAAATGATCGGGAAACTTTTTAATAATCGTTACGTAATTAAAGAAAAGCTGGGCTCCGGCGGCACGGCTATTGTTTATCGCGGGCAGGACGTTTTACTCAACCGCATGGTGACGATCAAGATACTGCGCGAGGAATATACGACCAATGAGGATTTCGTGCGCCGCTTTCGTCACGAGGCGCAGGCCGTGGCCAGCCTTTCGCATGGCAATATCGTCAACGTTTACGACGTCGGCTTTGAGGAAGGCATGCATTACATAGTGATGGAATTCGTCGAAGGCGAATCGCTCAAGGAGTATATCAAGCGCTGCGGCGCTATACCGGTGCCTATCGCCTGCGATATCATCACGCAGATCCTGGCGGGCGTGCAATATGCGCATGAGCACGGCATCATTCATCGCGATATCAAGCCGCATAATATCCTGCTCGGCCGCGACGGCCGCGCCAAGGTCACCGACTTTGGTATCGCCGTTGGCATGAGCGACGTCACGCTCACCTATAACACCTCCACGCGTATCATGGGCTCGGTGCATTATATATCGCCCGAGCAGGTGCAGGGGCAGCCCGTCACCGAGAAATCCGATATTTATTCCGCCGGCGTGGTCTTCTATGAGATGCTGACCGGCCGGCTGCCTTTCTCCGGGGAGACGCCGATCTCTATCGCCATGCAGCATGTGCAGGGCGAGCTGATACTGCCGCATCAGATCAATCAGGATATACCGATGGGCGTATCCTATGTGATCATGCGCGCCATGCGCAAAAATCCCGATACCCGCTATGACAGCGCCAATGAGATGTCCGAGGCGGTACGCGCCGCCATCGAGGGCAGCAATATACCGATCGCTACCGAGGAGCAGATAGCCGAGCAGCTGCGTGGGCAAAGAGATAGCGAGGTCAATCCCACCGGCAAAA
>JAUNBC010000012.1:0-24343 GCA_030527285.1 Bacillota bacterium | reverse complement strand
GGCCGCCAAGGGCGGACGCGCGCGCAAGGGCGAGCTGAACGTCGGCCGCCTGGCCGTGATGGCGGTGGCGGCGGCGCTGGTGATCGCCTTGATCTGGCTGGGAGCCAAGGTCGTTTCCTATATCAATGACGAGGCGGATATGATCGAGATGCCGTTGGTGCTCGGCATGACGGAGGCGGAGGCTACCGCCCAGCTCAATGAGCTGGGTCTGGTGGTGCAGCCGCTGTACAAAGCCAATGCCGAGGTGCCGGCGGGCGAGGTGGCGGCGCAGAGCGTGCCCGAGGGCGCCGAGGTCTCAGCCGGCCGCGTGGTCGAGCTGACGATATCGCAGGGCGAGCCGACAGTACCCGTGCCGAGCGTACTGGGAACCACGCAGGGCATCGCCGAGCTGACGCTGGCCAACGCCGGTTTTGTAGTCAACGTGCGCGAGGAGTATAACGAAGAAGTGCCCAAGGGCGTGGTGGCGATACAAAGCCCCGCCGCCAATACCGCGGTAGCCGAGGGCTCGACGGTGGAGATCATCGTCTCGCTGGGCAAGGAGGGCGAGAAATTTGTGATGATCGACCTGCGCGGCAAGACGCTGACCGAGGCCAACGCGCTGTTGCTGCCTTATGAAATGACGATCATGAACGTCAGTTACGCGCAGAGCTATGAATATATGAAGGATCAGATCACCGCGCAAAGCATCGAGGCCGGCAGCGAGACGATGACCGGCGGCGAGCTGGACGTCACTATCTCCGAGGGCCCGGGACCGGCGCAGAAATCAGCGATGGTCAGCTACATGGTGCCGGAGGACGAATCTATGCATATCGTCAGCATCGTCGTCATCGACGTCAGCGGCACCAATGAGGTATATAATCAGATCGTCGAGCCCGGTACGCTGGTGGCTACCGACGTCAGCTACTATAACAGCGGCACCGCCGAAGTCTACTTGGATGGCGTGCGTACTTATACGCAGGCTTTGGAGTAAATATTGAATAGCGCGGCAAACTATCAGGGCATCGTTGTTTCTGCATACGGCGGTTTTTATCAGGTGCGCGTCAACGACAGCGGGCAGGAGTTGACCTGCAAGGCGCGCGGTCGGCTGAAAAAGAGCTTCCAGGCCATTTATCCCGGCGACCGCGTGACGGTATCGGCCGGCGGAGCGGATACGCCGATGATCGAGCAGATCGAGCCTAGGCTCAACCGCCTGCCGCGGCCGCGTATCGTCAATTTGCAGCAGGCGCTACTGGTGATGGCGGTGGCGGAACCGGCCTATGACGTAACGCTGCTGGATAAAATGCTCGTCACCTGTCATATCAATAATGTGCAGCCGCTGATCTGCTTCAATAAGCTCGACCTGCTGCAACCCGCCGGCCGCCCGCAATTCGACGCGGCCGTCGACAGCTACCGCAAGGCCGGACTCACCGTATATACGCTGTCCGCCTTGTACGGCGATGAGCTGTCGCTGCTGCTGCCGCATTTTGCCCACAAGCTCACGGTATTGGCGGGGCCTTCCGGCGTGGGTAAATCAAGCCTGCTCAACCGGCTGCTGCCCGGGCATAATGCGCAGGTGGGCGCCATATCGCAGCGGCTCAATCTCGGCAAGCATACGACGCGGCAGGTGAGCATTCTGCCCATCGGCAGCGGGCTGATCGCCGATACCCCCGGCTTTGCGCTGCTCGACCTGCCGCCGGAATTAACGGCGGAGCAGCTGGCCGCGCATTATCCCGATTTTGCCGCCTTTGCCGTCGCTTGCCGTTTCGAGGGATGTCAGCATCATCGCGAGCCGGATTGCGCGGTCAAGCGGGCGGTGGAGCAGGGAGAGATCAGCGAGCGCCGCTATGCCGGTTATTTGCGTTTGCATGAGGAATTGCGGCAGCGCCGCAAAAACCGATAAAGGAGAGATACGATGCTGGATAAAAAGTATATCGCGCCCAGTTTTTTGGCCGCCGATATTTGGCGCGCCGCCGAGCAGGTCGAGGCCGTGGAGCAGGCCGGCTGCCGGTATTTGCATTTGGATATCATGGACGGGCATTTCGTGCCCAATATCAGCTTCGGCGCCGATTACGTAAAAATGCTGCGCCCACGCAGCAAGATGATCTTTGACGCGCATCTGATGGTGACGCGGCCGGAGCTGTACTTCGACGACTTCAAGGCCGCCGGCTGCGATATCGTCACCGTACACGTCGAGGCCTGCCGTCATTTGCAGCGCAATATCGCCGCCCTCCGTCAGCTGGGGCTAAAGGCGGGCGTAGCGCTCAATCCGTCCACGCCGCTGGTGATGCTGGAGGAAATACTCGCCGAGGTCGATCTGGTGCTGCTGATGAGCGTCAATCCCGGCTTTTGCGGCCAGCAGTATCTGCCCTCGGTCAGGGAGAAGCTGCGCCGTCTGCGCCTGATCCGCGACAAGAAGGGGCTGGATTTCATCATCGAGGTCGATGGCGGGATCAATGCCGATAACGTGGCCGACGCCGCCTCCGCCGGCGCGGAGCTGATCGTCGCCGGGTCGGCGGTATTCGGCGATAAGGATTGCGCCGCCGCCTATAAAATATTGAGCGAAAAGGCCAATAGCTGATTGACATTGGCGGTCTTAGCATATATAATGTTTCGGGACGGTTTGAAATGCTGGCGATAGATATCGGGAAAATCAAAAACAGGGCCGGCGCGCGGCTGGATTTTCAGCTGGCCGAGCCTACGGACGCCGCCGCTTATGGCTATGATAGCTTCCGTTTGCTCGAGCCGTTGACGATCAGCGGCACGGCTGAGAATAACGGCCATACCATCGCCGTCAGCGGCGAGTACGGCAGTTGCCTGGAATTGATCTGCGCCCGCTGCCTGCAACCCTACCGCCTGCCCGTCAAAGCGCCGCTCAACTTGTTCTTCGCCGCCAGGGCTAAGCTTGACGCCGACGGCGAGCAGGACGTTTATCCCTATGATGGGGAAAGCGCGCCGCTTACGCCGCATATATTGGCGGAGATATACTTCGATTTGCCAATGCAGCCGCTATGCCGTGAGGATTGCCGCGGCATTTGCCCGCATTGCGGCGTTGACCTCAATCAACAAAGCTGCTCCTGCGCGGTGCAGCAAATCGATTCGCGCTGGGAAAAGCTGAGAGATTTGATCGATGATACCGAGAAAGGAGAGCGATAACAATGGGTGTACCGAAGGGTAAAACCTCCAAAGCCAACAAAAGAATGAACCGCGCCGCCAGATATACTCTGGGCGGTCCGGCTTTAGCCACTTGCCCGCAATGCCATGCCTTGAAACAGCCGCATCACGCTTGCCCGGAATGCGGTTACTATAAAGGCCGTCCGGTGGTCGTTGAGAAAGTTAAAGCTGCTGAATAAGCAAATGCAAGTATTGGAGGGCGGGTCAACATAATTGATGCGCCCTCTACATATAATTAGAGGTACAAAATGAGAATAGCAATTGACCTGATGGGCGGCGATAATGCGCCGCGGGCGATGATCGACGGAGCGCGCCTGATCGCCGCCGCGCATGCGGATTGGCAGCTGGTATTGGTAGGCGACGCAGCCGCCCTGGCGCAGCTGCCGGCCAGCGATACCATCCGTCATATTGAATCGCATAGCGTGATGGCGATGGATGAATCGGTGAAAAATCTGCTGAACAAGAAGGACAGCTCGATCTGGCTGGCTACGCAGGCGGTGAAAAACGGCGAGGCCGACGCGGTGATCTCCGCCGGCTCCACCGGCGCGCAAATGTCGGCGGCGGCGCTGCTGCTGTCACGCCCGCCCTCCATCTCGCGTCCGGCTATCGGCACGCTGCTGCCGACGCTGCAAGGGCCGCGGATGATGCTCGACCTGGGAGCCAACACCGATTGCGACGCTACGATGATGCTGCGTTTCGCGCAGATGGGCGACGTTTACGCCCGCTGTATACGGGGCGTAGAGCGGCCGCGCATCGCGCTGCTGTCCAATGGCGTAGAGGATCACAAGGGCTCCAAATTGGTCAAGGAGACGCATACCGTCTTGAAAGAAAGTTCGTTGAATTTCATCGGCAATCTTGAGGGACGCGATATACTGTACGGCGATTATGACGTGATGGTAACCGACGGTTTTTCCGGCAATATCGCGCTCAAGAGCATGGAGGGCGCTCTTGGCGTCCTGATGATGACGCTCAAGCAGGAGTTGACCGCCAGCCTGCCGCGCAAGCTCGGCGCGCTGATGCTCAAGTCGAGCTTTAACAGTCTTAAACGCAAATTCGATTATCGCAGTTATGGCGGCGCGCCGCTGCTGGGAGTCAAGGGCGTGAGCATCGTTTGCCACGGCAGCTCCGACGCCGAGGCGATATTGTCCGCCGCCGCTACCGCCGCTTTGGCGGTGGACAGCGGCCTGGTACGGAATATCTGCGCCATCGGCGCCGAATGAAAAAAAAGGGTGATACGATGAACGGCGAAGAAGAACGGATAAAAGAGATCATGCTGGAGCAATTAGCGATAGACGAGAGCCTGCTCAGCCGCGATCTGACCTTGGACGCGCTGGCTATCGACTCTCTGGACGCGCTGGAGCTGATCGTCGCCTTGGAGGAGGAGTTCGATATTGAGCTGGATGAGGAATTATTCGGCGATTGCGAGAATATCGGCCAGATCTCCGATCTGATCATCAGCAAGATCAAGGAGGATTAGCTCCGCCGCCTGCGGCGGGGCGCATGAGCCTATGGCAACGAAGAACAGCGGCGAGCAGGAGCAGCGGCAGGCGGCGCTGCTTGGGCTGGCCGAGCAATTACAGATGGACGAGCCGCGGCGGTTGGCTGTTTTGCGTCAGGCGCTCACCCATGCCACGTGGTTCGAGGGTAAGCCGCATCAGGCCGGCGATTATCAGCGGCTGGAATTCCTGGGCGACGCGGTGCTCGATCAGGTGATCGGTACATATCTGTACTGCGAGTACCCGCTGGCGGCCGAGGGCGAGCTGAGTAAAATGCGCGCCCTGATCGTCTGCGAGGCCTCCTTGGCGGCGGCGGCAAAAAGGCTGGGACTGGATAAGGCGTTGCTGTTGGGGCATGGCGCGCTGTTGGGCGGCGAAGCGGAGCGGCCGAGCGTGCTGGCCGACGTGTTCGAGGCGGTCAGCGGCGCGATCTTCATTGAGCGCGGCTACGAGGCGGCGCGCGATTTTCTGATCGAGCAGTTCGCGCCGGCGATGCAGGGTCTGACGCGCGAAGATTACGAGGATAAAAAAAGCGCGTTACAGGAATTGGTGCAGAAATACGTCAACAGCGGCGTAAATTATCAGGTGCTGAAGCAAAGCGGCCCCGATCATCTGCCGCATTTCGTCTCCGCCGCTTATTGCGGGCGCGAGGAATTGGGGCGCGGCGAGGGCGGCAGCAAGAAGGAAAGCGAGTTAGCGGCGGCGCGCGCGGCGCTGCAGCAGCAGCAGCGCTGGCTGCCGAAGATCATCGCCCGCTTTAACAAATAGATCTGCGTATAACGGCAAAGGCAAAAACAGGTCTATATCATTGAGATATAGACCTGTTTATTTACGCTGACCCGCCGCCGCTGCGGATAACCTTGGCCTTGTTTAGCGGCGTCGGATATGATAGAATCAGGATGATCGAGGAGGCGCGGGCATGAAATATATCGTGTTATTAGGAGACGGGATGGCGGATTATCCCTGCAAGGAGTTAGGGGGCAAAACTCCGCTGGAGGCGGCGCATAAGCCGCATATGGACTTTCTGGCGCAGCATGGCGCGGTGGGCATGGCGCAGACTATACCGGCGGGTATGCCGCCGGGTTCGGATACGGCCAATCTGGCGGTGCTGGGCTATGACCCGTTGATCTATTACAGCGGCCGTTCGCCGCTGGAGGCGGTGAGCATCGGCGTGGCTTTGCGGCCTGACGACGTGACCTTCCGCTGCAATTTGGTCACAGTATCGGATGAGCAGGATTATGCGGATAAAACGATGATCGACTACTCCGCCGGCGAGATCTCCACCGAGGAGGCCGCCGAGCTGGTGGAGGCGTTGAACGCACAGCTGGGCGCCGACGATCTGCAATTATACCGCGGCGTCAGCTACCGGCATTGTCTGGTGCTGGCGCATGGCATGACCGGTACCGGGCTGACGCCGCCCCATGATATTACCGGCCGGCCGGTGCGCGAGTATTTGCCGCAGGGTCGCTACGGCGAGCGGCTGTATCAGCTGATGCGCCGCTCCTATCAGATATTGCAGGATCATCCGGTCAACGTGGCGCGGCGGGCGCATGGCCTGCATGCGGCCAATTCCTGCTGGTTTTGGGGCGAGGGCACCAGCCCGCGTCTGGACGATTTCACCGAGCTGTACGGGGTCAAAGGCGGCATGGTCTGCGCCGTAGATCTGCTCAAAGGCATCGGCATCTGCGCCGGTCTGAAAGGCGTTGAGGTCGAGGGCGCTACCGGCGGCATGACCACCAATTACGCGGGCAAGGGACGCGCCGCGCTGGAGCTGCTGGCCGGCGGCTGCGATATGGTGTATATACATATCGAAGCGCCGGATGAATGTGGGCATCACGGCGAGGCTCAGGCCAAGGTAGCGGCGATCGAGGCTATCGACGGCGAGGTACTGGGGCTGATGATGGACGAGCTGCGCGCCGCCGGCGAGGAATACGCGATACTGCTTACGCCCGATCATCCAACGCCGCTGTCGCTGCGCACGCATACCGGCGAGCCGGTACCCTTCGTGCTTTATCGCAGCAACGGCGCCGCCTCGCCCAGCGCGAGCTGTTACAGCGAAGCCGAGGCGCGCGCCACCGGCCTGTTCTTGCCGCAGGGGCCGATGCTGATGCGCAAGCTGATCAGCGGCGATTTTTAGCCGCCGCGTCTACCAAAAACCACATGGCAGCCGCCATGTGGTTTTTTGATAGACGATGTGATGAGCGGCGTTCCGCCGCTTTAATTAGTGTCCGCAAAGTAATCGAGCAGACTATCGCTGCATAGCCGCGATATCTGCTCCTCCAGACTGTCATAGCGCCGCAGCAGCTCGCGGGCGTTGGCGGTCAATCGCGACACGCCGCCGCTGCTGCCGCCGCGGGAGCTTTCCAATAGCTCAAAGCCTAACTGTATCTCGGCGCTTTTGATCGATTTCCAGCCGTTGGAATAGGAAATATTCGCTTTGGCGCAGGCGGTAGACAAAGAGCCGGTCAGCTCGATCTGCCGCAGCAATGTTGCCAGCAGGCTGTTGAAAAACGGCTTGTCCCGTCCCAGGATGATATCGGCGCGGCAGTTGAGCGGCTGCTGCTGCGCCTGTGCCTGCGCATAGGCGAGAAAGCATTGGAAATCCTCTTCCACGTCCACGTCCAGCTGCATACCCTCGTCATCCAGCTCCAGCAATCCCATACGCCCGGGATAGGCGGCCAAAGCCTCGCGCATAGTGCCCTCGCCGCCGCAGTTCAGTAAATAGTCGACCGCAGCCCGCTTCATCAACAGCGGATGGCCGATTTTGCCGCCCCGGGTCGGGCGCAGTATATCCAGTTCGGGGTGCTCCTGCATATGCTGCGCCAGCATCACAAGGCTGTCCTTATTCATCAGCGGCACCTCGGCGGGGAGGAAAAACACCTGATCTATATCTTTTGGTACTTCGGCAAAACCCAAACAGGCGGAATAGAAACTATTAGTGCGGTTAAAATCGCGGTTGACGATATGGACGAGGTTTTTGCGCCCCAGATGGCGTATCAGGTCGGCGGAGTTACGCCCGCTGACCACGATCAGCGGCTTGCAGTTCATCGCGCGCAGCGCCTCTATCGCGTTCTTTACCACGGTAGAGCCGTTGAGCGCCAGCAGCGGCTTCATGAAATTATGCCGCAAGCCTATTTGTGCTGCGGACACCACCGCGCAATAACTGGTCGGCATAGACGATCTCCCAAGCGGAACTGATTCAACACGGCATATCGAAACGCAAAAGCGGCGTAATTTTAGCGCTATCGCCGGGAACAGGAATGTAGATAGTGCTCCAGCCATTCCTGCACCCGGCTGACAGCTTGCGATTCTATTCAACGGGAAACGGAGTATCTGCCCATACTCCGACCTCGTTAAACAGCAACAAAAAACGGCGCGCCCTATGGAAGGCGCACCGCTATACTCAGCTAAACCGGCGCATTTGCGTCCTGCTGCAGCAGTGACTCCTTCCCAACAGGAAGCACGGGCGTTTCCCTCCGCACTCTATCGTCTCGCCATCCATAGCGTTTCTCTGCCTTAGGATCACGAGATCGGAGTCTGTAACATAATTATAATATCATTCTCCGTATGTACAGTCAATATGTCTAAAAAAACTATTCGCCTTGCGGCGCTAATCTAACTCTAATATTTCCTCGACGATTTCCACAGCGGCGCAAACAGCCGTCGTGCAAACGGTTTCCAGCAGGTTTTCTTCAAGCATTTTGCGCTTGCCTTCAGCTTGGCGCAGATCGCAGCCCAGCACCTCGATGCAGCTAAGGCCGGGAAAACGCTGCAAGAACTCCTGCTTAAACTCGGTCTGTTTGGCAAAAAAAGCTTTGCGGGCGTTCATGTCGCCGGGCTGATCATTGCCGCAGGCCAGTCCCAGCGCCATCAGCGCGCCGCAGACCGCGCCGCAGGGGCCGCCTTGACCCATGCCGCCGCCATAAGCCGCCGCGATGCGGTAGGCGGTCTCCCGCTCCAGCCCCAGGCGTGGCGCAATCGCGCCGAATACCTGCATCGCGCAGTTTATCCCTTGGGTGAACATCATCTGTACTTCGTCTTTTTCCAGCATTTTTCATCCTCCTTGGTCGGTTTTTATTTATCTTCCATTTCCATTTCTACCTGACGCACCTTGCCCCGTGCCAGCTCCGGCGATATATAGGTCTGCCCGCACAGCGGACAGGCCGGCGCCTGATGCTTCATCTTATGCCCCATGTAGGAAAAGCTGATCTCGGTTAGCTTCAGCTCCGCCTGACACTTATGGCATATCAGTTTGCGCTCGCACATAGCGTTCTCCTTAGCTGCGCACATAATGCGGCAGACGCTTGGTTTGGCGTTTGACCTCTCGCCCCGGCTCCTCGATCGTCATACGGTGCCGGTAAACGTTGCTGATCTCAAATCCCTGTTCCCGCGCATAGTATTCCAGCCATACCGTGATCGCGCCGATCTCGAGGTGGGCGATGCGCAGGCCGTCCTCGCCGTCCAGCCATAGCCCGCTTTGTTCGGCGAAGGCCAGCACGCAGCGCAGATCATCCTCGGTCAGCCGTTCCTCGTCCAAGCGCGCCCGCAGCGCCGCGTCGATCAGCAAGCGTATATGCGCGTTTTCCGCAGCCGGCGGCTGTATATCTATGCCCCACACCTGCCGCAGCAGGTCGACCCTGACCTGCTCGCGGTTGCGGCGGCGGGCGCTCAGATCGGCGGGCGGCGGCGGTTGCTTGCGCCCCAGCAGCAGATCCAGCACATGCCAGGCCTGCTTGCCTCGCGCGGCATATATATCGCGGCAGTTGGCGCAATAGCATAGATACGGCAGCGGGCTGCTGCTGATGCGTTTATCCGCTATTTGCTCCTTTAGCTGAGGCAGAGCGCCTTCGATATCGCCGCCATAGCCGCAGCAGCCTGCTCGCGCCTCCGGCTCGGCGAGCGGGAGATAATCTATTTTCATCCGCCGCAAAACCGCGCTCAGATCGGCGCGCCAGGACGCGTCCTCCTTAGCCGAGCAGGGGTCGGCCAGCGCGAACTTGCCGTCTGTTGCCGGCTGAGGCAGCTCCTTGAGCAGCGACCACAGATTGACCCACGGTATTTGCGGCAGGAAACGGCTCAGCTGCTTGCCGCAGGAGGGGCAAGCCAGCACCAATACCGGCTGACCCAATTCCTGCCATGCGGCGAGCAGCTGTCGCTCGCTGCGTTGCCGTAATTGCGCGTCCCCCGCCCAGTAAGCGGGCGCGCCGCAGCAGGCAAGGAGCAAGCCGCTATCCGGCGCGTTCCGGAGCAGCAGCCGGTAGGCCTCGCTCGTGTATTGCGGATCCGAGGCGCTAAGCTGGCAGCCGGGGAAAAAGGCGTAGCGCGTGCTGCCCTCGGGCGCGGGCTGCGCCAGAAAGCAGGACTCGCTCAGCGCATGCTGCATATCGCGCAGCAGGAAATCATGGTAAGCGTCGGATATCTGTCCCTGCTCGAACATCTGATGCCGCGCCAGCAGCAGCTGATGCCCGCTGTCCAGAGCATATGGGCATACCGCGCGACACAGGCCGCAATCCGAGCAGGCATTGACCATGCGGTTATTGGTATTTGGCTCCACCACATCCAGCCGCAGGCCGAAATCTACGGCGCTGACCAGCTGCTGCGGATATTTGCGATGATATTGCAGGAAATCGCAGGCCTGATAGCAGCGGTCGCAATCGCATTTGAGGCAGCGGGCGGCCTCGGCCTGCGCCTGCTCCCTTGTATAGCCGCATCCGTCCGCCGGACGCACCGGCGGCTGCGCGGGGAATGGCTCGGGCTGCGGCAGGCGGGTGACGCGCTTGAGCTCCGGCGCAAAATTGTTGCTGCCTAATTTGAGGTATTTTTCCACGTCTACCGCCGCCATAGCTCCGTCGCGTATGGCTTCCAGAATATCGCAGCCTGTCAGCTGACCGCCGAGGAATACGCCGGCGCGATTGCCGGCATGGATGGCGCGGTCGCCGTCGGCCGCGCAGCCAAAATCTGCGCCGGACGCGCCGGTTGCAATAAACACGGCGTCCCATGATATCTCGTCTAAAGAGCGTATCTGGCGCCCGGTCTGTACCACGTAGGAGCTGGCCGCGCTTTGTACGGCGATCTCCGCGCGCACAGCCGGCGCGTCCAGCAGACGCAGAAAGGAACCGCCCGGCTCGGCTGACTGCTCGTAGACGGTGACCTGATAATTCTTGGCGGATAAACGCAGGGCGAAAGCCAAACCGCAGGGACCGCCGCCGATCACCGCCACCTGCTGCGGCTTGGACGGCAGATTATAGCTCACCGGCGCGTGATTATCGCTGAGGCTGACCGCCGCGCGCTCCAATTCCAGCAGATTCACCGCCCGGTCCACTGCCCCGCGCGGACATACCCGCTCGCAGCGGCGGTCGCATAAGCGGCTGACCAATGCCGGGAACACCACCGCCTGCCGGTAGCTTTTATAGGCCGCGCTGAAGCTGCCGCGAGCGAGCTTGCCGATCAGATCCCGCACGTCCAGGCCAAAAGGGCAGGCGTCGCTGCAAAAAGGCGCGTCCCCGCGCGCGCATGCTTGCGCATAGTTATTGTCGAACTTCGGCATATCCATATTTGCTCCCGGCCAAGAGCGATAACCGCTGTTGGTAATTATGTCGTATTATCTTCTCTTTTGCGCCGCTGTTCTCCTGTTTGCGTAAATACACGCGGCGGGGACGGTCTCCCGCCCCCGCCAACGGATATGCAAGTGCCGCTTACGCCGGCTTAAACCGGGTTTGCTTTGATCTCTTCCAGCTCATCGTACATATCGCCGCCCAGATAATACTTGGCGGGCTTATACGGAGCTTGGCCGGAGGCAATAGCGTCCAGGCCTTCCTTGATCTTGTTCGGCAGCGCGGGCAGTTCGTAAATGCGCACGCCGCAAGCATGGTAAATACCGTTGATCACCGCCATATGCTGGCAGGATTGATACATTTCCGAGCAGCCGGAGGAACCCCATGGGCCGGTGGGGCGGGGAGTGAAGCAATGGACGATCTCGATATCATCGGGGGTATCATGCGGATAATTCACGCCCGCGCCCTTGATATTGCCATGCTTTTTCACGTCATGATAATCTTCCTTGAGCGCAAAGCCGATGGCATGCGCGATGCCGCCGTAAGCCTGCCCTTCCACCGAGATCTTGTTGCCCACCGCGCCGATATCATCGACGATGCAGTAATGCTTGACCTCAGCCTTGCCGGTAGCGGTATCGACTTCGACGTCGGCGATATTCAGGCAATACATAAAGGTGGGGGTAACGTCGATGGAGCCGGTATTGGGATCGAGCCCCACCAGATTCAGGCCGCCGACCTCGTGATAGCCCTGCACCTTGACTGGCTTGCCGTCGGCGATCATCTCGTCATAGGTGCGCCAGCTGCCGTCGGGCTTTTTCATATTATCCAGCATCTGCTTGACCGCGTCGATGGTAGCGTTGCCGATCATGTAATGGCAGCGCGAACCGGCGGCCATGCCGGAATTGGGGCAATTGCTGCTGTCGTTCATCACCGTCTTGACCTTGTCGGTAGTGATCTTATAGCCGAACTTGTTGAATGCGGTGACCGTGTGCAGCACCGCGCCGGCGTCGCCGCCCTGACCCTGATCTTCCCATGTATTATAGTTGACGAAGCAGCCGTCCGGCAGCATTTCCAGATACACGGCAGCCGAATCGCCGTTGCCGCCGGTACAGGTGAAGCCGCCGATGGATATGCCCACGCCGCGTTTCTTCTCCGGAGTGCTTTCCGCGGCGGCGCGCTTTTTCATCGCCTCATAAATGGGGCGCGCCTTCTCAAAGATCTGCGGCATCGGGTATTCGCGATACGGATAGTTGTTGATCGTGCTATCGCCGGGACGGGCGATATTTTTCTCGCGGAAATCGAAGGGGTCCATACCGCAGGCTTCCGCTAATTGATCCATCATTGATTCGCTGACCGTTTGGCATTGCGGCGCGCCGAAGCCGCGATAGGTGGTGGCCAGCTGATGATTGGTATAACCGGTGCGGATGATGCCGGTGCAGTTGGGGATATTATAGGGGAAGCCGGCCATGCGCACCAGGCGGTTATTCAGGTATTCGGCCATATCATGATATGCGCCGTGATCGCAGCCCATATCTAACTCCATAGCCGTGATCTTGCCGTCCTTATCGCAGGCCAGACGGCCGTTGGTCCATAGCGGCGCGCGCTTGCCGGCGAAATGCTGGTTTTCCTCCCAGCTCATCGTCCATGTCAGCGGCTGCTTGAGATTTATCTCCGCCATTGCCGCGATCGCATAGGAATGAGGATTGACCGCCGCGCCGAAGGAGGCGCCGGTGGGATTTTCAATGATGCGCAGGCTGTCGGCCTCCAAGCCCAGCGCTCCAGCCAGATAGTCGATGGTGCCGTAAACGTCCTGCGTTTTGCAGGCCACGGTCAGCTTGCCGTTTTCATCATAAAAGGCCTGCATCGTATCGGGCTCCAATACCAGATGCGGCTCGCGGGTGGACATATAGCTGCCGTCGATGGCAAAATCAGACTTGGCGATAACGTCCTTGGCCAGCTCGCCATGGAACAGCGGCTGACGCAGGTAAATGTTGGGGTTGCCGGGATGGATCTCGATAGCGTCGGGCATGGCTGCTTCCAGATAAGTCAGATACTCGGGCAGCGGCTCCAGCACCACCTTGTCTACCGCGGCGGCGGCGGCTGCGCGGGCATGCTCGCGGGTATCGGCGGCCACCACGGCCACCACGTCGCCGAAGCGATAGATCTTCTTATCATTGAGCACCGGCCAAGTAGCGCCGCTGACCTGACCGCGCGGATGATTGAGCCTGCCGCCGATCAGATTGCTGCCGGGCACGTCTTTGGCGGTCAGCACCCTGACCACGCCGGGCATTTTCTCTATTTCCGAGAAATCCATGCTCTTGATATTGGCATGATGATACTTTCTCGGCTGAACGATAGCCAAATGCAGGGTGTCGGGCGGCATTTTCAGCGCCACGTCGTCGCCGTAATCGCAAACGCCGCAGGCCTTAGCCAAGGCCACCGGGCGGATCACCGGCGTGCCGTAGTATTCGCCGTCGGCCGGCTCCTGATATTTGAGCGTGTCGAGGTCGGCCTCGCCGCGCAGCACCTTGGCGGCGGCGACGGTAGCGTCGACGATCGGCACATAGCCGGTGCAGCGGCAGACGTTATTATGCTTCTGATACCAGTCGCGTATCTCCTCGCGGGTCGGATCGGCGTTCTTTTGCAGCAGCGCATAGGCGGAGACGATAAAACCGGGCGAGCAAAAGCCGCATTGTACGCCGCCAAAGCGTATCCACGCTAATTGCAGCGGATGCGGCTGCGTGGGAGTGCCGATGCCTTCGATGGTAGTGACGTCTGCATGATCGTCAACGTTCTTCATCTTCTTGGTGCAGGAGCGGATCAATTCGCCGTTATAGATGACCGAGCAAGCTCCGCATAAGCCGATATTGCAGCCGATCTTGGTGCCGGTCAGACCCACTCTGCGCAAGACGTCAGCCAGACTGTCCTTCTCCTGATCGCAGAAAACAAACCGTTCAGCGCCGTTGATATTCAGAGCAACTCTTCTGATGTTCATACCTAACCTCCTCAGATTATTTTAATAATCCGCGGCGGGGCAGCGCAACGGTTTCAAGCAAAGCGCACGGAGGAAAACAGCTTCTCCATATCACCTTGATAAAAGTATAAAACTCGACCCAAGTAGTGTCAATATTTCAACAAATAACTAACGGTAATCGGTATTGATGATAAAACGCCTGTATGCGTCGGGTCGCAGCATAGCGTTATTTATTTCCATACATATTGCAGCCGTCTGCTGCAAATGGTAGAATTGAAGCAGATGGACTGCCCTCCATTCGTTTTTGGCTTGGGGCAGTTTTTTTTGTGTCCGCGATCAGGTTCAATAATTCTAAGGAGGTAATCAGATCAATGGTAGCTTTACGCAAAATGTGGCTCAATATCAACGGAGCCAATCGTATGTTTGCCTGCGACCCCGACGAGAAGCTCTCCGACGTGCTGCGCCGTCTGGGCTGCACCAGCGTTAAGGTAGGCTGTAATGTCGGCGTATGCGGATCCTGCACCGTCGTTCTTAACGGCGAGCTGGCGCGTTCCTGCACCAAGAAAATGAAAAACGTCGAGGAATACAGTCAGGTCATCACCGTGGAAGGTATCGGCACGCCCATGCATCCGCATCCGATACAGGTAGCCTTCATGAATTGCGGCTCCATCCAATGCGGCTTTTGTATCCCCGGCTTTGTGGTCTCCGCCTATGCGCTGCTGCAAAAAAATCCGGATCCGACCCGACAGCAGGTGCGCGACTGGTTCACCAAGCATAAAAACGTCTGCCGCTGCACCGGCTATAAGCAGATCGTGGACGGCGTGATGGCGTCGGCCAAGGTGATGCGCGGTGAATGCAGCTTGGAGGATATCAAATTCCAATACCCGGTAGACGGCGAGTTCTATGGTCAGCCCGTAGTGCGTCCCACCGCTTTGGCCAAGGTGTGCGGCGTAGCCGATTACGGCGACGACCAGGAGCTGAAAATGCCGCCTAATTCATGGCATGTGGTGATGGTACAGCCCAAGCTCTGTCATCACGGCAAGATCAAGAGCATCGACATTACGGCGGCGCAGGAAATGCCCGGCGTGGTCAAGGTCATTTTGGCGCAGGATATCATCGACGCCGGCGGTACCAATATCATGCCCGAGGGGCATTTCCATGAGCGTTCCAAGGTGATGAAGCCGGCGCGCAAAATACTCTGCGATGAGAAGATATTCCGTTATGGCGACGTGGTGGGCCTGGTGGTGGCCGACAGCAAGGAGCATGCCCGCGCCGCCGCGGCCAAGGTCGTGGTCGAGGTCGAGCAATTACCCGAATACCTGACCTATCTTGAGGCGGCGATGCCTGATGCGCTGCGCGTACATGAGGAAACGCCCAATATCTTCGCCGAACAGCCGGTGATGAAGGGCGTAGGTTTGCAAGACCCGGCCAAGGTCGGCGAACTGGTCGAAAACTCCGCCTTTTTTGTGGAAGGCTCTTTCCACTCTACCCGCGAGCCGCATCTGTCGATCGAGGGCGACTGCGTACAGGCATATTTTGATGAAGACGGCCTGCTCACCTTCCAATGCAAATCTCAGGGCTGCTACTCCTCGCTGGGGCGTATCGGCAATTCGCTGGGTCTGCGCAAGGATCAGATGCGCGTGATCATGAATCCTACCGGCGCTTCCTTCGGCTGGTCCACTCATGCCGGCGATCTGTGCCTGGCCGGCGCGGCCGCGCTGATCATGCAGGCTCCGGTATCGCTGTCCATGAGCTATGAGGAGCATCAGCATTTCTCCGGCAAACGCTGTCCGTCTTATTCAAACGGCGCGGTAGGCTGCGATAAGGACGGCAAGCTCACCGCCGCCTGGTTCGATATCGGGCTCGATCACGGCGCGTATTCATGGGGCGGCGACGACGTTATGACCAAGGGCGCGCGCTTCACCTTCTGGCCCTATTATGTGCCGGATCTGGCCGGCCTGGTGCGCGTGGCCAATACCAATCACACCTTTGGCACCGCCTATCGCTCCTACGGTTCGCCGCAGGCTTATACCTGCTCCGAGGCGTTGATAGATATGCTGGCGGAGAAAGCCGGCATCGACCCCTTCGAATTCCGGTGGCGCAATATCGCGCGCGAGGGTCAGACCAATATCAATTCCTATCCCTTCCGTCAATACCCGATGGAAGAGATGATGAAGATCATGCGGCCCAAGTATGAGGCCGCCGTCAAACGAGCCAAGGAATTCAATGCCGCCAATACCGAAGTCAAGCGCGGCGTGGGTCTGTCCTGGGGCGGATTCAATGTCACCGAGGGCGGCACCGACGTGGCCTCCGCCGCATTGGAGCTGCTGCCGGATGGCCGCATCGCCAAGTATGATACCTATCAGGAGCTGGGGCAGGGCGGCGATATCGGTTCGCTGATGCTCACCCTCGAAGCCTTAAAAGAACTGAAGCTCAAGCCCGAGGATATCCAGCTGGTGCAAAACGATACCAAGAATTGTCCGGATTCGGGTATGTCCGGCGCTTCCCGCACCCATTTCATGTCCGGCAACGCCACCATCGTCGCCGCGCAAAAGCTGCTCGACGCCATGCGCAAGCCCGACGGCAGTTTCCGCAGCTATGAGGAAATGGTCGCCGCGAATATCCCCACCAAGTACGAGGGGCAATGGTCCTGCACCAGCGTCGAGGGGCTGTGCCGTCTCGATCCCAATACCGGCGTCGGCGATCCCTCTCCGGCCTATACCTACTGCCTGAATATGGCCGAGGTAGAGGTGGAGCTGTCCAGCGGCAAGGCCACCTGCGTAGCCTTTACCTGCGTGGACGATATAGGCAAACCGGGTAATATCCAGGCCGTCAACGGTCAGGCCTATGGCGGTATCGCTCATGCCATCGGCTTTGCGCTCAAGGAAAATTATCATGACGTGAAGAAGCATGCCAATATCGCCGGCGCGGGCGTAAACTATTGCAACGACACCCCCGACGATATCGAGGTCATACACTATGTGCGTCCGGACGAGGTCGGCCCGTTTGGTTCCTCGGGAGCCTCCGAAGCCTTTCAGGCCTCCGGCCATGTGGCGGTATTGAACGCAATCTACAACGCTTGCGGCGTGCGTATCCATGAGCAGCCGGCTTATCCGGAGAAGATCAAGGCCGGTCTGGACGCTATCGCCAAGGGCGAAAAGCCCTATGCGCCCCAGCGTTATTTCCTCGGCTCCGATCTGTTCGAGGAGTTGGAGGATATACTCGCCAACCCGGTCAAGTACGGCGGCGAGAGCTATTTCACCCCGTTGGGCGCGGGCGCGGAGAAATTCTTCTAAACGATCGCTTTTGACGAATAGAGCTTGATAGTTTATAATTGAGGAGGTTTTGCGTCAGCAAGACCTCCTCAAAAACACACGCGAAACGACAGGGGAAAGCGCATGGAAGAATATGATCGTCTGAAAGCGGCGGAGGATAAAATGGCCGCCTGCCGGGAAAAAGAGCCGCCCTTTTGCGTCTCGGTTTGTCCCTTTCACTATGACGTGCGGGAATTCATTGACCGTATGCAGCGCGGCAGCTTTAATTCCGCCTTTCGCAGCTTCTATAACGGCGTAGGTTTTCCCGAGCTGGTGGCCAAGCTCTGTCCCGGCTATTGCCGCGACGCTTGCCCGCGCTCTCGCTATGACGCGGCCATCGACCTGCCGCGCTTGGAGCAGGCGGCGCTGGAGCATGCCGCCAATACCCGCCCCACCAGCTATAATTTGCCGCCGCGTGCGGAGCGCTTTGCTATCGTCGGCGGCGGTATCAGCGGACTGGCTTGCGCGCTGCGCCTTTGCCAGCGCAAATATCAGGTGACGCTGTTCGAGAAGGACGATAGCCTTGGCGGTCATCTGCGCGCGCTGCTGCCGGCGGAGGAGCTGCAGGCCGCTATCGACAAGCAATTTATCTATGAGCAGTATCAGCTGCGTTTGAATTGCCGCGTCGACGATATCGCGCCGCTGCTTGCCGATTATGACGCGGTATATGTCGCTACCGGCGCTGGCGGCAGCGACTTTGGCCTGCGCTGGCAGGGCGAACTGCCGGCCGCCGGCGACCGTGAACGAGCATTCGTCGGCGGCTCGCTCGGCGGAGCCGATACCATGCACGCTTTGGCGCAGGGCTTGAACGCCGCCGCCTTGCTGGAGAGCTATGCCAAGACCCGGGTGATGCGCGGCGCGGACGCTTACCGCCCCACCCGTATGCAGGTAGACGAGGAAGTATTCGGCGTGCGGCCGCCGCAGCAGGTGGACGGCGGCTATGATAAGCAGCAGGCGCAAGCGGAAGCGCAGCGCTGCGTCAGCTGTCGCTGCGACGCTTGTCTGCGCCATTGTCCGATGCTCGGCTATTTCGATAAATTCCCGCTGCGTCTCCGTGACGAGGTACATGTTACCATATACCCAGCCACCCTGGATCATAACGGCACGGTGGCACAGCGCATGATCTCCACCTGCTCGCAATGCGGTCTGTGCGGCGAAGTCTGTCCGCAGGATATAGATCTCGGTGATTTTTTGCGCACCGCTCATCAGATGATGACCACGCGCGAGACCTTTCCCTGGGCCTTCCATTACTTCTGGCTGCGCGATATGGAGCATGCCCGCTCTGAACGCGCCGCTCTGACCGCCGCGCCCGCCGTGCCTGAGCGGAGCAAGTATCTGTTCTTTCCCGGCTGTCAGACCGGAGCCTCGGAGCCGCGCTATGTTACCGAGGGCTATGCGCTGCTGCGCCGCTTTGAGCCGGATTGCGCCATCGCCTTGGGCTGTTGCGGCGCGCCGGCGGTATGGGCAGGGCAAAAGCAGCTGCAAGAGCAGGTGTTTGCCGAGCTACGCGAGCTGTGGCTGAGCTTGGGCAAGCCGCAGCTGATACTTACCTGTCCCAGCTGCATGGAGATGTTTGCCCGATATTTGCCGGAGCTGCCGGCGTTGCTGTTCAGCGATTTTATCATCGAGCGCGGAGCCGCGCCCCTGCGTCAAAGCGATAGCGAGTTGGCTGTATTTGACCCCTGCGCGCTGCGCCGCCATTCGCGGCAAAGGCAGGGCATACGCGCCTTGGCGCGGCAGGCCGGCTGCCGGCTGCATGAGCTGCCCTATCATGGCGAGCGAGCGCAATGCTGTTCCTTTGGCGGGCAGATCGACGACACCAATCCGACTTATGCAAAATGGCTGGTCAGCGAACGGGCGGCGGCCTCCGAGCTGCCATACTTAGTGTCCTGCGCCAATTGCCGCGACCTGCTGACACGCCAAGGCAAAAGCTGCGTGCATATTCTCGATCTGCTGCTTGGCTTGGAGCGCGGCGACGGCGTGGCCGGCGTCAATGAAAGGCTGAACAACCGTGAGCAGGTCAAGCGGCAGATCATCGAGCGCTTTTTCCCTGAGCGGCGCGCCGGGCTCGTCAGCCGGCAGCTGCCGGTATCCTTAAGCGTCAGCAGCGAGGTGGCGGCCAAGCTGGACGCCGAACGCATCCTCATCGAGGACGTGGCCGCCGTCATTGCCGCCAGCATCGCTTCGGGGCGGATCAGCGAGGATCAATTGAGCGGTCATTATTTTGGCTACGGCGCGGCTGGCCGCCTGACGCTATGGGCGGAGTTTGAGCCGCAGGGCGACGGCTATGTGCTGTATAACGCCTATCAGCATCGCATGAGCATAGAAAGCGAGGATGATTGATATGATTCGCGATGATATGCCGCAGCGGCAAATGATCTGCAAGCGCTGTAACGTGCCGATGGTCAAGGCCAAGACCGGCTTCAGGTATTTGACTTTCAGCTTTCATACCGAGCTGCTGCGCTGCCCGGTCTGTCATCAGGTCTATATTCCGGAGGAGCTGGTCAAAGGACGCATGTCCGCCGTGGAAATGGAGCTGGAGGATAAATAGCGATAGCTTACTATTGCGGCTCAGCTTGCGCTCAACCGTTTTCGCAACATAAAAAACCGCCGCAAAAAGGGTGGTTTTTTATGTTGCGCCCAGCAAGACTCGAAGCAACCCCACGAAACCTGCGCAAAGGCGGCTGCGGTTTCGCGGGGACCCCGCTTCTTAAGCACGATTCAGCCGCTAAACAAACCAACATAAAAAGCCACCGCAAAAAGGGTGGCTCTTTTGTGGTGCGCCCAGCAAGACTCGAACTTGCGACCTTCTGGTTCGTAGCCAGACACTCTATCCGGCTGAGCTATGAGCGCATATTGGCGGAGAGCAAGGGATTCGAACCCTCGATACAGGTTTTGGCCCGTATACTCGCTTAGCAGGCGAGCGCCTTCGACCGACTCGGCCAACTCTCCATGTTTGCGATCGCCAGCTCCGTGTTGTGGCGGAGGGGGTGGGATTCGAACCCACGGAACCCTTTCAGGCTCAACGGTTTTCAAGACCGTCACCTTCAACCGCTCGGACACCCCTCCCGATAAGCGGGACAGGAGCTACATCTGATATAATATCATTACAGTCTGGAGATGTCAATGAGTAATCAACAAAAATAACCGCGAATTTACGCCGATTATCAGCTAATTGCGCGCGGGGTATTGAATATCGCAATTCAGTATATTATAATGTAACAGCGGCCTATACGCCGAATTAATGCTTGCGGAGGTGTGTTTATGCTGGATCTCAAGTTCGTTAGAGCCAATGCCGGCGTTGTGATCGAGGCCTTGGCCAAAAGGGGCGGCAGAATATCCCTTGACCAGTTTCTTGCTCTTGATGAGGAGCGCCGCTCTATTTTGGGGCGCGTGGAGGAGATGAAGGCCAAGCGTAACGCCGTTTCCAAGGAAGTCGGCAGAATGAAACAATCCGGCGAGGATGCTTCCGCGATCATGGCGGAGATGCGCGCTCTGGGCGATGAGATAGCCGCTATGGACGAGCGGCTGAAGGAGGTCGAGACCGGCCTCAACGACTGCCTGATGAATATCCCCAACATCCCGCATCCCAGCGTGCCGGTGGGCGCTGACGACGGCGCCAATCAGGAGATACGCAAATGGTCGGAGCCGACCAAGTTCGCTTTCGAGCCGCTCAATCATTGGGATATCGGCGTCAATCTCGGCATACTCGATTTTGAACGCGCCGGCAAGATCTCCGGCGCCCGTTTTACCGTATATAAGGGGCTGGGCGCGCGCCTTGAACGCGCGGTGGTCAACTTTTTCCTCGACCAGCATACCGGCGAGCATGGCTATACCGAGATATTCCCGCCCTTCATGGTCAATTCCAACGCGATGCGCGGCACCGGCCAGTTGCCCAAGTTCAAAGAGGATATGTTCCATATAGAAGGGACTGATTACTATCTGGTGCCGACCGCCGAGGTGCCGGTGACCAATCTGCTGGCCGGCGAGATCCTCGAGCAGAAGGAGCTGCCGATCTATTACACCGCCTATACCGCCTGCTTCCGTGCCGAGGCCGGCGCGGCGGGGCGCGATACGCGCGGTTTGATTCGCCAGCATCAGTTCAATAAGGTAGAGCTGGTCAAGTTCACCACGCCGGAGAGCAGCTATGACGAGCTGGAGAAGCTGACCCGCGACGCTGAGGACGTGCTGCAAAAGCTCGGCCTGCCTTATCGCGTGGTATGTCTGTCCAGCGGCGATCTCGGTTTTTCCTCGGCCAAGACCTATGATCTTGAGGTGTGGCTGCCCGGGTTTGGCGGCTATCGCGAGATCTCTTCCTGTTCCGATTTCGAGGACTTTCAGGCGCGCCGCGCCAATATCCGCTTCCGTCGCGAGGGCGGCAAGCCGGAATTCGTGCATACGCTGAACGGCTCAGGCGTGGCGGTGGGTCGTACCGTGGCCGCGATCTTGGAGAATTATCAGCAGGCTGACGGCTCGGTCAAGGTGCCGGAGGTTCTGATCCCGTATATGGGCTGCGAGGTCATCAGCGCCGGATAACGACACGGCAGCCAACGGTCAACGATAACAAGCGGCGGTGCGGTGATGGGAATTGCCAACAGGGACAATTTAGACAGCACAGACTGAATGCGGCAAAATGGGACGCCAGACGAAGCAATATGCTTTGTCTGGCGTCCTTTTTTGTAGAAGCATCTTCTCAGTCCGGGCATCTGTATTCGCTTTGACAGTATACACGGAGGAAATTTATGTAAGACACCTCAAAAACTACCCCGATCTGATATGAAAACTTCACACCCTGTTAAATGCTCATAGTCGATAAAGCAGCAAACTACAAGCAACACGGATAAGGACAACAGCCCCGCGCTATTCCGTAAAGAAAACTTTCACTAAAACGATGCATCTTCTCTTGACAAACACCGTCTACAAGCGGTAGACTATGTATATCTACATAGAATAGACACAAGGAGACGTTTTTATGAGCGATATGAAATTGGGCGTGATTGAATCACGCTTTGCGGACATTATCTGGTCACATGAGCCACTGTCCACGGCAGAACTGATAGCCATATGCGAAAAGGAACTCAAGTGGAAGCGGACAACGACCTATACCGTTCTCAAACGGCTAAGCGAGAGAGGGTTGTTTCAAAACGACGGCGGCATCGTGACGTCGCTTATTTCACGCGACGAATTCCACTCGGTCCAATCGGAGCGTTTTGTCAACGAGACATTTGACGGCTCGCTCCCGGCCTTTCTCACCGCGTTCACGGCGCGAAAGAATTTGACGCCGGGAGAGGTTTCCGAGATACGCAAGCTCATTGACGCCTACGAGGAGGACTGAGGAATGGACGCCGTTTTCTTAAAAATACTGAATATGGGCATCACCGCAAGCTGGCTGATACTGGCGGTAATCATCCTTCGCCTTGCGCTGAAAAAAGCGCCGAAAGCCATCATCTGCGTCCTATGGACGATCGTGGCGATTCGCTTGATTTGTCCCTTTTCCTTTGAAAGCGCATTCTCGTTGATACCCAGCACGGAAACAGTCAGTCAGGATATGCTCTATTCCCAGACGCCGGGTATCACAAGCGGCATCCCGGCAATCAACAGCGTTGTTAATCCCCTTATCACCGGTTCGCTTGCGCCGGAAGCGGGCGCGAGCGTAAACCCTTTGCAGATTTGGACTATTATCGCATCCTGTATATGGCTCGTTGGCATAGCAGTTATGCTGGGCTATGCGATTGTCAGTTATCTGCGGATCAAAAAGAAAGTAAGGGAGGGGACGCCGCTTCGTGACAACATCTGGCTGTGTGACCACATCGACACGCCCTTTATTCTCGGCGTCCTTCGTCCTCGCATCTATCTGCCCTCGGCAATGGGAGACGCGCAAAGCGACTATGTTGTCGCTCATGAAAACGCGCATCTGAAGCGCCATGACCATTGGTGGAAACCGCTGGGCTTTTTTCTCCTTGCCATCTACTGGTTCAATCCGCTGTGCTGGCTTGCATATGCGCTCCTGTGCCGGGATATTGAAGCGGCCTGCGATGAAAAGGTCGTGAAAGACTGGGCTGCTCACGATAAAAAAGCCTATTCGGAGGCGCTGCTTAAGTGCAGCGTTCCGCATAAGCTGATTTCCGCCTGCCCGCTGGCCTTTGGCGAAGTGGGTGTGAAGCAGCGGGTGAAAAACGTGCTGAATTATAAGAAGCTCGCGTTTTGGGTTATCGTTACGGCTGTTGCTGCCTGTTTGGTCGTGGCGGTGTGCTTTTTGACCGACCCTGTTGACAACGACCTGTCGCTTTTGAACTACAAAAACGCCGCCTCCGTCGCGGCGCAGACGGACACGGTCACAGCTGTGCGCGTCACGAATATGGACAATTACGGCGACGGCGACGCCTTCACGTCGGTGATATCCGGCCGCGCCCTGGCCGAATACCTCTACGGCGCGGACTGGACGCATCGCCGGCTGCCGCCCGTCGGCGCGGAGCAGGAGGGCAGCGTCAGCTTTATCATAGACGACGGCTACACCGTTTCCATCATGCAGGGCAAAAAGCTCGCGCACGTCGCGCTGGACGGTGAATCTAGATATTACCGCATACAGAGTGGTGACTTTGAGGATGCCATGAAACTCTCCGGCAACGCTGAGCAGTCCGCCGATCTGGACCGGGACGGGGTCGACGAAACGCTGGATGTGGTCGCGGCCATGCGGGCGGTTAGCGCCTCCGACTTCAAAAATCCCGGCGATTACGGCAACGTGACGGCGGAACAGTTGGCCGGGGCGCTGCGCGCGGCGGCGGAGAAGCGGGTCACTAACACCGCGGCGATCGAGGCGGATCCGGCCAATGTCTATACCTTCTGGAGCATCCG
>JAUNBC010000037.1 GCA_030527285.1 Bacillota bacterium | reverse complement strand
GCAGGAGATAGTCGCGGAGCTGTCCGCCGAGCAGCAGGAGATAGTCGAGGAGGCCGTGCCTCTGGCCGAAGCCGCGACGGTGGTCGAGGCGAACGATGCGGCGGCCGCTGCTGAAACGGAGATCGTTGAGCAAGCGTTGCCCCTGGCCGATGCTCCGCAGACCGGCGACGGCGCTCAGACGGCGCTGTGGGCGCTGCTGATGCTGGCCGCTGTGGTGGGCGTCGCCTACAGCTTCAAGGCGAGCCGCGTCAAGGCCTAAGCCTGAAACCGTGATGACCGAAGCGTAAAGAGAAACACGGAGCCGCAAGGCTCCGTGTTTTCTGCGTTCTCTGCGCCCAGCCGGTACAAATTAAATATATAAAATTACCCTAAAAATTAAAATGTAACCGCTTATGTAACCCGCTTTATGTTAATATATATACAGAGAACAAGTCGCAGCAATTCGAGGCAGGCAAATGACAAGCAAAGCGTTAGCGCATAAAATGCTATATATGCTGATCGCGGCGTTACTGCTGCTGCTCATAGCGTCCCCGACGGCGCTGGCCAGCGACGGCGAGGCGCTCTTTGACCCCGGCGAGGATTATCAGGGCGAGAACCTGCAGCTGATCGAGGAAATGATCATCGAGGACGAGTTCGTCGAGCAGCAGCCGGTAGTCGAGCAGCCGGTAATCGAGGAGCAGCCGGAGATCGTGGAGATCGTAGACGAGGAGCTGCCGTTGGCGGCGGAGGCTCAGCTGCTGGCCATCGAGGAGCAGGAGCCGCCGCAAAGCGCGGCGGCGGAAGGCCAGCTGCGGCTGGCGGCGTTCGGCGCGACGGCGCTGCTTTTGCTGGCGGCGCTGTGGGTATGGCGACAGCGTTGCCGCCGCGAGCGAGCCGCGCAAAGGGAAAGCAAATAAGTGTTGCAAAATAGATAATTATCGCTTATAATGTAACCGCATAAGCATGGGACGTAGTTATTGGCGCAGGTCTTGGGCCGGAGCGCCATGCGATAGAAGTCGATGATCGGAGGTAATGCTGATGAAGAAGAAAAAGAAGGCGCTGATAGTGTGCGGCTGCATATTGGCCGTGACGCTGGCTTTTGCCGCCTGCTCCGAGCCGTCCGCCGATATCAGCGAGCTGAGCAGCGAGGACGTATATCTCGCCGGCAGCGAATCGGAGGAGATGATCTTCGAGGAAGCCGCAATCCTGGCCGACACGCCGGTCGCCAACGCCTCGGCGGTGCTTGAGCCGGTAGCTTCCGGCGTCAACGTGCTGGGCAATGATAAATGCGAAATCGACGCCTCCAACGTCGCCGAGGGCTATGTGATGGTGCGCTATACCGGCGGCGGCAGCAAGAAGATCAAGCTGCTGATGACTAATCCCTCCGGCGTACAGTATCAGTACAATCTCAAATTGGACGGCGACTGGGGCGTGTTCCCGCTGTCCGGCGGCAACGGCGTCTATAAATTAGGCGTTTATCAGAACACCAGCGGCAACAAGTATTCTACGCTGTTTACCACCAGCGTTACGGCGCAGATCACCAATGCCATGTCGCCCTTCCTCTATCCCAACCAATACGTCAATTTCACCGCCAATTCGGCAGCGGTAGCCAAGGCCAAGGAAATATGCAGCGGCAAAACCGCCGAGCTGGATAAGGTGTCCGCCATCTATAATTTCGTGATCAACAATCTCAGCTACGATAAGCAAAAGGCGCAAAGCGTGCAAAGCGGTTATTTGCCGGATATCGACGCGGTGCTGGCCGCCAAGAAGGGCATCTGCTTCGACTACGCGGCGCTGATGGCGGCGATGCTGCGCTCGCAGAACGTGCCGACCAAGCTGGTCGTCGGTTATACCGGCGCCGCCTATCATGCGTGGATCAACGTCCATATCAGCGGTCAGGGCTGGGTCAACGGCGTGATCTACTTTGACGGCAGCACCTGGAAGCTGATGGACCCGACCTTCGCCAGTTCCGCCAATTCCTCTGACGCGATCATGCAGTATATCGGCAACGGCAGTAATTATCAGGCTAAATACCAATACTAAGCGGTTTTACGCTAAACAGGAAGGTCGTACTTAGGCGCTGAGTCCAAAGGCGGTGCAACTTAGGGAGGCGGCGGTTTTCCGCGATTGAATCAAAAAGCTCTGCGTAAGCAGGGCTTTTTCTTATGCGGAAAACTACGCAGTATTTCTGTGGCGAGAAATTTTGGTGCAGGGCAAGGCGCAAAGCGCAGCAATAGACGGAGCCTATTGCGAGCATTTGCAACGCCGCACTGCACCGAAAGAGCCGACGCAGAAACGGCGTTTCCCTAAGGCGCCCCGCCTAAAGACGACCTTTTTATTTACTTTAGCAGCATAATGGGTTACAATATATTTTGAGGAAGAATGAGGCGTAATTTAGTATTTAGTGAGGATATGGCAATGACAAGCACCCCGCATGACAATATAGACGACGACGATAAGATATTCATGCCGCCGCGCTACGCCCGGCAGTTCGCCAAGGCTGCGCCGCCCGCTGACGCCGCTGACGCGCCGCCGCCCGCTGACGCTGCTGACGGCGCTGACGCTGCCGTCGCGCCGCCGCCGCTTGACGGCGGGTACGCTGACGCGGACGACGACGATAAGATCGTCATGCCGCCGCGCTACGCCCGGCAGTTCGCCAAGGCCGCGCCGCCCGCGGACGCTGCTGCCGCGGACGCTGTCGCCGCGCCGCCCGCTGACGCTGTCGTCGCTGACGCTGCTGCGACAAACGCGGCAAAACCGGCTGCCGCCCAGCGCAAGCGGCGGCAACTGCTGTCGCGGCTGATGCTGCCGATATGCGTGGCTGTGTTCATCTTCGCCGGCGTGAACCTGATATTGACTCTGCGCGAGTACGCGGCCGGCGAGGCGGTGTACGAAGCGGCGCGGGAAAACGTGCAGGTGATAGAGACGGAGCCGTCGGCCGAGAGCGAGCAGCAGCCCGAGCAGCCGGAGCATGATTATCCGCAGCTGCTGATCGACTTTGACAGCCTGCGCGCGGTCAATACCGACGTCGTCGGCTGGCTGTATATCGAGGATACGCAGATCAATTATCCGCTGCTGATCGGCGAGGATAATGATCAATACCTGCACCATACCTATGATATGACCTATAATTCCTCCGGCTCGATCTTTATGGATTATCGCTGCTCCGCCACGCTGGAGGGGCAAAACGACGTTATCTACGGCCATAATATGAAGAACGGCTCGATGTTCGGGGAGCTGGGTCGCTATGCGTCGCAGGACTACGCCGACGCGCATCCTTACTTCTACATATACACGCCGGATACGGTGTACGTCTATCAGATCTTCTCCGCTTTCGTCACCACGACCAGCGGTAAGGTCTATACCTTCGCTTTTGCTGACGACGAGCAGCAGCGGCAATTTATCGAGCTGATGAAAAACGCTTCGCAGATCGTCAGCGAATTTACGCCCGCCGTGGGCGATCATATCGTCACGCTGTCTACCTGCACCACCCGCACCGTCGATGAACGCTTCGTCGTTTTGGGCGCGCGGCTGGGCGCATATCCGCTGTAAGACGCAGGCCGCTCAGCCGCGTCAAAGGTCAAAGGACGGTCATATGAAAAAAGTCTGGACGTCATTCGAGGTATCATCTTTTTGCCTGGAGATAGCGCTGCTGCTCCGCTCCGGCCTGCCGCTTTCCGACGGTCTGGCGATGCTGGCCGCCGACGAGGGCGACGCTGAGGCCAGGCGCGTGCTCGAACAGCTGCATCAGTCGATGGAGGACGGGCGGACGCTGGCCGACGCGATCAGCGATTGCGGCGTATTCCCGGATTATGTCGGCAAAATGGCGCAGGTCGGCGATAAGACCGGCCGGCTGGAGGCGGTGTTTGCGTCGCTGGCAGATTATTATCAGCGCCAGCATCAAATAGCGCGCTCGATCAAAAACGCCGTGCTGTATCCGCTGATCCTCGTGGTGATGATGCTGTTCGTGATCATCATCCTGATCACGCAGGTGATGCCCATTTTTGCCGACGTATTTGCGCAGCTGGGCACGGCGATGAGTCCCATAGCTACGGCGATACTCGATTTCGGCGTGGCGGTGTCGGCGGCGGGCTGGCCGCTGATGATCGCGCTGGCGGTGCTGATCGCGGCGCTGGCGGTGGTCTCGCGCCTGCCGCGCTTTCGCCGCGCCGCCGATGACGTTTGGACGCGGCTGGCCTTCTCCAAGACGCTGGCCGCCAATTCGGCGGTGGCGCGGCTGGCGGCGGCGCTGGCCATGGGGCTGGGTTCGGGGTTGGATATCGACGAGAGCCTGCAATTAGCCGAGCAGCTGAACAGCGATAAAAAGATGAGCGCGCGGCTTGACGAATGCCGCCGCCTGATGAGCGAGCGCGAGCTCGGCTTTGCCGATGCGGTCACCGAGGCCGGTATTTTCTCCGGCCTGTACGGGCGCATGCTGTCGATGGGCTTCGCCACCGGCAGCGCCGATGCGGTGATGAATGAGATCGCCCGCCGCTCCGAGGAAGCGGTGGGGGATGAGATGGAGAAGCTGATCGGCCGTATCGAGCCGACGCTGGTGATAGTGATGTCGCTGATCGTGGGGTTGATATTGTTGTCGGTGATGTTGCCATTAATGAGCATCATGTCCTCTATATAATTCGTCGCTAATATCAGCGGCGCGATACGGCGTAGCACGACAATAAGCGGCGCGATACTTCGTTGCGCTCTGCGCCGTCTCCTCAGCGTATGTTTCCAATACGCTTGCGTCGCCGCCTTGAGCGCGCCTTGTCTCGCTTGCTTCTTGTCGCGCTATAATCTATACGCTTGTGTCGCCGCCTTGAGAGCGCCTTGCTTATGCTTGCTGCTATTAGCTCCTTAGGTCAGCGTAGTATCAGCGGCGCATAGCTTCGCCAAACCTTCGCCAAATTTGCCGCCAAAATGTTCGTCACCGAACAAATTCCGTGCTTTATATCCCCAAAGGAGCAAGATGAAACACAGCATTCGCAAAAAACCTCTATCCTGGCTGCGCGCCAATCTGTTCGCCATCCTGTTCTTCCTGCTGATCGCCGGCAGCTTTGGCTATGCGCTGAACAGCGCCGCCGCCGATTCGCAAGCCGAGGGTCTGCGGCTGGCCGAGGATTCGCTGCGCCGCGCCGTCATCACCTGCTACGCGGTGGAGGGGCGTTATCCGGCCAGCTATGAGTATATCCGCGATAATTATGGCGTGCGTATCGACGAGAGCAAGTATTTCGTCGATTATGAGGTGTTCGCCACCAATATCATGCCTACGCTGACCATAAGGAGCCTGTAACTGATGAAGTCGCGTATCGCTGCCAATCATATGATAGACGGTATCTTCGCGCTGCTGTTATTCCTGATCTTCACCGCGTCGGTGCTGTTAGTGCTGACCTCCGGCACGCGCGTGTATCGGGATACCGTGGATAAGTCCGCCGCCAATTTCTCCGAGCGCAGCCTGGTCGCCTATTTGACCGCCAAGGTGCATCATCACGACAATCAGGGCGCGATCGAGCTGGCGCAATTCGGCGACGGCACGGCGCTGCTGCTGAACGAGGACTTCGAGGGCGTGGAATACGCCACCTATATTTACATTTACGACGGTTACGTGCGCGAGCTGTATATGGAAAAGGCGCTGGGTCTGGGCGCGGAGTCGGGCGAGCCGGTGATGGCGGCGCAATCGCTGGAGCTGCGAGCCGAGCCGGAGCGCTCGCTGCTGCATATTTCCTGCACCGGCGATAGCGGACGGGAGCTGCAAAGCGTCGTCTACGTGCGCAGCGGCATCGGAGGCGGCGACTGATGGCCAGTTATAAGCGTTCCTCGAAAAACGGGCTGTTCCTGATGGAGCTGTTGCTGGCGGTGACGTTCTTCTGCATTTGCGCCGCCGTATGTATGCAGGTCTTCGTCACGGCCAAGCAGCAATCCGACGACAGCTACGCCTTGGCCAACGCCTCGCAGCTCTGTGCGGCGGCTGCCGAGGCCTACAAGGGCTATGGCGGCGACGCCGGACTGGCCGCCGCGCAAGTCCCGCGCTATTATGACGCGGCCTGGCTGCCCTGCGAGCAGGCGCTGGCCGTATATGAGCTGCGCATCGACGAGGCGGGGGCGGACGGGCGTTTGCGCAGCGCCGCCATCGCCGTTTACCGGCTGACGGACGAGCAGCCGCTGTTTGCGCTGGATGCGCGCGCCTGGGCGGAGGTGAGCGGCGATGTCTGATAACAGCGGCGAACGCCGCGGCTTTGGCGTGAACGTCGGCTCGGCCTCGATCGTGATGATCTTCGCCGTGCTGTGTCTGGTGGTATTAGCCACGCTGACGCTGCTGTCCGCCAACTCCGAGCAAAAGCTGGCCGCCCGCTCGGCGCAGGCGGTGAGCGATTATTACGCCGCCGACGCGCAGGCGCTGGATATATACGCCGCCCTGCACCGCAGCATCGTCGAGCAGGGGAATACGCCCGCGCAGGCGGCGCGGGAGACGGACGGCGTACAGCTGCTGTCCGCCGCGCAGGGAGGATTTCTCAGCTACGCTGTGGATATCGACGGGCAGCAGCAGCTGCAGGTATTGCTCGAGCCGGCGGCCGAACGGCTGGAGGTCGTGGCGTGGCAGGCGGTGACGGTGGGGGAGTGGGAAGTGGATACATATTTGCATGTCTGGTCAGGAGACTAATATCAGCTGCGCCTAAGTTCGTCATACCTTCGCCAAACTCGCTCACATATGTTTCGTTATATGCTCGCGTCGTTTGGCTCGGTATTCCTGCTTATGCTTGCTGCTATTAGCTCCACGGATTTGTTTGTCGCGCTATTATCTATACGCTCGTTTCGCTGCTTGCGTAGCCATTCTGCTTATGCTTGCTGCTATTAGCTCCACGGATTTGTTTGTCGGCGCGCACCATACTTGCGTTTATAATAAGGAGGCGTTATGAGTAATTTGACCGAGCTGTTAGGCCGGGCGGTAGCGGAGCAGGCTTCGGATATTTTCATCGTTGCCGGCTTTCCTCTGGCCTGCAAAAAAAACGGCAGCATCGTCGCCGAGAGCGCGGAGCGCTTGCATCCCGATGAGTCGAAGGCGCTGCTGCGCGACATCTACTCGCTGGCCGCCCGCGATATCGAGCGGCTGCTGCATAGCGGCGACGATGATTTCTCCTTCGCCATTCCCGGGCTGTCGCGCTTCCGCGTCAGCGCCTATAAGCAGCGCGGCTCGCTGGCGGCGGTGATACGCGTCGTCTCATTCGGCATCCCCGATCACCGCGAGCTGCACATTCCCGACGAGGTGATGGCGGTGGCGCGCTATACCAAGGGTCTGGTGCTGGTCACCGGCCCCGCCGGCTCCGGCAAATCGACGACGCTGGCCTGCATCGTCGACGCGATCAACAGCGAGCGCAACGGCCATATCATCACCCTTGAGGAGCCGATCGAGTATCTGCACCGCAATAAAAAGAGCATCGTCAGCCAGCGCGAGATCGAGCTGGATACGGAGAGCTACGTCAAATCGCTGCGCGCCTGCCTGCGTCAAGCGCCCAACGTCATCCTGGTCGGCGAGATGCGCGACTACGAGACGATCAAGACGGCGATGACCGCCGCCGAGACCGGGCATCTGATCATTTCCTCGCTGCATACGGTCGGCGCGGCCAATACCATCGACCGCGTGATTGACGTTTTCCCGCCCAGCCAGCAGCAGCAGATCCGCGTACAGCTGTCGATGCTGCTGCAAGCGGTGATCTCCCAGCAGCTCGTGCCCACCGAGGGCGGCGATATCATCCCCGTGTTCGAGATCATGAACGTCAACGCCGCCGTGCGCAATATGATACGCGAGAGCAAGATACATCAGCTTGACGCCGTCATCGCCCAGGGCGCGGCCGACGGCATGCGCTCGATGGACGCGGCGCTGCTCGACCTGTATAAGCGCGGCGTGATCAGCCGGGAGAATGCGCTGCGCTACGCCGCAAATATGGACTTGCTCGCCAAACGCCTATAGCGTCGCTAATATCAGCTACGCCTAAGTTCGTCATACCTGCGCCAAACTCGCTCACATATGTTTCGTTATATGCTCGCGTCGTTTGGCTCGGTATTCCTGCTTATGCTTGCTGCTATTAGCTCCTTAGGTCAGCGTAGTATCAGCTGCGCCTAACGGCGTAGCACGACAATAAGCGGCGCGATACTTCGTTGCGCTCTGCGCCGTCTCCTCAGCGTATGTTTCCAATACGCTTGCGTCGCCGCCTTGAGCGCGCCTTGTCTCGCTTGCTTCTTGTCGCGCTATAATCTATACGCGATACGCTCGTTTCGCTGCTTGGACAGCCGCCTTGCTCTGCTTGCTGCTATTAGCTCGACGGTGCCGGCGTTTCTTTCAGCCGCTCTGCGCTGCCAACAGGTGAAAATAGCAGCATTTGCAAGTATGCGTGAGATAATCACAGCTTTTGCCTTAAAATCAGCCGAATACGGCTGATTTTACTGTTTGCCAAATCTGACCAAATTTGATTATTATAGGCATATACTTTAGCACTCAATCAAGGCGAGTGCTAATAAAATCTACTGATATTCGACAAGGAGGTAGTACAAGCATGAGACCTTTGGCTGAACGCGTAGTTATCAAGCTGTTGGCTTCCGAGGAGGTCACCAAGAGCGGCATCGTGCTGCCCGATACCGCCAAGGAAAAGCCGCAGGAGGGCGAAGTCATCGCCGTCGGCCCCGGCCGTTTGATGGATAATGGCCAGCGCGCGCCGATGGAGGTCAAGGTCGGCGATATCGTACTTTTCGCCAAGTATTCCGGCGTGGAGATCAAGCGCGACGGCGTGGATTATATGATCCTGAACGCCGACCGCGACATTTTGGCCGTGATGAATTAGCCGCGGCCGGACTCGCCGCGCCCCGGGCGGCGCGGCAATCGCAAACCCGCATATCCTCCAGCGCAGCCGGGAGCGAGCGAGCCGCAGCGACGGATCGCGCCGCCTGGGGACGCGCTGGCAGCCACACAGCTAACTACTATAACGTATTATAATGGAGGTTTATTGATATGGCTAAACAGATCATCTTCGACGCCGAGGCGCGCTATGCGCTGGAGCGCGGCGTCAACGCTTTATCCAACGCGGTCAAGATCACCCTGGGGCCAAAAGGCCGCAACGTCGTGCTGGAGAAGAAATTCGGCAGCCCGCTGATCACCAATGACGGCGTGACCATCGCCCGCGAGATCGAGCTTGAGGATCCGCTGGAGAACATGGGCGCGCAGCTGGTCAAGGAAGTCGCCACCAAGACCAACGACGTGGCCGGCGACGGCACCACCACCGCCA
>JAUNBC010000036.1 GCA_030527285.1 Bacillota bacterium | reverse complement strand
TGGTACTTGGGGCGCAGGCCCCTGGCAGAGTAGGTCGTCGCCGGGAATAAGTTTATTCCTCGATAGCTCAACGGTAGAGTACGCGGCTGTTAACCGCGGTGTTGTTGGTTCGAATCCAACTCGGGGAGCCAAAAGAAAAAGCCGTCCTTTGAGCGGCTTTTTCTTTTTGTACATATCGTGGCGCTTGAGCCGGGGCTTTGCGAAGCAAAGGCCGGCGGTGGGCGTCGGCAGCATCTGCCGCCGCTCTTTTAATGGAAAGGGTAAGTAATGCACGCTGAAACGATCAATTTTGCCGTGCCGACGCTGTTTGGTTTGGAATCGGTAGCCGCCACCGAGCTGAAGCGGCTGGGGCTGGCTGGCGTGCATGCCGGCAACGGCCGCGTCTACGGCAGCGGCGGCGCGGCGGATATACCGCGGCTGAACATCAATCTTCGCACAGGCGAGCGGGTGCTGATACTGCTCGGCTCTTTTGCAGCGCGCAGCTTCGACGAGCTGTTCGAGGGCGTGAAGGCTTTGCCCTGGGAGGACTATATCCCGGCGGACGGCAGTTTTCCGGTCAAGGGGCATACGCTGAATTCGCGGCTCGCCTCCGAGCCGGCCTGCCAAGCGATCATCAAAAAAGCGGTGGCCGACCGGCTGACCGCCCATTATCACAGCGCGCTCACCGAGCACGGCTCCCTGTATCAGATACAATTCTCGCTGATCAAGGATACGGTCGCGCTGATGATCGACAGCAGCGGCGCCGGTCTGCATAAGCGCGGCTATCGCGGTCAGGGGGTACTGGCTCCGCTGCGCGAGACGCTGGCTGCCGGCTTGGTGCTGCTCAGCCATTATCATGGCGACGGCCTGCTCTGCGACCCGCATTGCGGCTCCGGCACCATTGTCATCGAGGCGGCGCTGATCGCCAAGAACCGCGCCCCGGGCTTAGATCGCAGCTTTGCCTGTCAACGCTGGGGCTGGCTGGCGGGCGAGCTGTGGACGCAGGCCGCCGAGGAAGCGCTGGATGGCGAATACGACCGCGAATACGCGCTGTGGGGCGGGGATATCGACCCGCATGCGGTGCATATGGCGCAGCGCAACGCCGCCGCCGCCGAGGTGGATGATATCGTCAGCTTCAACGTGCTGGATTCGGCGCGTTTCCATCGCGCCGAGCAGACGGGGCGCGTGATCACCAATCCGCCCTATGGCGAGCGGCTGCTGGAACGAGAGCAGGCCGCGCGCCTGTATGCCGCCTTTGGCAAGGCGATGGCGCGTATGCCTGATTGGCGGACGCATGTGCTCGCCGCCGCGCCCGATTTTGAGCATAGTTTCGGCCGCAGCGCCGCTAAGAAGCGCAAGCTGTATAACGGCCCGATACAATGCTGCTATTACAGCTTCTATAAATAAGAACGCCTCCCGCATAAAAAGCCCTGTGTATACACAGGGCTTTTTGCTTTAATTCCAGCTGCGCAAGGCGGACGTATGACATGGGGTTGTAAAAGACAAATCGGCGGACAGTCTGACCTGTCCGCCGATATTCGGATTTAAGTGATATAGAAAAGTTAATCCGTTCGATAAACGAGAATTTAGACTTCTCTTGAGGTTTTGCGTTTCTTCATGACAGCGGTGAGTTCAAAACTCATATCGAGCAGTATTTTGATTTCTTCGGCAGGCACGCTACCATCCAAAGCTATGGTAATCCATGTTCCTTTGTTCATGTGATAAGCTGGAAAGAATCCTTGCTTTAATAATAATGAACCTATCAAAATGGGGTCGCACTTGAGATTCACAACGGATAACTTTTCACGACCTTGCAATCCTAATTTATCCATAGAAATATCCATAATCACGGCAAACCACTTGCGATTATCTTTATGTCGAAATACTTCATAAGTAGGAAATTTCATCCACGGAAATTCTGACTCTGCAACATATGTTTCTTCAATATAAGTTTTCAATTCTGCTCTGTTCATATTTTCTTCCTCGCCAAATCCTGATTGCCGAGCGCATTACTCGCCTAAAAAACAAAAAAATTATACCATACAAGCATAAAAAAGCAAAACGCTTTTTTCCGTTCCCTGACCGTTTGGATTTTTGCCGCGCTCCCGCCGCCGAAAATGGGGAACAGGATTTTACGACCCCGCTCCCCTCTTCCGTCCGCTTCATTTTACGGCAAAACCGGCTTCACTGCGGCGGCGCTCATCGCCGGTCTTTGCGGGGCGGAGCCCTTTCTTTTTATGCGGGCTTTAATTATCGCCGCGATTGTGATAGAATTAGCGCAAGGCAGGCGTATTGAGCCCGAACCGGCGCGGTTTTGGCGCAAAAGCAACGGCGTCCGCCGCGTCTATCGTTATTGCACGCAGGGGCTATGAGTTCAGGGATATTATGAGCTATTATGTGTATATACTGCGCTGCGCCGACGGCAGCCTTTACACCGGCAGCACCACCGATATTCAGCGGCGCGAGGCCGTGCATAATCAGGGGTGCGGAGCCAAATATACGCGCGGCCGCCTGCCGGTGCAAATGATATACAGCGAGGAGCATCCTGACCGCGCGGCGGCGCAGCGGCGCGAGGCGGAAATAAAGAAGCTGAAGCGCGCGGCTAAAATAGCTCTGGCGTCTGAATAGAGGAGTTTACCGATGAAGGATAGCAAAATACTGCAAATGCTCGATCAGTTCTTGCGTATCGGCCTTGGCTTGGGTAAGGCGGTGCTGATCATGTTCTGCCTCAACTGGCTGATGCTGAGCGTCGGTCTGGCGATCTGCGGGGTCAAGCTGTTTTGGCTGATCGCGCTCGGCATATCGCTGCTGGACATCGTGCCGGTGCTCGGCTCCGGCGTGGTGATGCTGCCATGGATCGTCGTCTGCCTGATCGGCGGCAACAGCCGTCTGGCGCTGGGCTTGGCGATACTGTATATCGTGATCGTGGTGGTGCGGCAGGTGATGGATCCGCTGATCACCGGCGCACAGATCGGCCTGCGTCCATTGGCGACTCTGGGCGCGGCGCTGGCGGGCCTGTTGATATTCGGTATGGCCGGTATCGTCATCGGGCCGGTGATCGCCGCCATTTGCAGCGTCGTCTACCGCGTCTACGCCAAGAATAATACTCCGCCGCAAGCGGACGTGACCTTGCGCAAGTGAATCAGCAGCAGAACGGAGGAATAGCAATGGATGAACGCGTATTTATGATACCCGGGCCGACGGAGATACCGCCGGCAGTAACGGCGGCGGCCAGCCGCTCCATGGTCTCGCATCGCTCGCAGGATTTTCGCGAGGTGTTCAGCGCGCTTGGCGCCGGGCTGAAGCCGGTATTCAAGACCGCCAACGACGTATTGGTGCTTACCTGCTCCGGCACGGCGCTGCTGGAGGCGGCGGTGCTCAATTTTCTCGCGCCGGGGAGCAAGGTGTTGTATCTGTCGGCCGGCCATTTCGGCCGCCGCTGGCGCGATATCGCGCTGACCTACGGGCTGGAGGTCGAGTATATCGAGGCCCAGCCGGGACGGGCGGTGGACGCGAGCGTCGTGGCCGAGCGTCTGTGCGCCGACCGCGAGCAGCAGATCAAGGCGGTGATGTTCCAGCAGCATGAGACCGGTACCGGCGTGTATAATCCGTTGGCCGAGATCGCGGCGGCGCGCGGCGGGCATCCGGCGCTGCTGATGGCTGACGCTATCTCCGGGCTGGGCGCCTGCCCCTGCGATACCGACGCCTGGGGGCTGGATATCGTGGTCGCCTCCTCGCAAAAAGCGCTGATGACGCCGCCCGGCCTGGCGGCGATCTCCGTGTCCGAGCGCGCCTGGCAGGCCGGCAAAAGCGTCAATAATCCCAAATTCTACCTTGACCTGTATAAAGCCAAAAAATACGCCGACGACGGCCAAACGCCGTTCACTCCGGCGGTATCGCTGGTCTATGCGTTGGAACAGGCCGTGCGCATGCTCAATGCCGCCGGTATCGACAACGTGGTAGCCGAGCATTATCGCCGCCGCGACGCATTGCGCGCCGCCGTGCGCGCGCTTGGCTTGCAGCCGGTGGCGGAGGACGACTGCGCCGGCGGGGCGTTATGCGCCGTCTATACGCCGCCGGGAGTAACGCCGCCGGCGTTGCGCAAGGCGTTGTCCGAGCGCGGGGTGCTGGCGGCGGGCGGCATGGGGGATATCAAGGACAGCTCCTTCCGCATGGCTCATCTCGGCTATATACACGACCGGCAGCTGATCGCCGCCGCCGAGGCTCTGGAGCAGTCCCTGGCGCAGCTCGGCCAGCCGGTGCAGCGCGGTTGCGCCGCCGCCGCGGCGCGGGCGGTGCTGCAAGCCGAGCCGCAGCGGGTGTGCTGGGAATGAAACGGGTATTATTACTGCTGCCGCGCGGTTTTGAGACGCTGGAGGCAGCGGCTTTTGCCGACGTTTTCGGCTGGGACGGCGTATGCGGCTCCAAAAGCACGCGGCTGCATAGCGCCGCCGCCGCGCCGCGCGTGGAGACCAGCTTTGGTCATAGCGTCAACGCCGAATTGCTGTGGACGGAGGTCGAGGTCGGCGATTTTGACGCGCTGGCTCTGCCCGGCGGCTTTGCCCGCTATGGCTATTATGATATCTGCCGCGATCAGGCGGCGCTGGCGTTGCTGCGTGACTTTACCGCCGCCGGCAAGCCGCTGGCCGCCGTCTGTACCGCCGCCCTGGTGTGGGCGGCGGCCGGTATCGTCAGCGAGCGGCGCGTCGCCATTTATGGCGGCGAGCAGGGACGCTGGCTGCGGCAGTTAGCCGATGCGGGCGCTTTGGCCTGCGACCGGCGGCTATGCGTGGACGGACGGCTGATCAGCGGCTCCGCGCCGTCGTCCGCGCCTTACGTGGCGCTGAAGCTGCTGGAGATGTTGACCGGCGCGGATAATGCGGCGGCGATAGCCGCGATGACGGGCTATACTGAGCAACGGTTATAGCCTGCCAAATATTAAAGCCCTGTCAAATGACAGGGCTTTTGCTTGCGGAAAACGCAGGCGGCGCGCCTTAGGCGGGGCTTTTAGTATTTGGCAGAAATATTTTGAAGGGATACGAAGGATAGGAACGCAGTCAAAATGTTTCCGGTATTATGAAAAAGAATAATTGTAGAACATTGTCGCCTTATTTCATCAAACCTGGTAACCACAGTGATATCTGGGGGATAAAGGTAACGACCAATGTCACGATCATCAGAATTATCGTATAGGGCATGGTGGCGCGCGCCGTTTCCCACAGTCCTTGTTTGCTCACCCGCATCGAAACGAACAGATTTAGACCAAAAGGAGGAGTTAAAAAAGCGATCTGTGTGGCCATGATGCAGATAATGCCAAACTGGATCAAATTGATGTTAAAAGCGAGCAAGGTCGGCAGTAAAATAGGACCAAGAATAATGATCATCGCAAACAGATCCATAAAACAGCCGACGATAAAGAACAGAGCCAACAAGATCAAGAGCAAAGAAGTCTGTGAGCTGATGCTGGCGGTGATAAAGTTGTTAAGAAGCGCCGGTATCTGCTGTGTGGTGACAAACCAGGTCAATACTGCGCCGCAGGAAATGATAAAGGTCATTGTCGCCGAAGTGACAAGGGATTCATATAAGGTGTTGAACAGCGTCCGCAAATTGGTGGTGCGGTAAACAAACAGTTCGATCAGTACTACATAGGCTACCGATACCGCCGCCGCTTCTGTGGGGGTGAAAATACCGCTGTAAATACCGCCCAAGACGATTAGCGGGAACAACAAAGCCGGTATCGCTTTAATGAAGATGCGGGGTATATCCTGGCGTTTGATATCTTGATAGGTACGCAGCGGCAAATTACGCGAAGCAAACATCGCATAGCCGCACCAGGCAAAAGCCAGTATCAGCCCGGGCACGATGCCGGCAATGAATTGCGAGCTGACAGATACGCCCATCGCCACACACAAACCGATCATCGGTGCGCTGGGCGGGATTAAGATGCCAAGAGATCCGCCGGAGGTGATCACCCCAACCGGCAGTCGCTCCGGATAGCCTTCTTCCAGTGCTGCCGGAATCACGATGGTACCGATGGCGATAATCGTCGCAATGCTGGAACCGGAGATGGCAGCAAAAAAAGCGCAGGCTAAAACCGCTCCTACCATGCTGCCGCCGGGCAAACGACCGAATACGATACGCATTACCTGGATCAAGTATTTCGAGGTCGAGCCTTTAGCCGCCAAACTGCCGGCCATGATGAAAAAGGGTATGGCAAGCAGCACGTAATTATTCATCCCGGAAAACAAATGCTGGATCACGATCTGTATCGAGGTATCGGAATAGATGAGGATACCTGCGGTAGCCCCCAGTAATACCACCATGGCTATCGGAATGCCCAAGAGGAGGAATAATACGCAGAATACTGCTACCAGCATTTATGCCACCTCCTCAGTTTTACCGTGTCGTAGTTTCTGCCAAGAAGCGGCGGCGTCGAAAATAAAGCGCAGGCACATAGCAAAAATCGAGATAGGAAAGATCAAATATACCATCCATAATGACAGGGGCAGATTAGAGGCATGTGTGCCAATATGATATAAGTGCAATACCTGTTTCACCGCATAATAATCCAATAACGCCATTGTTACGGCGCAAAGCAGACTGCCGCAGATCAGCGCTATTTGTCGCGCCTTAAAGGGCAGGGCGATCAATACGGCTTCCATCCGCGGGTGCTCATGGCCGCTGATGGCGATGCTGGCGCCCATAAAGGTGCCGACGATCAAAATATAGCGGGATAATTCTTCTAACCAAGGCAAGCCGGTATCAAAGCAATTACGCATGATAATATCACTGACGATCAACAAGCATAGCAAGGCAAAAGGTAATACCACCAGCAGTTTTTCGCAAGTGATCAGAGCCTGGCTTATTTTTTTTACCATGGCGCAACCTCCAAAATCTATCGGATAAACCGGGAGAGCAGTGCCCAAAAGGCGGGGCGCTGCTCTCCCATAGATAGTGTAACAGAATTAGCGGTAGCTTTCCACTAAGTCTAAGATAAAGGTATAGAATTCGTCGCCGATGACTGCTTGATATTTTTCATACACCGACTGTACCGAATCGCGGAAGGCCTGATACTCTTCGTCAGTTAATTCCATTACGATATTGACGCCGTTTTCTTCGCACACCGCTTTAGAAGCGGCGATCTGCGGCTCCAGGATACCGGTGATATAATTATCTTCCTGTGTTTTGACTGCATCGCGAATGATTTGTTGCCATTCGGCGGGCAGGGAATCCCATACTTGCTTATTCACTACCAGGGGATTGGTCTGTACGGTATGACCCAGCGCGGTATGATATTTTTCTACTTCCATAAACTTCATCATATCCAGCATATTGAGGCCGTTATCCTCGCCGTCGATCACGCCCTGCTGCAAAGCGGAATAAACTTCGCCGAAAGCCAGGGTAGAGGTGATCGCGCCCATTGCTTGGAACATATCGGTATACATTGAGCCACTCATCACGCGGATGGTCAGACCCTTAAGATCTTCCGGTGTACGCACTTCATGCTTGACATTGGATAGGCCGCGCATTTCGCCGTTGGGATATCCGATCAGCTCTAAATTTTTCTCGTTCACGATCGCGTTGGTCGTGCTAATAAACTCTTCCGAAGTAACAACGCTAAAGAATTCTTCCACATCCTTGAACAAGAAAGGTAAGCTCACGGCGTTGAACTCAGGCATTACGGTAGAAAGGATCGGCGTACCGACGAAATCCATATCCAAGGTACCGCTCATAACCGAGTCGAACATCACGTTTTCATCGCCCAATTGTGCAGCAGGGTAGATTTCAATTGTCAGCAGCCCGTCGGTCTTAGCCGCGACTTCATCCACAATGCTTTGCGCTACTACATCCAGAGTAGAGCCGACAGGCGCTGAATGGCCCATCTTCAATGTCAGCGCTTCGTAGGTAGGAACTTCGGCGGTAGCATCCGGGGCGGATTCGGGAACCGGTTCGGTGGCGCAGGCAACCATCATGCCACAAACCAGCAGCGCCATTAGCAATAAGACAAACTGTTTCTTCATTGATTTTCCCTCCCAATTGTTTTTTGATAAGCTTTATTTACTGAACATTCGTTCTTGCCAGGCTTCATTATGCAAGCTACATTCGATCGCTTGTTGAGGACAGGAGACATAGCATTTGCCGCAATCGTTGCAATCCATATAGCTGATCTTATAGCGATCGCCTTGGGGGACGATAGCACATTCGCAGCAAGAATCCAAACATAAGCCGCAACCGTTGCAATTTTCTTTGATACGGTAGCTAAAAGGTTTAACCGTCGCCCCGCCAAAAGCAAAGCGAGCCCTTTTCAGCTTATCGTCGGCATAGAGATGCAGCAGTTCGCCCTCGCCGGATTCCAACTGGAACAAATCGAGTAAACGTAAATGCTTGCCGTACATTGTGGCAGTGCCGATATTATAGGAGAAGAACTCATCCCAGATCTGTTGATTATCTGAAACGATTTTTACCTTAGCCTGCAGGCGAAAGGTATACCAGCGCTGATAACGTTCGCAGAGGATAATATAAGGGTTTTCCAGCAGATCCCGATGTAACGGTTTGCCCTTGGAGGCAATAAAATAGGCCTTATTATCACTCAATACACAAAAATCAATAACCCGTGCTTCCGGTTTGCCATCGCGAACCGTGGCTGCCGGCATGCTGCGGATTTCCCGTAACAGCTTGATCGCCTGCGCCATAATCTCTTCATTACTGCTGGTTTCGTTTAACCCAAACAGAATTTCCTTTCCCGCAAAATCCGGCGTTTCCTTTTGATATAATCGCATGCTGTAATCCTCCCGAGTGATAGTATTTATTGATTTGCCAACAGATGCTCGCTATCAAACGACATATTTTGGCAATCATACTGTTTTAGACGCGCACCGGGTAAAAATATTATGCAAACATTCTTGAATGTATGTAAAATAGATAAAAATTATATCCCTGGTGGGGATTATGTGTGATTACGCGATAATTATATTTATATTTTAAGGCGGGATAATAGAAATGTCAAGAGAAATTTTGCTTTATCATGTGTAAATCAGTACTCAGTATGTATCACGTATCGCAACAATGCATAAAGCCATAATAAATGCTTTTAGTGCAGGATCATTAAATCAATGATATTCTCAAATAATTCTCGACTTATCGTGCTATCTATCGCATTGGGCATATCGCCGTTATAAATACCGTCAAACAGAGAAAACAATAATAAAGCGGCCTGTTCGTTGGCAATGGTATAACTTTGCGCTCCGTTTTCCAGACGCAAGGCGGCGATAGAACGAACAAAGAAATCATATTGACGAAATTTTGCCTGATGGATTTCCTTTTGTAATTCTTCAAAAAGGCTATGCGTGGATAAATAAATCGTCGTTTTATAGATAAATTTGAAATTCTCGGCCATTTTATGTGGCAACCACAACATTTCCAAAATCGCCTCTTTGGTAGATAAGTTGGCGTTGGCCTGAATGTCCACCTCTGACACCTTTTTGATTTGCGCCAGCGCTTCGCGCACGGTTTGAGCAAAGATATCGTTCTTGTTCTGAAAATGCCAATAAACCGCGCCACGGGTGACATTGGCGGCTCGGCTGATCTGCTCCAAAGAAGTACGCTCGATCCCATTTTCATAGAATAAATCAAAGGCTGCTTTTATCAGCGCTTGTTTGGTAGCGGCAGATTCTTCCTTGGTCCTGCGCATAAACCCCCCTGTTCTTACTGCTGGCAACAAATTGAATATCTGTAGTTGATTTCAATTGTACGGGAAGGCAGGCAAATTGTCAAGTACAGGCGGTTTTCGCTCTGCCCAAGTATAGCGTATCACAGGTAATGGGGTATCTGAAGGGCAAAAGCGCTATGATGATCTTTGACCGGCACAGTAACTTGAAGTACAAGTATGGCAATCGGCATT
>JAUNBC010000002.1 GCA_030527285.1 Bacillota bacterium | reverse complement strand
CAGAAAGCAGCGTCGCTCCCCGCACGGGGAGCGTGGATTGAAATCGCTTGCCTCGTCTACCATGAGGCGCGAGGCGTATCGGGTCGCTCCCCGCACGGGGAGCGTGGATTGAAATTTCATGCTAAACCTCCGCTCTAATCCACGGTACAGTCGCTCCCCGCACGGGGAGCGTGGATTGAAATTTTACGAAATGAATAACCGCCGTCCGAGGCTCTCGTCGCTCCCCGCACGGGGAGCGTGGATTGAAATTCCTAATGTAATCTGGCTTTGTGAGCTTAAACAGGTCGCTCCCCGCACGGGGAGCGTGGATTGAAATGAAGCGGCGTAGTTACCGCCCAAGTAGAACAAGCGTCGCTCCCCGCACGGGGAGCGTGGATTGAAATTGATTGTCATGGCCTTGTTGAACTTGCTCTTCTGGTCGCTCCCCGCACGGGGAGCGTGGATTGAAATATGGCATCGGAGGATACAAAGAATGAGCGTAAAAAGGTCGCTCCCCGCACGGGGAGCGTGGATTGAAATAGCGATAGTTTGAGCGATTATCTATTGCGGCAGAGTCGCTCCCCGCACGGGGAGCGTGGATTGAAATGGTTATGATGATGCCAATTTGCCGGAAACACCGGAGTCGCTCCCCGCACGGGGAGCGTGGATTGAAATGCCATAAAATCCCAGCTACAATGCTATGTATATCAAGTCGCTCCCCGCACGGGGAGCGTGGATTGAAATGAAACTTGCGGTTACTATGCCGCAAATGCCACGGGTCGCTCCCCGCACGGGGAGCGTGGATTGAAATTTTTCGTCGGGCCCGGATTCGCTCTCCTGTAGTCATGTCGCTCCCCGCACGGGGAGCGTGGATTGAAATTTGTTGGGCGCGCTGGTGTATCGCCAGGGGCTGAGTCGCTCCCCGCACGGGGAGCGTGGATTGAAATCTATTACAACATCCTGGACAAGCTGATCGACCTCGGTGTCGCTCCCCGCACGGGGAGCGTGGATTGAAATGCTACGTGCTGGACGGCAAACAGGCGAAATCCTACGTCGCTCCCCGCACGGGGAGCGTGGATTGAAATATTTCGGCGACGCTTACAAGGCCGAGCAGACCAAGTCGCTCCCCGCACGGGGAGCGTGGATTGAAATTACCGTGAATATGACGCTGCCAACGAGGGCAAGCGTCGCTCCCCGCACGGGGAGCGTGGATTGAAATCAGAGCTTGATCAGCGACAATACCTTGTCCACGTGTCGCTCCCCGCACGGGGAGCGTGGATTGAAATCAGATTACCGCAGAACAGTCTAGGTGGGAACGGATGTCGCTCCCCGCACGGGGAGCGTGGATTGAAATTTTTCCAGCGCCTCCGCGTTTGCCTTCTTCGAGGTCGCTCCCCGCACGGGGAGCGTGGATTGAAATGCATAAATAATCCTTCGACTTCAAGAAGCCGTCGCGTCGCTCCCCGCACGGGGAGCGTGGATTGAAATCGATAAATACCAGCCCGCGGCGTGTCTGTAACGGGTCGCTCCCCGCACGGGGAGCGTGGATTGAAATGAGCATAGGAACAAAATAATTCCCGCCCCATACGAGTCGCTCCCCGCACGGGGAGCGTGGATTGAAATACGTATGATCCCGCGCCGCTTGTGTTGTATGCCTCGTCGCTCCCCGCACGGGGAGCGTGGATTGAAATGAAAGCTGGATCGTGAATATGCTTGCCGAGGCAAGTCGCTCCCCGCACGGGGAGCGTGGATTGAAATGAATTACGGTATCGGCTACGATGGGCGTATCGGGTCGCTCCCCGCACGGGGAGCGTGGATTGAAATGTATCCGACTTCGAATTGATGATATTTGCGAAGGGTCGCTCCCCGCACGGGGAGCGTGGATTGAAATCTATCGGTTGCACCGAAAAAACTGCGCGAAATAAAGTCGCTCCCCGCACGGGGAGCGTGGATTGAAATTATTGTATCGCCCGCTTTACCCGCGCTTATGTTTAGTCGCTCCCCGCACGGGGAGCGTGGATTGAAATGCCTGATAGGTGTATCCGTAATCGTAATCGTCGCGTCGCTCCCCGCACGGGGAGCGTGGATTGAAATTTGTCAGCCTCAAATGCTATGAGCCAAACGGCAGGTCGCTCCCCGCACGGGGAGCGTGGATTGAAATCCTGCTACAATGCGTTATCAATCGTTGACCGCGACGTCGCTCCCCGCACGGGGAGCGTGGATTGAAATTTCAAGACCTCACGAGGTACAACTATTCCGACGGGTCGCTCTCCCCCCACGAGGAGCGTGGATTAAAATACCAGCACACGGCGGAGGGATGTTATAGACAATAGAAAAAACGGCAAAGGCATCAGAAAGTATATTCTGATGCCTTTGCCGTTATGGATCTTCGAAGAATAAACCAGTAAACATTTCAATCCGCGCCCTTACGCCAGATTGAGTGGGCGACGAGCGTATTATAACAGATATGGTATGTCTTGACAAGACGACTCTTTTTAGGTATAATTAATTAACCAATAAACGAAATTCATATGACGCGTAAAGATAACAGCTAAAGTTTTTGATCTCATAGTCCGTGTTATTGTCTGCATCTTTTACTATTGGCCGTCATCAAATACCGAATATCTGACCAAGGAGGATGTTTGTAATGATTAAGTTGTCTTATCCTGTTGAAATGGAGATATCCGGCAATACTGCAATGTTCACTCGCCCTGATACCGGCGATTGCCCGGTCAGTTATCCCGCGCCGACGTATTCTGCGGTAAAAGCGATCTTCGAGTCAGTTTTATGGGGGCCGAATGTCGAGATCATTCCAACGAAAGTGGAATTATGTGCGCCTGTTCAGTATCATTCCTACTGCACTAATTACGGTGGGCCACTGAGAAGTAATACCGCAATCAAAGCGGGGAACAACTATCAGCTTTATGCAACAGTCTTGATTGACGTCTGTTATAAGCTGTATGCCGATGTTGCACCAAACCATTGGAAGAGAGATCTACCTGAGAGTACAATACAGTGGGATAAAAAAACAACGTCACCGGGCCACGCTTACCAGTGCATTTTTAACCGGCGTTTGAAGCGCGGACAATGCTACTCCATACCCGCACTCGGCTGGCGTGAGTTTACTCCTTCATATTTTGGAGAGCTGAGAAAAACGACCTCCGTGTTTTATGATATGTCCGATATAGTGATTCCTTCCATGCTCAAGCAGGTGTTTTCCAAGGGCTACAATTCTCCCGTCTCCTATGTATACGATAATAATGTGGTGATTCGGAATGGAATTCTGGAATACCCAAAGCGGGGTGCGGCGTTATGATAAACGAACTGTACAACCTGTCAAAGGCATTAGACAGCAACGGTGTTGTCGTGGAAGAATGGCATCGGAAGTATAAAACCCTTCCTAAAGTAACCGCCAAGTCCCCATGCATCCGCATTTGGCTTGATGACAGCGGACTGGTGTGCGGAATGGAGAGCCTATCACCTGAACACGCAAGTCGGCTCCGCAAGTACGGGGATAATCAAAGCAGCTTCCCGGCTTTTAACATCAGTCCGCTGTATCGCGTTACCGCGCCGGATGTCATTGCGGAGCTTGAAAAAATCAGCTCCGGCAAATCCAGGCCGGATGCGGACAAAATCCTGTCGTGGTGTACAAACGACAACTGGATCAAAGGCGTGCCAAGGCAGGTTAGGCGCAGCATGAATGATTGTTCTAGTGAACTCGCTGAGCTTTACCGCCTAGATAGTCAAACAAATGTTATAGCGATTTTGGCTGGACTTTGCAAGAAAGCTGGAGATGGTTTTCGCGCATCACTTCAAGAATGCGCGTTTGATAAGTTGCGAAAGCAGGAAGACATCCCTATGGTGCTTTCGCTGCTGTTCCATACAGGCTCAGAGTTCAAGAAGCATTCTAACGATACAGGCAGCAAAATTTCTGTCATTTTGGATGTTCATAATTGGGCTCCATATGGATACCCGGTTGCCAGCGAATATACGACGGCTCAGCTAAACGCCTTGCTGTTAGCTGGGAACAGTACAAGCAATGAGGCAGCAGAAACCAAACAGGAAGATGCTTTCGGCACACCCTTTATTAACCCGGATGAACCCATGCCAAGCGTGAAGCTTGCCGGTTTTGAGGCAACGCTTCGGTCAATGTTTGAGGGTCAACCCTGCCAATACCGTTATAAGCAGATCAACGATGGCTCATATCCTATTGCAGCAGAAAATCGATCTTCAATAAAAAAAGCTTTGGAATGGATCGCGCAGCCCTCTAACAGGCAAATAACGTGGGTAAAGCTTGATAAAAATGAGATCGCATTTATTTATCCGTCCAAGATTCCCGATGTGCCGCCTAAATTTGCGTCTCTATTTGGTCGGGAGCAGAGCGCGGATTCCAGACAATCCGAGTTAAGGTTTGAAAGCATTGCAAAGGACTTTGTAAAATCATTCCAAGGTATACCGCCAGACCAGAAGCCGGATATCATGCAGATATTTGTGATAAGAAAAATCGATAAAGCCCGTTCTCAAGTCATATTCACCCATAACACCATACCGGAGCAGATGATGACAGCGGCCGATCGTTGGTCGGCTGGGTGCAGCAATCTGCCGCCGCACGACCTCGGCGAGCCGGACACGCCGTTCCCGCTGGATGTTCCGGATATTTTGAATGCGGTATGGAAACAGGACGGCGAGAGGGCGGACGGCAAGACGCCGGTCAAACGAATGAAATATTATCAAGGCATAGAACTGCTTCTTGACGCGCTGCCGCCTGCTGTGCTGCGCAGCTACCTGCATATTGCTGCCGAAAATGTCGCAGGACTGTTGAAATATTTCGGTTCCCTGCTGCACGGCAAGAAAAAGCCGGACGGAAAAAGCGCGGATAAGAAGCTGGATGGAAAAAAGGCTGCAGCCGCTCGGTCGCTCTGCGTTTTAGGGCTGCTTTTATACAAATGCGATGAACGAAAGGAGATTTATATGGAAGAACTTGCGTTTCTGCTCGGTCAATGGCTCCACGTGTCGGATAAGCTGCACACGCTTTACTGCATTGTGAAACGGGAGGGGGACGTCCCGCCGCAGCTTGCCGGCAGCGCTTTGCTTGTGAGCGCCGGCGAAATGCCGTATCAGGCGTTGGCGCAGCTACACTCAAGGATGAGCCCATTTATCTCATGGGCGAAGCAATATCGGCATCTGAATAAAAAGAAAAGCAAGGAAGCCGACCGGCTGCTGAAGCAATTTGAAATGCTTGCGGATAAGATCACGCCGCAGATGGACAGGTCGGTACGATTCAGCGATTTCGAAAAAGCAGAGCTCTATATCGGATACATGGCGTCCCTCCCACAAAACGAAAAAACTATGAAGACAGGCGAAAATACGATACAGGAGGTACCTGAAAATGAGTAATGATATCAAACGTGCCACCGGCCTTTTGGTGATCGAAGTTGTCAATTCCAATGCAAACGGCGATCCTGACAGAGAGTCCGACCCACGCCAGCGCCCAAACGGCATCGGCGAAATATCTCCCGTATCCTTTAAGCGCAAACTGCGCGATTTGCTTGAAGATCACGACAGCGTTTTTTTCAAGAGCCTGCCGGAAATATATCAAAGTCAGGCAGAGCGCTACTGCATCCTCGAATCACGCGGCAGGGATAGGAAAAAAACTCAGAGCGAAATGGCTAAGGACATCAAGTCATTTGAGCAGAAAGAGTTTTTAGGCAGTAAATTTGTCAACAAATACTGGGATGCTCGCGTTTTTGGAAACACTTTTCTTGAAGAAGGCGCAAACAAGGGCTTTATCAAAACTGGCGTTGTCCAGTTCGGTGTGGGAACATCAATCTCTCCCGTGGAAATCGTACGTCATACGAACACAAACAAGGCGGGCGTTCAAGAGGGCAAAAATGCTGGCATGGCGCCGCTGGCTTTCCGCATCGTCGAGCATGGCGTATATTGCATGCCCTTTTTTATCAATCCGAACTTCGCACAGAAGACCGGCTGCACGGCGGAGGATATCGAACTACTGAAGCTGCTCATTCCGAAAGCATACGACCTGAACCGTTCAGCTATTCGTCCCGATATCCGTATCCGTCATGCTTGGTACATCGAACACAAAAATACATTGGGGAGCTGCCCTGACTATATGCTCCTGGATGCGTTGACGCCGGTTCGCAATGGAAACGCAGGCGATCCGTCGACAAGTTGGACTGACTACTGCGATAGAACCATACTGCCGGAAGCGTTGTTTGAGAAAGTTAATTCCATAGTAGACTTGGTTTCGATATGAATTATTACGCGCACAGTCCGAAAGACGGCTATGGGGCGCAGACATACGCTGCACATATACGCAGCGTATGTCTTTTAGCGGAGCGGTTTGCTCAGGAAGCGGGGGCTTACGCAAAGAACGACGGCGAGACACTCCGGCAGCTTGTGAAGAAATCGGCAGAGTATCACGACCTTGGAAAGCTTGATGCGAAAAATCAAGTTGCCCTATCCGGCGAGGCCAATGCAAAAACGCTGCCGGTCAATCATGTGGATGCCGGCGCGGCCCACTGGCTGACGGAGAAATTTTTTTCTCCGTTGGCCGCATCTGTTATTCAGGCACATCATATCGGTTTTCCTGATTACTCTGCGGAGTATAATAAGGGAGAGCTGATGTTCCGCGATACTAGGATTGCAGCAGAAATCAATAAGAAATTGCCGACATATGAAGCCATTCATATGTCGCTTATCGAAACGCCGTATCCTGACGAGCCAGAGAACAGACCTCAAGGCAATCCTTCGTTGTTCATGCGCATGCTTCTGTCATGCCTCGTCGATGCCGATCATACAAATACGGCGCAGCACTATGGAAAATATCCGCTCCATGAGCAAGCGATAGGCTTACGGGCTGGGGAACGTCTGGCAAAATTAGATCGGTGCGTGGAAGATCTGCAGGCATATAGTGATCCAACGGAAAGAAATGAGTTGCGACGACAGATGTACCAAGCGTGTCGTGATGCAGACTCGTCATCTTGGATATGCTCGTGCGATGGTCCTGTTGGCTCCGGCAAAACGACCGCAGTCATGGCGCATCTGCTCAAGCAGGCTCAACAGCGGGGCCTTCGCCGTGTTTTCGTAGTTCTTCCCTTCACGAACATTATCCAGCAGTCGGTCGAAACCTATAGAGAGATGCTTGTCCTTCCAGGAGAAAAACCTGAAGACGTAGTGGCTGAGCTTCACCACAGAGCAGATTTTGAGAGCGAAGATGCTCGTCATTTGACGGCACTATGGCGAGCGCCCATTATTGTAACGACCGCCGTCGCGTTTTTTGAAACGCTTGCATCCGATTCCGCGGCCTCGTTGCGCCGTCTGCATGAGCTTCCGGGCAGCGCTGTGTTTATCGATGAAGCACACGCCGCGCTTCCTGCGCACCTTTTACCCATTGGTTGGAGGTGGATCAAAGCGCTTTCGGAGGAATGGAGTTGCTACTGGGTGCTCGCCTCCGGTTCTCTGAGCCGCTTTTGGACGATTGGCAATATTGTAGGGGATGCAAAAACGGATGATGTTCCGGAAATCACCGAAAACACGCTGCGAAGCAGTTTAGCGTCTTACGAGAAAAATCGAATCATTTATCAATATGATCCGCTTCCAAAAGCAACGGATGCGCTTGCACATTGGGTCACTACGTTTCCCGGTCCGCGCCTCGTGATACTGAACACAGTGCAAAGCGCGGCTGTTTTGGCTGACTATATTGCTGAGAACGCCGGTCGTACAAAAGTGGAACACCTATCGACGGCACTTACTCCCGCAGATAGAGATCATACTTTGGGAAGAATTAAAAGACGACTTCGTGACAAATCGGACGCCGATTGGACGCTTGTCGCAACCTCTTGTATAGAGGCAGGCGTTGACCTGTCCTTTCAGGTCGGTTTTCGTGAGCTAAGCTCCCTTTCCTCTGTGCTTCAAGCGGCGGGCCGAGTAAATCGCGAAGGAAACGCCTCTGATGCAGAAATGTGGGTTTTCCGTTCCGTGGAAGACGGTTTGCTGAAACAAAATCACGGACTTAAAAACGCAGCGACTGTACTCCGCAACTATTTAGATGCTGGATTGCAAATTTCAGCGGAACTGACTACGCAATCGATTGCTGATGAGATTGCTATGTATGGCTTGAAAGGCATACATAAGCGGCTTGTGGAAAACGAATCTCTGCAAAATTTTCAGAGTGTAGAGCGCGAGTTCAATGTCATTGCTTCCGACACACAATTAGCCGTCGTTGATAAGAAACTGGCGGCAAGTGTGCAATGCGGAAAAGTGAATTGGCAGGCATTGCAAAAAGCATCCGTTCGAATACCCAAATACAAGCTGCTTGAACTTGGCATACCGCAGATTGTTGATGACATTTATCTCTGGAATCTTGAGTACAATGATTTTCTTGGGTATATGGCCGGAATCATCAAACACAAGCAATACCAAGGCGAGGCAATTATTGTATAAACGCCGTCTACGATTTACGCAATACTAATTTGATGTCCTCAAAAAGCTGGGTGCTCGTAGTGAACACTCGGATTTGCTGTATTCATCTTTCAAACTCCAAACTCGCTATGCATCTTACTGTCATCCGATGCCCATTCACCACCCGGTTTGCCCGCTCAAAGCTCACGCATTTCGTATTTCGTATGGTATTCATCTTCTTATCAATGTCGTTGCCCCCCTGAATGCGACCCAACTATTTCGGTTTATTTATAATAGTGTTTTTATGGTTTCCTTCGTAGGATGCATAAAGAATATGGAAATATGAAACTGGATTATGCTCGGGTAAATGATGTGGCTTATTGTTACATCTTGTGCGTTTCGCTTCGCCGAAGCGTTGGAAATGTACGATCTCGCGCTCGCGCAAAAAGCGCAGCACGTCGATCACGCCCGGGTCGTCGGTGACGTCGAGCAGATGATTGTAGGAGACGCGCGCCTTTTGCTCCGCCGCCATGTCCTCGACCAGATCGGCGATCGGATCATCCTTGGCGTTGAAGTAGGTGGCGGTGAAGGGGTTATCGGTGGCTGACACATAGAACAGCGCCTTGCCGTGCTCGATGAAATTACCTTCCATGCCGCCGGCTGCCAGCTCCGCCAGATCGGCGTCCTCGGTGAGCTTGGAGATCAGCGTCGCGATGATCTCCAGATGCGCCATTTCCTCGGTACCGATATCCGTGAGCAGGGCACGGGTATTCATGGTCGGCATCGTATAGCGCTGGTTGAGATAGCGCAGCGCCGCGCTCAGCTCGCCGTCCGGCCCGCCGTATGCGGTGAATAGCATCTGCGCCATGCGCGGGTTGGTGGCGGTGACGTTGACCGGGTATTGCAATTTCTTTTCATATATCCACATATAGTTCCTCCTTTAATAACGCCAGGGGAATTCGCTGGTACCCCAGATCCAAGTATCAGCGCTGATGTTTGTGTCATCGGAGCGCAGCGCGCCGAATTGCTGCGCATAGGCGTCGTGCAGCGTGTGATATTCTGCGGCGGCCTGATTGAAACGCGCGATGGCGAAGCTGTCATAGGGATGCGTATCCAGATATTCGATCAGATCGGTAATCGTCAGCCCGATTTGCTGCAGGTTGAGCATCATTTCCGCTTGTTCGCCGCTTAGGGCGGTTGAATTAGTCATCAGCTGACCTCCTTTAAGAAAAGTTTTCATTGGGGCCGTATTTGCCTTTGGGCAGATTCAGCTCGGGGAAAATAGTGCCGGCGGCAAAGGCCGAGGCATAGTCATAGAAGCGATTGACGTTTTGCACCGGCACATAGGCGTAACCGGCACGCATGCAGCCGTCGTTGCAGGACATGATAATGTCCGGACAGTTTTTTGCCATTCAAAGACCTCCTTGGATAAACTCTTGATACAAGGTATGGCAGAGCGCGCCGATCGGTGTTATGTCCAATACAAATAAAATAACGCTTTCTATAATGATGAAAGCGTTATTTGTATGCGTTATGTTTTATTAGACTATCTCAATGATCGCCGGAGTTTAGTCGCTGAAGAATTGCGCCCAGGAATACCCCTGATAGACGTCGTCGCCGGATATCACCACGCCCACGCCGATGCGCCGGTAATTGCGGTTGAGTATATTCTCGCGATGCCCCTGAGAATTCATCCAGTCCTCGACGACCTCGGACGGAGTTTGTTGGCCGATGGCGATATTCTCGCCGGCGGTCCTGTATGAATAGCCGATCTCCTGCAGGGCGGTGAAGCAAATAGTACCGTTGGGGCGGGTATGGCTGAATTTCTCCTGCACTTCAACGGCGCGGATATGCGCGGCCTGCATCAGCGTTTCGTCGATGGTCAGGCTCGCCAACCCCTGCTTGGAGCGCTCGATATTGCATAGCTGCACCACCTCCTCGGCGAAAGCGCGAGTCTCGGTTACGCTCTCAGCATAAGCGGTGACTGCCGGTATCTCGGCGATGGTCTGCTGCAGAGCCGGAACGGTCTGCTCTCCGGCCGCAGGCTCCGGGGTTTTATTGGCCAGCTGTTGCTGCAGCCATAGCTGCGCATAGTCGTTGAGCTGCAGGCAGCGAAAAACGCTTTGGCGTAATAATTCTACCATGTCGATGCGATATGTACAGCTCGGGGCGGATTCATTTTCATTCTCGGCGGCGCTGGCCGTAACCGGCAGCAGTAATATCAGCGCTGAAACAAATACGGCGAGTAATGTTTTGCATAGTTTTTTCATCGTTCCCTCCGGCGCCAAGTAGAATATGTCTGATTATAGCATAGTTTGTCAGAAAAGGAAAATCCAAATCCAGCCAGGGAAAACGCCAAATTTAGCCAAAGGCGGCGCGCCCGCAGACGGGGTTTTTTGCTGCATGATGTCGCAAACTTATCACCGCCGCCAGCGCGCTTTAGACATCTTTTGCATGTGCCGGCGCATATAATTAGGTTACGGCTCCAGCGAGCCGCGTCCGCTGAGGCGGGCAATAAAACAGGTGGTGGTATGATGAGCGATTCCCCGCGTATTTATCCGTTCAAAAGGACGGCTTCGGAGCTGGCGGTCACGCCCGCCTTTTCTTTAGCGCAGCGTGCGCGCGCCGCGTCGTCGGTGCGTTATGCCCGGTTGCTGCTGTTGGCGGCGGCGGCTTTTTTACTGGCGCGGGCGCAGATCTTGGGCGGGCTGTATCCGTTCGCGCCGGCTTTTTTAGCGGCGGCGGCGGTGGTATACCCCCGTCGCGGCGTGGTCTTTGCGCTGCCGATGCTGCTGGGTCTGCTAACGGCGCTGCAAGGCAAATATCTGCTGGTGTACGTGGCGATCATCGCCTTGCTGGCGGCGGTGTTTTTGCTCTATGTGGTAGACGCGAAAAAGCAATGGTTCGTCGTCCCCGGCATGGTGGCGGCTACGGTATTGGTGGCCAAAGGCCTGCTGTTGGCTCTGACCGAATACACCAACTATCAGCTGATGATCAGCATCTTCGAGGCGCTGATCGCCGCCGGTCTGTCGCTGGTGTTTCTGGTAATATTTACCGCGCTCAGGCGCTTTGACGTGGCGCGGCGTTTTTCCGCCGACGAGACGGTATGTATCTTTCTCGCCGCGACCGGAATGATCTGCGGCGTCAGCGGCGTTAGTGTCGGCATGTTCGAGCTGCAGAGCACGCTGTCGCGGCTGATCATATTAGTGGTGGCCTTTTTGGGCGGGCCGGGCGCGGGCGCGGCCATCGGCGCGATGATCGGTATCGTGCCGTCTTTGAGCCAGGTGATAGCGCCGTCGCTGGTGGCCGCCTATTCCTTCTCCGGGCTGTTGGCGGGCGTATTCTCCGGCTTTGGCCGTATCGGCGCGGCGCTCGGCTTTCTGCTCGGCAACCTGATACTTGCCATGTATCTGCTCACCGCCGCCGAGATCAGCGCTTATTTGCTGTCGTCGCTGGCGGCGGGCGTATTGTTTATGGCGCTGCCCAAGCGCCTCTATACATGGCTGTCGCGCGCCTTTTCCGCCGCCGGACTCAAAAGCGCCAAGGAGGAAAAGCATCAGCGTTTGCTGCGCATCGCCGTGCGCAAGCTGCGTAATTCCGGGTGGATGTTCCGCGAGCTGGCCAATTCGATGAACGAATTGGCCGACAGCGAACAGCCGCCGCCCGAGAGCGGCATCCGTGATTCCATGGAGCTGTTATCGCAGCGGTTATGCAATAGCTGCTCGCTGCGGGATATTTGCTGGGAAATGGACTATCAGCAGACCTTTGCCGGTATCGTGCATCTGTTCGAGGTGGTGCAGCTGCATGGCGCCGCCGATATCAAGGACGCGCCCGATAATTTCGTCAAGCGCTGCCCGCATATACGCGAGCTGCTGGCTATCGTCAACTGCCTGTATGACCTGCATTGCCGCAGCAGCTATTGGCAGGCGCAGCGCAGCGGTTCGCGGCAGCTGATCGCCAATCAATTATCCGGCGTATCGGAGGTTTTGGAGAAGATCGCCCGCGAGATCACCGATTTTGGCGATGAGCGGGAAATATTGGAGCGCGAATTGCAGCGCGCGGTAGCCAAGCGCGGCCTGCCGATCGAATCAGCCGGCATCACCGCCATTTCCGAGAAGGCTATCGACGTCTGGGCGCAATATATCGACTGTCCGGGCGAGATCTATTGCCGGCAGGCCATAGAGAGCGAGGCCAGCCGCCTGCTGAGCTGCGAGTTTTACGTGCATGAATGCTCCTGCGGCGGCAAGGATTGCAGCTCGCGCTGTAATTACCGGCTGCTGGCGGCGGGCGCGTTCAGCCTCAATATCGGGCAGGCGCAGCTGGCGAAAGACGGAACCGGCGTTTGCGGCGATAGCGGCGGCGCGGTGCTGCTGGACGAGGGGCGGCAGCTGCTGATGATCTCCGACGGCATGGGCGTGGGCGCTAAGGCCGCCGGCGAGAGCAGCGGCGCGATCACGCTGGTCAGCCGTCTGCTGGAGGCCGGCTTTGCGCAGGATACGGCCATCGACATGGTAAACGCCGCGCTGTCGCTGCGCGGCAATGAGGAGAGCTTTGTCACGCTCGATCTGTGCGTGGTCGACCTGTACAGCGGGCGCGCCGATTTCATCAAAAGCGGCAGCGCCGCCAGCTATATCAAGCGCGGCGGCATCGTGCGCACGGTCAAGGGCAATACGCTGCCGGTGGGTATGCTGTATAACGCCGACAAGGAGGTGATCAGCGAGCAGGTCGCTCCCGGCGATATGATAATTCTCGCCTCCGACGGCTTGCAGGAGATGGACAGCCGCGGCGACGGCCAATGGCTGTATCGTATCATCGAGCAGGCGGTGGTGAACAATCCGCAGAATATGGCCGAGTATTTGCTGGATAAGGTGATAGCGGTGAGCAACGGCCGGCTCAAGGACGATATCACGGTGCTGGTGGCGATGTTGGGAGAGGCGGCGTAGCGGCGGCGTATGTTTAGGAGCGCTAACGCAGCCTTAGCACGGCGCGCCGCAGGCTGGAGCGTATTACTTCGAGCCCAACGCGCATAGAACAATAAAGGAAAAACAACGATAATTAGCGAATATAGCTGCAAACTATTGCGGCTATATTTTTTTGTCTTTGAGGCGGATATGCATTCGTTGACTCGTCGTACCAAGGCTTATATCATCAGCAAGCGGCTGATCGAGCGCGGCCAGCGCGTATTGGTGGCCGTGTCCGGCGGCCGCGACTCGCTGTCGCTGCTGTATATATTAGCGGAGCTGCAAACTCCGCTGGGCTTTACTTGCGCCGCCGCCAATTTCAATCACAAGCTGCGCCCCGAGGCTGACGAGGAGGCCGTGTATATCGCCGCTTGCGCCCGCCGGCTGGGCGTGGACTATTATGGCGGCAGCGCCGATATCAACGCGCTGTCGGCGGGGCGCAATTTGCAGGATACGGCGCGTCAATACCGCTATGCCTTTTTACGCCGCGTGGCCGCCGAGCATGATTATCAGCTGATCGCCACCGCGCACCATGCCGACGATCAGGCGGAGACGCTGCTGCTGCATTTGCTGCGCGGAGCCGGTTCGGGCGGTTTGGGCGGGATGCCGCCCAAGACGGATGACGTGATACGGCCGCTGTTATTTGCTGCGCAGGCGGATATAGCCGCTTATATCGCGGATAATAATCTCGAGTACCGACAGGACGTTACCAATTTCTCGACCAAGTATATGCGCAACAAGATCCGCTGGGAGCTGTTGCCGGCGCTCAAGGAGTACAATCCCAATATCGTGGCCGCGCTCAATGCCGCCGCCGATATTTGCCGCGATGAGGACGAGCTGCTGACGAGCCTGGCGGCCGAGGCGCTGCCTGCCGTATGGGACGCGCAGGCGCAGACGCTGGAGGCGCGCGCTTTCGCCGCTTTACCGGCGGCTTTGCGCCGGCGGGTGCTGCGGCTGGCCTATCAGCAGTACGCGGCGGCGGATAAGGAGCCGAGCTTTGAGCAGGTGCAGGCGGCTCTGGAGCTAAAGCGCGGTCAGGCGCTGTCGCTGCCCGATGACGTGATGCTCAGCTATCGTGGCCAGCAGCTGATATTCAGCCGCTTTGAGCGCGCGGCGCGGGGTAAAGATAATATTGATTAGCGCCGGTTATTATGTTATATTTAATTAATGTACATTGATTGTTATGCAGAATCTTTAGCATGATCGCATAAATGAAAGGAGCAAAAATTTGAATCGCTTGCTGAAAAACTCAACGATCTTTATACTGCTGGTGCTGATCGTCCTCTCATTCTATACCTGGGGCAGCGGCGGCGAGACGCTGACCACGCTCACTTATTCGGAGTTTCTGGCCGAGGTCGAGTCCGGTAATATCAGCGAGGTGAGGATCGACGCCGAGCAGGAGGCCGGACGCTATACGATCACCGGCAAGCTCAATTCCGACGGCACGGCGTTTCAGGCCATCGTCTTTCCGGACATGGATATCGCCGAGTATTTGCGCAGTTATAAGGTAGCGATCAGCTATGACGCGGTCACCACCTCTTGGTGGGCTTCGCTGCTGATCTCCTTTATTCCGATGCTGCTGATCGTCGGTCTGTTCATCTTCCTGATGCAGCAGGGTCAAGGCTCCGGCGGCAAGGTGATGCAATTCGGCAAAACGCGCGCCAAGCTGCAAACGGACAGCCGCAAGAAGGTCACCTTCAATGACGTGGCGGGCGTGGACGAGGTCAAGGAGGAACTGGCGGAGATAGTCGATTTCCTCAAAGACCCGCGCCGTTTCAACGCTTTAGGCGCGCGCATACCCAAGGGCGTGCTGCTATACGGACCTCCCGGCTCTGGTAAAACGCTGCTGGCGCGCGCCGTAGCGGGTGAATCGGGCGTGCCCTTTTTCTCCATTTCCGGCTCCGATTTCGTCGAGATGTTCGTCGGCGTCGGCGCGTCGCGGGTGCGCGATTTGTTTGAGCAGGCCAAGAAGCATGCGCCGTGTATCGTCTTTATCGACGAGATCGACGCGGTCGGCCGTCAGCGCGGCGCCGGTTTAGGCGGCGGCCATGACGAGCGCGAGCAGACCTTGAATCAACTGCTGGTGGAGATGGACGGCTTTGCCGAGAACGAAGGCATCATCGTCATGGCGGCGACCAACCGCCCGGATATCCTTGATCCGGCGCTGCTGCGTCCGGGTCGCTTTGACCGCGAGATCACCGTAGACGTGCCCGACGTGCTGGGGCGCGAGCAAATATTGCAGGTCCATGCCAAGGGCAAGCCGCTGGGCAAAGACGTCGATCTTGACGTTATCGCCCGCCGCACCCCCGGCTTTACCGGCGCCGATCTGGCCAATGTGCTGAATGAAGCGGCGCTGCTGGCGGCGCGTTACGGCAAACAGAGCATCAGCATGGAGGAGATGGATCAGGCGGTAGAGCGGGTGATCGCCGGTCCGGAGAAGAAATCGCGCGTCATTTCCGAGCGCGAGAAGAAGCTGGTAGCCTATCACGAGGCGGGTCATTCGGTGGTGGCGTATTTCCTGCCCAATGCCGATCCGCTGCATAAGATCTCGATCATCCCGCGCGGGCGCGCCGGCGGCTATACGCTGCTTTTGCCCAAGGAGGATCGTAATTATCAGACCAAGTCGCAGATGCTGGATTCGCTGGTGCTGCTGCTGGGCGGGCGCATGGCCGAGGCGCTGGTGCTCAAGGATATTTCCACCGGCGCGCAAAACGACCTGGAGCGCGCTACCGCTACGGTGCGCGAGATGATCACCCGTTACGGCATGAGCGACGAATTGGGGCCGTTGACCTTTGGCAAGAGCCAGCAGCAGGTATTCCTCGGCCGCGATATTTCGCAGGAGCGCAATTACTCCGAGGCCATCGCCTATGCCATAGATAAAGAAGCGCGGGCGATGATGGACGTGGCCTATCATCGCGCCGAGAGCATACTCAAGGAGCATATCGACCAGCTGCACGCCGTGGCGGCAATGCTGATCGACAAAGAGACCATCGAGGCGGTAGAGTTCTATCAGCTGATGCGGGACTATCCGGCGGCCTCCGAGGCTATGGCGGAAGCGGCGGCGGCTGCTTTGGCGGCGGCGGAGCGGCAGCAGGCCGGAGACGGCGGCGAGCCTGCCGCCGGCGAATCGGGCGGCGGCGAGGCGGAATTGCGCATCCGCTACGACGACCTGAATATCAAGGATAAGCAATAACAGCTGTGCGGCGGCGCGTAGCCGCCGCACAGCACAGTATATTAAAGCGGCAGAGGACGGCAAATAATGGCAAAACTCAAGGCTTTTTTGGCGCGCAAGGATATAGTTTTTTCCGTTGACAGGTATTTGATCAAGGCTTTGGGCGCGATGGCGCAGGGTTTGTTTGCCTCATTGCTGGCCGGTTTGATCGTCAAGACCATCGGCGAGTTAGCGGGCTGGGATTTTTTGGTGCAGATCGGCGCGCTGGCGATGAGCCTGATGGGGCCGGCTATCGGCGTGGCGGTGGCGGTGGGCTTGAATGCGCCGCCGCTGGTGATCTTCGCCTCTGTGATCTGCGGCGCGGCCGGAGCCGATCTGGGCGGGCCGGCGGGCGCTTTTATTGCGGCGGTGCTGGGCGTGGAGTTCGGCAAGGCCGTGTCCAAGGAGACCAAGTTAGACATTATGATCACGCCGATGGCGACCTTTATCGCCGGCTTCCTCGCCGCCTATTTCATCGGCCCATACATAGACTGGTTCATGCGCTGGGTCGGCGGCGGCATCATGTGGGCTACCGAGCAGCAGCCGCTGGTCATGGGTATCGTCGTGGCCACGCTGGTGGGGCTGGCCTTGACCGCGCCCATATCCTCGGCGGCGCTGTGCATCATGATGGATCTGTCCGGCATCACCGCCGGCGCGGCCTGCGCCGGCTGCGCGGCGCAGATGATCGGCTTTGCCGTGATGAGCTTCAAGGCCAATGGCTGGGGCGGTTTGCTGGCGCAGGGCTTGGGCACGTCGATGCTGCAAATACCCAATATTATCCGCCATCCGTTGATACTGCTGCCGCCGACCTTGGCCGGTATGGTCACCGGGCCGTTGTCGATCACCGTATGGAGCATGGAAAATCTGCCGGCCGGCGCGGGCATGGGCACCTCCGGCCTGGTCGGACAGATCAGCACCATCGCCGCGATGGGCGCGCATCCCGACGTGTTGATCGCGATCGTGCTGCTGCATTTTATCTTTCCGGCGGCGTTGACGATGCTGTTCGCCTGGCCGCTGCTGAAAAGCGGCAGGATCAGACATGAACACATGGCGCTGGAGCTGTAAGAGCGTCTGATCAACGCGGTAGCAGGCTGCCGCAGCTTGGCGGCGCGCTGCCAATAAAGGAGCGTCTGAATGCACGATTATCCGCCGATCATATTGGCTAATGGCCATGGCGAGCTGCGCTTTCAGCATGTTCTGCTGATGGGTATCGTCAACATCACCCCTGATTCCTTCTACGACGGCGGGCGCTACGATGATACCGGCGCGGCGTTGGCGCATATGCGCGGCATGGCGGCGGCGGGCGCGGATATCATCGACATTGGCGGCGCATCCTCGCGCCCCGGCTATACGCCGCTCGACGCGGAGCTGGAAATACGGCGTATATTGCCGGTGTTCGAGGCGGCGGCGGACTTGGAGCCGCCGCTGTCGGTGGATACCGATCAACCGCAGGTAGCGGCGGCGGCGCTGGCAGCCGGCGCGGCGCTGATCAATAATTGCGGGCGTCTGAGCGCCGAGATGGCGGCGGTGGCGGCTGAATATGACGCGCCGCTGGTGCTGATGCAGCGGGAGGGGTTTAGGAGCGGCGCCGACGTTATCGCCGGTATGCGCGAGTTCTTCAGCCGGACGCTGGCCTTTGCCGAACGGCACGGTTTACGCCGCGAGCAACTGATACTCGACCCCGGGCTGGGCTTTAATAAGAACGCCGAGCAGTCGATGGCGCTGCTTCGCCATATGGATGAGCTGCTCGATTTTGAGCGGCCGCTGCTGATCGGCGCTTCGCGCAAGCGTTTCGTCGGCGTATATTATGGCGGCGATACGGCCGGCCAGCGCTTATCCGGCTCGGTGCAGGCCGCCTTGGAGGCGGCGCGGCGCGGCGCGGCGATATTGCGCGTGCATGACGTGGCGGAAACGGCGGCGGCTTTGGCCGGGGAGGATGGCTGATATGGACAAGATACGCTTGATCGGATTGCGCTTTTGCGGCCGCCACGGATGTTATCAGCAGGAGCGCGAGCAGGAGCAGAGCTTTGCCGTCACGCTGGAATTGAGCTGCGATACGCGCAAGGCCGCGATCAGCGACGATCTGGCGGATAGCGTTGATTATGCCGCCGTTTATCTGGCGGTCAAGAATATCGTCGAGCGGGAAAGCTATAATCTGCTCGAGGCTTTGGCCGAGCGTATCGCCGCCGCGGCTCTGAGTTTCAAGGGCGTGACGGCGGCGGCCGTCACCGTTGAGAAGGAAGCGGCGCGCGCCGGCGAGGATAGCTTCCGCGCGCAGGTAGCGATCGAAAGAAGCAAATGACTATGAGCACACAGGTATGGCTGTCATTGGGCAGCAATATCGGCGATAAGCTGGGTTATCTGCAATTCGCCGTCGAAAAATTAGCCGAGCATCCCGCCGTCGAGATCGGGCGGCGTTCCTCGGTGTATCAGAGCGCGCCTTGGGGCGTATCCGGACAGGACGACTACTATAATGCGGTGATCGAGCTGCATACCGAGCTCTCACCGTGGGAGCTGCTGCGGCTGACACAGGATATCGAGCGGCAGACCGGACGCAAGCGCGAGATGAAGTGGGGCAGCCGCGAGCTGGATATCGACATCCTGATCTATGGCGAGGGCTGCATCGAGACCGGCGATCTGCGAATACCGCATCCGCTGATCAAAGACCGGCTGTTCGTGCTGGAGCCGCTGCTGGAGGCCGGCGGCGATATGGATATACCGTTCAAGGGGCGGCTGAGTCTGGTGTATGCCGCCTGCGACCGTTCGCTGCCGGTGCATAAGATCATCGAGGCCGGTCAGTGGTAGTATCGGACATAGCGGCCTGAGCCGTATCATCAGTTTCTCGGAGGCGCATATGGGGCAGGGAGTAGCAGGCAAGCGCTTGTTCTTTATCATCAACCGGCAGGCCGGAAGCGGGCGCGTAGCGTCATGGTGGCGGGAGTTTGAGCCGCAATTGCAGCAGGCGGGCTGGGATTACTTCTATGAATACACCGTGCAGGGCGAGGTGGCGCGGCAGGTGCGGCGGGCGGTGGTGGAGCGCGGCGCGCAGGCGGTGGTCGCGGTGGGCGGCGACGGCAGCCTCTATGAGGCGCTGGGCGGCCTGATCGAAAACGACGCGCTGATCGAACCGCAGCCGGTTTTCGTCGCTTATCCGGCCGGCTCGGCCTGTGATTTCGTGCGCAGCCTCGGCTATACGGACGGCGGATGCGAGCTGCTGCGTCTGCTCGAGCATGGCCAGACGCGGCATATCGACGTCGGCCGCTGCGCTTATCACGGCGCGGACGGCGCACAGCGCACCGGCTATTTCATCAACGGCTTCGACGCGGGCGCGGGTGCGGACACCTGCGCGCTGGTCAACGCCGATCAGGGCGAGCTGAAGAAGCGGCATAAGAGCGGCAAGCTGGCCTTTAAGCGCGCCGCCATGCAGGTTTTGATGCGTTTCTCCTATACGCGTACCGAGGTCGAGGCCGACGGGCAGCGCTTCAGCGGCGAGTATATCATCATCGGCGCGGGCAACGGCCGCTATATCGGCGGCTCGATGCTGATGTTCCCGCAGGCCGCGCTCGACGACGGCAAGCTCGATCTGCTGCTGGTGGGACGGCGCAGCTTCATATCGGTGCTGAGCGTGTTCTCCAGGGTTTACAGCGGCGGGCACTTACAGATCAAGAACGTCGATTATCTGCATGCGCGGGAAATAGCGATCAACAGCGCGCGGCCCCTGGCTATCGAGCTGGACGGCGAGGTGCCGGGCACTACGCCGGTGCGGCTGACGGTGCTGCCGCAGCTGCTGCCGGTATTATTTCCGGCATAGACCGTCGATAAACGGCGCTTCAGCCAAACCCCGCCCGGCAGGCTTTAGCAACGGTATAGCAGGTTAGCGGCTTTGCCGGTAATCTCAAGGGACGCGGAAGCGTCCCTTTTTATATACGCCCACTTGACATTTGCCGTAGGCGGCGGTATAGTATATCCGAGTAGTTTATTCCCCATTAAAAGACTATGGATTGGGTGTGAGCAAATGAATATATCCACAAAAGGCCGCTACGGCCTGCGCGCGGTATTGGAATTGGCGGTGGCCGGCGATGACAAACCGATGACGCTGTCGGCGATCGCGGCGCGGCAGAAGTTGTCCGAGGGCTATTTGGAGCAATTGATGGCGGCGCTGAAAAAGGCCGGTATCGTCGGCTCCAGCCGTGGCGCGCAGGGCGGCTATTTCTTGGCGCGTCCGGCGGCCGAGATCATCGTCGGCGAGGTGTTCCGCGCCTTGGAGGGGCCGCTGGCGCTGACTTCCTGCATTTCCGAGGATAACAGCGGCAGCTGTACGCATATCGCCTGCTGCGGTTCGGCTTTTATCTGGAATGAAATACAGACGGCGATCAGCGCGGTATTGGATAAATATACCGTTGCCGATCTGCTGGAAAAAGAAAACTCAATTTGCGAGTAGGAGAGGACGTTATGCAGGTTTATTTGGATCATGCGGCGACAACGCCGGTATTACCGCAGGTAGTCGATGCGATGAGCGATTTTATGCGCGAGCATTTTGGCAATCCCTCATCGCTGCATGCCTTTGGCGCGGACAGCAAAAAATATTTGGAGCGGGCGCGGGAGCAGGTAGCGGCATTGATCGGCGCACCGGCGGAGCAGCTGTATTTTACCTCCGGCGGCACCGAGGCCGATAATATCGCCATCTTCGGCTGCGCGATGTATCAGGCCAGGCAGGGCAGGCGGCATATCATCACCTCCGCCGTCGAGCATCACGCGGTGCTGGAAAGCTGCGAGGAGCTTGCCAAGCAGGGCTTTGAGCTGACGGTATTGCCGGTCGATGAATACGGCATGGTCAGCGTACAGTCGCTGCGCGAAGCGCTGCGCGAAGATACGGCGCTGGTTACGGTCATGCACGCCAACAATGAGGTAGGCACTATCAACCCGATACGCGAGCTGGCGGCGCTGGCGCATCAGGCGGGCGCGGTGATGCATACCGATTCCGTACAGTCGGCGGGCAAGATCCCCTGCGACGTCGGCGAGCTGGGCGTGGACATGATGAGCATATCCTCGCATAAGATCAACGGCCCCAAGGGCGTGGGCGCATTATACAAGAAGCCGGATATACCCCTGTATCGCCGCGTCTACGGCGGCGGGCAGGAGCATAAGCTGCGCTCCGGCACCGAGAATATGCCCGGTATCGTCGGTTTCGGCGTGGCGGCCGAGTACGCGGCCGCCGCATGGCGGCGCGAGACAGCCGCATGGCGCGAGCTGCGCGATATGCTGGTCAGCGGCGTGCTGAACGGCATCCCGTACAGCCGCTTAAACGGCCATCCCAGCGAGCGTCTGCCGCATAACGCCAATTTCAGCTTCGATTATATCGAGGGCGAGGCGCTGCTGCTGCATCTCGATTTGAGCGGTATCGCCTGTTCCTCCGGCTCCGCCTGTTCCTCCGGCGAGATGGAGCCTTCCCATGTGCTGAAGGCGATGGGGCTTGGCAATAATTGGCTGCACAGCGCCTTGCGCTTTTCGCTGGGCTACGGTAATAACGCCGAGCAGATCGCCTATACGATACAGGTGCTCAAAGATAAGGTGGAATTATTGCGCGCGGCCAGTCCATTCTATAATAAGTAAGCTTTGCTTATGGGCAGACAAAAGCGGCGGAGAGTTCGTCTCCGCCGCTTTTTTGCGTATCTGAATGGGTGCTATTTTTCTAACTTATTGATCGTCAAACCGGCGATCACCTTGGGGAAAAAGCAGGTCGATTTCTGCGGCATTTTCTGCCTGGCGTCGGCAATCTCGATCAGCTCACGCACCTTGGTGGGGTTGAGCAGCAGCGCGAATTGATGGCTGCCGTCGTCGACCATGGCGCAGGCCTGCTGATAATCGCTGCTGTAATCGACGAAATTGCAGCCCGCCACGTCTTCGGGGCTGATGCCGCAAATATCCTCCAGCAGCAGCTTATGGATGATATTGACGTCGAGACGGCGCGCTGCCGGATCCAGCTCCGGCAGCGCGGCGGCGATAGAGGCCGCCTGCTTGTTCAGCTTTATCAGATAATACTGCCCGCCGGTATACAGTCCGCAAGCCATGTCGTCGCTATCCGCGTCAGCCAGTTTTTGCAACAGATGCTCGCGGTCGGCGGCGCGGCTGCCTTGTGAGATATTGATGATATTGAAATCGCTGATATGTAATTGCCGCGTCAATTCCTCGGCCGAGAAAGCGGGCAGATTTTTGACGATACGGTGGAAGGGCAGCACCACCAGCCCCGGGTCATAGAGATTGACGAGATTGATCATGATATAATCGCAATCGCCAACGCCCTGCTCGCGCATTTGCTGGGCGAACAGCGAGGCCGTTTCGTAGCGGTGATGGCCGTCGGCGATATAGATCTTCTGTGCGGCCATTTTTGCTTCTATTGCGGCGACGATAGCCGGATCGTCGATCCTCCACAGCAGATGACGGACGCCGTTATCATCGACAAAGTCGATGGCAGCGTCGCCGCGCGCCTCGGCGGCTTCGCGCAGCAGTATATCGACCGCGCGCTGTTCGTCGGCATAGAGGCCGAAAATGGGCGAGAAATTGGCGCGGGTGCTATGCATCAGTTGCAGGCGGTCGGCCTTATGCTTGGGCAGCGTTTGCTCATGCGGCGTCACCCAGCCGTCGTCATAGCCGTTGGCCTTGAGCGTGGCGAGGAAACCGCTGCGGCGGTAATGGTCGTCATGCACAGCGAATTCCTGACAGTAGAGGTAAAAGGCCGGCTGCGGGTCGCGCAGCAGTATGCCGCCGGCCTGCCAATCGGCAAAGTTAGCGGCGGCGCGGGAGTAGACGTTGTTTTCATCGTTATCCTGCTCATTCGCCATGCCATATTCGAGACGGATGATATTATACGCATGACGATGATAATAGGCCTGCTGCTGCTCGGGGCTGATGACGTCATAGGGCTGGGTGATCAGATCCGCGATCGGCAGCTGCGGCGCATAGCGGTATGCGGAGAATGCTTTGATGTCTGCCATTTTTTATCCTCCAAACAAAAATAGGCATATCGAGCCTTAAACTATTCTAATATACTTGGCCGCCGATTACAAGCAGGTAAAGCTATAAACTTGCCGAATTTTTTAATATTGAACGGGATACTGCCGTGTTAACGAGTTGGAGGGCAAGCGATGCTGGCGATCATCAATAGCTGCGCCGTGTACGGGCTGGATGGCTATAAACTGATGGTAGAGGTGGACGTTAATACCGGCCTGGCGGCTTTCGAGATCGTTGGCCTGCCGGACGCCGCGGTACGCGAAAGCCGCGAGCGCGTGCGCTCGGCGATCAAGAATTCCGGCTTTGAATTTCCGCTGCGCCGTATCACCGTCAATCTCGCTCCCGCCGATATCAAAAAAGAGGGCGCGCTCTACGACCTGCCGATCGCCGTCGGCATCCTTGCCGCTACCGGGCAGATCGACGCCGCACGGCTTGGCGAGGCGGCGATCATCGGCGAGCTGAGCCTGGACGGCGCGGTACGCGCGGTCACCGGCAGTTTGTCGATGGCCGATCATCTGCGGCAGACGGAGGGCATAGGCAGCCTCTATTTACCGGCGGAGAATGCCGAGGAAGCGGCCTTGGCCGGCGGGATGGACGTGTACGGCGTCAGCTCGCTCAGACAGCTGACCGAAGTATTATGCGGCGCGCTGGAACTGCCGCCGCAAAATGCTGATATAGCCAAGTATTTTGCCGCCGCCGACACCGCCGACGCGCTTGATTTCAGCGACGTCAAGGGGCAGCCGGGCGTCAAACGCGCTCTGGAGGTGGCGGCAGCCGGCGGGCATAATATACTGCTGATCGGCGCGCCCGGCTCCGGCAAGACGATGCTGGCCAAACGCCTGCCCGGCATCTTACCGGCGCTGACGCTGCAAGAGGCCATGGAAGTTACCAAGATCTATTCGATATCGGGGCTGCTGCCTAAAGATCAGCCGCTGCTGACGCGCCGCCCCTTCCGCGCGCCGCATCATGGCGCGTCGGGCGCGAGCATTATCGGCGGCGGCGCTGCGCCGCGTCCGGGCGAGATCAGCCTGGCTTGCCACGGCGTGCTGTTCATGGATGAGCTGCCGGAGTTTGCGCGCGATGTTTTGGAGGCGCTGCGTCAGCCGCTGGAGGATAATATCGTCACCGTGGCGCGGGTGCAGGCGCGTATCACCTATCCGGCGCGCTTTCAGTTAGTGGGAGCCATGAATCCATGTCCATGCGGCTATTACGGCGATAGCCTGAAGAATTGCAGCTGCACGCCTTATGCCAGACAGCGCTATTTGCAGCGCATCTCCGGACCGCTGCTCGACCGCATCGACCTGCATATCGACGTGCCGCGCGTCAATTATAAGGAAATATCCGGCGCCGGCGCGGCTGAGGAGAGCTCCGCCGCCGTCCGCGCGCGCGTGCTGGCGGCGCGGCAAATACAAATGCGGCGCTTTGCCGGCAGCGGCTGCACGGTCAATGCGCAGATGGAGCGCAAGCAGCTTTTGGCCTGCTGCCAGATCGACGGCCAGGCGAATATGCTGCTCGCCGAGGCTTTCTCGCGCCTGAAGATGAGCGCCCGCGCCCATGACCGCGTGCTCAAGGTGGCGCGTACCATTGCCGATCTGGCCGGCTGCGAGCAGATCGCCGCCGAGCATTTGGCCGAGGCCATACAATACCGCTCGCTGGACAGAGAACAATGACGGCAGCGCTGCCCGTGATCAGCGGCGCATTGATCGCCGCGCCGATGGCCGGTATCAGCAGCCGCGTGTTCCGCGATATCGTGCGCGCGGCGGGAGCGGATATCGCCTATGGCGAGATGGTGTCGGCGCGCGCCATGGCCTACGGCAATAAGCGCACCTGGGAGCTGCTGGATATTGCCGGCGAGGCCGCGCCGGTGGTGGTGCAGTTGAGCGGCTCCGAGCCGCAGTATATCGCTGAGGCGGCTGCGGCGGCGGCGCATTTGGGCGCGAACGTCATCGACCTGAACATGGGCTGTCCCGCGCCCAAGGTAGTGAATAACGGCGAAGGCTGTCTGCTGATGCGCAAGCAGCGTCTGGCGGCTGAGTTGATCGCGGCGGCGCGCGGCGCAGGTTTGCCGGTGACGGTGAAAATGCGCCTCGGCTGGAGCGCGGCCGAGCATAATGCCGAGGACTTTGCCCGTATGGCCGAGCAGGCCGGCGCGGCGGCCGTGGCGGTGCATGGCCGCTATCGCGAGCAGATGTACGGCGGCCGCGCCGATTGGCGGGCTATCGCGGCGGTCAAGGCGGCGGTGGGCATACCCGTGATCGGCAACGGCGATATCGGCAGCGCGGCGGCGGCGCGAGCCGCCTATGAGCAAAGCGGCTGCGACGCGCTGATGATCGGGCGGGCGATGCTTGGCGACCCGTGGCTGTTCGGCAGGATCAGAGACGAGCTTGACGGCCGGCCGGCGCGGGGCCGCCCCGCGCCGGAGATCATTATCGCGCAGGCCGCGGAGCATCTGCGGCGGCAGCGTGAATCAAGCGTCTATTGGTTCCGCCGGCGCGAGGGGCGCGACGACGCGGCGACGCTGCGGCAGGCGGAGAAATACGCGGTGCACCTGATGCGCAATCATCTCGGCTGGTATGTCAAGGGGCTGCGCGGCGCGGCGGCGCTCAGGGCGCGGCTCAATCAATTGGACACCGTGGCCGAGGTCGAAGAGGAATTTCGAAAATATATGGAGGACAGGCAATATGAGCAGACAAACGGCATTAGCTAAATTAGCGGAGCTGGGTATCAGCTATACGCTCACCGAGCATCCGGCGGTATATACGATAGAGGAGATGGACGCGCTCGGTATCACCGCCGAGGGAGAGGTAGTGAAAAATTTATTTTTGCGCGACGCTAAAGGCAAGCGCCATTTTCTGCTGGTGCTGGGTAAAGATAAACGCGCCGACCTCAAGCATATCGGCGCGGCGCTGGAGGCCTCGCATCTCAGCTTTGCCTCGGCGGAGCGGCTGCAAAAGTATCTCGGCCTGACGCAGGGCGAGGTCACGCCGTTGGGCGTGGTCAACGACAGGGAGGCGGCGGTAGAGGTGGTATTCGACAGCGAGCTGCGCGATAGCGAGAAATTGGGCGTGCATCCCAATGATAATACCGCTACCGTGTGGTTGAGCTTTGCCGAGCTGCTGCGCTACGTGCAAGCCAACGGCAACAGCGTCAGCTATATAGATATATAAACACAGCAGTTTTGCTTGACAAAACGCCGTTTACGGCATACACTTATGAAGTCAAAAAACGGAAGGTGGGATGATCATGGCCGAGCAAGAGGTACTGATGACGATCGAGGGCCTGAAACAAATGGAGCAGGATCTCGATAACCTGAAAACCGTGCGCCGTAAGGAAGTCGCGCTGCGCATCAAGCAGGCGATAGAATTCGGCGATATCTCGGAAAACTCCGAGTATGAGGACGCCAAGAACGAGCAGGCTTTTATCGAGGGGCAAATACTCAATTTAGAAAAACAGCTGAAAAACGCCCGCATCGTCGATTCGTCCAATGTCGATATCGACGTGGTCTCCGAGTACTCTACGGTCAAGGTGCAGAATACCGCCACCAAGGAAACGCTGGAATTCCAGATCGTCGGCTCGGTGGAGGCCAAACCGTTTGAGAACAAGATCTCCAATGAATCGCCGGTGGGCAAGGCGATACTCGGTCATGCCATCGGGGAAACTGTGGAGGTGTACGCGCCGTCGGGCGTGATCAAATTCAAGATCAAGGATATCAAAAAATAAACGCTGCCATTAACGTCTTTTAGAATAAGTATAAAACCGTTCGCCGGTGGTAAAATATACCGGCGGACGGTTTTTTTATTGCACAGTCGATCGAGGAGTTGCGTATGCTGATCGCGGTAATGGCGATGCTGCTGCTGTTTATCTGGAATTATCCGCTCGGCCTGCGCGTCGACTATGACGGCGTGTGGCGCTGCTATTGGCTGATCCGCATTTGCGGCGGCTATCGCAGCCGCCGGCTGTCCGTGCGGACGGTAGACGACGACGCCAGGCGCGCGCTTGACGTTTGGTCGGCGCAGCGGCTGCTGCGGATGCTGCCGCTGCTGCTGCGGCGCGCAGCCATACTGCGCTTTGAGCTGCGTTTGGGCGGCAGCGAATACCCGGCGCAGGCGGCGCTGCTCGGCGGCGCGTTGCGGGGCGCGCTGGGCGCGGCTTACGCGGGGCTGGGGCGCAAGGTGACGGCGGCGGACAGGTTTTGCGTGGACGTGGATTTTTCCGCGTCGCGCACCCGACTACAATGTATAGCGGCGGTCAATGTCGGCAATATTATCATCAGCGGCATACGCGGCGGAAGGAGCGGAAAAAATGGCGGAACAACAGATCAGGGAATTGATGGAAACAGCGATGAGCTCACTTCGGCAAATGGTTGACGTCAACACTATTGTCGGCGATATCATCGAGAGCGATAACGGCGTAGCGGTAGTGCCGATATCGCGGGTGAGCTGCGGCTTTGTCGCGGGAGGCGGCGAATGCGCGAGCAAGTCGGAGCAACCGCCCTTTGTCGGCGGTTCGGGAGCGGGGCTGGCGGTAGCGCCGGTGGGCTTCATCGTCATCTGCGGCGAGCAGGTGCGGCTGATACCGGTAGCGGGGGCGACGCCTTTCGACCGCGCTATCGAGGCGATACCCCAATTGACCGAACAGCTGCAAGCCCTGCTGCAAAAATGCAAAAAATAATCCTCAAAAAGAGGATTATTTTTTTTGACGATGAAACTATTATGCAGGGAGGATTGCTTATGCGCAAACGTCTTGCGGCGATAATACTATCCTTTGCTCTGATATTGGGGTTGGCGGCTCCTGCCGCCGCCATTGAGATCGGCGCGCAATCGGCGATCTTGATCGACGCCGCCACCGGCCGCGTCCTCTATCAGAAGAACGCGCATCAAGTATCCTCGGTGGCCAGTTTGACCAAGGTGATGACCGCCCTGGTGGCCTTGGAGGAGAGCCAAAGCCTGTCGCAGCCGCTGACCCTGCCCGACGATTTTGTCAACGTCGGCGAAAGCGGCATTTATTTGCAGCCCGGGGAAACGCATAGTCTGGAGGATATGCTGTATGCGCTGCTGCTGGGCTCGGCTAATGACGCGGCGCAGGCTATCGCTATCGGCGTCGCCGGTTCCGAGGCGGCCTTTGTGCAGCTGATGAACGAGCGCACGGCGCTGCTCGGCCTCACCGACAGCGTTTGGGCCAACCCGCATGGCCTTGATCAGCTCAATCATCAATCCACCGCCTATGATATGGCGATGATCTGCCGCGAGGCGATGTTCATTCCCGAGTTCAATGTGATGATCGCTACCGATACATGGAATATACCGTGGCCGGGCAATGAATTCGACCGCGAGATATATAATCATAACCGCTTTCTCAGTCAATACGAGGGCGCGGACGGCATCAAGACCGGCTATACCGATCAGGCCGGCAACTGTCTGGCCGCCTCGGTCACGCGCGACGGTATGCGTTTGATCGGCGTGGTGCTCAATTCCGAGGATCATTACGGCGAGATGACGGCGATGATGGACTATGGCTTTGAGCGCTTCCGTCAGGTCGAGATCATGCCGGCTGGCGAGGTGGTCGGCGAGATCAGGGTAATAAACGGCAAGATCTCCAGCATCAGGCCGGTGCTGTCGCGCGACGCTTCCATCGTCATTCCGGTCACCGCCGAGTATACGCCCGAGCCGGTGATCGAGCTGGAGCAATCCATCAGCACGCCTTTTACCGCCACCACCGTGGTCGGCAGCGTCACCTATACCGATAATATCGGCACCGAGACCGTGCTGCCGGTATACGCTGGCAGCGATCAGCAGGTATATACCTTCTGGCTGGTGTTCCGGGAGGCCTGGCAGAAGTTGGTACATATACTGTTGTAGGCTTTCTCAACTGACGGCGTGTCGATAAGCTTCGCGCAAGTTCGTCCGTTCCTGTTTGCAGTCGTTTCTCAGCCCGCTGAAGATATATTGACGGTTAGCGTCCCCGTTCTATGAACAGGGATTTTTTATTGCCGGCGCGCATACAGTTTTAGGGGTGATGCTATGCTGAATAAGATCTGGTTTGCGCTGATCGCAGCCGGCGTTTGCTATGCCGCGTGTAACGGCGATATCAACGCGGCCTCCGCCGCCGCTTTCGCCGCCGCCGATAATGCCGTGACGCTGATGCTGAGCATTTGCGGCATGATCTGCCTGTGGATGGGGATAATGCGTATCGCCGAGGCCGCCGGTTTGAACCGGCGGCTGGCGCGCGCCTTGACGCCGCTGCTGGCGCCGCTGTTTCCCTCGCTGCCGCGCGGGCATGCGGTATTATCGACGATAGCGATGAACGTCTCGGCCAATCTGCTGGGGCTGGGTAATGCGGCTACGCCCTTCGGCGTCAAGGCGATGCAGCAGCTGCGTGAGCTGAACAACGGCAAACGTACCGCCTCCGCGCCGATGGTGACGCTGCTGGCGCTCAATACCTCGTCGCTGACGCTGCTGCCGTCGCTGGTGATATCGCTGCGCTCGGCAGCCGGCTCGATGCAGGCGCAGTCTATCATCGCCGCCACGATCATCGCTTCCGGCAGCGGTATGTGCTTCGCGCTGCTATTGGACGCGCTGCTGCGGCGGGTGCGCGGCTGATGGCGCTGCAAACGCTGTCCGCCTATGCCGTGCCGCTGCTGTTGCTGGGCGTGCCGTTATACGGCCTGCTGCGCGGTCTGCCGGTATACGAGCTGTTCGCCGAGGGCGTGTGGCAGGGAATCAGGACCTGCCGTGATATTTTCCCCTATTTACTGACGATGCTGGTGGCGATCGGCGTGTTCACCGGCTCCGGCGCGGCGGAGGCAGGCGCCGCGCTGTGCGCGCCGCTTACCGAGCGCGCGGGCGTACCGCCGCAAATACTGCCGCTGGCGATATTGCGGCCCCTGTCCGGCAGCGGCGCTTTGGCTTATACCGCCGAGCTGCTGCAAACCTACGGTCCGGATAGCTTCATCGGCTATATGGCCTCGATCATGCAGGGCAGCACCGAGACGACCTTCTATGTGCTGGCCGTTTATTTCGGCGCGGTGGGGATAAACGATCATCGCCGCGCGCTGGCGGTGGGACTGTCCGCCGACCTGGTCAGCTTCATCGCCGCCTATATCGTGGCGCGAATTATGTTTACTGGCTGAGCCGCTTATGCTATAATCGAAGCATGGATGATAAACAGGGACGGCCGCAAGACGGAGTGCGTTTGCAAAAATACCTGGCCGCGCAGGGCGTGGCTTCGCGCCGCGCCGCGGAAAAGCTGATCGCCGAGGGTCGGGTCAAGGTCAATGGCCGCGTCGTCGATACCATGGGCTATAAGTTAGACGGGGAGCGCGACCGCGTGGCGGTGGACGGCGTATTGCTGGGCAAAAAAGCGCCGCGGCTGCGCTATATCCTGCTTAACAAGCCATGCGGCTATATTTGCTCGGCGCATGATCAGCGCGGCCGCCGCACGGTGCTGGATCTGCTGCATGGCGTGGAGGAGCGCGTCTATCCGGTGGGGCGGCTCGACTACGATACCGCCGGGCTGCTGCTGCTGACCAATGACGGCGAATTGACGCATAAGCTGCTGCATCCCTCGCAGCAGGTGGACAAGACGTATATCGCCGAGGTCGCCGCCTGTCCCGATGGGGCGGCCTTACGGCGGCTGCGCGAGGGAGTGATGCTCAGCGACGGCCTGACCGCGCCGGCCAAGGTGCAGGTGATGAAGCGGCGCGACGACAAGGTGATGCTGGAGCTCACCATCCATGAGGGGCGCAATCGTCAGGTGCGGCGGATGCTGGATGCGGTAGGTTGTCCGGTATTGCGGCTCAAACGCGCCAAGCTGGCCTTTCTTGATATCAAGGACGTACCGCTCGGCGCTTATCGCGAATTGAGCGCGGCGGAGATCAAAAGACTAAAGTCATTATAGGAGGCAAAGATGAAACAGGGCGTATTGCAGGTGTATACCGGTAACGGCAAGGGCAAGACCACGGCGGCTTTCGGCTTGGCGCTGCGCGCCTCCGGCGCGGGACTGAATACGGTGATCATCCAGTTTATGAAGCGCGGCGACAGCAGCGAGATCGAAGCCTGCAAGAAGCTGGACAAGGTCACGGTACACAGCTTCGGCGCGCATGGCTTTGTGCGCAAGGGCGCGGAGCTGGACGACAGCCATTATGTGGCGGCCGAGCGGGCGATGCTGCAAGCGCGCAAGACCTATATGGACGAGTCCGTCGATCTGCTGATTTTGGACGAGCTGTGCAACGCCGTTTACTTTGAGCTGGTGGCCGAGGAAGAAATGCTGTCGCTGCTGCGCGTCCGTCCGCATAATTTGGAGGTCGTGGTCACCGGACGCAACGCCCCGCCGGCTTTGATCGAAATGGCCGATCTGGTCACGGAGATGCAGGAGATCAAGCATCCGTATCAACAGGGTATGGAGGCGAGAGCGGGTATCGACTTTTGAGCGAGCGGCAAATACTGGTGATCGGCGGCGGGCCGGCCGGCATCATGGCGGCGCTGACGGCAGCCGCCGGCGGCGCGCCGGTGACGCTGTTAGAGCGCAATCAACGGCTGGGACGCAAGCTGGCTATTACCGGCAAGGGGCGCTGTAATATCACGAACAACAGCGCCATCGAGCAGATCATCGCCAATCTCGGCGCTAACGGCAGCTTTCTCTACGGGGCGTTGAGCCGTTTTTCTGTCGCCGATACGCTGGACTTTTTCACCCAGGCCGGTTTGCCGCTGAAAACGGAGCGCGGCGGGCGCGTGTTCCCGAAATCGGATCGGGCGGCGGACGTGGCGGCGGTATTGCAGCGGCAATTACAGATAGCGGGCGTGCGCGTTTTATACGGGCGGCGTATTCGTCATCTGTCGCTGCAAGAGGGCGCCGTTCGCGGCGTAATCGACGCGGAGGGGCGCGCGTTTCCGGCGGCGGCGCTGATCGTCGCCACCGGCGGTATGACTTATCCCGCCACCGGTTCCAGCGGCGACGGTTATGACTTGGCGCGCGAGGCCGGACACAGCATCGTCCGCCCGCGTCCGTCGCTGGTGCCCTTGGAGACGGTAGAGACATGGCCGGCGCAGTTGAGCGGGCTGTCGCTGCGCAATGTCGAATTGAGCGTCTATGACGGCGAGCGCTTGCTGGGGCGCGAATTCGGCGAGATGCTGTTCACCCATTTCGGCGTATCGGGGCCGATCGTGCTGTCGCTGTCGCGTCTGGTCACCGGCGCGTCCGGGCAGGGAGCGGGGCTTGGCTTACGCATCGACCTCAAACCGGCGCTCAGCGTTGAGCAGTTGGAGCGGCGTTTGCAGCGCGATCTGGACGCGTTCTCGCGCCGGCATCTGGTCAATGCTTTGGACGAACTGCTGCCGCTGGCTCTGGTGAAGCTGTTGCCGCAGTTAGCGGGCGTGGACGCGCATAAGCCGGCCAATCAGATCAGCCGCGCCGAGCGCGGACGGCTGCTGCAAACGCTGAAGGCGCTGCCGTTGACGGTCAAGGGCGCGCGCCCGATTGACGAGGCCATCGTCACCGCCGGCGGCGTGAAATTGGCCGAGATCGAGCCGCAGACGATGCGCTCCAAGCTGACGGAGGGCTTATACTTTGCCGGAGAAGTCCTGGATATCGACGGTATGACCGGCGGCTATAATCTGCAAGCGGCATGGTCGAGCGGTTTTGTGGCCGGTCAGGCGGCGGCGAAATTTTTTTCAAAAACATCTTGACGGATTTTTCCGCTTAGGCTATAATGAAAAAGCTGTTGAAATCAATGGTTGTTTCAGTCCTTAGTTGCGGTGGCTCAGTTCCCGGCCGTCCTTGCTGAAATGGGTGATTAGCTCAGTTGGGAGAGCGCCTGCCTTACAAGCAGGATGTCGGCAGTTCGAGCCTGTCATCGCCCACCATATGGCGCAGTAGCTCAGCCGGTTAGAGTGCCAGCCTGTCACGCTGGATGTCGTGGGTTCGAGTCCCATCTGCGTCGCCAAATGCCTCGGTAGCTCAGTTGGTAGAGCAGAGGACTGAAAATCCTCGTGTCGGTGGTTCGACTCCGCCCCGAGGCACCATGCGGGCATAACTCAGTGGTAGAGTGCCACCTTGCCAAGGTGGAAGTCGAGGGTCCGAATCCCTTTGCCCGCTCCACACAAAAGACCAGCCAAAAGGCTGGTCTTTTTGTATACAGTCAGGCTTCGCCGCGGCTCAATGCAGATCCAGCCGCTCAAAGCTTCTGATACTGATGCGGCGGCTCAATGCCGTCAGGGCGATAAATACAATTATACCGGCGGCGAGGAACAGCAGCTTGGCGGATAAAAACTCGGGATCGGGCGTGTCAAGACAATCGCGGACGAAGGGGATGGCGTAGGTGGAGAAAACGTCCAGTCCGGCCACGATAAAGATCAGCACGCTGGTCTTGATGAAGGCGACGCCGACCTTGTCAACATTGCGGTAATAGCTGACGAAGAATATGAGATTGAACAGGCCGTATATCATAAGGCCCAAGCCGAACAGCGCGATATTCGCGTCCATGCCTGCCTGATTGCCGTCGGGGATCAGCTGCCGGTTCAGCAGGGCGAACGGTATCATCAGCGCTAATTGCAGCAGCTCCACGATCACGGTAAAGCCAAAGCGCGCCTTGACGATATCGCTTTTGCTCACCGGCAGATTCAGCGAATAGACTATATCGTTATTCTCGCGCCCCAGCAGGCAGGTGAAGAATACCGCCATCGAAATATAGAAGAATATCACCACGTACGGGTAATTGGGGATAACGACCATCGCGGCCAGCAGCAGCATCACCGGCGTGATCGGGTGCATAGCCAGAGCGAATTCCTTTTTCAGCAGCCTGGTCATTTATTCCGCCTCCTTTTCGATGTGGATCATGATCGACTCCAGATCGGCGGGCGACAACTTTAGCCCCGGCGTTTGCGCGTCCGCGGCGCTGATCAGAGCGGTGCAGCCCTTTCTGGTGCGGCGCTGGCCGCGGCTGATGCCCTGATACTCCCGCATCGCCTCGGCGCTGTCAAAGGAAGCGATACGGTAGCTTTGCTCAAAGTCGCTGACGCTGCAATCGGCGATCAGACGGCCGTTTTTGATGTAGATGATATTGTCGGCGCATTTATCGAGATCGGAGGTGATATGCGTGGAAAAGAGTATCGTCTTGCCCTGCGCGCACAGATCCATGAACACCTCCAGCAGATCCTCGCGTGATACCGGGTCGAGGCCGCTGGTCGGCTCGTCGAGTATCAGCAGGTCGGCGTTATGCGAAAGCGCCAGCGCCAGGGCGAATTTGACCTTCATGCCGGCGGAAAGCTGCGCCGGCGTTTTGTTTTCGTCCAAATGGAACATCGCCAGATACTTCTCATAGGCCGCCTGATCCCAGTTATTGTAGAAGGAGCTGGTCACGCGGGAGATGGTTTTGAGCTTTTTGTTGGCGTAATAATTGACGCCGCTGGAAACGAAGCCGATGCGCTGCTTGATCTCTAACTCATGACCGGCGAAGTCCATGCCGAAAAAGCTGATCTCGCCGCTGTCCGGATGAACGAAGTTGAACAGCGAATTGAGCGTGGTGGATTTACCGGCGCCGTTCCTGCCGATGAAGCCGGTGATCTTGCCCGGCTCCAGCGTGAAGGAAACGTCTTCCAGCTTAAAGGCGGGATAGGTCTTGTTGAGATGACGAACGGATAGTACGGTCATTATTCTTCCTCCTCGGCTGCCTTGGCGTCGGAAAAAACGATCTTGGCGACGTTAGTGAGCAGATTTTTGGGCGGGATGGCGATGCCGCGGTTTATATCGGCGAGCACGATCAGCGTATCCCCGGGCTGAATGTTGAAGATCTCGCGCGCCTCCTTGGGAATGACGAATTGCCCCTTTTCCCCTACCTTGACCGTCCATGCGTATTTACCGCTGTGCGGCGACATATTTACAACTCCCTTCGGCTGGGTTAAGTATGATTTGTATGAATTATAATACTTAACCAACTGATTGTCAAGGTTTTTCCGGCGTTCTTGGCGGCGCAATTCTACGCCTTTTCGCATCGCGCCGTTTATGCACGCGCTGGCGCTTGACAGCGGCGCGGCGCGGGTATATAATAAGCGCATAATTTCACAGTTTGGGGAGCTGCTTTGCGGCTGAGAGGAGACGGAGGTCTCGACCCTTGACCTGATCCGGATAATGCCGGCGTAGGGAAAGCGTATCGTTGCCTCGGGCGGCGATTTTTTTTGCCGGCCAGCAGCGTGATCGGAGCATATGAGCGAGAAGCGGAGCAAAATCTCAACCGGCTGGCCGGAGCTGCTGTACCCGATACTGGGTGTGGCGGTCTTTGTGCTGCTATGGCAGCTGGCCGCCGCCTGTCTGGTGCGCGCCGAGTATATACTGCCCACGCCGCTGGCGGTAGCGCGCGCGCTGGCGGAGAATGCCGGCCTGCTCTGGCAGCATAGTCTGTATACGCTGGCCGAGGCGGCGCTGGGGCTGGGGCTGTCGGTGTTGCTGTCGGTGGCGATCGCCGCGCTGATCAGCAGCTCGCCGCTGCTGCATAAGATCAGCTACCCCCTGCTGCTCGGCTCGCAGATGGTACCGATAATCGTGCTGGCGCCGCTGTTCTTGATCTGGTTCGGCTACGGTATGCTGCCCAAGGTGCTGGTGGTGATACTGATCTGTTTTTTCCCGGTGACGATCAACGTCATGGCCGGACTGGCGGCGGCGGGCGGTGAAACGCTGGCTTATTACCGGCTGATGAGCGCGGATAAGGCGCGGCTGTTCCGTCTGGTGCGTCTGCCCTATGCGCTGCCGTATTTCTTTTCCGGATTGCGCGTGGCTGCGACGTACAGCGTGATGGGCGCGGTGATCGGCGAATGGCTGGGCGCGCAGGCCGGTCTGGGTCTGCTGCTGACGCGGGCGCAGCGCTCCTTTGACCTGCCGCTGGTGTTCGCGGCGATCGTGGCGATCATCGTCTGGAGCGCGCTGTTGTTCGCGTTGGTGCGTTTGGCGGAGCATTATCTGTTAGGCTGGCAAAAAGCCGCGCAAGCGGAAAAATGGGATCAATAACTGGAAAGCGAGGCATAAAACGATGAGTGATAAAGCATTTTGGCGGCGCGCCTTGCCGCTGCTGTTGACGCTGGTATTGGCGACGGCGCTGCTCGGCGGCTGCCGGCGCGAGCCGGACGCCGGCATTATCGGCGGCGCGGACGGCTCGACCAGCATCCTTCTCACGCCGTCCTTTGACAGCGAGCAGCTGACGGAGCTGACCGTGGTGCTGGATTGGACGCCGAATATCAACCACAGCGGCATTTACGCGGCGCAGGCGCTCGGCTACTTCGCCGAGCAGGGGCTGGACGTGAGCATCGTGCAGCCCGGCGATAATTATGCGCTGCAAATAGTGGCCGCCGGACAGGCCGAATTCGGCGTATCCTATCAGGAGGAGGTCACCTTTGCCCGCGCCGCCGGTTTGCCGGTGCTGTCGCTGGCGGCGGTGATACAGCATAATACCTCCTGCTTTGCCGCGCCCGCCGGCAAGAGCATAGACAGCGTCGCCGATTTTTCCGGCAATATTTACGGCGGCTGGGGCGGCGAGGTCGAGGAGGAGCTGCTCAATTATCTGGTCGAGCAGCAGGGTATGGCGGAGCCGGTAGAGATCATCAATATCGGCTCGGCGGACTTTTTCACCGCCACCGAGACCACCGTCGATTTCTCATGGATATTCTACGGAGTGACCGGCGTGGAAGCCGAGCTGCGAGGCGTGGAGCTGGACGTCATCTATCTGCGCGATATAGCGCCCGAATTCGATTATTATACGCCGGTGATCGTCGCCGAGGAAGACTGGCTGGCGGCTAATGGCGAGCTGGCCGGACGCTTTATGAGCGCGCTGAGCCGCGGCTATCAGTATGCCGACGCCGAGCCGCAAGCGGCGGCGGCGCTGCTGATACAGGCCGAGGCGGGGCTGGACGCCGAGCTGGTCGCGGCCGGTCAGCAATGGCTGGCCGGACAGTATCAGGGCGACGCGCCGTACTGGGGTTGGCAGGATATCGAGGTCTGGCAGGGCTTTGCCGACTGGTTGTATCAGCGCGGCCTGTTGGCTGAGGAATTTGACGCGGCGGCAGCCTTCAGCAATGATTATTTGCCGCAGCAGTAAGGAGAATGATGGCGACATTCATTCGCAGCGATAATGTCAGCAAGAGCTTTCGCCTGGCCGGTCAGCCGATCCTGGTCGTCGATCAGGTCAGCGTCAGCGTGCGCGGCGGCGAATTCGTTTCGCTGCTCGGCCCCTCGGGCTGCGGCAAAAGCACGCTGCTGGCGCTGCTGGCGGCCATGTATGCGCCGGATAGCGGCAGTATTGAGCGCGCGGGGCGTATCAGCCTGCTGATGCAAGACGATATGCTGCTGCCATGGCGCGACGTGCTGGACAACGCCGTGCTGCCGCTGGAATTGCGCGGCGCGCCCGCGCAGCAGCTTGCGGCGGCGCGGCGGCAAGCCGAGCGGTATTTGCCGCTGTTTGGCCTCGAGGGCTTCGGCGGCAGCCTGCCCGCGCAATTATCAGGCGGGATGCGGCAGCGCGCGGCGCTGCTGCGCACAGTGACCGACGGCGGCGATATATGGCTGCTCGACGAGCCGTTCGGCAAGCTGGACGCGCTTACCAAGGAAGAATTGCAGGACTGGCTGCGCGGCCTGCTGGCGCAGTTTGATCCCGGCGTGCTGCTGGTCACCCATGATATCGACGAGGCGCTGCGTCTGTCCGACCGCATTTATCTGATGAGCAGTCGCCCCGGCCGTATCATCGGCGAGCTCAAGGTCGCGGCGGACGAGGACGAACAGCGCCGCCTGCGTCAGCAGATCAAGCGGCTATTGCTCGAGGATAAGCGCAATGCGCCCGAGCAAGGCGCGGCGGCTGATGCGCTGGAATAAAGCAACAGCAGGTAAAGGCGCGGGCGGGTCATTTTTTAGGATAAATTATCAGAATATTTAGTTATTGCACCCAAAAAAGGGTTATCGGCGAACGGGGTATAATATTAAGGTTATATCAGGTATGGTAATATATTCATCATAGCACGTACTAATAATTTGGAGGGCTGTTTATGCTATGCAAGAATGAGAAAGTCAACAAGTTTGTCGAGGAAGCGGTTTTATTGACCAAACCGCAAAAGGTGGTATGGATCGACGGCTCTGAGGAGCAGCTGGAGGCCTTGCGCGCCGAGGCCTGCGCCAGCGGCGAAATGATCAAGCTCAATGAGCAGAAGCTCCCCGGTTGCTATTATCACCGCACCAAGGCCAACGACGTGGCGCGCGTCGAGGCGCGTACCTTCATCTGCACCTCGGAGAAGATCAATGCCGGTCCCACCAATAACTGGATGAAACCCGACGAGGCCTATGCCTTGACCCGCGGCATCATGGAAGGCTCGATGAAGGGCCGCGTCATGTATGTGATACCGTTCTCCATGGGCGTAGTCGGCTCGCCCTTCTCCAAGGTCGGCATCGAGATCACCGACAGCATCTATGTGGTGCTGAATATGGCGATCATGACCCGCGTCGGCGAAAAGGTGCTGGAAGCTCTGGGCGACAGCAATGACGTGGTACGCGGCCTGCATGCTAAATGTGATATCGACGAAGAAAAGCGCTATATCATGCAATTCCCCGAAGATAACGCCATTATCTCCTGCAACTCCGGTTATGGCGGCAACGTACTGCTGGGCAAAAAGTGCTTCGCCCTGCGCATTGCCTCCTATCAGGGCTGGAAAGAGGGCTGGATGGCCGAGCATATGCTGATACTGGGTATCGAGAATCCCAAGGGCGAGGTCAAATACGTGGCCGCCGCCTTCCCCTCCGCCTGCGGCAAAACCAATCTGGCGATGCTGATCCCGCCGGAGGGCTATCTGCGTAAGGGCTATCGCGTATGGACTGTCGGCGACGATATCGCCTGGATCAAATACGGCGCTGACGGCCGTATGTACGCGCAAAATCCCGAGGCCGGCTTCTTCGGCGTGGCTCCCGGCACCAATGAGAAGTCCAACCCCAATGCGCTGGCTTCGACGCGCAAGAATACTATTTTCACCAACGTGGTGCTCAAAAAGGACGGTACCGTATGGTGGGAAGGTCTGGATAAGAATCCGCCCACCGGCGTCGAGAACTGGAAAGGCGAGCCCTGGGATCCGGCTTCCGGCGAAAAGGGCGCACATGCCAATTCCCGCTTTACCGCGCCGGCTGCCAACTGCCCCTGCATCTCGCCCGAATGGGAGAATCCCGACGGCGTGCCGCTGTCGGCGATCATCTTCGGCGGCCGCCGCGCCAAGACCGCGCCGCTGGTATATCAATCGCGCGACTGGGATCACGGCGTATTCGTCGGCTCGATCATGGCCTCCGAGACTACCGCCGCCGCTTCCGGCGCGGTCGGCGTCGTGCGCCGCGACCCGATGGCGATGCTGCCTTTCTGCGGCTATAACATGGGCGATTATTTTCAGCATTGGCTGGATATGGGCAAGAAAACTGCCGCTGACAAGCTGCCCAAGATCTTTAACGTCAACTGGTTCCGCCTCGATGACGAGGGTAATTTCATGTGGCCGGGCTTCGGCGATAACTTCCGCATCCTCGAATGGATACTGGCGCGCTGCGCCGGCGAAGTGGACGCCGACGAAACGGCGATCGGCTATATCCCCAAGGCCGAGGATATCAACCTCGAAGGCCTGGATTATCAGATCAGCGAAGGCCATAAATTCGGCATCGACGATCTGCGCAATATTCTCACCGTAGAGACCGAGCATTGGCTGGCCGATATCGGCAATATCCGCGAGTTCTATGCCAAGATCGGCGATACCATCCCCACCGAGCTGCGTAAGGAGTTGGATGATATGGAAGCGCGGCTGAAGAAGTAATCCCAAGCGTTTATTTATGGTCAAACTTGGGGCGCGTCCGCTATGAACGCGCCCCAGTTTTGCGGAAGAAAAATGAAAAAACGCTTGCATTAGGCACAACCCTGTGATACAATAGCTTGCGTGTGTATTATGAGCCGGTCCTCTGCCGGGTTTTACGCGGGAATGAACGGTTGTCGAAGAGGGAGGAAGCAAATGGCCAATATCATTGATATGCTCGAGCAGGAACAGCTGAAAAACGATCTGCCGGAATTACGCCCGGGCGATACCGTACAGGTACACGTCAAGGTCGTAGAAGGAGCCCGCGAGCGCATTCAGGTATTCGAAGGCGTTGTCATCAAATTACAGGGCGGCGGCATTCGCGAGACCGTTACCGTGCGCCGCGTCGCTTATGGCGTGGGCGTGGAGAGAACGTTCCCCATCCATTCTCCGCGCATCGAGAAGATCGTCGTCAAGCGTCATGGTAAAGTTCGCCGCGCTAAGCTCTATTATCTGCGCAACCTTACCGGTAAAGCCGCGAGGATCAAAGAAGTCAGACGCAACAAATAATAAAAGAGGGCGTAGCCCTCTTTTTTATTCTGTTTATGTAAAAACTATTTGGCAATACCTGTCTTATATGCTATAATTATAATGTTACAATCGAACAAATCTTGCGGAGGTTCCCGATGATATCTACCAACGATTTTAAGACCGGTTTATCCGTTGAGCTTGACGGCGACGCTTACGTCGTAGTTGATTTCCAGCATGTCAAGCCCGGCAAAGGCTCGGCCTTCGTCCGCGCCAAGATGCGTAATACGCGCACCGGCGCCACTATTGAGCGCACCTTCAACGCCGGAGAGAAGCTGCCCAAGGCGCATCTTGACCGTCGGGAGATGCAGTATCTCTATCATGACGGCACTTATTATGTGTTCATGGACAATGAAAATTATGAGCAGAGCTTGCTCACCGACGAGCAGATCGCCGACGGTAAAAACTGGTTGATCGAGAATATGAATGTGTCGATATTGCTGTATAAGGGCGATATATTGGGGGTAGACCTGCCCGGGCAGGTAGAGCTGGAAGTTATCGAGACCGAGCCGGGCATCAAGGGCGACACGGCCTCCGGCGGCAACAAGCCGGCCACGCTGCAAACCGGCGCGGTAGTGCGCGTACCCTTCTTCATCAATGCCGGCGACCGCATTCGCGTCAATACCAAGAACGGCGAGTATATTGAACGCTGCTAATTTTTGTTAGTGATTATTGCGCCATATTTGACATACTAAAACGGATTACAAATCGAAAGGGGGCTTTTCCATGAAGGATCTGGAACAAAAGGTTGCTTATTTACAGGGACTGGCCGACGGTATGGAGCTTGAGGAGTCCAAGGAAGGCAAGCTGATCTCCGAAATGCTGGAAGTGCTTGAGGATATAGCCGAATACCTGTCCTATATGCGCGAGGATCTGACAGATATCGAGGACTATATGGAGAGCATCGACTCCGATCTTACCGATCTGGAGGAGGACTTCTATGGCGATGAGGAGGGCGACGAGGATGACGGCTATGTAGAAGTGGAATGCCCCAATTGCCATGAAATGGTCTGCTTTGACGAAGCGATACTTTATGACGAGGATTTGATCGAGGTCACCTGTCCGGTATGCGAAGCGGTGGTATTCGTCAACGGCGATGAAGACGACGAAGAAGACGGCGAAGCAGACGGCTGCGGCTGCGGCTGCGAAGACGAAAAATAAAGCGCGTCGTTCGCGCGTAATACGCGATACGGAGCCTTGAGGCCTGATGTCTCAAGGCTCTTTTTTTATGTTCTAAGCGCCGCCTTGTCCGAGTATGATTATGTATCTCTATCTTACTCGCGGGAGGCGGTTTTTGCTTATGTCCGAGCAAGCGCTGACACAGATATTGCCCTATTTGCCGCCGTTGCTGCGGCAGCTGCTGGGCGGGCTGGATGATGAAGTCTGGGCGGAATTAGAGGAGATACGGCTCAAAAGCCAGCAGCCGCCGCTGCTGCGTCTGCATCAGGGAGAGCGCTTGCTGTCCGAATACACGGTCAGCTCCGCCGAGCTGCACAAAACGCTGCTGCTGCTGGCCGAAAGCTCGCTGTACGCCTTCGACGAGCAGCTTCGCCGCGGCTATATCACGCTGCCGGGCGGGCATCGCGTCGGTCTTAGCGGGCGCGCGGTGCTTGAGCGGGGCGCGATACGCGCGCTCAAGGAGATATCCTCGATCAATATTCGCATCGCCCGCCATCTGAGCGGCGTGGCCGCGCCGCTGCTGCCGCATCTATGCGACGAGGCCGGCGCGCCGCGGCAAAGCCTGCTGATCTCGCCGCCGCAAGCCGGAAAAACGACGCTGCTGCGCGATATCGCGCGCATCTTTGCCGATGGCGACGGAGTACCGCCGCTGCGCGTAGGCGTGGTCGATGAGCGCTCGGAGCTGGCGGCGACCCGCGGCGGCGTGGCCGCGCTGCCGCTGGGGCTGCGCGCCGATGTGCTGGACGGCGCGCCTAAGGGCGAAGGTATAGCGTTGCTGCTGCGTTCGATGAGCCCGCAGCTGCTGATCTGCGACGAGCTGGGCGGAGTCGCCGATGCGGAGGCGCTGCGCGACGCCGCCAATGCCGGAGTACGGGTGATCGCCAGCGCTCACGGCGCGTCGGCGGCCGAATTGCGCCGCCGTCCGCTGCTGCGTTCGATACTTGAGGAGGGCTGCTTCGAGCGGCTGCTGATATTGTCGCGGCGCAGCGGCCCGGGCACGCTGGAGGCGGTATATGACGGACAGGGGCGGCAGCTATGCTGATCAAGCTGTTGGGCGCGCTGTGCGTGATCGTGTCCGCTGTGGCTTTGGGCCGCTGCAAGGCCGCGCAATTCTCATCCCGCCGCCGTCAATTAGCCGGTTTGCAGGGCGGCCTGCTGAGCTTGGAGCAGCAGATATCCTATACCGCCGCGCCGCTGCCGCAGGCTTTGGCCGAGGCGGCGCAGGCGGCGGATACGGCAGGCGGGCTGTTCGCCGCTGCCGCCGGGCATTTACAGCGGCAAGACGGGCTGACCGCCGGTGAAGCATGGCTGCTGGCTTTGGAGCAAAGCGAGCTGCAACAGCGGGACAGGCAATTGCTGACGGCGCTGGCGGCGGGCTTTGGCCACAGCGACGGCGACGGGCAATTGAGTCAGGTGGCGCTGCTGCGCGAGCGCGTGGCGGCGGCGGAGCGGCAGGCAGCCGAGGAGGAGCAGCGGCTGGGTAAGATCTGGCGTTCGATGGGCTGGGCGATAGGCTCGGTGCTGGTATTGCTGTTAGCGTAGCGCCGTATCAGGCGCGTGCAGCCTTCGCGGGGCGAGGGCGGGAGGAGCATATGGCTGATGTTTCGATCATCTTTTTCCTGATGGCGCTGGCAATAGCGGTGACGATATTGCATACCTTCCTCAAACAGGCTGGACGCGACGAGTACGCGTATTTGGCCTTGGTGGTGGGACTGGCTATCGGCCTGCTTAAAGTACTGCCGGTGATACAGGAGTTGTTTGCCGGAGTGGAGGCGGTATTCATGCTCTATGACTGATATATTTCCGCTGATCGCCATTGCCGTGATCGCCGCCGCGGCCGCCATCTTTCTCAAGGACAGCCGCGCTCCGGCGCTGGCTCTGCTGCTGGTATTGGCAGCGGGCGCGCTGATCTTCATTCGCCTCTTCCCCGCGTTAGGCGAGCTGATCGGCGGCTTCGTCAGCATCGGTGAGCTGGCCGGCGTCAACAATCATTATCTGACGCTGATCCTGAAGATCATCGGCGTAGCCTATATCGCCGAGTTCGGCGCGCAGCTATGCCGCGACGCGGCGCAGGGAGCGGCGGCGCTGAAGATCGAGTTTGCCGCCAAGGTAGCGATCATGGGTCTGGCGCTGCCGATCATCGCCGCGATCATCGAGCTGATGCTGGGGTTGCTGTGATGCGGCGGGCGGCGCTGCTGCTTGCGGTATTGCTGCTGCTATGGCCGTCGCCGGCGTGGGCGGCGGAGGGCGGCGCGGACGGCGAATACCGGCAGCTTCTGGAATCGGCGCAGCTGTCGGCGGAGATCGAGGCTTTGGACGAGGCGATGGGCGCGTATATCGAGGGCTTCAGCCTCAGCAGCCTGTGGCGGCAATTCATGGACGGGGAGCGCGCGCTCGACTTTCGCATGATACTGACGGCCTTCCTGGGTCTGTTTTGCCGCGAGGCGGCGGGCAGCGGCTATATACTCGGGCAAATGCTGCTGATGGCGCTGTTTTGCCTGCTGCTGACGCTGCTCAAAGGCAGCTTTGCCGGACGCGAGGTGGCGCAGTTATCGCGCTGGGTGGTGTATATGCTGCTGGCGGTGCCGCTGGTAACGGTGTTCACCACCGCCATGAGCACGGCGCGTGAGGCGGTGCTGCTGATCGCCGATTTCATCTACGTGCTGCTGCCGGTGATGCTGCCGCTGCTGGCGGCGATCGGCGGCGGCGCTACCGTGGCGGCGGTCAATCCGGCCTTGATGTTCGCGCTGGCGCTGCTGATCAATCTGATCTCCAATGTTGTGTTTCCGCTGATCTATTTCTCGGCGATACTCAGATTAGCCGGTCAGTTGTCTCCGGCCTTCAATGTGAGTAAGCTGGCCGGACTGTTCAAGGATATAGGCATGGGTCTGCTCAGCATCTGCGTCACCGTGTTCATCGGTTTTCTCAGTCTCTCCGGTATGGCGGCGGCGGCCATGGACGGGCTGGCGGTCAAGGCGGCCAAAAGCGCCAGCGGCGCGTTTATCCCGCTGGTCGGGCGTTCTTTGGCTGACGCGATGGACAGCGTGCTCGGTACGGCGCTGGTGCTGAAAAATCTGCTCGGTCTGGCAGGGGCGGTGATCATCCTCTTTATCTGCGCGCTGCCGGCGATCAAGATCTTGGTGCAGGTATTATTGCTGCGGCTGACCGCGGCGTTGATACAGCCTTTGGGGGAGGATGGGCTGGCCGAGGCGCTGTCCGGCGTCGCCGCCTCGACCACGCAATTATTCGCGGTAGTAGCGGTATGCGGTCTGTTCGCCTTTTTCGCCGTATCGCTGGTGGTGGGCGCGGGCAATATCACGATGATGATGAGGTGAGCTATGGCAACGGTGGAAACGCTGGTGCGTGATATGGCGGCTTTGGTTTTATTAGGCTCGATCGGTGAATTGCTGATACCGGCTTCCGAGCTGGGCAAATACTTGCGTCTGGTGATGGGTCTGCTGTTGATACTGCTGGTGATGACGCCGCTGCTCGGACTGTTGAGCGAGCAGGAGCTGAGCATAGACGGCCTGTTCGCCGCCATCAACGCCGATGATAACAGCGCCGCCTATATCGCCGATGGCGAACGCCTGCGCAGCAGTTTGAGCGAGCAGGCGCTGGACGATTATCAGCGGCAGCTTGCGGCTCAGGCGGCGGCCTTGGCTCTGGGCGTGGACGGCGTGGCGGCGGCGCGGGCGGAGGCTGTATGCGCGAGCGACGGCAGCATCGAGCGGCTGACGCTGTATATCAGCTGGACGGAGCACAGCGAGCAGGCCGAGCAGCGATTGCGCGCCCAGCTCGGCGGTTATTACGGGCTGCAAGCGCAGCAGCTGCTGATAAATGAAGCGGGCGGGAGTGAGGACGATGGTTGAGCGACAGAACAAGGTTCGCGGCGCGGCGGCGTGGCGCGAGCGCTGGCGGCAGCTGAGCGGTAAGGAGAAGGGGCTGTTCATCAAGCTGTCGGCGGTAATACTGCTCGGCGCGCTGCTGATGTCGATGGCCGACCGGCTGGAAAGCGGCACGGCGCAGCCGCAGCCGGAGCAGGCGGCGCAAACGGCGCAGGCGGCGGCCGCCGACGGCGTTTACGCCGCGGAGCGCGAGCTGGAGCAGCGGTTGGCGGAGCTGCTGCGGCAGGTCAAGGGCGCAGGCACGGTGACCGTGGCCTTGATGTTCGCCGAAAGCGGAGCGGCGGTATACGCCACCGATATCGACAGCACGATCTCCGCCAGCGACGGCGGCGACGGAGGCAGCGAGAGCAGCAGCTCCGCCGCCGAGAGCGTGGCGGTGATCGCCGACGAACCGCTGCTGATCAACCGCTATCAGCCGCGGGTGCAGGGCGTGGTGATCGTCGCCTCGGGAGCGGGCAGCGCGGTGGTGCGCGAGCGTTTGTACGCGGCGGCGTGCAGCCTGCTGCAGCTGACGGCGGATCGGGTGGCGGTGCTCGAGGGCGAGGAGGATCTGCAATCTGACAACGTCAATGAAAAATGAAAGGGGTAGTGAAAATGAAAAAAATATTACAGCGTATCAAAGGTAAAAGACCCTCGGCGGCGACGGTCAGCGTGATCGCGTTTCTGGTCTTATGCGCGGCCTTGGTGGTATGGGACAGTCAGGTCAACGGCGGCGGCGACACGACGCCGTACAGCCTCGGGCAGCTTACGGATGAGGACGGCGCGGGCGCGGAGGCGGATACTCTGCCGCAACCGGCTGAGGAGGACATGGATGCGGAGCAGGCTTTTTTTGCCGAGGCGCGGCTGTCGCGGGACGACTCGCGCGCCGAGCAGCTGGCGCAGTTGGATAAGATCATCGCCGACGAAGGCGGGTCGCCGGCGCTGCGCGAGGAAGCGGAGCAGAAACGGCTGGAACTGACGGCGGTCAATGAAGCGGAGATGCAGGCGGAGAATTTACTGGCGGCGCGCGATTTCGGCGAGGCGGTGGTGCTGCTGACGCAGGAGCAGGCTACGGTGATGCTGCGCGGCGAACTCGACGAGCGAAGGGCGGCGCAGGTGGCGGAGATCGTCGATTCGGTATGCGGCGTCGGTTATCAAAACATTATTATTGTAAATAAGTAGCTTGTTTGGTATAATAATTATATTCCGGACATTGCGCGGGCGTATTGGTTCGAGCCAAATTGCCTATCAAGCATGGAGGAAAATCTATGTCAGGAGGTAATTGATATGAGTACTGATACCGAAGAAAAGATCGTTGAGAATACCTTGGAAGGCAGCAGCGGCGGCAGCGTGAAGATCGCCAGCGACGTGGTGGCGACCATCGCCGGTTTGGCCGCGTCGGAAGTAGCGGGCATAGCAGGCATGAGCGGCGGCGTGGCCGGCGGTATCGCCGAGATGCTGGGACGCAAGAATCTGACCAAGGGCGTCAAGGTCGAGGTGGTCGAGAGCAGCTGCACCATTGATATTTTCTCCATCATCGAGTACGGCGTTTCGATCACCGAGGTCGCGGCCAAGGTGCAGGCCAACGTGAAAAACGCGGTGGAGAGTATGACCGGCTTGACCTGCACCGCGGTCAACGTGCATATTCAGGGCGTGTCTTTCCCCAAGGCCGAAGCCGCGCCTGCCGAGGAAGAATAACTCACACTGTGCCGGCGGCGCAAGGCCGGCGCAGCATGACGCTCTTGGAGGGGGTAACTGTATATGAGTGGATTGCGTAGGGCGATATTGATCATCTTGGCGCTGTTACTGATCTTAGCGGCGGCGCTGCTGGTGGTCTGCCTGATCAACGGCGCTATCGCCGAGGATATCGTCGCCTTTTTCGAGTATAATCTGGTCAGCGGACGCAGCTTCTGGGCGACGGCGGCGGTAGCCGCCGGATTGCTGCTGCTCGGCGTCTTCATCTTCATCATCGGCGTTAAGACGCAAGCCGCGCCCAAGCAGGTGCGCATTTTCTCCTGCGACGGCGGCTCCATCGACATCAGCTTGGCTGCCGTCGATAACGTGGTCAAAAAGGCCGCAGCCGGTGTGGCGGGCGTCAAGAACGTCGCCACCGAGCTGGCCGTGGTCAATAACGGGCTGGTGGTGGGGCTGAATATCGGCGTGCCGCAGGATACGCCGATACCGCCTACCGGCAACGCCGTCAAGCAGGAGGTGGCCTCACAGCTGGAGGCCATAGTCGGCCTGGTTCCGGCGGAGATCAAGGTCGTGGTGACGAGTATCGTGGATAAGCCGCAGGAGGTGTCGGCCGGTGGAATTGGATAAACAGCTTGCTGAATTGTGGTTGCATCATAAATGGAAGATCATCCTTGCCGTATGCGGTTTGATATTTGCGCTCATGGTCATTGATTTCGGCTTTTGGTGGGCGGTATTCATTTGTCTGTGCGTCGCAGCCGGCGCTTTGGTCGGACGGCAGATCGACAAGCGCGTTGATATCAAGTCCAAGCTCCGCGATTATTGGAATCGGGGCTAAAGATGACGGCTGCCAAAGAGACAAAAAAGCAGCGCGAGCAGCGTGAGCGGGAGGAAATAGCCGCCGCCGCTGCCGCCGAGCGCTTTGCCGAGCTCAACCGCGACGATTATGCGCAGCTTTCGCCTAAGCCGCGCCGCCGTGCGCGTGAGGCGGCGCTGCTGCTGCTGTACGGCGTAGATTTCGGGCAGGACGACTTTGCCCATGCCGGCGAGCTTTTGGCCGATATCGGGCTTAGCGATGATAACGCCGCCTTTGCCTCGCTGCTGGCGGCCAATACCACCGCGCGTCTGGCCGAGCTGGATCAGCGTATCGCCGGCTATACCCGCCAATGGGACGTCGAGCGCATCTCGGCGGTAGACCGCTGCGTGCTGCGGCTGGCGCTGTATGAGCTGTTTTATCTGCCGGATACTCCGGCCAATATCGTGATCAACGAAGCGATCGAGCTGGCCAAGAAATTCGGCAGCGATGATTCGGGCGCTTTCGTCAACGGCGTGCTTGACGCCATCTACAATAAAGAACTGAAACAGTCAAACGGTGAAGTATGATACTCGCAGTTGATACCAGTTGTTATACTACATCCGTAGCGCTATGTGATATGCAGGGTCGTCTTATATCAGATATAAGGCGGCCTTTGCCTGTGCAGGACGGAGCTTGCGGCCTGCGGCAGAGCGAGGCCGTATTCGAGCATATGCGTAATCTGCCGGAAATACTGGAGCAGGCGGCGGAGGCTTTGGCCGGCGATAAGATCAGCGCGGTCGGCGTGTCTGACGCGCCGCGCCCCCAAGCTGATTCATATATGCCGGTATTCATGGCAGGTTTGAGCGCGGCGCGTTCGCTTGCGGCGATGCTGCAAGTGCCGTTGCTGCGTTTTTCGCATCAGGAGGGGCATATCGCCGCCGCCTTATGGTCAAGGAGGCTCGAATGGCGCGAGCCGTTTCTGGCGGCGCATCTGTCCGGCGGCACCACCGAGATATTACAGGTCAGCCCCAGGGACGCGGGTTATGGCGTGGAGCTGCTGTGCAGCTCCGATCTGGCAGCCGGCCAGTATATCGACCGCGTGGGCGTGGCGTTGGGCCTGAGCTTTCCGGCGGGCGCGCAATTGGAGCGGCTGGCCGCCGGAGCCGGCGGCGGCTTTCGCCTCAGCAGCTCGGTCAAGGAGGGGATGATCTCCTTTTCCGGACCGGAGGCGGCGGCTCAGCGGGCAATAGCGCGGCGGGTAGCGCCGGCGGATATCGCGGCGGCGGTATTCGTCAATATCGGCAAATCGCTGGCCAAGGCCGTGGAGTATGCGCGGCAGCGCAGCGGCTGCCGCAAATTGGTGCTGGCCGGAGGCGTGGCGGCCAATCAGTTGATCCGTCCTTATCTTGATGATGGAGACAGCTATTTCGCTCACCCTCAATACGCCACGGATAATGCCGTCGGAGTGGCTTTATTGACTATTGCGGCAAATCAAACAAGCCTTGACAAAAGCCGTGATTATCAGCTATAATTTTTGTGGCAAAATCGGTCTTTTTTTTGTGCATTGAGATAAATAATTGTTTGAGGAGGAGTAACATGTTTCCAATCGTCAAGAAACGGGTTTTGAACCCCACAGTGACCTACATGGAGATATTGGCGCCGCATATCGCCAAGAAAGCTCTGCCCGGTCAATTCATCATGCTGCGCATAAATGAGGACGGCGAACGCATTCCGCTCACCATAGCCGGATATGACCGCGAAGCCGGTACGATCACGATCATTTTCCAAAAAGTCGGTTATACCACCTATGCCCTCGATCTGATGAACGAGGGCGACGAGCTGCTCGATTTTGTCGGCCCGCTCGGCATCGCCTCCGAGTTCGACGGCATGAAAAAAGTGTGCGTGGTCGGCGGCGGCCTGGGCGTGGCTATCGCCTATCCGCAAGCCAAGGCGCTGCATGACCTCGGCGCGGAAGTTGACTTCATCGTCGGCTTCAAGAATAAGGAGCTGATCATCCTCGAGGAAGAATTCAACAATGCCTGCACCAATCTGGTCGTGATGACCGATGACGGCTCCAATGGCAACAAGGGCTTTGTCACGGCGGCGCTGGAGAAGAAGCTGGCCGAGGGTGTGGAGTATGATACCGTTATCGCCATTGGCCCGCTGATGATGATGAAGGCCGTGGCCGATATGACCCGCGAGAAGAAAATACATACCATCGTGTCGATGAACTCGGTGATGGTGGACGGCACCGGTATGTGCGGCTGCTGCCGCCTGACCGTGGACGGCAAGACCAAGTTCGCTTGCGTCGACGGCCCCGATTTCGACGGTCATCTCGTCGATTTTGAGGAAGCGATGGCGCGCTCGCGTATGTATAGTACCGAGGAAGCGGAGAGCATGAAGAAGCATGAATGCCGACTGACGGGAGGTGCCAAATAATGGCTAATATGCGCTTGGATAAAAACAAGATTCCGGAGCAGGACCCGCAGGTACGCGCCGGTAATTTCAAGGAAGTGGCGCTTGGTTATACCGCTGAGATGGCGATGGACGAGGCGCAGCGCTGCCTTAACTGCAAAAATCAACCTTGCGTAGCCGGTTGTCCGGTCAATGTACGCATCCCCGAATTTCTGTCTTTGGTCGCCGAGGGCAAATTCCTTGAAGCCGCCGCCGTGGTCAAAAGCACCAACAGCCTGCCGGCGATCTGCGGCCGCGTTTGTCCGCAGGAAACGCAGTGCGAGGCGCTGTGCGTGCGCGGCAAGAAGGGCGAACCGGTCGGTATCGGCCGCGTTGAGCGTTTCGTTGCCGATTATCAGATGGAGCATAGCGTCGAGAAGGTCGAGGTCGCTCCCTCCAACGGCCACAAGGTAGCGGTCATCGGTTCCGGTCCGGCCGGCCTGACCTGCGCCGGCGACTTGGCCAAGCTCGGCTATCAGGTAACGATATTTGAAGCCCTGCATACTCCCGGCGGCGTGCTGGTTTACGGTATCCCCGAATTCCGTCTGCCCAAGGCTTTGGTACGCAGAGAGATCGCTACCGTCGAGGCGCTGGGCGTCAAACTGATCCCCAACATGGTGATCGGCAAATCGACCACGCTCGATGAATTGCTGCAGGAAGAGGGCTTCGAGGCCGTTTTCGTCGGTTCCGGCGCCGGTCTGCCTAATTTCCAGAAGATCCCCGGCGAAAATCTGCTCGGCGTTTATTCCGCCAATGAGTTCCTCACCCGCATCAATCTGATGAAAGCCTACGATTTCCCTCAGCACGATACCCCGGTCAAGGTCGGCAAGACCGTGGCCGTAGTCGGCGGCGGCAATGTGGCGATGGACGCTGCGCGCTGCGCCAAGCGTATGGGCGCTGAGCACGTCTATATCGTTTACCGCCGTTCCGACGCCGAGCTGCCCGCCCGTGCCGAGGAAGTGCATCATGCCAAGGAAGAAGGCATCATCTTCCGCCTGCTGACCAATCCCACGCAGATCTTCGGCGATGAGGAAGGCCGCGTCAAGTCTATGGAAGTAATCGAGATGGAATTGGGCGAGCCTGATGCTTCCGGCCGCCGCCGTCCGATCGCCAAGAAGGGCAGCGAGTATATTATTGACGTGCAGACCGTGGTCATCGCCATCGGCAACAGCCCCAATCCGCTGATCAAGTCCACCACCCCCGGTCTGGAATGCCAGAGCTGGGGCGGCATCATCGCCGACGAAGAGACCGGCAAGACCTCTCGCGAGGGCGTATATGCCGGCGGCGACGCCGTGACCGGCGCCGCGACGGTTATCCTGGCGATGGGCGCAGGCAAGAAAGCTGCCGCCGCTATCGACGATTATATCAAGAACAAATAAGCTGTTATATGCAAAACGCTCTCATCCATGGGATGAGAGCGTTTTTGTATGTAGCAACGACTGAGCGCCGGCTCAGAGGCTTTTGCCTAATTCATAGGCCTGCTGATACTCGGGGCGCATTTTGATATCGCCCTTATGCGATAAGCCTTGCACAAGGATGCGGCCCTTCTCCTCCCAGCCGAGATAATTGACCAGATGATCGTGATAATCGAGTAAGGGCGAGAAGACGTTCGGCTCGTCGGAGAAGCTGGTGCACATCAGTATAACTTCCTTCTTGGGATAATCGGGGCCGAAGCAATAGAGGCGGTCGATAATGGCCTTGATCTGCGCCGGCAGCATAAAGAAATACATCGGCGTGACAATGGCGATAACCTCGCAGAGCTGGAATTCGCGATACAGCTCATACATATAGTCGTGGATATTGCAGAACCCGCCGTTGCGCCGGCAAATATCGCAAGCCAGACAACCGCTGATATCCTTGCCGTTGATCGGTGGCATTACGACCGTATGCCCTCCCGCCTTGCATCCCTCGATGAAAGCGTTGGCTAAATCGACGCTGTTGCCGTCGGCGCGGCTGCTGCCCTGTAATACAAAAACGTGTTTGGACATGAGGTCAACTCCTTTCGTTTAGCTTAAATTGTGTACATTATTCATACAATTATTATACAATAGATTTCACCGTTGCACAACAGCAATATAATGAATTTTATGTGAAAACACATAAAATATTGCTATTGAATAAGCGGCAGGATAATTACCTTTTGCCGGTGAATATGGGAAAACATGAGTGAGATCATCAGTCCGCGCATTTTTGGCGTGGCGGAAGTAAATTATTACCTCAAACAGTATTTGGCCGATGACCCGCTGCTGGAATCGATCGCGATCAAGGGCGAGGTCGCGGGTTTTCGCGCGCATAGCTCCGGGCATTGGTACTTCAGCCTGAAGGAGAAGGATTGCCAGCTCAAGACCGTGATGTTCCGCCGTTATACCGACCAGGCGCAAGTTATGCCGCATGACGGTATGGAGATCGTGGTCTTCGGCTCGCTGTCCCTATATGAGCGCGACGGCGTATGCCAGCTCTATGCCGAGGAGCTGTACGAGGTGGGCGGCGGCGCGGCGGCGCAAGCGCTGCGCGAGCTCAGCCAGCGGCTGGCGGCGGAGGGGTTGTTTGACGAGGCGGCCAAGCAGCCGTTACCGCGTTTTGCCGAGAGCGTCGGCGTAGTTACCTCGGCGCAGGGCGCGGCGTGGGCGGATATACAGCGCATCGCCTATGCGCGCTGGCCGCAGCTGCGGCTGGTCGTCTATAATACGCTGGTGCAGGGCGATAACGCGCCGGCGGAGCTTGCGGCGGCCATAGCTTTAGCCGACGGCGGCGGGCATGATATACTGATAGTCGGACGCGGCGGCGGGGCGGCGGAAGATCTGGCCGCCTTCAACAGCGAGCAGGTGGTACGCGCCATCCATGCCGCGCATACGCCGCTGATCTCGGCGGTGGGGCATGAGACGGACGCCACGCTGGCCGACTTGGCGGCGGACGTACGCGCCGCTACGCCTTCACATGCGGCGCAGCTGGCCGTGCCCGAGGCGGCGGAATTACGCGCCTTGCTTGAACAGCGCGGGGAACGCTTGCGCCAGCTGCTGACGCGGGAACTGGAGCGGCGGCGCGAGCGGCTGATGGCGCAGGCGGCGCATGGCTGCTGGACGCGGCCTTTGCAGCTGCTGGAGCCGGCGATACGCGGCCTGGACGAGGCCGAGCGGCGGCTGACGGCGGCGGCGCGAACGGAGTACGGGAGCGTCGGGGAGCGTCTGTCGCGGCAGGCGGCGCGCCTGCAACTGCTCAGTCCGCTTGCGACTTTGGCGCGCGGTTATGCGCTGGCCGCCGATGAGCGGGGCGTATTGTTGCGCGACAGCGACGAGGCGCAGATCGGGCAGCGGCTGCAATTACGGCTCCGGCGCGGCGAATTATGGTGCCGGGTAGAGGATAAAGGGAAAACGGAGGCTTAACATGGATGAGCAATTGACGTTTGAACAGATCAGCGCGCGCATTGACGAGATCGTTACGGCGCTGGAAGGCGGCGAGCTGCCGTTAGAGCAGATGCTCGAGCAGTATGCGCGCGGCGTGGAATTGATCGCCATCGGCCGCGCGCGGCTGAATGCCGCCGAGGCTGAATTAGCGAAGGGGGGCTTGGACAGCGATGACGGCAGATGAGCGGAGCTTCCGTGAGCTCAACGCCGAAGTAGCCGCCGCCTGTGACGCGGCGCTGCTGCGGCTGATCGCCGATGACGGCAGCCTTGAGGCCGGCTTATACCGCGCTTGCAGCCACAGCCTCAATTCCGGCGGCAAACGCTTGCGTCCGGCGCTGTTCGCCGCCGCGCTGCGCGCCTTTGACCGCGATTGGCAGCCTTATATCGAATTCGCGGCGGCCTTGGAGATGATACATACCTATTCGCTGATCCATGACGATCTGCCGGCTATGGACGACGGCGAGCTGCGGCGCGGCCGTCCCACCTGCCATAAGGTGTATGGCGAGGCGCTGGCGATATTGGCGGGCGACGGTCTGCTCACGCATGCTTTTACGCTGATGTGCGCGCCTTTGCCCGAGATCGCCGCCGCGCGGCAATTGGCGGCGGTGCAGGCGGTGGGGCGTTATGCCGGTCTTGCGGGCATGGTGGCCGGTCAGGCGGTGGATATCGCCGCCGTCGGTCAGACGCTGGACGAAGCGCAGCTGATATATATGTATGAGCGCAAGACCGGCGCTTTGTTCGCGGCGGCGTTACTGTCGGCGGCGCATTTATGCGGCGCGTCAAAGCGGCAGATAGCGGCCTTAACGCGCTATGCGATGCAGGCCGGCCTGGCCTTTCAGATAGCCGACGATATACTCGATATACGCAGCGACGCGGCGCAGCTGGGTAAAAGCAGCGGCAGCGATGCGCGTAACGATAAGAATACTTATGCGGCGTTGGTCGGCTGCGAGCGCGCAGAGCAGGCGGCCTTACGGGCGGCTGAGCTGGCGGTCGCCGAGCTGGCGGACTTTGGCGCGGAGGCGCGGCTGTTGCGCGAATTCCCGCTATACGCGGCGCAGCGCTGGCGCTGAGCGGCAAATACTTGTATTTTTGGTAGTATTCTGCTATAATTATGCGGTAGAATTTCAAGCGCCCGTCTTTCATTGAGGATATGCCAATGGCGGCCTTTTCCCTGATCAGAAAAGCGTTATGCTTGACCCTGCCGGTGGCGGCGTTGTTTTTTTGCGCTTGCGCGCCGCAGGCCGAGCCGGCCGCCGAGCCTGAACCGCAGATCATCGAGCCGGGCGTGTCCGGCGAGCAGCAGATCATCGACTCCGGTATCGCCGATGAACAGCAGCAGGTGTTCGATACGCTCAGCGGCTTACAGAGCCAGATCACGTCATTCTATTATGAACAGTCTGTGCCCTATCCGGATGGGCAGGTGTTCATGCAGGTCTGGCGCAAGGACCAGCTGATGAAGGTCGTCTCCAGCTCCGGCGGCTATTTGCTGACAGAGTTCTACTATGATTTTACCGCTCATACCGTGCTCTCCTATTCGCCGGGCGATAACGAGACGGCGCTGCTGACCAGTTTTGACCCCGAGAGCGGCGACCTGCCCGATGATCCGACGCGCGAGGATTTCAGCCAATGCAGCTATCTGGGGCGAGAGTTGGTAGACGGCGTATTATGCTATAAATTAGCCGCGCCGCAGGACGAAACGTTGTGGATCGACCCGAATACCGGCTTTCCGCTGCAAATCAGCTATACCGATTCTCTGGGCGAGAAATATACCGTCCGCTATGAGAATATCCAGCTCAACAATATCAGCGACGCCGACGTGGCGGCGCCCGATGATATACCGATAGTAGTTTTCGATATGCAAGGGGTGTAAATGACCAAGAATATCATCAAGGCGGCAGGAGTTCTGCTGCTGATAAATATCGTCGTCAAACTGCTGGGTTTCGTCCGCGAGGTGGTGATCGCCTCGGGCTTCGGCGCATCGGCGCTTTCCGACGCTTATAAGGTCGCTTATACCTTGCCCTACTTTATGCAGGCGGTTTTAGGCTATGCTTTTGTGTCGGCGGTGCTGCCGGCACTTTCGCATTATTGGAGCGAGGGCGAGGATAACAGCGAGGCGCATCATCTGGCCAGCTCGCTGCTGAATATCACGGCGCTGCTGTTGCTGCCGTTGAGCCTGCTCGGCGTGGCTGCCGCGCCGTTTCTGGTATGGCTGACCGCTCCCAATCTGCCTGCCGATACGGCGCAGTTAGCGGCGCAGCTGACGCGGATCATTTTCCCTTCGATGCTGTTCATGGGCGTGGGAATGGTGATGTCCGGCATTTTGAACAGCCGCTACCGCTTTGTCGCGGCGGCGCTGGCTCCGGCGGTGACTTCTATCGCCGTCATCGTCACCGTGCAATGGTTGTGCGGCAGCAACGTCTACGCTTTGGCCTGGGCGACCTTGGCCGGTTTCGCCGGCTTCATGCTGCTGCAAATGGCCGATCTGCCGCGCACCGGCTTCAAATACCGGCTGTGCCTTGATCTCCGCCATCCGGTGATCAAAAAGGTGCTGGAGAATATACTGCCGATAGTGCTGGGCTTGGCTGTAACGCAGATCTATACGATCATCAACCGCATTTTTGCCAGCTCATTGGCCGAAGGCTCGATCGCGGCGCTCGATTATGCCGGCAAAATGATGAATTTGCCGCTCGGCGTCTTTGTCGCGGCGATCATCACCGCCGCTTTCCCGGCCTTGGCGGAATTAGCCGACCGGCAGGATACCGGACAGCTGGCCGCCACGGTGCGCAAGGGCTTATCAATGATCGCGCTGGTGGCGATACCGGCGGCGCTGGGGCTGATGATACTGGATACGCCGATCATCCGCCTGCTGTTCGAGCGCGGCAGCTTTGATGCGGCGGATACGGTGATCACCGCGCAGGCGCTGCTGACCCTGGCTCCGGGGCTGGTATTCCTCGCCGCCTCGATGCTGCTGATCCGCGTCTACTATGCGCTGTCCGACGTTAAAACGCCGATGCTGACCGGCGCTGTCTCGATCGCAGCGAATACCATCGCCAGCCTGCTGCTGGTCGGCCCGATGGGTCTGGGCGGGCTGGGTCTGGCCAATACGCTGGCGGCGGCGGTCAATACGCTGCTGTTATGGTATTTCCTGCAAAAGCGGCTCGACTTTTGCTCGCGCGGAGCGGAATCGCTGTATCGCGAGCTGGGTAAAACGCTGGCCGCCAGCCTTTTGATGGCCGTGCCGGTGGCGGCGGCACAAGCGCTGCTGCCGCATGTATCATACAAGTACGACTTGACCGCGCAGCTGTTGGGGCTGATCGCGGCGGCGGTGCTGATCTATGTGCTGATACTGCTGCTGCTGAAAAGCGCTACGCTGAAAACGATAGCGCGCGAGTTCAAAAGAAAATAGCATTGACAAATCAGGTTGTTTAATGGGATAATATATGAGTTAAAAAATGTGCCGTAATACGATTTGGAGCAAGGAGGGCCAGCGAAAGGCTGCCGCTATGTACCGTTTACGGACGGTGAACGAGAGGTATATATGTTTGTATGGCTGGGCGTAAGCGCCGCTTTTTTGGCGGCATTGCTGCTGACGCCGCCGGCGATCAAGATCGCCGTTAAATTAAACGTCGTAGACAAGCCCGAGGCGCGCAAGGTGCATAGCGAGCCCAAGCCGCGTATGGGCGGTATTGCCATCTACGCCGCTTTCGCTATCGGCGTGCTGCTGCTCAGCGAATACACGATGCCGGTGGCTTGCCTGCTGGTATCATCGGGGCTGGTGATGCTCACCGGGCTGATAGACGATATACGCGGCATCTCGCCGCGCGCCAAGCTGCTGGGTCAGGTGATAGCCGCGTTGGTGCTGGTACAGGGCGGCGTGGCGATCAGGTTTATCACCAATCCCTTTGACGGCGGCCTGATCTCGCTGGGCGTTTTCGCCATTCCGCTGACTGTGCTGTGGCTGGTCGGCGTGTCCAATACCATCAATCTTGTCGATGGCCTGGACGGCCTTTCCGCCGGTATCTCGGCCATCGCCGCGCTGTCGATGGCGATAGTCTGCTCGGCGCAGGGCGAGTATGTGGCGGCGGCCATCGCCGGCGTATTGGCGGCGTCCTGCTTCGGCTTTCTGCGCTATAACTTCAACCCCGCGCGCACCTTCATGGGCGATTGCGGCTCGCTGTTCCTCGGATTCGTGCTGGGCGCGCTGGCGCTGATGGGGCTGGCCAAGGGCGCGACCTTTATCTCGGTATTCATCCCGCTGATCGTGCTCGGCATACCGATTTTTGATACCTTCTTTGCCATCGTGCGCCGCCTGATACTGCATAAGCCGGTATTCGAGGCCGATAAAATGCATTTGCATCACCGGCTGTTGTCTTTGGGGCTCACGCATAAACAAACGGTGCTGACCATATACGCGGTATCTCTGGTAATGGGTCTGTGCGCGGTACTGATGTCGGTGCTCGCCAGCGCGCAGGCAGTGATAGTATTGATCATCGTTACGCTTTTGGCTGTGTTAGGTGCGGAGAGATTGGGCGTATTGCGCGGGAACGTGAACATCGCAAGTCAAGCAACGACAAAAACAAGCCATAACTGATAAAGGAGCAGGAGCAATGAATAAGATCGGAGTAATAGTTTTGATCGTAGCGGCGGTAGTTTTTACCGGTTTGGGTTTTGTGATCGGGCAGGTGGCGCAGACATTGGATAATACCCCCGGATCCAAGGATGATCCCTTGGTCGCGCAGAGCTGGGTGGAAAGCTTTGTCGGCGACCGTCTGACCACGATGCAGAGCGATATCGACGAGATGCGGGCGATCCTGGCCTCCAACGGCTTGACCAATACCGCCGAGCCGCTCGATGTTTCCGATTCGTCCGATACCACCACCGGCACGCAGGACGCTGCTTATACCTCGGTCGAGGTCACGGCGGACAGCGTGAATATTCGCGCTACCGCTTCTCAATCTGCGGAGATCATCGGCTCGGCGACCTCGGGCACGGTGCTGACCTATATCGGCTCCACTACCGCCTCGGACGGCACTTGGTATCATATCAGGACCAGCTCCGGCGCGGAAGGCTGGGTGGCCGGATGGTTATGCGGCGATCCCTATTAAGCCGCCGGATTATCGGTAAACGGCGGTATGCTAACGCCTTTTGCGGCGGGGGCCATATGACCTCCGCCGATATTTTTCAAGCAAAAAAAGTCGCAACAAATATAGTTTTTATCACCATAGCGCGACAAATTATTTGTCGCGCTTCTGTTATGCTATAAGCGTGATCCCGCTGTTGAAAGGAGCCGCTATGCCATATAAGGTTTGTCCGTCCTGCGCGCAGATCTCATATTCGGCGGCGGCGGTGCAAATATGGTTTTGCCCCTGCTGCGGCAAGGATCTCAGTCTGGCGCGCAGCGTTTATGATCCGCAAATGCTGGCCGGCCTGCGCCGCCGGCCGGAAAAGAGACCGTCTAAACCATAAGCGCCGCGCCCAAGATAAATACCCTCCCCAGAGAAGAGGCTTCTGCTTTTCGGCAGGAGCCTTTTCTCTGCGCACGGATAGAGGCGCCGCCGCCGCAGCGAACGCCCGCAAACGAGTTTCAGCGAATATTCTCTATTGCTTTTATAATATATATATGGTATAAACAAGTTAAATTCCTTAAATACTTTGATTTTAATGCCAGACGGAACAGGATAGTTCAATGCGTCTTAATATCAATGATATAGATACCTTCTATAATGACGGCGGCAGCGGGCAAAGCGTAGTGCTGCTGCATGGCTGGGGCGTGGATAGCTCGACCCTGGAGCCGCTGCGCAGGCATTTGTCCGATTATTGCCGCGCCGTCAGCCTTGACCTGCCCGGCCATGGCAAAACGCCGCCGCCTGCTGCGGCGTGGAGCGTCTATGATTATGCCGCCTTTGTGCGCGCTTTTATCGCCGCGCTGGGCTTAGACAGGCCGCTGATCTTCGGCCATTCCTTCGGCGGGCGGCTGGGCATTATCCTCGGCGCGGAGGATTGCTGCGATAAGCTGATCCTTTGCGACGCCGCCGGCATTATCCCCAAGCGCGGCCTTGGCTATTATGCGCGCGTTTACAGCTACAAGGCGGCGAAGCGGCTGATGAGCCTGCCGCTGCTGCGCGGCGGCTACGATCAGGTGATGCGCTTATGGCTGAAGAGCAATCCTTCCTCCGACTATGCGGCGGCCGAGGGCGTGATGCGGCAGATCTTCGTCAAGGTGGTCAATGAGGATTTGAGCGGGCTGCTGCCGCGTATCAAGGCCTCGACGCTGCTGCTATGGGGCGAGAACGATACCGCCACGCCGCTTTGCGACGGCCGGCTGATGGAAAAGAGCATACCCGACGCCGGCCTGGTCATATTCGAGGATTGCGGTCATTATCCGTTTTTGGAGCAGCCGCGCCGCTTTGAGCTGATACTTGACAGCTTCATCGGCGCGCCCGCCGCCGGGGAGGAGCAAGCATGACATTACCGCTGATCGCCATCGCCGCGCTCGTCGCTTATATCATCATCTGCCCGCTGCGCCGCACCATACATATGCTGCAACAGAACTCCTACCGCCTGGAGCGCTACTGGGACTGGTATATGCCGCGCGCGCGGCAGGAGCTGCGCAAGGGCGAGATAGTGCTGATACTGCCGCTGCTGGGCGCGCTGATCTCGGCTCCGGCTTTTGCGGCGGCGGCTTTTATCGCCGCGGCGCTGCTGCTGTTCATCTACTGGCCGCGTCCGCAGGCGGAGAAAAAGCCGCTGGTATTCACCGCCCGCGTCAAACGCCTGTATGCGCTGTCCGCCCTGTTTGTGCTCATCGACGGGTTCATCATCGCCGCCTTCTTGCTGTGGCTGCGTCCGTGGCTGATCGTAGCGGCGCTGGCGCTGGCTTTGATGTGCGTTGGCGCCAATTATTACGCCTTGGGTGCGCTGCGGATGATCGAGCCTTTGGAGCGCCGCATCGCCAATCGCTATCTTAACGAGGCCAAGCGGCGGCTGAGCGAGCTGCTGTATCTGACCACGGTGGCGGTGACCGGCAGCTATGGCAAGACCAGCGTCAAGCTGATCGCGGCGGCGATATGCTCCGAGAAGTACATGACGCTGGCCACTCCTGCCAGCTATAATACGCCGATGGGCGTAACGCGGGTGATACGCGAGCAGTTGCGCCCGCTGCATCAGGTGTTTATCGCCGAGATGGGAGCCAAGCAGGTGGGGGATATCGCTGAGCTATGCGAGCTGGCTCCGCCGAAGATCGGCATACTTACGGCTATCGGCGAGCAGCATTTGGAGAGCTTCGGCAGCCTGGCCAACATTATCAACACCAAATTCGAGCTGATCGAGCATTTGCCGGCCGACGGTACGGCGGTGCTCAATTTTGACGACGCCAATATCGCCGCTAATGCGCATCGCAGTCCCTGCCGCGTCATCTCCTATGGCCTGAGCGCCGATTATGACTTCTGGGCGGACGATATCCGCTATGGCAAGGACGGCAGCAGCTTTACCGTGCATCATGACGCGGACAGCCGGGCTTTCAGCTGCCGGCTGTTAGGGCGGCATAATGTCAGCAATATCCTCGCCGCCGTGGCGGCGGCCTCAGTATTAGGCGTGACGCTGGCTGAGGCGGCGCGCGGAGTCAAGGGCTTGCAGCCGATAGAGCATCGCCTGCAATTACGGCAGGCGCAGGATTATTACATCATCGACGACGCGTTCAACGCCAATCCGGCCGGCGCGGCCTCGGCCTTGGAGGTGCTTTCCTGCTTCGAGGGCGGGCAGAAGATCGTTATCACTCCCGGCATGGTCGAGCTGGGCGAGGCCGAATACCGGCTCAATTATCAGTTTGGACGGCAAATGGCCGCAGTCTGCGATCAGATCATTCTCGTCGGCAAAAAGCATAGCCTGCCGCTGCAGGAAGGCGTTCGCGACGCGGATTTCCCCAGGGAGCGGCTGTTCGTCGCCGCCGATCTCAAGGAGGCGCGCCGGCATTTGACCACTATATTAAGCCCCGGCAGCGTGGTATTGTTCGAAAACGATTTGCCGGATAGCTATGACGAGGCATAAATAAGCATAAACTGCTATATACCAGGATAACGGAGGAAGTCGGGCATGGAGAAAATCGTAGTGGGCGTGATCTTTGGCGGGCGCACCGTCGAGCACGAGGTGTCGATCATTTCCGCCTTGCAGGCGATACAGGCAATGGACAAAAACAAATATCAGCCGCTGCCGCTGTATATATCCAAGGACGGCCAATGGTACGGCGGCGAGGCGCTGCTCGATATCAAGGCCTACAAAAACCTGCCGGAGCTGCTCAAACAGGCGCAGCCGCTGCATTACGACGCGAGCTTTGGCGCGCCGCGCGTCTTTGCCGCCGCGCGCGGTATGTTCGGCAAGGGCTATGAGCAGCGCATCGATATCGCGCTGCCGGTGGTGCATGGCACCACGGTAGAGGACGGCTGCCTGCAAGGGCTGCTGGAGCTGTCGGGCGTGCCCTATGTCGGGCCGGACGTGCTTGGCTCGGCGGTGGGCATGGATAAGACGATGATGAAGGCCGTACTCAAGGAGGCGGGTCTGCCGGTGGTCGATTATTACGCTTTCTGCGACCATCAATGGCAGGACGACGCCGAGGCTATCTGTGCGGCGGCCGAGGCCAGGCTGGGCTATCCGCTCATCGTTAAGCCGGCCAATCTCGGCTCGTCGATCGGCATTTCGCGCGCTGAGGACAGAGAGCAAATGCGCGCGGGCGTGGAGGCGGCGCTGATGTTCACGCCGCGTATTCTGCTCGAGCGGGCGGTCGCGCCGCTGCGCGAGATCAATATCGCCGTGCTCGGCTTTGGCCGCGACCTGCAATTATCCTGCTGTGAGGAGCCGCTGGCGCAGCGGCATATACTCAGCTTTGCCGACAAGTATCTGGCCGCCTCGCAAAAGGGCATGAGCGGCGCCAAGCGGCGCATACCGGCGGAGTTGAGCGATGAACAGCGGCAGCGTATCGAGGATATCGCCCGCCGCTCTTTCACGGCGATGAACTGCTCCGGCGTTTGCCGTATCGACTTCCTGCTCGATGAGGACAGCGGCGAGATATACGTCAATGAGCTGAATACCATACCCGGCTCGCTGTCCTTTTATTTATTTGAGCCGCTGGGGCTCGGCTTTAGCGAATTGATAGAAAAACTGCTGCAAACGGCCTTGGCCAGACAGCGGCAGCGCGATAAGCTGGTCAGCGTCTATGAGTCGAATATTCTTGCCGCCGGCAATTTCAAGGGCAAGAAATAGGCTTGTGGCGCGGGGGAGGACAATACGGCAAAGGAGGCGGGAGCGCGCGTGAATGAGCGGCAGACGACGTATATACTGGCGATACACAGCCTGAACCGCGTATCGGCGGCCAAAATGCAGCAGTTGCTCGATCATTTCGACGGTTCGGCGGAGCAGGCGTGGCGGAATATCCGTCTCTGGGACAAGGCCGCCGGTTATAATGAGCGGCAAATGCAGGAGCTGCTGGAGCTGGCGCGGTACTGTCAGCCGGAGCGCATATACCAGCAATTCCTCGATTGCGGCTGCGGCCTGGTGATGCTCGGCGACAGCCTCTATCCGCCGTTGCTGACCGAGATCAATGACGCGCCGTATCTGCTGTTCTATCGCGGCAATCTGCCCAAGGCCGAGGATATGTGCCTGGCGCTGATCGGCGCGCGGCAATACTCCGGCTACGGGCGGCAGGTGGCGGAAATACTGGCGCGCGATCTGGCGATACAGGAGTTCTGCATCGTTTCGGGCATGGCGCGCGGCATCGACGGCTTTTGCCATCAGGCGGCGATCGAGGCCGGCGGGCAAACTGTGGCGGTGCTGGGCAGCGGTCTGGACGTCATCTATCCGCGCGAGCATGCCGCCTTGTATCAGCGCATCTGCGAAAACGGCGCGGTGATCAGCGAGTTTCCGCTCGGTATGGCGGCGCTGGCGCAGAACTTCCCCCGCCGCAACCGTATCATCAGCGGTCTGTCGCGCGGGGTGGTGGTGATCGAGGCGACGCAAAAGAGCGGCACGCTGCTGACCGTGTATTCGGCCTTGGCGCAGCAGCGCGACGTATTCGCCGTTCCGGGGCCGATCACCAGCCGCAGCTCCGCCGGTACCAATCAGCTGATCCGCGACGGCTCGCTGGTGGCGACCTGCGCCGAGGATATTTGGCGCGAGTATCTCGATCAGCCGCGGCATAAATATCCGCCAAAGGGTAAGGCTAAAGCAGCCGAGACCAGCGCCGCTGATGACAAGCTGCTGGATAAGCTGACGCTGCCGCTGCATTTTGACGAGCTGCTGGCCGCCGATAGCAGCCTGGACGCGCCAACGCTGGCGGCAAGGCTGACGGTATTGGAGATCCGCGGTTTGATCAAACAATTACCGGGCAGGTATTATCAACGGACGATGCGTGAAATAAAAAAGTAAGGGCATAAGAGGTGAGATTATGAAAACACTGATCATTGTGGAATCGCCGACCAAGGCCAAGACCATCGAGCGCTTTCTGGGCAAGAGTTATGTGGTCAAGCCCTGTATGGGGCATATACGCGATCTGCCTAAAAGCACGATGGGCGTAGATATCGAGAATGATTTCGCGCCGCATTATATCACCATACGCGGCAAGGGCGATATCATCAAGGTGCTGCGCGACGAGGTGAAAAAGGTCGACCGCGTGCTGCTCGGTTCCGACCCCGACCGCGAGGGCGAGGCCATAGCCTGGCATTTGCAGCAATACCTCGGCATCAATGACGAGAAATGCCGCATCAGCTTCAATGAGATCACCGATTCGGCGATCAAGGCGGCGGTACAGAAGCCGACGGCTATCGACATCGACAAGGTCGAGGCGCAGCAGGCACGGCGCATACTCGACCGCCTGGTCGGCTACAAGATCAGCCCGCTGCTGTGGAAAAAGGTCAAGAAAGGCCTGTCCGCCGGCCGTGTGCAATCGGTGGCGGTGCGCTTGATCTGCGACCGCGAGGATGAGATCAAGGCCTTCGTGTCCGAGGAGTACTGGACGATGTACGCGCATTTGCAGGCGCAAAAGGGCGAGCTGGTAGCGCGTCTGGCCAAGATCGGCGATAAGAAGGCCGAGCTGCGCAGCCGCGAGGACGTGGATCGGGTGATCGCCGACCTCAAGGGCGAGCAGTACCGCGTCGATTCGCTGGCGGTCAAGGGCAAAAGCAAGAATCCGCCGCCGCCTTTCACCACCTCGATGATGCAGCAGGAGGCTTCGCGCCGCTTAGGCATGATGGCGAAAAAGACCATGCAGACGGCGCAGCAATTATACGAGGGCATCGCCGTGGGCGGCAACGTCACCGGTTTGATCTCCTATATGCGTACCGACTCGGTACGCATCAACGACGAGGCGATAGCGCGGGTGCGCGAGTATATAGGCGGCAAATACGGACCGGCCTTCGTCCCGCAAAAGCCGCATCAATACGTCAGCCGCAAGGGCAGCGTGCAGGACGCGCATGAGGCGATACGCCCGACCTCGGTGGAGCGCACGCCGGCTATGCTCAAGCCTTTTCTCACCACGCAGCAGTACAAGCTGTATAAGCTGATCTGGGAGCGCTTTGTCGCCTCGCAGATGGCGCCGGCTCTCTATGACGTGACCACGGTCGAGGTCAGCGCCGGCAAATACCTGTTCCGCGCCAGCGGGCAGATCGTACGCTTTGCCGGTTATACGCAGGTCTATTCCGAGGGCAAGGAGGAGTCGGGCGCCGCCGCGAACAGCGCGAATGGCGACGATCTGAGCGTGGTCGCTTCGGTGGAGCAGGGGCAGATCTTGCCTTTCAACAGCCTCGAGCCCAAGCAGCATTTTACCACGCCGCCGCCGCGTTATTCGGAGGCGATGCTGATCAAGACGCTGGAGGAGCTGGGCATCGGCCGTCCTTCCACCTATGCGCCGACCATCGACACCATACTCTCGCGCTATTATGTGGTGCGCGAGGATAAGCAGCTGTATCCTACCGAGCTGGGCATGCTGGTGGTCGATCTGATGAAGGATTATTTCAAGGATATCATCGACGTAGAATTCACCGCCTCGATGGAAGAGCAGCTGGATATGGTCGAGGACGGCGAATTGGCATGGGATAAGGTGATCAGCGATTTCTACGGCCCCTTTGCCAAGACGCTGGAGGTGGCGGAGCAAGAGATCGAAAAGATCGTTATCGCCCCCGAGCAATCGGATGAGGTATGCGAGAAATGCGGCAAGCCGATGGTCTATCGCATGGGACGCTACGGTAAATTTCTCGCCTGCTCCGGCTTCCCCGAATGCCGCAATACCAAAGCTATCGTCAATACGCTGAATATCAAATGCCTGGCCTGCGGCGGCAATATCGTGCAGCGCAAGAGCCGGACCGGCCGCGTGTTCTACGGCTGCGACCATTATCCAGAATGTACGTATATTTCATGGGAGCTGCCGATAGAGGAGAAATGTCCGGTTTGCGGTACGCAGCTGTCGGTGCGGCCGACGCGCGGCGGCGAGAAAATGACCATTTGCCCGAACCGCGAATGTCCGTCCAAGGCTAATGAAGTGAAAAAGCCCAAAGGCCGGCCGGCGAAGAAAAAGAGCGAGTAGACGAAAGGGCGAAGCATAGCGGATGAATGAAAGGACAACGGTGATCGGCGGCGGTTTGGCCGGTTGCGAAGCGGCATGGCAGTTAGCGCGGCGCGGTCTGCCCGTGCGCCTGTATGAGATGCGCCCGCGAAAGATGACGGCGGCGCATCAGGGCGGCGGCTTGGCGGAGCTGGTCTGCTCCAACAGCCTGCGCGCCTCCGCCGTCAGCAATGCCGTGGGTCTGCTCAAGGAGGAGCTGCGACGGCTGCATAGCCTGGTGATGGCTGCGGCCGACGCAACGGCGGTACCGGCCGGCGCGGCGCTGGCCGTGGACCGGCAGGCCTTTTCCGCCTATATCGAGACCGCTATCGCCGCTTGCCCGCTGATCGAATTGCGCCGCGAGGAGGTCACGGAGCTGCCCGAGCAGGGCATATGTATTATCGCCGCCGGCCCGCTGGCTTCGGAGGCGCTGAGCGCGGCGTTGTCCGCGCGTATCGGCGGCCAATACCTGTATTTCCATGATGCGATAGCGCCGATCATCGACGCGGAGAGCATCGACATGAGCGTTGCCTTTTTCGCCTCGCGCTATGGCAAGGGCGCAGGCGACGATTATCTCAACTGTCCGCTGGACAAGCAGCAATATCTGCGCTTTTATCAGGCGTTGCTGGAGGCCGAGCTGCATCCGCTGCATGGCTTTGAGCAGCAGCTGTTCGAGGGCTGTATGCCGGTGGAAGCCCTGGCGCGGCGCGGCGTAGACACGCTGCGTTTCGGCCCGCTGAAGCCGGTGGGACTGCCGCTGGCCGGCGGGCGCGAGGCCTATGCGGTGGTGCAATTACGCAAGGAGAACGCCCATGGCAGCGCCTATAATATGGTCGGCTTCCAAACGCGGCTCACCTATGGCGAGCAGCGGCGCGTGTTTCGCCTGATACCGGGGCTGGAGCAGGCGGAGTTTTTCCGCCTCGGCTCGATGCACCGCAATACCTACGTCAATGCGCCGCTGCTGCTGGACGAGCATTCGCGGCTCAAAAGCGAACCGCGTTTGTACGTGGCCGGGCAATTGTCGGGGGTGGAGGGCTACGTCGAGTCCGCGGCCTCCGGCCTGGCGGCGGGCGTATGCGCCGCGGCGGAGCTTGCGGGGCGCGAGCCGCCGCGCTTTCCCCGGCAGACGGCGCTCGGTTCGCTGCTTGCCTATTTGCATACGGCGGGGAGCGGCTTTCAGCCGAGCAATATCAATTTCGGGCTGATGCCGCCGCTGACGCAGCGTATCCGTAATAAGCAGGAAAAGAACGCCGTCATCGCCGAACGGGCCTTGAGCGCGCTCGCTGAGTTTTGCCGCGTCAATGACGGCGCATAGCTGTATTTGAGCATAGGCTTTCTCCACGGAAGGAAAGAAATGACCACTGTTCAGAAGATCAAACGCTTTTTGCCATATTTCCGCGATTATAAGTGGTGGCTGGCTCTCGACCTGCTATGCGCGGCGCTGACCACGCTCTGCGAATTGGTGCTGCCGCTGATCGTCAGCTATATCACCGATACCGGCGTCACCGATATGTCGGCGCTGACGGCGGAGATAATACTGCGCTGCGGAGCCGTTTATCTGGTGCTGCGTATCATTGACAGCGCGGCCGCCTATTGCATGACCTCGATCGGGCATATCATGGGCGCCAGGATCGAGACTGATATGCGCCGCGAGCTGTTCCATCATCTGCATCAGCTGTCGTTTTCTTTTTACAACTCGACCAAGGTCGGGCAGATCATGGCGCGCATTACCGCCGATCTGTTCGAGGTGACGGAATTCGCCCATCATTGTCCGGAGGAGTTCTTTATCGGCATAATCAAGGCGGCTGCTGCTTTTATCATCCTCGCCAATATGAATTTGCCGCTGACGCTGATCATTTTCGCCATGCTGCCGCTGATGCTGTTCGTCGCCAGCAAGTTCAATCACAAGATGGCGCAGGGCTGGCGCGAAAACCGCAAACAGATCGGCGAGATCAATTCGCAGGTAGAGGACAGCCTGCTTGGTATGCGCGTGGTCAAATCCTTCGCCAATGAGCAGATCGAGGAGCAGAAGTTTCAGGAAGGCAATCAGCGTTTCCTCCAGCAGAAGAAATACATTTACACCGCCATGGCCGGCCTGACCGTCACCACCCGCACCTTTGACGGGCTGATGTATATCGCCGTGGTGGTGCTGGGCGCGCTGTTTATGATCGACGGGCGCATCACTCCCGGCGAGCTGATAGCTTATCTGCTCTATGTGCAGATGCTGCTGACCACGATACGCCGCATCGTTGAGTTTGCCGAGCAATTCCAGCGCGGCATTACCGGCATCGAGCGTTTTCTGGAGCTGATGGACGCGCCGGTGGATATCGAGGATGCGCCGGATGCGATCGAGCTTGTCGATGTGCGCGGCGAGATCGAATTCGACCACGTCGGCTTCCGTTATCCCGACGACCCGGATACGGAGGTGCTTTCGGATATCGCTATCCACGTCAACGCCGGCGATTCGGTGGCCTTAGTCGGCCCCTCCGGCTCCGGCAAGACTACGCTGTGCAATCTGATACCGCGCTTCTACGAGGTATCGAGCGGCGCTATCTTGATCGACGGCGTGGATATTCGTCAGGCTACGCTCAAATCGCTGCGTGAGAATATCGGCATGGTGCAGCAGGACGTGTACCTGTTCACCGGCACGGTGGCGGAGAATATCGAATACGGCAAGCCCGGCGCCAGCCGCGAGCAGATCATCGCCGCGGCGCGCCGCGCCAATGCTCACGACTTCATCAGCGCGCTGCCGCAGGGCTATGACACCTATATCGGCGAGCGCGGCGTACGCCTGTCGGGCGGGCAGAAGCAGCGGCTATCCATAGCTCGCGCTTTCCTCAAGGATCCGCCGATACTGATATTGGACGAGGCTACTTCGGCGCTGGATAATGAGAGCGAGCGTATCGTGCAAAGGTCGCTGGAGCAGTTGTCGCATGGCCGTACCACCTTCACCATCGCCCACCGGCTGACCACGATACAGCGGGCGACGACGATCTGGGTGCTGACCGAGGACGGCATCGCCGAATGCGGCAGCCATGCCGAGCTGCTGGCGAAAAAGGGCGTCTACTATACTCTGTATAATGCCTGATACGGGGGCAAACGATGAATGAGCTGATCGAAAAATACCTGCGCTATTTACAGGCCGAGCGCAACGCCTCGGAGATGACGGTGTCCTCCTATGCCCGCGACCTGCGTGATTTCGGCGCTTTTCTCGCCGATACGCAGAATGTTGAGCAGCTCGAGCGGGTTGACGTCCGCGCCGTGGATATCATCGACGTTCGCGCTTATCTGGCCGGCCTCAAGCAGCGGGGGCTGAAAAAAACCACGCTGATCCGCCATTTGTCATGTCTGCGTTCCTTTTATCGCTATCTGTGCCGCGAGGGCATTTGCGAGGAAAATCCCGCCGCTCTGGCCGCCGCGCCGAAGAAGGACAAATATCTGCCGAAAATACTCTATTATGACGAGGTGGACGCGCTGTTGAACGCGCCCGACGGCAGCTTGGGCGGGCTGCGCGATAAGGCGATATTAGAGCTGCTGTATGCCGCCGGTCTGCGCGTGGCCGAGCTGGTGGGGCTGGATATCGGCGATCTTGACCGGCAGGTCGGTTTTGTGCGCGTGCTGGGCAAGGGCAATAAGCAGCGTCTGGCGCCGCTGGGCCTGGCCGCTATCGAGGCCATCGACGACTATTTGGCGGCGCGGCAGGCCAGGGGCTTTGCCATCGACGCCAAGCAGGCGTTGTTTCTCAATCTGCGCGGCGGACGGCTCAGCGACCGCTCGGTGCGCAATATACTGAATAAATATATGCGGCAGGCGGCGCTGATCAAGAATATCTCGCCGCATGCGCTGCGTCACAGCTTCGCCACGCATTTGCTGGAAAACGGCGCCGATATCCGCGCCGTGCAGGAGCTGCTCGGTCACGCCGATATCAGCACCACGCAGATCTATACGCATGTGACCGCGCAGAAGTTGAAGGAGATCTACGATAAGACGCATCCGCGCGCTTGATAGCCGCGGTTTGCGTATAAAACATAGAGCAAACGAGCAAATAAGGAGGCGGAACATGGAGCTTCGAGGAACGACGATAATTTGCGTCAGAAAAGACGGAAAAACGGCGATCGCCGGCGACGGACAGGTGACGATGGGTCAATCGACGATCATGAAACAGGGCGCGCGCAAGGTGCGCCGGCTCTATCAGGGACAGGTGATCAGCGGTTTTGCCGGTTCGGTGGCCGACGCTTTCACGCTGTTCGAGAAATTTGAGGGACGGCTGGAGGAGGCGCGCGGCAACTTGGAGAAGGCGGCCGTGGCGCTGGCCAAGGAATGGCGTACCGACAAGTATTTGCGCCAGTTGGAGGCGCTGCTGATCGTCGCTTCGGCGGATAAGCTGCTGATACTCTCCGGCAACGGCGAGGTGGTGGAGCCGGACGACGACATCGCCGCCATCGGCTCCGGCGGCAATTATGCGTTGGCGGCGGCGCGCGCTTTCGTCGCGGCGGATGCATCGCTGACGGCGGCGCAGATCGCCGAGCGTTCGCTGCATATCGCCGCCGATATCTGCGTTTACACCAATCACAATATCACGGTGCTGGAATTAGGGGAGGCATAATATGGCAAACGATTTTATTCTGGTCGGCGATAACGATAACGGCAAACAGCAGCCGCGTAAAGGCGGCGCGCACGAACTGACTCCGCATCAGATCGTCGCCGAGCTGGACAAGCATATTATCGGTCAGGATGCGGCCAAGCGCTGCGTAGCGGTGGTAGTGCGCAATCGTTATCGCCGCCAGCAGCTCGACGTCAAGCTGCAAGAGGACGTGCTGCCCAAGAACATTATCATGATCGGTCCCACCGGCGTGGGCAAGACGGAGATCGCCCGCCGGCTGGCCAAGCTGGTGGAAGCGCCGTTCATCAAGGTCGAGGCCACCAAATTCACCGAGGTCGGTTATGTCGGCCGCGACGTTGAGAGCATTATCCGCGACTTGGTGGAGACTTCGATACGGCTGGTCAAGGCCGAGCGGGTGGCGGCGGTGGAGGAGCGCGCCGCGCAGGCCGCCGAGATGCGCATCCTCGATATGCTGCAACCCTTGCCGCGCGGGGCGCGCGTGGGGCAGGCCATCGGCAATATTTTCGGCAATAACGCGCCGGAGGAAAAGCCGGAGGACAAGACCGAGGACGCGAAAAAGCGCGAGGAGGATATCCGCGCCCGCCGCGTGTGGCTGCGCGACCAGCTGGCCAAGGGCAATCTGGACAAGGAAATGGTCGAGATCGAGGTCGAGGAAGCCGCGCCGCAAATTACCGGCATGGAGGAAATGGGTATTGATATGCAGGGCATATTAGGCTCGATCATGCCCAAGAAGAAGAAAAAGCGTAAAGTCACCATCGCCGAGGCCAAGCGTATCATCACGCAGGAAGAAGCCGATAAGCTGATCGACACCGACGAGGTCAATTCCGAGGCCATTTACCGCGCCGAGCAAAGCGGCATCGTCTTTCTCGATGAGATCGACAAGATCGCCGGCGGCGAGGGCGGTCACGGGCCGGACATTTCGCGCGGCGGCGTGCAGCGCGATATACTGCCGATCGTCGAGGGCTGCACGGTCAACACCAAATACGGGCCGGTCAAGACCGACTATATTCTGTTCATCGCCGCCGGAGCCTTCCACCTCAGCAAGCCCTCCGACCTGATACCCGAGCTGCAAGGCCGCTTCCCGATCCGCGTGGAGCTGGATAATCTGAGCCGCGAGGATCTGCGCCGCATCCTGCTTGAGCCGCAAAATTCGCTCAAGGAGCAATATACGGCGCTGCTCAAGGTCGACGGCGTGGACGTGGTATTCAGCGAGGACGGCATCGACGCGCTGGCCGAGATCGCCGACCGCGTCAACCGCAATACCGAAAACATCGGCGCCAGGCGGCTGCATACGATATTGGAAAAGGTGCTGGAGGATCTGCTGTTCGACGCGCCCGAGCAGGCTGCCGGTCAGGTGATCATCGACCGCGCCTATATCGAGGACAAGCTGAGCGAGATCGCCGCCGACGAGGATCTGAGCCGCTTTATCCTTTAGGCGTATGCAAAAAACACTTGCATTATAGCGGCGGATATGTTATTTTAATCAGTGGTTTAAGCATAGAAATCTCAACTATGCAAATACACACGCGGCGGAGCGGTCATCGGGTGCCGGAAACGGTCGGTGAATATTGAAGCCGCGGAGGGTAAAAACCAAAAAGGAGGAAGTAAAATGTCTGTAATCTCGATGAAACAACTGCTTGAAGCCGGCGTGCATTTCGGTCATCAGACCCGCCGCTGGAACCCGAAGATGGCCAAGTACATCTTCACCGAGCGCAACGGCATCTATATCATCGACCTGCAAAAGACCGTGCATAAGGTCGACGAAGCCTATGCGTTCATCAAAAGCGTTGCCGAAACCGGCAAATCGGTGCTGTTCGTCGGCACCAAGAAGCAGGCTCAGGACTCGATCAAGGAAGAAGCCGAACGCGCCGGTCAGTTCTATGTCAACGAGCGTTGGCTGGGCGGCATGCTGACTAATTTCGACACCATCCAGAAGCGCATCGAATTCCTGCGTTCCCTGGAAAGAATGGAATCCGACGGCACCTTTGAAGTACTGCCGAAGAAAGAAGTCGCGCAATTACGCGCCAAGCAGGAGAAATTGCAGCGCTTCCTCGGCGGTATCAAGGATATGAACCGTCTGCCCGGCGCTTTGTTCGTCGTTGACCCGCGCAAGGAGCGTATCGCCGTTGCCGAGGCGCGTCTGCTGAAAATACCGATCGTCGCCATCGTCGATACCAACTGCGATCCCGACGAGATAGATTATGTCATTCCCGGCAATGACGACGCGATCCGCGCCGTCAAGCTGTTGGCCGCCAAGATGGCCGACGCCGTCATCGAGGCGCGTCAGGGCATCGACGCCGCTAATGCCGCCGCCGAAGCCGCCGCCGCTGCCGAAGCCGACATTGAGGAAGTCGTCGCTGCCGAGCAGGCATAAGACGAGCACCGGCAATATAAACAAGCTGTACAGGAGGATGAATATATGATCAGTGCAAAAGACGTTGCCAATCTGCGCGAACGCACCGGCGCAGGGATGATGGATTGCAAAAAGGCGCTCACCGAGGCCGCAGGCGATATGGAAAAGGCCGTTGACCTGCTGCGCGAAAAGGGCTTGGCCGCCGCCGCCAAGAAGGCCGGGCGTGTGGCCGCCGAGGGCGTGGTCGAGGCTTATATCGCCGCCGACGCTAAGGTCGGCGTGATCGTCGAAGTCAACTGCGAGACTGACTTTGTCGCCAAGACCGATGAATACAAGGCTTTCTGCGCCGAGATCGCTCAGGTCATCGCCGAGCAGGCTCCGGCCGACGTTGAGGCTTTATCCGCGCTGCAGGTCAACGGCCAAAGCGTGGCTGATTATCTGACTGCCAAGATCGCCAAGATCGGCGAGAACATCTCGATACGCCGCTTTGCTCGTTTTGCCGCTGCCGCCGGCGTCGTTGACGCGTATATCCACGGCGGCGGACGCATCGGCGTGCTGATAGAAGTCGGCTGCGATAACGCCGCCGCCTGTGATAACGCCGAGCTCAAGACCTTCTGCCGCGATATGGCGATGCAGGTAGCCGCCGCTAATCCCGAGTTTATCAAGCGCGACGACGTACCGGCCGAGGTTGTGGAGCGCGAGAAGAATATCGCCCGCACCAAGGCGATCAATGAAGGCAAGCCGGAAAAGATCCTCGATAAGATCGTCGACGGCAGCCTCGAGAAGTATTATAAGGAATTCTGCATGCTGGAGCAGGTCTATATCAAGGAGAACGACCAGACGGTGCAAAAGCATCTGGCTAAGACCGCGTCAAGCGTCGGCGCCGCGCTCTCTTTGAACAACTTTGCCCGCTTTATGGTCGGCGAGGGTATAGAGAAAAAACAAAGCAATTTGGCGGAAGAAGTCGCGGCGATGAGCGCCGGTCACTAAGCCAGTTGCGGAAAGCGGCCGCCTATGAACCCTAAGTATAAGCGATTGGTGTTAAAGGTTTCCGGCGAGAGCTTGGCCGGGAGCGCTGGTTATGGTCTGGATGCAGCCACGCTGTCCGCGATAGCGCGGCAGATCGCCGCCATCAACCAACTCGGTACCGAGGTGGCTATCGTGGTCGGCGGCGGCAATATCTGGCGCGGCCTTTCCGGCTCCGCAGGCGGTATGGATCGGGCTACAGCCGATTATATGGGCATGCTGGCCACGGTGATCAATTCTCTGGCTTTGCAGGACGCTTTGGAGCAATGCGGCGTAGTTTGCCGCGTGCAGTCGGCGATCGAGATGCGGCAAATGGCCGAGCCGTATATACGGCTGCGCGCAATCCGTCATCTGGAGAAGGGGCGAGTGGTGATATTCGCCGCCGGCACCGGTAATCCGTATTTTTCCACCGATACCACCGCCGCGCTGCGCGCCGCCGAGATCAACGCCGAGGTCATACTGATGGCCAAGAAAGTGGACGGCATCTATGATGACGACCCCAAGGCCAACCCCAATGCCAAGATGTTCAGCAATCTCAGCTATCTGGACATTCTGAACAAGGAATTGCATGTTATGGACGCTACTGCGGCGACCTTGTGCATGGACAATCATATACCGGTCATCGTCTTCAATATCACGCAGGACGGCAATATGCTGCGCGCGGTATTGGGCGAGCCGATCGGTACATATTTGGGAGGTGGAGCAGATGATTAAGGAGCTGTTAGCAGACGCCGAAGACAGAATGCGAAAGGTCGAGAAGATACTCGTCTCCGATTACGCCACTTTGCGCGCCGGCCGCGCTACTCCGGCTTTGCTGGATAAGATCTTAGTCGAGATTTACGGTCAGGCGATGCCGGTCAATCAGACGGCGAATATTTCCTGTCCCGAACCGCGGCTGATCGTGATCCAGCCTTGGGATAAGAACAATATCGCGCCGATCGAAAAGGCGATCATGAAGTCCGATCTCGGCATCACGCCGGCTTCCGACGGCGTAGTGATACGCCTGCAAGTGCCGCAGCTCACCGAGGAGCGCCGCCGCGAGCTGGTCAAGCTCTGCTCGACCAAGGCGGAGGAAGCCAAGGTGGCGGTGCGCAATATCCGCCGCGGCGTCAACGATGATATCAAAGAACTGGAGAAGGCCAAGGAGGTATCCGAGGACGAATCCAAGAAGGGTCTGGACGACGCGCAAAAACTGACGGATAAATTTGTTAAGCGCTTTGATGAAATATTTGCGGAAAAAGAAAAGGAAGTTATGAGCGTTTAGCGAATATTATGTACGATTATTCAAAACTGTGGTTTTGAGTGATAGAGCAGGTAAATAAATAAGGAGGTGTAGCAATATGGCATATGTAATTACCGATGAATGCTTGGCTTGCGGCAGCTGCGCCAGCGAATGCCCCGCCAGCGCTATTAAAGAAGGCGATATCTATGTTATTACCGAGGAATGCTTGGAATGCGGCGCTTGCGTAGATACTTGCCCCACCGGCGCTATCGTTGAGAAATAGCAGCCGCAGCTACTTAAATAAAACAAGAGACAGGTCATGAGCCTGTCTCTTGTTTTTTTACTTTCGCGTCCATAAACTACGCTCTACTTGTTTAGGACAATGTCCGCGCCCATTTCTGATCGCGCTGAGGATGCGCGAGCTTGCGGACAGCCGCGCGAGGCGCGCAGCGCGCCGCCTTGCGGCGCATTGACTTTGAGCGCGGGGTATGAGATAATATCATAATACGAATAATGGAAGTATGCGGTAAATTTGGCTTGCGCTTATGCCAAACGGAATTGAGGAGCGCCGATGGGCAAAGATGAGGATTACAGCGTCAAATTGCAGCTGATAGACAGGCAGCGTTTGCCCGCGCATATCGCGGTGATCATGGACGGCAATGGCCGCTGGGCGGCGGCGCGCAACCGTCCGCGCAGCTTTGGCCATCGCGCCGGAGCCGAGGCGCTGCGCCGCTGTACGGAGATCTGCCGCGAGCTGGGCGTCGCTTCGCTGAGCGTCTATGCCTTCTCCACCGAGAATTGGCGGCGTCCGGCGGACGAGGTGTCGTTTCTGATGAAGCTGCTGATCGAGTATTTGCGGCAGGAAGTGCGGACGATGAACGAGCAGGATATAGCCTTGGGCTTCCTCGGCGAGCGCGAGGGTCTGCCCGACGCGGTGCTGGCGGCTCTCGATCAGGCGCTGGCCGCTACCGCTCAGAGTCGCTCGATGCGCCTCAACCTGGCGATCAATTACGGCGGGCGGCGCGAACTGGCGCTGGCGGCGCGGCGTTTGGCCGAGCAGGCGGTATCCGGCGAGCTGAATGCCGCCGATATCGACGAGCGGGCGCTGGCGGCGCAATTGTTCGACGGCGGCGGCGAAGTCGATCTGCTGATCCGTCCCTCCGGCGAGCAGCGTATCAGCAATTTCCTGCTCTATCAGGCCGCCTATGCGGAGCTATATTTTTGTCCGGTGCTGTGGCCGGATTTTGGCAAGAATGATCTGCTGGACGCGGTGATCGACTATCAACGGCGCGAGCGGCGTTTCGGAAATATCGGGCAAGTATGAACGCGGCCGCGAATATGCTGTAAGTATTACGACGGGGGATAATATGCTCAATCAAGCTAACAAGAGAGTCATAACGGCGATGATCGGCATACCGGTGCTGCTGCTGCTGCTGTATTTCGGCGGCTGGCCGCTGACGATAGCCGTGATGGCGCTGATCGCCGTGGGCTGTGTCGAATATGAGCGGCTGGTACAGCGTATCGGCGGCGATAATCTGCTGATATGGCGGCTGCTCGGCTTTGCCTACATCATGCTCGGATTTTTTTCCTTTCTCGGTCTGCGTTTGGCCGCGGAGGATTGGATGGCCGCGCTGTGGCTGCTGCTGATCATCTGGTGCACCGATATCGCCGCCTATGAGATCGGCCGCCGTTTTGGAAAGCATAAGCTGGCTCCGGCCGTCAGCCCCAATAAAACTGTCGAGGGCGCGCTGGCCGGCGCTGCCGGCGGCACGCTGGCGGGCGGCGTATTCGGCGTGCTGACCGGCGCGGGCTGGGTCGCGGCGCTGTTGACGGCGCTGCTGATCTCGACGCTCGGCCAGGCCGGCGATCTGCTGGAGAGCAAGGTCAAACGCATCGCCAGGGTCAAGGATTCGGGCAGCGTTTTCCCGGGGCATGGCGGCATACTTGATCGCTTTGACAGCATCCTCTTATCCGCGCCGTTCATGTATTTGCTGTCGATACTGCTGTTTTAAGCTAACATAGCAGGAGGAAATATGCTGAAAAATATCTCCAGGGATGAGCTGCTGCGTTATTTGCTGATCGTCTCGATCATCCTCATCGCCTTTGCCGCCTTCGCTTTGCTCTGCGAGGTGGTCGCGCCTAATCTGGCGACGATAGTAAAATTCATCGGCGTGATCATCACGCCCTTTGCCGTGGCTTGGCTGACGGCGGTGATCACGCGCCCGCTTACCGATTGGCTGTCGGGCAAGCTGCATTTGCCGCGTACCATCGCGGTGCTGCTGATGATGCTGATATTGCTGACGGTGATCGTGCTGTTGGTGATGCTGTGCATCTCGGTGCTGTCGGATATCTTTGCTGAAGTAGCGGTGTATTTTTCCGAGGCCGATCAGTATCTAAATGATTTCATCGTCTATGTTACCAATGTTTACGAGCGGCTCAACCTTGATTATCAACAGCTGTTCCAGTATTTCGATACAGTCAATGACAGGATCAGCGGTTGGGCGGAGCAGGGCTTAGATATGGTGTTCTCGGTGGTATCGTCCACGCCGCAGGCGCTGGTGCTGATACTGGTGATGCTGGTGGCGATCTTCTATTGGTGCCGCGACGAAAAGCGGGTGCGCATTTTCCTCAGCACGCCCTTTCCGGCCAAGCGGCGCGAGTCGGTATTGAGCATCTATGATTCGATATCCGAGGTCCTGGGCGGCTATTTGCGCGCGCAAATACTGTTGGTCTCGATCTCCACCGCCATCTGCATCATCGGCTTCTCCGTGCTCGGCGCGGGCAGCCCCATCGCCATGGGTCTGTTTGCCGGAGTGATGGATATTATCCCCATACTCGGCCCGGGCACGATCATCGTTCCGTGGGCGGTGGCCTGTATCGTTCTCGACAAGCCGGGCATGGCCTTTGGTTTGATCGTCGTTTACGCGCTGCTGACGGTATCGCGCAATATCCTCGAGCCAAAAGTAGTGGGCGACCGTATCGGTTTGCATCCGCTGGCGGCTTTGGCGGCTATTTTCATCGGCATGAAAATGTTCGGCGTCGTCGGCCTGATCTTGGGGCCGATAACGCTGTCGGTGATCGTAGCGGCGATGCGCGCGCGGAACAAGCATAAGATCATCAATCCCGGCGAGCAGCATAAACCGGCGCATGAACAGCCCAAGCTGCTGGTAAAATAGCGGAGTAGAGTATGAGCGAGCCTGCGGTCAATCATATAGCGATACTCGGCGCGTCCGGCTCCATCGGCCGGCAGGCGCTGGAGATCTGCCGCCTGCATAGCGGCAGCCTGCGCGTCGGCGCCCTGACAGCCGGCGCCAACTGGCGCGCCCTGGCCGACGCGGTACGCGAGTTCCGGCCGCGCATGGCGGTGATCGTCGAGCCGGAGGCTTATGCCCCGCTCAAGGCAGCTTGCGGCGATTGCGCCACGAAGCTATACGCCGGAGCCGAGTATTTGCCGCAGGCGGCGGCTGACAGCGGCGCGGATATGCTGCTGGCGGCGATATCCGGCAGCGCCGGCTTGCCGTCGCTGGTAGCGGCGCTGGAGGCCGGCATAGACGTGGCGCTGGCCAATAAAGAGGCGCTGGTAGCGGCGGGCGCGCTGGTCAAGCGGCTATGCGCCGAGCATGGCTCGCGGCTGTACGCGGTGGATTCCGAGCATTCGGCATTGCAGCAATGCCTGCGCGGGGAGGAGCGTCAGGCCGTGCGGCGGCTGATACTCACCGCCTCGGGCGGCGCGTTCCGTGAATTGAGCTATGAGCAGTTAGCGGCGGTCAAGCCGGAGGAGGCGCTGCATAATCCCAACTGGCAAATGGGCGCCAAGGTCACGGTAGACAGCGCTACTATGGTCAACAAGGGCTTGGAGCTGATCGAGGCCAGCTGGCTGTTCGATATCGAGCCGGCGCGTATCAGCGCGCTGCTCCATCCGCAGAGCATCGTCCATTCGCTGGTCGAGTACGTGGACGGCAGCGTCAAGGCGCAATTATCGCAGCCTGATATGCGATTGCCGATACAGTACGCGCTGCTGCGCGGGCAGCGTCGTCCGTCGCCGCTGCAAGCTCTGGATTTAGAGCAGCTCGGGCGGCTGGATTTTCAGCCTATCGACCGGCGCAAGTATCCGGCGGTGGAGCTGTTCAGGCAGGCGGCGCAGCGCGGCGGCGCAGCGGCGGCCTATCTCAATGCCGCCAATGAACAGTTAGTGAAGCTGTTTTTAGCCGGTTTGATCGGCTTTACCGATATCAGCGATATCCTGACGCAATTAGCGGACGGCTACCGGCCGTTGCCGGCGAATAGCTTGGAACAGATTTTGAGCGCCGACGCTCAGGCGCGGATGATGGTGAAAACATTAGTGAAAAAAGCGGAGGTAATATGCTGACAGCCATCGCGGCGATCGCCGTATTTTGCTTATTGATACTCAGCCATGAATTCGGCCATTTTATCGTCGCCAAATGGAGCGGCGTCTATGTGGAGGATTTCAGTTTGGGCATGGGGCCGAAGCTGCTGCAATGGCAGGGCAAGGAGACCACCTATACGCTGCGGCCTTTCCCGATCGGCGGTTGGTGCAAAATGCGCGGCGAGGACGAAGATTCCGACGATCCGCGCGCTTTCAATAACGCCAAGATCTGGAAGCGCATTCTCACGGTCTTTGCCGGGCCGCTGATGAATTTTGTGATCGCTATCGTGCTGTTTATCATTATCTTTATGATGCTCGGCACCGCCTCCTCGGAGAACGTGGCGGGTAAAATACAGCCCGGCCAACCGGCGGAGGCTGCCGGTATGCAAGCCGGCGACCGCATTCTCAGCGTCAACGGCATCGAGATTGCGACCTGGGAGCAGATCGGCCCCGCCGTCAACAGCCTGCCGCCCGGTTCGGAGCTGAGCGTGCTGGTGGAGCGCGACGGACAGCAGCTGATCTTGAGCATCACGCCGGTGTTCAATGAGGAGTATCAGCTGTGGATGCTCGGCATCGAGGCCGAGCGGCTGCGGCAAAACCTGTTCACGGCGATAGCGCTCGGCTGCAAACAGTCGATATGGTTCGTCAAGGAGCTGATACTGGCGCTGATCTCGATGTTCACAGGGCAAGCGCCGGTGGATGTGGCCGGGCCGGTGGGCATCGTGACGATCATCGGCGATTCGGCGCGCTACGGCCTGCAATCGCTGCTGCTGCTTACCGCCTATCTGTCGATCAATCTCGGCCTGCTCAATCTTTTCCCTTTACCGGCTTTGGACGGCAGCCGCATTATTTTCCTTGCTATCGAGGGTCTGCGCGGACGGCCGATCGACCGGCGCAAGGAGGGCATGGTGCATTTTGTCGGCCTGATGGCGCTGATGGCGCTGATGACCTATAATGACATTTTGCGGCTGATCGCCAGCTGAGGTGTTCATGCAAAGAAAACTCACCAAGAGCGTTAAAATAGGGCAGGTGACCGTCGGCGGCGGCGCGCCGGTATCGGTGCAGAGCATGTGCAATACGCCCACCGCCGACGTTGCCGCCACGCTGGCGCAATTGCGGCGTTTGGCGGCGGCCGGCGCGGATATCGGCCGCGTGGCCGTGCCCGACGACGAGGCGGCGGCAGCCTTGCCGCGCTTGGTCAGGGAGTCGCCCTTGCCGCTGGTTGCCGATATCCATTTTGATCACCGGCTGGCATTGGCGGCGATCGCCGCCGGGGTCGCCGGTCTGCGCATCAACCCCGGCAATATCGGCGGGCCGCAGCGCGTGGCGGAAGTGGCGGCGGCAGCGCGGGCGGCCGGCGTACCGATACGCGTCGGCGTAAACGGCGGCTCGCTGCCCAGGGACATCCGCGAGCGCGAGGGCGGCGTTACCGCCGGCGGCCTCTGCGAAGCGGCGCTGCGTCAGGCGGAGCTGCTTGAGGATAACGGTTTCTCCTCGATCAAGCTGTCGCTGAAAGCGTCGTCTCTGCCGGTGATGCTGGCGGCCTATCGCCAGGCCAGCGCGCTTTGCGATTATCCGCTGCATATCGGCGTTACCGAGGCCGGTACGCTGTCGACGGGCGCGCTTAAATCGGCGCTGGGCGTCGGCGCGCTGCTCTCGGAGGGCATCGGCGACACGCTGCGCGTATCGCTGACCGCCGACCCGGTGCAGGAGGTGCTGCTCGGACAGCGTATTTTGCAGCTGCTGGAGATGCGCGCCGGCGGAGTGGAGCTGATAGCCTGTCCTACCTGCGGGCGTACGCGCATCGACGTTATCGGCATCGCCGAAGCCGTGGAAGCGCGGCTGGCGCAGCTGCCGCCGTCCGCAAGAAGGCTCAAGGTGGCGGTGATGGGCTGCGCTGTCAACGGCCCGGGCGAGGCGGCGGATGCGGATATCGGCGTCGCCGGCGGCGACGGGCGCGGCCTGCTGTTCGCGCACGGGCGGATCATCGGCAGCTATGATGAAGACGAGCTGCTGGAAGCGCTATGGGAGAAAGTTAACGAAATATTGCAAAAATAGCTTGCAAAGGGCGTAAAAAACCTGTAATATTATGAAATACGGTTTTACAGTTTAACAGCGGAGGATAAGCTTATGAGAATGTCGCAGATCTATGCGCCCACGTTGCGCGAAGTACCTGCCGAGGCGGAGATAGTCAGCCATCAGCTGATGCTGCGCGCAGGCTTGATCCATAAGGTAGCCATGGGTATATACAGCTATATGCCGGTGGGCTGGCGGGTGATGAAGAAGATCATGGATATTATCCGCGAGGAGATGGACGCCAAGGGCGGCCAGGAATTGTCGATGCCGATGGTGCAGCCGGCGGAGCTATGGCTGGACTCCGGCCGCTGGTACGTCTATGGTAAGGAACTGATGCGCATGAAGGACAGAAACGAGCGCGATTTTTTGCTCGGCCCTACGCATGAGGAGGTCATCACCACTCATCTGAAGAATGACGTGCGCTCCTACCGTCAGCTGCCGCAATTACCTTATCAGATACAGGTCAAGTTCCGCGACGAACGCCGCCCGCGCTTTGGCGTGATGCGCTGCCGCGAATTCTTAATGAAGGATTTATACTCCTTTGACCGCGATGAGGAAGGGCTGGATATTTCCTATCGCAAGATGCATGACGCGTATAACCGCGTTTTTACCCGCTGCGGGCTTACTTACCGGCCGGTAGTGGCTGATTCCGGCGCTATCGGCGGCGAGGGCAGCCATGAATTCATGGCGCTGTCCGAGGTTGGCGAGAGCCAGATCATCTTCTGCCCGCATTGCGACTACGCCGCTACCGATGATATTGCCGCCGTCGCTCCGGTGCCCACCGGCGTGGGCGAGGAGTTCCTGCCGATGAAATCGGTGGAGACTCCCGATTGCAAGACGGTGGACGATTTGGCGCGACTGCTCGGCGTGACCGCCGACCGTACCGTCAAGACGCTGTGCTACATGGCGATCTATGAGCAGGAAGAGAAATTCTTCGTGGCGCTGATCCGCGGCGACCGTCAGGTCAACGAGATCAAGCTGTGCAATAAGCTCGACTGCATCGCCGTGCGCTTTGCCGAGGATCACGAGGTGCGCGAGCATGGTATGGAGCCCGGCTATTGCGGTCCCGTGGGGCTGGCCGAGGATATCTTCATCATCGCCGATACCGAAGTGCCGCTGATGGTCAACCATGAATGCGGCGACGGGCGCAAGGACTATCATCTGATGAACGTCAACTATCAGCGCGGCGATTATCGCATCTCGCAGGTAGCCGATATCGCGCTGGTGCAAAAGGGCGCGGCCTGTCCGGTTTGCGGCCAGCCGCTCGATTCGATGCGCGGCATCGAGGTCGGGCAGATCTTCAAGCTGCATACCAAGTATTCGGAGAAGCTGGGCGCGCTCTATACCGATGAGAACGGCGACGAGCATCCGATGGTCATGGGTTGCTACGGCATCGGCGTCGGCCGCACTATGGCGGCGATCATCGAGCAGCATAACGATGAGCACGGCATCATCTGGCCGATCACGGTAGCGCCGTATCAGGTGGCGATACTGCCGGTCAATGATAAGGACGAGCATTTGATGGAGCAGGCGGAGCAGGTGTACGAGGAGTTATTGCGCCGTCGGGTCGAAGTGGTGATCGACGACCGTCAGGAGCGCCCGGGGGTCAAGTTCAATGACGCCGATCTGCTCGGCTTCCCGCTGCGCGTCACCATGGGCAAGAAATGCTCCGAAAGCGGGCTGGCGGAGATCAAGCTCCGCGCTACCGGCGAGGTGTTAGAGGTTCCGGTGGGCGAGCTGGCGGACAAGCTCCAGCAGATGATAGCCGAGATGATCGAAGAGCTGCAATACAAAGATCAGTAATAGCATACGCCGCCGCTGCCAAGGCGGCGTATGTTATGCAAATGATCACGGGCTGCGGGTAACAAATGATCATCCTCTGTAAAGACAAAACACCCAAGCCGGCGGCGGACTTTAGGCGCGCGAAATAAATTTTACACAGGGTATTGCCAAACTATCGAACAAATGTTATAATTATATCGAACATATGTTTGATGCAGCCGGCGCAGCCGCAAGCTGCATTGCGATAACCGAGGAGGGTATATTATGAACGCAGATAAATCTCAGGCTTTGGCAGCCGCTTTAGGGCAGATCGAAAAGCAGTTCGGCAAGGGTTCGGTAATGCGTTTGGGCAGCTCAGGCATCACCGCGGTCGAGGTGATACCCACCGGCTCGCTGGCCATGGATATTGCGCTGGGCGTGGGCGGTATGCCGCGCGGGCGCGTGGCCGAGATCTATGGGCCGGAGTCTTCCGGTAAGACCACGGTAGCGCTGCATATCGTGGCCGAGGCGCAAAAGGCCGGCGGCACCGCCGCTTTTATCGACGTGGAGCATGCGCTGGATCCGGTATATGCCGCCAATTTGGGCGTTAATATCGAGGAGCTGCTGATCTCGCAGCCCGATACCGGCGAGCAGGCGCTGGAGATAGCCGAGGCGCTGGTACGCAGCGGCGCGCTCGACGTTATCGTCGTCGATTCGGTGGCGGCGCTGGTACCGCGGCAGGAGTTAGAGGGCGATATGGGCGACGCGCACGTGGGCTTGCAGGCGCGCCTGATGTCGCAGGCGTTGCGCAAGCTGACCGGCGCGGTGTCCAAGTCCAACACCTGCTTCATCTTCATCAATCAGATCCGCGAGAAGGTCGGCATCATGTTCGGCAATCCCGAAACCACCTCCGGCGGCCGCGCGCTCAAGTTTTACTCCTCGGTGCGCATCGAGGTGCGCCGCGCCGATACGATCAAGGTCGGTACCGAGATCATCGGCAACCGCACCAAGGTCAAGATCGTCAAGAATAAGGTCGCGCCGCCGTTCAAGGTCGCGGAATTCGATATCATGTACGGCAAGGGTATTTCCGCCTCCGGCAATGTGCTGGATATCGCCTCGGAGATGAAGATCATCGAAAAGACCGGCTCATGGTACAGCTATAACGGCGAGCGCATCGGTCAGGGCCGCGAGAACGCCAAGGAATATCTGGAGAATAATCCGCAGGTGATGAAGGAAGTAGAGCTGCAGATACGCGAGAAGGCGGCGCAATCATCGCTGATCAAGGTCGGCGTCAGCGGCAGCGAAGCGCTTCAGGATGACGACGCGGAATAAGGCAAAAGGCATAAAGCAAGACTTGGCCGAGGCGCCGGAGAAAATATTCTCCACAGCCTTGGCCTATTTGTCGCGCCGTGAGTATTCGCAGCAGGAGCTGTGCAATAAGCTGCGTGCGCGCGGCGCGGCGGCGCAGCCTTTGGCCGAGGCGCTGGAGCGGCTAAAGCGGCTGGGCTATCTGGACGAACTGCGCTATGCGCAGGCTTTTGTGCGCAGCCGCCGCGATTACAGCCCGCGCGGGCGGAGGCTGATCGCGCGCGAATTGGCGGATAAAGGCGTAGACGCGGCGCTGATCGAGCAGGCGCTGGATGAGGAGTACGGCGAGCAACAGGAATTGGCGGCGCTGCAAACGCTGATCGCCCGGCAATTATCGCGCGGCGGCGCGGCCTTGGTCGGGGACGGCGCGGACGATGACGCGGACAATGATGGCGGCGGCATGGACGAAGGCGCGCGGCAGTACCGGCAGCGGCAAAAACTGCTGGCACGGCTGCAAAGGAAGGGCTTTTCCTATGCTTTGATCCGTCAGGCGCTGCAAAACATTCTTTCAGACAACGAATAGTTTTTATTTCCTTGACAACGGAGTTGAAAAATATTATTATATATGTGTAAAAACTGTGTTTTGAATTCAGTTATGAATTTTTTGTTATAGATGATTTTATATATATTATTATTGTCCTTCGTTGATAATCATATATATTTTGCCGCCATCAGTCCGGCTAATTTCATCTATAGCCAAAACCGAGTTTTTGCTCGGTTTATTTTTTTGCAAAAATACGCGGATAACCGCACTATTACAACTATGGAGGTGAATCATGAACAGTTTAGTCTGGGGAATTATCGTTATCGCCGCCTGCCTGTTGGGCGTGGCGATAGGATACTTTATTCGTAAAAAGCTGGCCGAAGCCAGCATCAAGTCCGCTGAAGAAGCGGCGGTCAAAATACTCATCGACGCGAAAAAAGAGAGCGAGACGCGTAAAAAAGAAGCCTTGCTCGAGGCTAAAGAAGAGATACACCAGCTGCGCACCGAGGCCGACCGCGATAACAAGGAGCGGCAGAATCAGATCCAGCATCAGGAGAGACGGCTGCTGAAGAAGGAAGAAGATATCGACCGCAAGCTCGAAGCCATCGAGCGCCGCGAGGAATCCTTGCGTAAGCGTGACGGCGACCTGGAAGCCAAGATCGCCAAGGTCGAGGAATTGCAGCAGCAGAAATTGCAGGAATTAGAAGATATTTCCGGCATCACCACCGCCGCCGCCAAGCAAATACTGCTGGCGAGCATTGAGGACGAGATCAAGCACGAAGCAGCGATACTGATCAAAGATATCGAGAACAGCGCCCGCGAGGAGGGCGAGAAGCGCGCCCGCGAGATCGTCGCCTCGGCGATACAGCGCGTGGCTGCCGATCATGTGGCCGAGACCACGGTATCCGTGGTAGCGCTGCCCAATGAGGAGATGAAGGGCCGCATCATTGGCCGCGAGGGGCGCAATATCCGCACCCTGGAGACGCTGACCGGCATCGACCTGATCATCGACGATACGCCGGAGGCGGTGATACTGTCCGGCTTCGACCCGGTACGCCGCGAGATCGCGCGCGTAGCCCTGGAGAAGCTGATACTTGACGGCCGCATCCAACCGGGACGCATCGAGGAAATGGTCGAAAAATCGCGCAAGGAGGTCGAGCAGCGCATCTGGGACGAGGGCGAGCAGGCTACTTTCGACACCAACGTACACGGCCTGCACGCCGAGCTGATAAAACTGCTGGGACGGCTGAAGTTCCGCACCAGCTATGGACAGAACGTGCTCAAGCATTCGATAGAAGTTTCGCATTTGGCCGGGGTGATGGCGGCCGAGCTGGGCGCGGATATCACGCTGGCCAAGCGCGGCGGCCTGCTGCACGATATCGGCAAGGCCATCGACCATGAGGTCGAAGGCTCGCATACGGTGATCGGCGCCGATATCGCGCGCAAGTATAAGGAAAGCCCCGAGGTGCTGCATTGCATCATGGCGCATCATGGCGATATCGAGGTCGAATCGCTGGAGGCGGCGCTGGTGCAGGCGGCGGATACCATTTCCGCAGCCCGTCCGGGCGCGCGCCGCGAGTCGCTGGAATACTATATCAAGCGGCTGCAAAAGTTGGAGGAGATCGCCGACAGCTTTGACGGCGTGGAGAAATCCTTTGCCATTCAGGCCGGCCGCGAGATCCGCATCATCGTCCAGCCGGAGAAGATCGACGATCTGATGGCTACGCGCACCGCCCGCGATATCGTCAAGAAGATCGAGGCGGAGATGGAGTATCCGGGGCAGATCAAGGTCGTGGTGATCCGCGAGACCCGCGCCGTCGATTACGCCAAATAAGCGCAATAACAAAAGGCTGTCGCAGGACAGCCTTTTCCCTATGCGCAGAACGGCGGCAGCGCGCGGAATACTGGAGGCGTAATGAGGCTATTATTTATCGGTGATATTTACGGCGCGCCGGGACGTAAAATGGTGATCGAGCATTTACCGCGTCTGTTGGCGGAAAAGCAGATCGACTTCACTATCGCCAATGGCGAGAATTGCTCCGGTGGCTTCGGCATCAACCGGCGGCTGCTGCATGAGCTGACCGATATCGGCGTGGACGCTTTCACCATGGGCAATCATACTTGGGATAACAAGGAGATATTCAGCTTTATTGATTCCGAGCCGAATATCGTGCGTCCGGCCAATTATCCGCCGGGTACGCCGGGCAGAGGTTGGCGGCTGTTCGAGATCAAAGGGCGGAAGCTGCTGTTATGCAATATCATCGGCCGCGTGTTCATGCCCTCCTTTGATTGCCCGTTCCGCAGCATGGATGCGATCATCCGTCTCGAGGAGGCCGCGGACGCGGCGATATTCGTCGATTTCCATGCCGAGGCCACGTCGGAGAAGGTGGCGCTGGGCTGGTACCTGGACGGGCGCGTGGCCGCGATGGTCGGCACGCATACGCATATACAGACCAACGACGCGCGCATCCTGCCGCGCGGCAGCGGTTATATCACCGACGCCGGCATGACCGGCCCGCGTGATTCGGTGCTTGGAGTGGAGCGGGAGATCATCGTGCAGCGCTTCTTGACCGGCGTCTCGCCGCGCTTCGAGGCGGCGGCGGGCGATCTGCAATTCAACGGTATCATCTTCGATATTGACGAGCGCGGCAAATGCGCCGCTCTGGAAGTGATCAATTTCTGGGAGCCGTCGCTATGAGTAAAAAGACCAGGCCGCTGCGCATAGATTGTCATGCCGATACGCCGCTATGGCTGCTAAAACAACCGTCCCTGGCCGAGCTGCCGCAGGCGCACAGCGACTACCGGCGCATCGCCGGGTATCTGGACGTCGCCGTCCTGGCGCTGTGGACGGACGAGGCCGAATATGCCGGCCGCGAGGCCGGTCATTTCCGGCGGCTGCTGCAATTACTGCTGGACGATATCGCCGCCGTGCCGGCTGCGCCGCGGCTGCTGCTGTACCGCGAGCAGCTGCTGGAGCCAAGCTGCCCGCTGGCGTTGCTCGCTATGGAAGGCGCGTCGCCGCTCGGCGCTCGCTGCGAGCATTTGTCAGCCTATATCGAGCGCGGGCTGCGTATGATCGGCCTGACCTGGAACGGCGATAATTCCTATGCCGGAGGCTGCGCCGGAGATATCGGGATCAGCGCCGACGGCCTGGAGCTGATCGAGCTGTGCGAGCAGTCGGGCGTGGTGGTGGACGGCGCGCATTTGAGCCGCCGCAGCTTCTGGGAGCTGACGCGGGCGGCGAAAAAACCGTTTATCGTCTCGCATACCTGCTGCGACGCGCTCCATCCCTATCGCCGCAATCTTGACGACGAACAGCTCAAGGCCGTGGCGGAGGCCGGCGGCGTGGTCGGCGTCACCTTTGTCCCCGATTTTCTCGGCTTGAGCCGCGATATTGCCGCCGTCGGCGCGCATATACGCCATGCCCTGCGAATAGCCGGTACGGAGGCGGTGGCCATCGGCAGCGATTTTGACGGCACGCAGCTGCCGGACGGTATGGAGGGGCTGCAATCCCTGCCGCTGCTGTATGACGCTTTATGCGCCGCCGGTGTGGATGAGGCGGTGATCGAGAAGGTGGCGGGCGAGAATATGCGGCGCGTGCTGACGGATTTATTACCCAGACAAACGGCATAAAACGGTGCGAAGATGAGCGGATTTGACCTACATATACATAGCACGGCCTCGGATGGCAAGCTCAGCCCGACGCAGGTGGTGGAAGCCGCCGCGGCCAAGGGGCTGCTCGGCTGCGCGCTTACCGATCATGATACGTTGAACGGCGTGGCCGAGGCGCACGCGGCGGCCGAGCGGCTGGGGATCACGCTGATCGCCGGCGTCGAGCTGTCGGCGGAGCAGCAGCAAAGCGACGTGCATATACTCGGCTATTGGCTGGATGAGCGGAAGATGCGCGACGATAAGCGGCTGGCGGAGATCGCGGAGGCACGGCGCTGGCGCCTGGAAAAGATGGTGGAGCGGCTGACGCTGTTGGGTATGCCGCTGAGTTTTGAGCGTATTTGCGAGCAGGCCGGCGGCAGCGCCTCGCTGGGGCGGCCGCATATCGCGGAGGAGCTCGTAGCTTGCGGCTATTGTGCGTCGATACGCGAGGCCTTCGGCAAATGGCTGGGGCGCGGTATGCCGGCCTATGTAGCGCGGCCCAAGCTGTCGCCGCTGGAGGCGGTGGATATGGTGTTGCGCGGCGGCGGCGTGCCGGTGCTGGCGCATCCGGGGCTGAACGTGCCGGACAATCTGATACCGCGGCTGGTCGAAGCCGGCATCGGCGGCATCGAGGTCTATCACCCCGAGCATGACCGCGCGGCGGAGCGCAAGTACGCGCAGTTGGCGCGGCGCTGGCGGCTGGCGATGACCGGCGGCTCCGACTATCATGTGTCGGGCGTCCGCGAGATCGGCTGCCGTATCACTACGGTCACGCAATTGGGCGTTTTAGCGGAGCATCGCCCTCGCGCCTGAGCGCAAATATTTACCCTCTCTTTAGCATATAATATCAGCCGAAGGAGGGTTGCCGATGGATAAAGTGCCTGTGTTCGATAGCGTTGATAGATCCGCTCTGGACAGCCAAACGCAGATCAGCTGTCTGGAGCAGGATATTTTGCGTTATGAGGAAAAGATCCGCCGTTTGGAGGAGAATATATACAGTCTGCGCATCAGCCGCCGCGTGGTGATGAGCATGCTGGAGGCGCTGCAGCAGGATCATGCGCAGCAGCAGCAGCGCTGGCAGGATGAACGCGGGCGTATGCAGCGGCGCAGCGTCGCGCTGGCAAAACGGCTGTTGCAGGCCAATACGCGCTTGCAGGATTTAGAGGAAAAAAGCGGTCGGGGTGGAATAATATAGCAATAAGTCTATGGCTCCATCCTGAGGCGAAAGGCAATGAAAGAGTTCTTTCTGCTATTGTCAAAAATGACGTTTATGCCGGTACCGCGGCGCATCAAGGCGGCGGATGATTCTCTGCCGCGCGCCCTGCGCCTGCTGCCGTTGCTGGGCTTGCTATGCGGCGCGCTGCTCTATCTCGCAGCGCGCTTATTCGTGGTGATGCCGGCGAGCGGCGCGGCGGCGATGCTGGTGGCGATCAACGTGATGCTGGGCGGCGGCGTGATGCTGCGCGATCTGGTGACCGTGGCCGACGGCCTGACCGCCAAGCGTTTGCCGCCTAATATGGCCGTTGATTACGGCGAGTATTATGAGCGGCCAAACTACCGGCGGCTGGGACGCGCCGGCAAGTTTTGGGGCGTCGGCTGGCTGCTGTTCATGTTTTTCATCTACTATTGCTTTTACCGCTTCTTTTATGCGCAGTTTATACTGCTGATACCGGCGCAGGTATTCTCGCGCTGGATCATGTGCTGGCTGGTCTATTCCTATCCGGCAGTGTTTCCCGGCTGGCTGCATCGCGAGTTCAGCAAGAACAGCTTCATTTTTTCCACCGGCCTGGCGCTGGCGATCATCGTGCCGTTCAGTTCGCTGACTCTGTATTCGGCGCTGTTAGCGGTAGCCGCGGGCATTTACCTGTTCGCGGTGCGGCGGCTAAACGCGGCCGGCGCGCTGGATGACGGCTGCTATGGCGCAGCGGTGGCCTGGGGAGAGATCCTGTTTTTGGCGGTGTGGCTGTCGATAACGCTGCTGCTCAAGACGATATGAAAAAAAGCGCAAAATCGCTCGTTTTTCGCCCACAGCCGCCGGCGGATATGGTATAATCATATGGTACTCGTTTAGTTCGCGAGCGCTATTTTTACGGGATAGAGGTAAAAGAAGTGGCAAATAACAAACCCCGTGTAAAAAAGCATTCCTTTTTCAAAACGCTGTTATGGCTGCTCGTTTTGGCGGCAGCGGCATATTTACTGTATATATTTTTTCTCGGCCCATCCTTGATACCGTCGCGTGATGCGGCGCGCGAGCAGGGGATGATCGTCAGCGACGACAGCTTTAACCTGTTGCTGGTCGGTTCCGATTATACGCAGCTGGCTGCAGGCGCGCCGCGCGCCGATACGATCATCCTTGCCAATGTGCGTCCGGCGACGCAGCAATTATTCCTGCTGTCAATACCGCGTGATTCGCTGGTGGAGATCGAGGGGTACGGCAGCGACAAGATCAATCATTCCTTTGCCTATGGCGGCATGGAGCTGCTCACGGATACCGTGGAGCGCAATTTGCAGGTGCCGGTGGACTATTATCTGCTCACCGATTTCGGCGGTTTCGAGAGCATCATCGACGCTCTGGGCGGCGTGGAGATCAATGTGGACAAGCGGATGTATTATCATACCTATGACGGCCTGATCGACATCGAGGCCGGCCTGCAATTACTTGACGGTGAGAAGGCGCTGCAATACGTTCGCTACCGCCATGACGAGTTGGGCGATATCACCCGCGTTTCGCGGCAGCAGAACCTGCTCAAGGCGCTGTATGCCAAGCTGTCCGAGCCGGGGATATACCGCAAGCTGCCGCAGATATTGCCGCGCCTGTTCGAGGCCGTGGATACCGATATGAGCAAGGCGCTGATCGTGCGCGCGGCGATAGCGATGAAAGACGCGCCGGCGGAGTCGGTGGAAGCGGCGACCTTAGCCGGCGATTTCGCCAATATCGACGGCGTCAGCTATTGGCGGCTGGACGAGGCCGCCGGACAGCAGATGCTGCTGCGGTATTTTGGCGCACAGGAGTAACGGATGAACAAGGAGCGCAAGCAAAAGCCGCTGCACGGCGGCCATAGGCAGCGTCTCAAGGAGCGTTATCTCAACGAGGGGCTGGATTCCTTCGAGCCGCATCAGGTGCTGGAGCTGCTGCTGTTCTATGCGCTGCCCTACAAGGACACCAATGAGCTGGCGCATCGGCTGATCGCGCATTTCGGCTCGCTGCATGGCGTTTTAGACGCCGCCTACGAGGAGCTGCTGCAGGTGCCGGGCGTGGGCGCGAATACCGCCTGCCTGCTGACGATGCTGCCCGATCTGTTCCGTAGCTATCAGTTAGACCGTTATCAGCCGCGTCAGCAGTTTCCCGATACGGCTGCGCTCGGCAGCTATGTCTGCGACCTGTTTCTTGGCTGCGATTACGAAGTCTTTTATCTGATCTGCCTCGATATGCAAAACCGGCTGATCAAAGCCTCGATGATCAATCGCGGCACTATCGACGAGGTATTTGTTTATCCGCGCATCGTCGCTGAGACGGCGCTGCGGCATAAGGCCAAGCGCGTGGTGCTGGCGCATAATCATCCCGGCGGCACGCTCAGGCCGACCAGCGCCGATCTCAAGCTGACCCGCCATATCGACGCGCTGCTGCGCGATATCAATATCACCGTTGTCGATCATATCATCGCCGTCGGTATGCAATACTTCAGCTTCAGCGAAAAAAACCTGCTGGGCGGTTAAAGGAGAAAACATGGCTTTTGTGCATTTACATAATCATACGCAATACAGCCTGTTGGACGGCGCGGCGCGCATCGAGCAGCTGTTGCAGCGGGTCAAGGACTATGATATGCCGGCCTGCGCCATCACCGATCACGGCGTGATGTACGGCGTGGTCGATTTTTATAAGGCGGCGCGTAAAAAGGGTATCAAGCCGATCATCGGCTGCGAGGTCTATGTCTGCAACGACCGCCATTCGCGCAGCGGCCGCATCGGCGACAGCGCTTGCCATCTGCTGCTGCTGGCGGAGAATAATACCGGCTACAAAAACCTCTGTCGGCTGGTATCGCTGGGATTTCTGGAGGGTTTTTACTACAAGCCGCGCGTCGATCATCAATTACTGCGCCAATACAGCGAGGGATTGATCTGCCTTTCGGCCTGCATCGCCGGCGAGATACCGGAGCTGATACTCAACGGTCAGCTTGATGCGGCGCGCGACTTGGCCGCCGAGTATAAGCAGATCTTTGGCGCGGATAATTTCTTCATCGAGCTGCAAAACCACGGCCTGCGCGAGGAGCAGATCAGCAATGCGGCGCTGATCGAGATCGCCCGTGAGCTGGAGCTGGGCTTAGTCGCTACCAACGACTTGCATTATGTTGACGCCTCCGATGCGGATATGCATGATATCCTGCTGTGCATACAGACCGGCAAAACGCGCGCTGAAGAAAACCGCATGCGTTTTCCTAACGACGAGTTCTATCTCAAGACCGAGCAGGAGATGGCGGCGCTGTTCCCCGGGCAGCCGCAGGCGCTGGCCAATACGCTGCGCATCGCCGAGCGCTGCAACGTCGAATTAGAGCTGGGTCAGCTGTATATGCCGCCCTATCAAGTGCAGGACGGCTTCGATATCCCTTCGTACCTGCGGCATCTATGCGAGCTGGGCTTGCGGCAGCGTTATCAGACGGTCACCGGCGAGGTGCGCGAGCGCTTTGAGTACGAGCTGGGCGTGATCAATAAGATGGACTATCAGGGCTATTTCCTGATCGTCTGGGATATGATCAATTTTGCCAAAGAGCACGGCATTTCCGTGGGGCCGGGGCGCGGCAGCGCCGCCGGTTCGCTGATCGCCTATTGTCTGGGCATCACCGATATCGACCCGCTCAAATATGATCTGTTGTTCGAGCGCTTTCTCAATCCCGAGCGCATCAGCCCGCCCGATATCGACATGGATTTTTGCGATCTGCGTCGGGGCGAGGTCGTCGATTATCTGGTGGAGAAATACGGCGCGGATAAGGTCACGCAGATCGTCACCTTCAGCGTGATGCTGAGCAAGGGCGCGGTGCGCGACGTCGGTCGGGTGCTGGATATGCCCTACGCCGACGTTGACCGCGTGGTAAAGCTGATGCCAGACGATCTGGCGGTCAAGACGATAGAGCAGGCGCTGGATAAAAGCCCTGATCTGCTGCAAGAGTACAAGACCAATCCGCAATCACGGGAGCTGCTCGATCTGGCGGCCAAGATACAGGGTATGCCGCGCCATTGCGGCAAGCATGCCGCCGGCGTGGTGATCGCCGCGCGCGAGCTGATCGAGTATATGCCGGTGCAGCGCGACAGCAAGGACGGCAGCGTGTTCACTCAATACGCCAAGCAGCAGGTGGAGGATTGCGGCCTGCTGAAAATGGATCTGCTGGGTCTGCGCACGCTGTCGGTGATCGACGACGCGCTGGAAAATATCCGGCGCTCTACCGGCGCGCAGCCGGATCTGGCGACGCTGCCGCTCGATGATAAGGATACCTATGAGATGCTGTCACGCGGCGAAAGCGCGGCGGTGTTCCAGCTGGAGAGCGACGGTATGCGCAAGGTGATGACCGAGCTCAAGCCTGAGCATTTCCGTGATATCATCGCGCTGGTGGCCTTGTACCGTCCCGGGCCGATGGGCAGCGGCATGGTCGACGACTATATTCGCGGCAAGCATGGCGGAGCGGTGCATTATGCGCATCCGTGTCTGGAGCCGATCCTGATGGAAACGCATGGCGTTATCCTCTATCAGGAGCAGGTGATGCGCGTGGTGCAGGTGATGGGCGGTTTCACTATGGGGCAGGCCGATCTGCTGCGCAAGGCTATCGGCAAGAAGCAGCCGGAGGTATTGGCCGCCAATCGCGCCGCCTTTGTCGATGGCGCGGTCAAGCAGGGTATCAGCAAAAAGATCGCCGAAGGCGTTTTCGACCAGTTAGAGAAATTCGGCGATTACGGCTTCAACAAGAGCCATAGCGCCGCCTATGCGCTGGTCTCGTATCGCACCGCCTGGCTGAAGGCGCATTATCCGGCCGAGTTCATGGCGGCGATGATGACCTCGGTGATGGACTCCGCCGAACAGGTGGCCAAATACGTCGCTCATACCAAGGCCATGGGTATCAAGGTGCTGCCGCCGCATATCAATGAGAGCAGCGCCAAGTTCACCGTGGCCGGCGGCAATATCCGCTATGCGCTGAGCGCGGTGCGCAATGTCGGCCGCGAGGCGGTGTGGCAGCTGGTGGAGGAGCGCGAGCAGGGCGGCGACTATAATTCGCTGGGCGAGCTATGCGAACGCATCCCGCTCAACCGCAAGATGCTGGAGAGCCTGGTACGCTGCGGCGCTTTGGACTGTTTTGGCGAGACGCGCGCCACCTTGCTCGAATCCATAGATAACGCCTTGGAGCTGTCAAAAAAACTGCGCGCCGATCAGGATACCGCGCAAAGCTCGCTGTTTGATTTCGGTCTTGACGCGGCGGCGCATAAACCGCAGGTGGAGATGGTGATACGGCCGGAGTACAGCTTCAAGGAATTGCTGGATATGGAAAAGGAGACCTTGGGTTTTTACGTGTCCGGCCATCCGCTGGACGTGTATCAGGATAAGCTGGATAAGAAGATCAACGCCGACAGCGCCGCTATCGCTCAGTTGCCCGACGGCAGCGTGGTGACGGCCGCCGGCATCATCAGCGGTCTGACGCGGCGCTTCACCAAGAAGGGCGCGCCGATGGCCAATTTCATGCTCGAGGATACGCGCGGCGCTACGCGCTGCACCGTATTCACGCGCGCTTACGAGCAGCTGCAGGAGCAGCTGATCGAAGGACGGGTGGTGCTGGTCAAGGCGCGGGTCAAGGTCAACGGCGCTAATTCCGAGCTCAACGTTGATGAGGTCAAAAGCCCGGTCAAGCTGTATTTGCGTTTGCCCTCAGCCGCCGCCCGCGACATGCTGGAACAGGCGCGTTCCTATTTGCTGGCCGCGCCGGGTCTGGTGCCGGTGCGCGTCTACTACGCCGATGAGAAGCGCTATGACAGCTTCCCCGGTGTCGCCGGCGCGGATCTGGACGGACGGGTGCTGGAACTGCTTGGCGACTATGTGGGCGCGGACAATCTGATCATTCAATAGCAGGGATGGGGCGAACCTGATGCGCCCGCTCTGACCCAAGATGTTGCACAATTGGAAATATTCATCATTTGCTTGTGTTCGGCCGCTAAAAGTAGTAAAATTATCATGGCGGATAAGGGGCGGGAAAAATTTTTTTGCCCTTTTCAGTCAAAACAGTTCAATAACTATACGCAAGTATAGTAAATTAGGGAGGAATATCAATGTCTTTTGATGTCCAGAAATTTATGGAAAACGTCAAGGCCAAGAACCCCGCGGAGCCTGAATTCCATCAGGCGGTAGAAGAAGTCATCGGCTCTCTGGCGCCGTTCGTCGACGCTAATCCGCGTTATCAGGCGGATGCGTTGCTGGAACGTATCGTCGAGCCGGAACGCGTCGTCAGCTTCCGCATACCGTGGACCGACGACAAGGGTCAGGTTCAGGTCAACCGTGGTTATCGTATTCAGTTCAACAGCGCTATCGGCCCCTATAAGGGCGGCTGCCGGTTTTCTCCTAATGTCACTCAGGGCACGCTGAAGTTCCTGGGCTTCGAGCAAACCTTCAAGAATTCTCTTACCGGCCTGCCGATGGGCGGCGGTAAGGGCGGCGCCGACTTCAACGGCATCGGCAAATCCGACGCCGAGGTCATGAGATTTTGCCAGGCCTTCATGAGCGAGCTGTTCCGCCATGTCGGCCCCGACACCGATGTTCCCGCCGGCGACTTGGGCGTGGGCGGCCGTGAGATCGGTTACATGTTCGGCCAGTATAAGAAGTTGGTCAACCGCTTTGAAGGCGTTTTGACCGGTAAGGGCTTGCCCTTCGGCGGCAGCCTCGGCCGTACCGAAGCCACCGGCTACGGCGTTATTTATTTCGCCGACCATATGCTGAAGAAGGCCGGTTTGGGCGGCATCGAAGGCAAGACCGTTGCGCTGTCCGGCGCCGGTAACGTCGGCTGCTACCTGATCGAGAACGTCAACAAAATGGGCGGCAAATGCGTCACCGTCGCCGATCCGGCCGGTTTCGTCTATGTGCCGTCCGGCATCACCGCCGAGCATCTTGAATTCCTCAAGCCGCTGTGGGCTGTGTATCGCCGTCCGATCAAGGATTTCGCCACCGAATTCGGTTTCGAATACCGCGAAGGCCATCGCGCTTGGGAAGTTCCCTGCGACGTGGCTTGCCCGACCGCTACCCAGAACGAGCTCGATCTCGAGGACGCCAAGAGATTGCGCGCCAATGGCTGCAAAGCCGTTGTCGAAGGCTCGAATATGCCCTCCACGCTCGAAGCTATCGAGCTGTTCCATGAGTCCGGCATCCTCTTCGCGCCCGGTAAAGCCTCCAACGCCGGCGGCGTGGCTGTTTCCGGCATGGAAATGTCGCAGAACTCCGAGCGTCTGTCCTGGACTAAGGACGAAGTCATCGAGAAGCTGCAGCACGTTATGGCTAATATCCATGAGACCTGCGTCGAATACGGCAAAAAGGCCGACGGCTCGATCAACTATGTTGACGGCGCCAATATCGGCGGTTTCGTAAAGGTTGCCGAAGCGATGATCGCTCAGGGTATCGTTTAATCTCAACGCTCGTAGCTTTAGTTTTAACGCGATCAAGCGCCTCCGGACGGCTTTTGGCGGCGCGCATAGGCACATTGGGCTCGAACCAATACGCCCCAGCGGGCGTATCGCCGCACTATGCTGCGTTAGCGCTCCTAAACATACCACCGGTATGCCGTCGTCGCGCTGCCTTGCTCAGCACGGCGATACATCCCGCTGGGGTACGCAGGAGTTTTGGAGCAAAATCGGCGAGCAGATGGCGTAGCTATCGGCGCTGTGCGTAGCGGTTCCTACGTGCAGTGACGATAGATGCGGCAGATGCCGTTGATTTTGCTCCAAAACCGTGTCGGTTCGAGCTCAATGTGCCTCGGGATACGCCGTTTCTGCGTCGGCTCTTTCGGCGCAGTGCGGCGTTGCAAATGCTCACAATAGGCTCCGTCTATTGCTGCGCTTTGCGCCTTGCCCTGCGCCGAAATTTCTCGCCGCAGAAATACTTCGTAGTTTTCCGCATAAGAAAAAGCCCTGTTTGCACAGGGCTTTTCGAACAAGTTGCGGAAAACCGACGCCTCCCTAAGTTGCACCGCCTTTGGGCGGCGCTTTTTTGGTGAAAAAAGGTCAAATTTTCATTTCTGACCTATTGACATTTACCAAAAAGCGGTATATATTACTGTTAGCACTTAAAGACGGTGAGTGCTAAAGGAGGTGAGCCGGATTATGGATGAGCGGAAAAAGCAGGTGCTAAACGCCATCATCAAGGATTATATCGCCAATGCCGAGCCGGTGGGCTCGCGTGCCGTGGCCAAAAAATATGATCTCGGCGTATCCCCCGCCACCATTCGCAATGAGATGAGCGATCTGGAGGAGGAGGGTTATATCGAGCAGCCGCATACCTCCGCCGGCCGCGTTCCTTCCGACAAAGGCTATCGCTATTACGTCGATAACCTGATGAGCCCGGAAAAGCTCACGCATGCCGAGAAGGCGCAGATCAAGGAGGCGCTGGTCAGTCATTTGAACGAGCTGAGCGAGATGGATGAATTCATGCGCTCGGCCTGCAATATGATCTCGCGGCTGACCAATTATCCGGCGCTGGCCACTATGTCCGCCGAGGGCAGCGGTACGCTGGAGAATATTCAGCTGGTGCAAATACGCGAGGACAAGGTGCTGGCGGTTTTGCTGGCTTCCACCGGCCTGCTCAGGCATAAGCTGATCGATCTGCCGCATAGCGTCACGCCGCAGCAGGTGGCGCAGATAGAAAATAAATTGCGCCGGCATTTGCTGGGCATAGATATCAGCCGCGTGAGCTATAATTATCTCAGGGATATAATGGCTGATCTGGAATTGCAGGAGCGCAGTTTGCGTCAGGCCATGGAAATGCTCGAGCAGGCGCGCACCCAGCAGACCGGGCAAAAGGTGTTCACCGGCGGTATGCGGCGCATGCTGGCGCAGCCGGAGTTCCGCGACGTGGATAAGCTGCGCAGCGTGTTCGATTTCCTCGAGCAGGAGGCGCAGGTGAAGAAGCTGCTCGATCTGGGCGGCGGCCAGCATATCACCGTGGCTATCGGCGAGGAGCTGGATATGCGCGGCGTTGATGACTGCTCGATGGTGGTGGCTAATTATTTCGTGGGCGGCAAGAAGGCCGGTACGGTGGGCGTGATCGGCCCCACGCGCATGAGCTATGATAAGACCGTATCATTGATGGAGTACATCGCCGCGGAAATGTCGCGCGCGATCGAAGACAAGAATAAATGACCGAGGTGAGCTGATGAGCGAGAGCAAGCAGACAATGACCGATGAGCAGCAGCAGCAAACGGAGCAGCCGGCGGAGGAAACGAAAGCGGCGATAAGCCCGGAGCAGATCATCGCGGCGCTGCAAACGGAGAACGATGAATTGATCGCCGAGCTGAACAAGCGTCAGCAGGAGGACGGCGAGGCCGAACAGCGCTTTTTGCGCCTGCAGGCGGACTTTGACAATTACCGCCGCCGCTCGGCTGCCGAACGCGAGCTGCAAACGCAGACTGCCGCCGCCGCTTTGATCGAACAGCTATTGCCGGTGCTGGACAATTTTGAGCGCGCGCTGGCGGCCATGACCGGCGAGGCCGATAAAGCCGGCGTGGAATTGATACGCAAGCAGCTGCTGGCGGTGTTGAGCGCCGCCGGTATGAGCGAGATCGAGGCTGCGGGCGCGGAATTCGATCCGCAATTCCATCAGGCGGTGGCGCAGCTGCCCGCCGAGCTGGAGGAGGAGCGGGGCAAGGTGGCGATGGTGCTGCAAAAGGGCTATATGCTGCATGATAAGCTGCTGCGCGCGGCCGTTGTGCAGGTTTACAATTAAGAGATTAACGGCGCTGTTTCCGTTAATAATACAGATAACAAATGTGATCATATAAGGAGGCATTCTTAATGGGTAAGGTTATAGGCATCGACTTAGGCACGACCAATTCCTGCGTCGCCGTCATGGAAGGCGGCGAGGCCATAGTTATCCCCAATCCCGAAGGCGCGCGTACCACGCCGTCGGTGGTGGCGTTCGCCAAGGGCGAGCGGTTGATCGGTCAGGTGGCGAAGCGTCAGGCGGTCACTAATCCCGATAATACCGTAATGTCGATCAAGCGGCAGATGGGCAAGAAAGTAGCGGTAAAAATGGGCGGCAAGGAGTATCAGCCGCCGGAGATATCCGCCTTTATCCTGCAAAAGCTCAAGAACGACGCCGAGGCCTATCTGGGCGAGGCGGTAACGCAGGCTGTTATCACCGTACCCGCCTATTTTTCTGACTCGCAGCGTCAGGCGACCAAGGACGCGGGCAAGATCGCCGGTCTGGAGGTATTGCGTATCATCAATGAGCCGACCGCGGCGGCGCTGGCGTATGGCCTTGATAAGAGCGAGGAGCATACGGTGCTGGTATTCGACTTGGGCGGCGGCACCTTCGACGTGTCGATCTTAGAGCTGGACGAGGGCGTGTTTCAGGTCAAGGCGACCTCCGGCAACAACTTCCTTGGCGGCGATGACTTCGATCAGCGCATCGTCGATTATCTGGTCAAGGAATTCCGCGCCAGCGACGGCGTGGACCTGGCCGCCGATAAGATGGCGATGCAGCGTCTGCGCGAGGCGGCGGAAAAAGCTAAATGCGAGCTGTCCGGCATGATGACCAGCAATATCAATTTACCCTTCATCACCCAGCAAAACGGCGAGCCCAAGCATTTGGACGTGGTTCTGACCCGGGCTAAATTCGATGAGCTGACCGCCGATTTGGTGGAAAAGACCGTCGGGCCGACGCGGCAGGCGATGAAGGACGCGGGCTTGAGCGCCAATGATATCGACCGCGTGCTGCTGGTCGGCGGTTCGACGCGCATACCGGCGGTGCAGACGGCGATCAAAAATCTCATCGGCAAAGAGCCGCATAAGGGCATCAACCCCGATGAATGCGTGGCTTTGGGCGCGGCTATCCAGGGCGGTATCCTGAATAAAGAGGTCAAGGACGTGCTGCTGCTCGACGTTACTCCGCTCAGCCTCGGCATCGAGACCTTGGGCGGCGTATTTACCCGCCTGATCGACCGCAACACCACCATTCCCACGCAAAAGAGCCAGATCTTCTCCACCGCCGCCGATAATCAGCCCTCGGTAGATATCCACGTTTTGCAGGGCGAGCGGCAGATGGCTGCCGATAACAAGACGCTGGGCCGCTTCAATCTCACCGGCATCGCGCCCGCGCCGCGCGGCGTGCCGCAGATCGAGGTGCGCTTCGATATCGACGCCAATGGCATCGTCCACGTCTCGGCCAAGGATCTGGGCACCGGCAAGCAGCAGGATATCACCATCACCGCCAGCTCCGGCCTCTCCGACAGCGAGATCGACCGCATGATGGCCGACGCGGAGCGTTTCGCCGCCGAGGACGAGGAGAAGAAGAAGAATATCGAGATCCGCAATCAGGGCGACAGCCTGCTTTATCAATCGGAGCGCTCGCTCAAGGAGCTGGGCGATAAGGTCAAAGAAGAAGAAAAGACCGCCGTTGAGGCGGCGCGCAGCGAGCTGACCAATGCTTTGGCCGGCGACGACAGCAATCTGATCGACGAAAAGACCAAGGCGCTGGCCGAGGCTCTGTATAAGATCACCGAGCGCATTTATGGCGAGGCGGCGGCGCAGCAGCAGGCCGAGCAGCAGGCCAACGGCGCGAACGATTTCGGCGGCGGCTATGCCGGCGAACAGCCGGCCGACGACGGCGTTGTCGACGCGGATTACGAGGTCAAGGACGATAAATAACGGCCGCCGGCGGGCGGCGCGCGGTATAGGCCGCCGCCGTCCGCCTGAGCCGCTTCAACGAGGGTATCATGGCAGATAAACGAGATTATTATCAGGTGCTGGGCGTCTCGCGCGACGCCAGCGCCGAGGAGATAAAAAAGGCCTATAAAAAAATGGCCAAGCAGTATCATCCCGACCTGAACCCGGATTCCAAGACCGCCGAGGAGAAATTCAAGGAAGTATCGGAGGCTTATTCGGTATTGTCGGATGATAATCTGCGCGCCCGTTATGACCAGTTCGGCCACAATGACCCGGGCGCGGGCTATGGCGGCTTTGGCGGCGGCTTCGGCGGCGCGGGCGGCTTCGGCGATATTTTCGAGACCTTCTTCGGCGGCGGCTTCGGCGGCGCGCAAGCGCGCGACCCTAATGCGCCGCAAGCCGGCAGCGATCTGCGCGCCGATATATCCGTGACCTTTGAGGAAGCGGCCAAGGGCGTGGAAAAGGAGATCTCCGTCTCACGGATGGAGGCTTGCGAGCATTGCGGCGGCAGCGGCGCCAAGCGCGGCACCAGCCGCGAAAAATGCGCGGCCTGCGGCGGCACCGGACGGGTGCGCACGACGCAGAGCACGCCGTTTGGCCAGTTCCAGACCGTGCGCGATTGCCCGACCTGTCATGGAACGGGCAGTATCATCAAGGAGCCCTGCCCGCAATGCTCCGGCTCAGGGCGGCAGCGCAACAGCCGCACGCTCAAGGTCAAGATACCGCCGGGCGTGGATACCGGCTCGCGCCTGCGCATGGCCGGCGAAGGCGACGGCGGCGCTAATGGCGGCCCCTTTGGCGATCTGTATATTTACATCAAGGTAAAACCGCATAAATTCTTCCGGCGCGACGGCGACAATGTGCTGTGCGAATTCCCGTTGTCCTTCTCCGAGGCCGCCTTGGGCACGGAGATAGACGTACCGACCTTGGAGGGCAAGGTCAAACTGAATATACCCGAGGGCACGCAGACCGGCACCACCTTCCGCCTGCGCGGGCGCGGCTTTCCCAAGCTGCGCGGCTATGGGCGCGGAGATCAGCACGTCAAGGTAAAGGTCCTGACCCCGACCAAGCTTTCCGAGCAGCAAAAGGAGCTGCTGCGTCAGCTCGGCGAGCTGCCGGCGGAGCGCGACAACGACGATAAAAAAGGCGGCGGATTGTTCGGTAAGATGTTTAAGTAGACGGCGGCGTTCCGTTATCAGCAAAAAGAGGTAATGATGAACGAGCGATTGATCGAATTGAAGATCACGGCACCCGCGGGCAGCGATGAGCTGCTGGCGGCTTTGCTGTTTCATTATGGCGCGAGCGGCGTGGAGATCGACGATCCGGCGCTGGTCAAGCGGCATTTGCAGGCCGGAGATTGGGACGCCTCGGTATTCGACGGGCAGCCCATCGACGACAGCCGGCAGACGCTGCGCTGCCTGTTTGCCGACGACGAGACGGGTCGCGCGGCGGCGGCGGCGATAGCCGCCGAGCTGGCAGGACAGCCGCAATATACGCTCGCGCAGTCGCTGATCGACGATATCGACTGGCAAAGCGAATGGAAAAAAGCCTTCCGCCCGCTGGAGATCGGCAAGAACTGGCTGGTCAAGCCGTGGTGGCAGGAGTACGAGGGGCAGCGCACGGCGATCAACGTCGCGCCCGGGCTGTCCTTTGGCACCGGCCAGCATCAATCGACGGCGATGATGCTGGAGCTGATCGAGCAGTACCTCGAGTCGGGGCATAGCGTCATGGACATCGGCTGCGGCTCCGGCATCTTGGCGGTGGCGGCGTTGAAGGCCGGCGCGGCGCATGCCGTGGCTATAGATATTGACGAGCACAGCGCGGATACGGTGGCCGAGCATTTGCGCATCAATCAGCTGCCCGCCGATAGCTGCGACGTATATATCAGCGATTTTTTAGCCGACGAGCGGCTGCAAAGGCGGTTGCGCCGCGACAAATGCCAGCTGGTGATGGCTAATATCACCGCGCCGGTGCTATGCGACTTGGCGCGGGTGGTGAGCCGCTTCATGGCGCCGGGCGGTACGTTCATCTGCTCCGGCGTATTGGAGCAATACTCGGGGACGGTGGCGCAGGCGCTGGTCAATGCCGGTTTGGCGATCATCGGCGGACGGCGGAAGGACGAATGGGTGAGCTTTGCGGCGGTGGCCGCCTATGAATAAAGCGCGGCGTACGTTGCGCCGCCGGAGCTGCTATGGATAAGAGTTTTGCTGTTTTCAATTTCGGCTGCAAGGTCAATCAGGAAGAGGGCGGCGCGATAGCCGCCCTTTTTGCCGAGCGCGGCTGGACGGAGGACAAGGCTGCGCCGCGGCTGCTGATCGTCAATACCTGCACCGTCACCAATGTCGCCGATAAGAAGGCGCGGGCGCAGATACGCCGCCTGCGCCGTGAGCATCCGGACAGCGTGCTGGCGGTATGCGGCTGCTATGCGCAGCGCGCGCCGCAGGAGCTGGCCGCCATCGCGGGCGTGGATATCGTCGCCGGCGTGGCCGAGCGCGCGCAATTACCGCAATTAGCGGAGCAGGCGTTGGCCGGAGCGGGGCGGCAAAGCGCGGTCGGCGACATCGCCGCCGTCACCGAGTTTGCCGATATATTCAGCGTCAGCCGGCAGAGCCGCGCTCGCGCTTATTTGAAGATCGAGGACGGCTGCGGGCAATTCTGCCATTATTGCATCGTGCCTTATGTACGCGGGCCGGTGCGCTCGCTGCCCTTGGCTCAGGCCGTGGACAAGGCGCGGCAGCTGGCGCGCAGCCATGGCGAGATCGTGCTTTCGGGCATCCATATTGGCGCGTACGGCGAGGATCTGCCGGCGCTGATCGACGCGCTGTGCGCGCTGCCCGAGCTGCACCGGCTGCGCCTCGGCTCGATCGAGCCGCAGCAATTCACGCCGCAACTGCTGCGGCAGCTTGAGCGGCAGCCCAAGCTATGCCGCCATCTGCATATTCCGCTGCAAGCCGGCTGCGACGCGACGCTGGCGGCGATGGGGCGGCGTTATACGACGGCGCAGTACGCGGAGCTGCTGGCGCGGCTGCGCGCTTGGGATGCGGATATCGCCGTCAGCAGCGATATCATCGCCGGTTATCCGGGCGAGAGCGAGGACGAGCATGCGCAGACGCTGGCCTTCGTGCGGCAATGCGCCTTTGCCTTGGCGCATGTGTTCCCCTATTCGCGCCGCGCCGGTACGCGCGCCGCGGCTTTGCCCTGCCAGCTCAGCGCCGCGCTCAAGGCGGAGCGGGCGGCGCGCATCAGCGCCGTCTGCGCCGAGACGGAGCGCGCTTATGTCGAGCGCTTCATCGGCCGCAAGTTGGAGCTGCTGACGGAGCAGCCGGTAAACATCGACGGCTGTGATTATATCAGCGGCCATAGCGGCAATTATCTGCCGCTGCTGCTGCCGCTGCCGGACGGCGAACTGCGGGCGGCCTATGAGGTCGTCGGCGAGAGGGCGTGCGGGCATGGCCTGATCGTGCGTCCAAGCGGCGCTTGATACGGCTATGCTTGATGCGCACTTCATTTACCGCCATGGCAGGGGTTTTGCGTTAATGGTAGAATATAGATAATTTACGGACTTCGGGCACATTTAATATATGAGGAGAACTGTCTATGAATTTTCAGGATATCATTTTGGCTTTGAACAAGTTTTGGGGCGAGCAGGGCTGCATCATCGTCCAGCCTTATGACACGGAAAAGGGCGCGGGCACGATGAACCCGGCCACCGCTTTGCGCTCTTTGGGGCCGGAGCCGTGGAACGCCGCCTACGTCGAGCCTTCGCGCCGTCCTACCGACGGCCGTTACGGAGATAATCCCAACCGCCTGCAGCATTATTATCAGTATCAGGTGCTGCTCAAGCCCTCGCCGGATAATATTCAGGAGCTGTATCTGCAATCGCTGGAAAAGATCGGCATCAAGCCGGAGCAGCATGATATTCGCTTCGTCGAGGATAACTGGGAAAGCCCGACCTTGGGCGCATGGGGTCTGGGTTGGGAGGTCTGGCTGGACGGCATGGAGATCACCCAATTCACCTATTTCCAGCAATTCGGCGGTTTCGACTGTCATCCGGTAGCCGGTGAGATCACCTATGGCATCGAGCGGCTGGCGATGTTCATTCAAGAGGTGGACAGCGTCTACGATATCAACTGGGTAGGCGAGATCAGCTATGGCGACGTGCATCATCAAAACGAGGTCGATTATTCGCATTACAACTTTGAGCATGCCGATACCGATATGCTGTTCAAGCTGTTTGAAATGTACGAAAAAGAGGCGCTGCGCATCGTCGAGCTCAAGCTGCCGCAGCCGGCCTATGATTATACGCTCAAATGCTCGCATACCTTCAACCTGCTGGATGCGCGCTCCGCTATTTCCGTCACCGAGCGGCAAAGCTATATCGCGCGGGTACGGCATTTGGCGCGCGCCTGCGCCGAGGCCTATATGGAGCAGCGCGAGAGCTTGGGCTATCCATTAGTCAAGGACGCCGCCCTGCGCGCGCAATTACAGTTAGATAAGCGGGAGGATTAACATGGCCAAGGATCTGTTGTTTGAGATAGGATTAGAAGAAATACCGGCGCGCTTCCTGCCGCCGGCGGTCAGGCAAATGCGCGAGCTATGCGAGAGCGCGCTCAAAGAGGCCGGCCTCGATTATCAGCGGCTGGAGATCTACGCTACGCCGCGCCGGCTGACGCTGCTGGTCGATCAGCTGGCCGAGCGCGCCGCCGATATGGAAAGCGAGCAAAAAGGCCCGTCCCTGCAGGCGGCCTATGACGCGGAGGGCAAGCCGACCCGCGCCTTGGAGGGCTTTTGCCGCGGGCAAGGAGTCAGCGAGAGCGAGCTGCTGCGCCGCGACGTCTCCGGCAATACCTATCTGTTCGCGCGCAAAAAGAGCATCGGCAAGCCTGCCGCCGAATTACTGCCGCCGCTGCTGCTCAACGTGTTCAACAAGCTGTATTTCCCCAAGCCGATGCGCTGGGGCTACAATAGCGTGCGCTTTGCCCGTCCGGTGCGCTGGCTGGTAGCGCTGCTGGGCGGCGACGTGCTGGAGCTGGAGATCGCCGGCGTGGCGGCTGACCGTTACAGCCGCGGCCATCGTCTGCTCGGCTCCGAGCATATCGAGATCGCGCAGCCCGCCGAGTATCTGCAAAAGTTAGCGGATAATTACTGCATCGCCGATCAGGCGGCGCGCCGCGAGCTGATCGTCGCGCAGATCGACAAAGAAGCCGCGTCTTTGGGCGGCTATGTCGAGCATGACCAGGAGCTGATCGAGGAAGTCACCTATCTGGTCGAGTACCCGACGGCGCTGCACGGCGGCTTTGAGCAAAAGTATCTGAGCATACCCGAGGAGCTGGTGACCACGCCGATGGTCGATCAGCAGCGCTATTTCCCCGTCTATGGCAAGGATGGCAAGTTGCTGCCTTATTTTATCACCGTGCGCAACGGCGACGGCCGCTATTTGGATATCGTGGCCGCCGGTAATGAGAAGGTGCTGCGCGCGCGTCTGGCCGACGCGGAGTTCTTCTATGTCGAGGATATCAAGGACGATATGGCCGGGCGCGTCGAAGGGCTGTCGGCGGTGGTGTTCCATGAGAAGCTGGGCACGCTCAGGCAAAAGGTCGAGCGTATCGTCAAGCTGTCCGCCTTCATCGGCGGCAAGCTCGGTTACAGCGAGCGCGAGATCGAGCTGTGCCGGCGCGCCGCCTATTTAGCCAAGTCCGATCTGGCGTCGCGCGTGGTCTATGAATTCCCCGAGCTGCAGGGCGTTATCGGCGAGTATTATGCCAATGCCGCCGGCGAGGAGCGTCAGGTGGCGCAGGCGATACGCGAGCATTATCTGCCGCGCTTTGCCGGCGACGAGCTGCCCGAGACCAAGGCCGGCGTGGCCGTGGCTTTGGCGGATAAGATCGACAGCCTGTCCGGTTTTTTCGCCATCGGCCTGATCCCCTCCGGCTCGCAGGATCCATACGCGCTGCGCCGCGCCGCTGTCGGCTGCGCGCAGATCATCGTCCGCCATCAGCTTGATTTGCGCATCCGCGATCTGCTGCCTTATGCGCTGGAGCTGCTGGCCGCCGACGCCAAGGGCGTTGATATCGAGCGAGCCCAGGAGCGCGTCGCCAATATCATCACCTTCCTTAATCAGCGCGCCGAGAATATACTCACCGAAGCGGGCGTCAGCTACGATATCGTCAACGCGGTGCGCGAAACGGAGGCGGCGCGTGACGGCAGCCTGCTGGCGATGATGCAGCGCGCGCAGGTCTTGAGCGAGTACCGCAGGCACAGCGATTTTGCGCTGATGCTGGCGGCGGTCAATCGCGTGGCCAATATCTTGCGCTCGGCACGCGATAAGGGCGAGCGCGTGCTGCGCGAGATCGACCCGGCGCTGTTCGCGGACGCTTCGGAGAACGCGCTGCTCGAACAGGTATTGCGCATCGAAGCGATAGTGACGCCGGCGCTGGCGGCAGGCGATTATCAGACGGTGCTGGAGGTCGAGGCCAAGCTGGCGCCGTATATCGACAAGTTCTTTGAGCAGGTGATGGTCATGGACGAGAATACCGCGGTGCGCGAGAACCGTATCGCCCTGCTGAACAAGATCATCGAGCTGACCCAGACCATTGGCGATCTGAGCAAGATCGTTGAATAAAGCGCTTATTCGCACTTGCTTTAATGGTAATAGTAGAGTATAATATTAGAGTATACTTGTATCCAATAACGACCATAGAAAGTCATCGTATTATGAATGAACGGAGGTAGGAAGTATGGCAACAAAGTATGTGTATCAATTCCGTGAAGGTGACGCGACGATGAAAAGCCTGCTCGGCGGTAAGGGCGCAAACCTGGCCGAGATGACCAAGCTGGGTATGCCGATACCGCAGGGCTTTACCGTGAGCACCGAGGCCTGCAATGATTATTACGCTCAGGGCAAGACTATTTCTCCCGAGATCAAGCGGCAGATCGAAGCGGCGCTGGCGGAGCTGGAAAAGATCTCCGGCAAAAAATTCGGCAGCATCGACAATCCGCTGCTGGTATCGGTGCGTTCGGGCGCGCGCGCCTCGATGCCGGGCATGATGGATACCATCCTCAATCTTGGCTTGAACGACGAGGTGGTAGAGGCCTTTGCCAAAAAGACCGGCAATCCGCGCTTTGCCTATGATTCCTATCGCCGCTTCATCCAGATGTATTCCGACGTGGTGATGGAAGTCGGGAAGAAGTATTTTGAGCAGCTGATCGACGAGATGAAGCATAAAAAGGGCGTTAAGCTCGATACCGAGCTGACCGCCGATGATCTCAAGGAGCTGGCCGGCCAGTTCAAGGCCGAGTATAAGGCCAAGCTGGGCGAAGATTTTCCCGCCGACCCCTACGAACAGCTGATGGGCGCGATCACCGCCGTGTTTCGCTCATGGAACAATGACCGCGCTATCGTCTATCGCCGCATGAACGATATACCCGGCGACTGGGGCACCGCCGTCAACGTGCAGATGATGGTGTTCGGCAATATGGGCGATACCAGCGGCACCGGCGTGGCCTTTACCCGCAATCCCGCCACCGGCGAGAATAAGATCTACGGCGAATACTTGATGAACGCGCAGGGCGAGGACGTGGTGGCCGGTATCCGCACGCCCAAGCCGATCTCGGTGCTGGAGCAGGATATGCCCGCCGCTTATCGTGAGTTCGTGGAGATCGCCCATCGTCTGGAGCAGCATTATAAGGATATGCAGGATATGGAGTTCACCATCGAGGATGGCAAGCTGTATTTTCTGCAAACGCGCAACGGCAAGCGTACCGCCGCCGCGGCGTTGAAGATCGCCGTCGATATGGTGGACGAGGGTATGATCTCCGAGAAAGAAGCGCTGCTCAAGGTCGATCCCAAGCAGCTCGATCAGGTATTGCATCCGACCTTTGACCCGGCGGCGCTGAAGGCTGCCGAGCAGATCGGTCAGGCGTTGCCCGCCTCTCCCGGTTCCGCTGCCGGTAAGCTGTACTTCACCGCCGAGGACGCCAAGCAGGCGCATAATGAGCGCAAGGAGCGCGTGGTGCTGGCGCGCTTGGAGACTTCGCCCGAGGATATCGAGGGTATGGTCGCCGCCGAGGGCGTGCTGACGGTGCGCGGCGGCATGACCTCCCATGCGGCGGTGGTCGCGCGCGGCATGGGCACCTGCTGCGTGGCCGGCTGCGGCGACGCTAAGATAGACGAGCAGGCCAAGACGCTGGAATTGGGCGGCCATAGCTTTAAGGAGGGCGATTATATCTCGCTCGACGGCAGCACCGGTAAGATCTATGCCGGCGACGTCAAGACGCAGGCTGTGGCTATCACCGGCGATTTCGCCCGCTTTATGGAATGGGCTGATAAATACCGCAAGCTCAAGGTACGCACCAATGCCGATACGCCGCGCGACGCGGCCAATGCCGTGAGCTTTGGCGCGGAGGGCATCGGCCTGACCCGCACCGAGCATATGTTCTTCAAGGAGGACCGCATCCCGAGGATGCGCGAGATGATCCTGGCCACCGACGAGCCCGCCCGCCGCAAGGCGCTCGGCTATTTGCTGGAAATGCAGCGCGAGGACTTCATCGGCATTTACGAGGCGATGCAGGAACGGCCGGTGACGGTGCGTCTGCTCGACCCGCCGCTGCATGAATTCCTGCCCAAGGAAGAGGCGGATATGCGGCTGCTGGCTAAGGATATGGGCATCACCTTCGAACAGGTCAAGGCGCGCTGCGAACAGCTGCATGAGTTCAACCCGATGATGGGTCATCGCGGCTGCCGTCTGTGCGTCACCTATCCGGAGATCGCCGAGATGCAGGCGCGCGCCATCATCGAGGCGGCGATCGCCGTCAACAAAAAGCATGGCCTGCATATCGTACCGGAGATCATGATACCGTTGACCGGCGAGAAGAAAGAGCTGGATTATGTCGCCGATACCGTCAAGGCTACCGCCGATAAGGTGATCGCCGAGGCCGGCGCGCAGATGAAGTATCTGGTCGGCACGATGATCGAGATACCGCGCGCCTGTCTGGTCGCCGACGAGATCGCCGAGACCGCGCAGTTCTTCTCCTTCGGCACCAATGACCTGACGCAGATGACCTTCGGCTTCTCCCGCGATGACGCCGGAGCCTTCCTGGACGAATACTACAAGAAGCAGATCTATGAGAGCGATCCTTTTGCCCGCGTTGATTTCAAGGGCGTAGGCCAGCTGATGAAGATAGCGGTGGAAAAGGGCAAGGCCACCCGCCCCGACATCAAGCTCGGCATTTGCGGCGAGCATGGCGGCGATCCGGCCTCCGTGGCCTTCTGCCATCAGATCGGCCTGCAATATGTCAGCTGTTCGCCGTATCGCGTCCCGATCGCCCGTTTGGCGGCGGCGCAGGCGGCTCTCGCCGACGAATGATCCCGATACCGCACGGCTATTGATTGCCAAAGCCCCGCCGTCAGCTGACGGCGGGGCTTTTATCATCCGGCGCGCATTGCAATATCAGAGATAAAGCTATATAATAGGGATGGCCGCGTTGAACAGCAGGGCGGCCAATATTCCGAGCGAGGTAATCATGCCGGTCATATCCGTAGCGCGCGCCGCCGAAGCGGCCGCCGAACAACGAGCCGAACAGCGTGAGCTGTTGACAAAGCTATTGCAGCCGTTGGCCGGAGTGGAGTTTTTTGTCATGCCCGGCGAGAGCGTGCTGATACTCAGCGACGTATGCCTGCCCGCGCCGCCGTCGCAGGGCGTGCATTTCCCGCCCGATCTATTGGCGGCGCTGGTCGAGCTGATCTATGCCGCCGGAGCTGCGCGCGTTGGCGTGGCGCTGCGTCCGGCAGCCGGTTTCCCGCTGCCGCGGGTCTTAACGGATAGCGGCTACGCGGCTTTGGCGGAGAGCGGCGCGGAGCTGATCGACCTTTCCGCCCGCGGTACGGTGCGTCGATCTTGCGCCGACGCCTTGAGCGCCGATCATCTGGATATCGCCGCGCCGCTGGCGTTGTACGACGTGTTGATCTCGGCCGCCAAACTGCGCGTTAGCGAGGGGCGGCTGTTCGGCGGGGCTATCGTCAACTGCGCCGCCGCTTGTCCGGCCTTTGCCGGCTGCGACGACGAACACCGGCAGCGGATGCTGGTCGATATTTACGGCGCGGTCTCGCCCGATCTGAGCATCATCGACTGCCGCAGCGTCAATATCGCCTTCCAACCGCCGCGTTTGGATTGCCTGCTGGCCGGACATGACGCGGTGGCCATCGACATGACTTTGGCCACGCTCTGCGCCCTGCCGCCGGCGAACATCGAGTATTTGCAGCTGGCGGCGCAATACGGCTTGGGCAGCCATGTGGCGGGCGAGATAATGCTGCGCGGCGATAAGCTGATATAGACGCAAGCATCGGAGGCTAATCTTGCATAGATCGCAATTACAGCAATTACTGAATACCAGCGTTTTCCCTTATGTCGAGCGGCCCGGGCAATATGGCGGCGGCGAGTATAACGCCATTGTCAAAGACGCGGCGCAGCTGGATTGCCGGATGCTGTTCGCTTTTCCCGACAGCTATGAGATCGGTATGAGCCATCTGGGCCTGCGCGTGCTCTATGAGGCGGTCAACCGTCAGCCGCGTCTGGCGATGGAGCGCGCCTTTATGCCGCTGACTGATATGATCGGCAAAATGCGTGAATACCGGCTGCCGCTGTTTTCATGGGAGAGCCGCAGTCCGGCCGCCGAATTCGACGTTATCGGCTTTACGCTGCAATATGAGCTCAGCTATACCAATGTGCTGGCGATGCTCGATCTGGCCGGTCTGCCGCTGCTGGCGGCCGAACGCGGCGGCGGGCAGCCGCTGGTGATAGCCGGCGGTCCCTGTGCCTGCAATCCCGAGCCGCTGGCTGATTTCATCGACCTGTTCCTGATCGGCGAGGCGGAGCAGAGCCTGATCGAGCTGCTGCGTTTATGCGCCGAGGCCAAGGCCGAGGGTATAGGCCGCGGGCAATTGCTGGCGCGCGCCGCCGCCATCGGCGGCTGCTATGTGCCGAACCTGTACACGCCGCATTACGACGCCGGGGGCCGCTTCAGCTCCCTGACTGCGCAAGACGGCGCGCCGCCGCGCGTGCAAAAGCGGGTGATCGCCGCTATCGACGAGGCGCCTTTCCCGCGTCAGCCGCTACTGCCGCAGGTCAAGGCCGTGCATGATCGCGCCGTGGTCGAGGTGATGCGCGGCTGCACCCATGGCTGCCGCTTCTGTCAGGCCGGTATCATCTACCGGCCGCTGCGTGAGAAATCCGAGCCGCTGCTACTGCAGCAGGCGGCGGATAATATCAATTGCTCCGGCTATGAGGATATATCGCTGCTGTCGCTGTCCAGCGCCGATTACAGCCGCATCGACAGCCTGATCGACCAGCTTCATGCCGCGCACGGCGCGCGCGGCGTGGGCGTGACGCTGCCTTCCCTGCGCGTGGACGCGTTCTCCGTGGGTTTGGCGGCGCGTACGCAGCAGGTGCGCAAAAGCGGTATCACGCTGGCTCCGGAGGCCGGCAGCGAGCGGATGCGCGCCGTGATCAACAAGGGCGTGAGCGAACAGGATATACTGTCGGCGGCGGCCGCCGCCTTTTCGCAGGGTTATAGCACGATCAAGCTGTATTTTATGATCGGCCTGCCTTTTGAGCAGGATGAGGATATCGCCGCTATCGCCGGCTTATGCCGGCAGATCGTCGCCGCGGCGCGCGCCTGGCGGCCTCCGGGGGCGCGCAAGCCGCTGAAGATCACCCTCGGCGTGGCCTCCTTCGTGCCCAAGGCGCATACGCCGTTCCAGTATGCGGGCGGCTGCGGCGCCGAACAATTACAGCATAAGCAGCAGCTGTTATTGGAGCTGCTCAAGCCGCTGCGGCAGGTGACGGTCAATTTTCACGATATTGCGGCCTCGCTGTTAGAGGCGGCCTTTGCTCGCGGCGACCGCCGTCTGGGCGCGGTATTGCTGCGCGCCTATCGCGCGGGCTGTATTTTTGACGGTTGGAGCGAGCATTTTCGTGCCGAGCTGTGGCGGAGCGCTTTTGCCGGCGAGGGCTTGAGCATAGAGCAATACGCGGCCGCCGAGTATCAGGCGGATTCGCCGCTGGCGTGGCGGCATATAGATTGCGGTATCGACGAGGGCTGGCTGTACCGCGAGTACCAGCGCGCCCGGGCGGCGCAGCTGACCGCCGATTGCCGGCATGGCGAATGCTCGGGTTGCGGCGTTTGTCCGGCGCTGGGCGTAGAGACGCGGCTGGCTGCCGCCGCCGCTGCTCCGCCGCCGCCGCGGCAAGCGGTCAAGCCGGCTGCCGCTGTCAGCCGTTGGCGCTGCCGTCTGTCGATACAGGGCGATATGGCATGGCTATCGCATCTCGATCTGCTGGCCGCTTTGGAGAAGGGTCTGCGGCGCAGCGGTCTGCCGGTAGCTTTCACTCAAGGGTTCAATCCGCATATCCAGCTATCGTGGGGGCCGGCGCATCCGGTAGGCCTGCGCGGCGACGCCGAGTATGTGGATATATACTTCGCCGCTGAGCCGCCCGACGGCTGGTGGCGGACGCTCGACAGCCTGCTGCCCGCGGGTCTGCGCCTGCTCAACGCCGTCGCCGTGGATCGAGGCTTGCCGTCGTTGATGGCGGAGATCAATTACGCCATTTATCGCATCAAGCTGGCCGTGCCGCTCACCGCCGAGATCGAGCAGGCGGTGCAGAAGCTGCGTCAGGAGCCGGAATTGCTGATCGAGCGCGACAGCCCCAAGGGCAAGCGCAGCATCGACATGATGCAGAGCCTGGTGGGGCTGACGGTGACCGGCGACAGCATCATCGCCCATTTGCGGCTGGATCGCGGCGCGGCGCCGCGTCCGCAGGAGATAGCGGCGATCATCGCGCCGCTGGCGCAGATCGAATATACGGAGCGGCAGGGATTGTTTATCGAAAAGGACGGCCAGTTGATCGAGCCGTGTCCATTGGCATAAGGAGGCTGTTATGACAAAAGAAATGCTGGTCAGGTTCGACGGCGCGGATACGGTCATCGCTTATATCGAGGACGGGCAGCTGGCGGAAATATCGCTGCCGCGCGCCGATAATCAGTATTTGCTGGGTAATATTTATCTGGGCGAGGTCGAAAACGTGCTGCCGGGTATGCAGGCGGCCTTCGTTGATATCGGCTTGGAGAAGAACAGCTTTTTGTATGTCGACGACGCGGTGACGGCCGCGCCGCCGGGCTCCGCCGCCGAGGAGGGCAAAGGCGAACGCAGCATCACCGAGCTGGTCAAGCCGCGTCAGCAGGTGATAGTGCAGGTGTTCAAGGAGCCCGCCGGTACCAAGGGCGCGCGCGTTACCCTGCAGCCGTCGCTGGCCGGACGTTTTGTGGTGCTGCTGCCCTGCGGCGACTATATCGCCGTATCGCGGCGTATCGAGGACGAGCAGCAGCGCGAGCAGCTCAAGGAGCTGGTGCGCGAGACGCTGCCGGCCAATATGGGAGCGATAGTGCGCACCGTGGCCGCCGAGGCTGACGGCGCGCAGCTGGCTGCCGAGCTCAAGGCGCTGCTGAAAAAATGGCGGCGTATTCAGGGCAGCGCGCTCAAGGCGCAGCCGCCGTCCTTGCTGTACCAGGACTTTGATCAGCTTAAACGCGCTATCCGCGACGGCAATCCGCAGGATCTGGATGCGATCGTGGTGGAGGATGAGCAGGCGTATGCGCGCGTGGCCGAGACGATAGCCGAGATCGCGCCGGCGCTGGGCGATAAGCTGCGCCTGCGTGAAAGCCGCAATCTGCTGGCTGATTATAATATCGAGGAGCAGCTGGAGCGGGCGCTCAAGCGCAAGGTCTGGCTCAAGCACGGCGGCTATATCATCTTTGATCAAATGGAGGCCTTGACTGTCATCGACGTCAATACCGGCAAATATGTCGGCGAGAGAAATTTGCAAGACACGGTGTTCAAGACCAATATGGAGGCAATGACGGAGATCGCCCGTCAATTGCGGCTGCGCAATATCGGCGGCATCATCGTCGTCGATTTTATCGATATGGAAGACGAGCAGGATAAGCAGAAGCTGCTGGCGGCCTTTGAGGAGGAGCTGAAAAAGGACCGCATTCGCGCCGCGATACTCGGCATGACGCAGTTGGGCCTGGTGGAAATGACGCGCAAAAAGATCGGCCACGACCTGTCGGCGATCATCGAGAGCGAATGCCCGCATTGCGGCGGCAAGGGGCGCGTGCTCAGCGAACGCTATTCCCGTTTGGCGCAAAATAATTCTTGACATAGCCGCTCCTGCATGATATTATTCAGCTGTTGCCATACCGCACCTTAAAGGTGATAAATCCTGCTCTCGCACAGCGGGTACCTTATTCGGGCGAGGCTATCTAAAAAGTAGGGGAGGTGCAACATTTGTTCGCGATAATTGAATCAGGCGGTAAACAGTACAAAGTCGCCGAGGGCGATATCATTCGTGTCGAATTGCTGGAGGCCGAAGCCGATTCCAGCATTGATATCGAAAAGGTGCTGGCGGTGCTGGACGGCGATACGCTGATCACCGGCAAGCCGTATATCGAAGGCGCTAAGGTACAATGCAAGGTCGTCGAGCACGGTAAGGGCAAGAAGATCGTAGTTTTTCACTACAAACCCAAGAAAAACGTGCGTACCAAGAACGGCCATCGTCAGCCTTATACCAAGCTGCAGATCGAAAAGATACTCAATTAGCACAGTAATATGATTTTTATCCTGTAAGGGAGGGATATATATGGCTCATAAAAAAGCAGGCGGCTCATCCCGCAACGGCCGTGATTCAGCGGCGCAACGGTTGGGCTTGAAGCGCGGCGACGGCCAGCAGGTCAACGCCGGTACGATCATCGTGCGTCAGCGCGGTACCAAATTCCATCCCGGCAATAATGTCGGCATCGGTAAGGATGATACCCTGTTCGCGATGAAAGACGGCAAAGTCAAATTTGAGCGCAAGGATAGAGAGAGGAAGCAAGTCTCCGTCTATTAACGGCTTGATAAGCGCAGATCAAGACCCTCGTCTGATGACGAGGGTCTTTGTTCAACTTTAGTGAGTAGCGAACGCAAAGCGTTCGCTACAAAAAACCGCCC